>CALEIK010000001.1 GCA_937876195.1 uncultured Flavobacteriales bacterium
TCCTAATACTGCAATTGCAGCTACTCCTAATACCTTTTTCATAATAAATTAGTTTTTTGTTTTGCCAAAGATAGTATAAATATTTATAACAGTGTCTTACGGCAAATGACGTATTTTTTGTAAAAAAAAAGGAAACCGAAGTTTCCTTTTAAATGTTTATCCTCTCTTCAGAGGATAAAAGAATTATTTTGTTGAAGATGTTCCTCCAAGAAGTGTACAGTTTGCTTCAAATGCTTCTTTTGATGCTTTGTTACAACCAGTACATTCGCTAATAACTACACCGTCATAAGTACATTTGTAATCTTTTTTACAAGATGCCAATGCAACAACTCCTAATACTGCCACTGCAGCTACTCCTAATACTCTTTTCATAATAATAAATTAGATTTGTTTATATAATAAGTTTCGGTGACAAAACTAAACTTAATTTTTAGCTCTGCAAATAAAAATGATATAATTTTCGCAATTTCATTTCAGTGGGTTTCAGCCAGTGTGCAGTTTAATCAATCCAAAAAAAGTTGATGCTACCATTTATTTTCTCTTAAATTCAGAAAGTATAATTCCAGTTGCAATGGATACGTTCAGTGACTCTGCTTCTCCGTGTTTTGGAATATGAATTGGATACTGAATAAGTGCTTTAATTTCAGCAGAGATCCCATTTCCTTCGTTTCCCATAACGATGATTCCTTCCTTTTTGAGTGACGTTGTGTAAATGGGCGGTCCTTCTAGCAGTGCACCGTAAATCGGGAGGTTTGTTTGTTTCAGATATGTTTCTAAATCAACATACTCGATGTTCACACGAAACAACGAACCCATGCTCGATTGAATCACTTTTGGATTATACATATCAACTGTTCCTTTCGAGCAAACAATTTGGTCCACATCAAACCAGTCTGCAGTTCGAATAATGGTACCCAAATTCCCTGGATCTTGAATGCCATCCAAAGCTAATACGAAACGCGCCATGGAAGATGTAAAAATGGGTTTTTTAACGACGGCGAGGACCTCGTTGGGAGTCGTAAGAGTACTTAATTCCTTGATGGTTTTCTCATCGGTACGATAAACCAATCCTTCATAAGATATTGCTGATCCAGAAGTACATATAAACTCAATATTCTCGGGCCAAAATTGAATGAGTTCATCCACCATTTTCTGTCCTTCGACAATAAAAACATCGGCCTCACTTCGATTTTTCTTTAATCGAAGTGATTTAATCCACTTAATCTTATTTTTAGAAAGAGTTTCCAACAATGGTTTTATTATTTTTGTCACTTATAACGGTGCGTGCTAAAGTTCAAACATACATATATTCTTTTAATTTTTGTTGTCGGTATGTTCTCCTGCAAACAGACGAAGTATGTTCCTGAGAATAAGTTTTTACTCAAAAAGAACAAGATTGAAATTTCAGGAGATAAAATTCCCAAAGAGGATGTGACCAGCATTATTCGTCAGCAACCCAATTACAAGCGCTTTGGAGTGAAATGGAAGCTCATGGCATTTAATATTATCGACTCGACAAAAGTAGCCGATAAGCGCCTTCGGAAGAATCAAAAAATCAAACGAAAGAATAAGGAAAGGCTTGAGAAGCAACAAAGAATAAATAGTCAAAGGGTTGACAAGGCCGTAAAGAAGGGTAAAGCCTATTACACGCAAAAGATAATTCCACTGAAGGACACATTAGAACCAAGAAAGTTCTTCAGAGAGTGGTACAAGTACAAAATTGGTAGACCGCCCGTTGTCTTTGATACAATTCCATATCTTAAGTCACTCGAACAGCTTCAGGCATTTTTGAAAAGTAAAGGCTACTACTATGGAAGTGTCGTCGGAGATGTGGAGTTTAAAGACAATAAAAAGTGCATTGTTACCTATTCCATTGAAACGGGTCCGCAGTACATCATTGATAGCATATACATTATTGAAAATAACCCACTCGTCGCAGAGAAATACAATGAGTTTTTAAAAAAGAGTGAAGCACATGATTTAATAGGTAAACCGTTCGATTCGGATTTATTGGATAATCACCGATACAGGGTAGCGAAGTACATGAGGAATGATGGAATCTATGGGTTTAGCACCAGCCATGTTCGATTTCATATTGATACGAGTAGGGCAGGGATGAAAGTGGTCATGGGGGTACAGTTTAGTGACCGTGTATTATTATCAGAAGATGGGAGAGATTCAGTGACAAGAGTAAAACATAAGGAAGCTTTTATTAGTAATGTATATTTTCATTTGGCGGATACTTTAGGGGCAAACAATGACTTTAACCGAAGAATAAAGGAGCTAGGTGTCACTGCAATGGACGGACAGTTTTTAAGGACATTAGACACCATGTATTTTACTAGATACAGGGACAAGGAAACCGGTGGAATTGACATCTCCAGGGTGGCAGTTTTCATGTACAATGGAAAGTTAGTGGTGAAGCCTAAAGTATTGGAAGCACAGAATTATTTAGAAATAGACAGCAGATATTCAGAAAGGCATCTGGAAAAGACGTATTTGAGTTTGCTGCAGTTGGATTTGTTTGATATTGTTAAAACGGAATTGGAGGAACAAGAAGATTTGGGCTGCTTGGACGCACATTATTATTTAGTTCCGAGTAAAAAGCAGAGTTTTAGTTTTGAACCCCGTGCAACGAATTCCAATGGCTTTCTAGGTGTGGCCGCGACGGTCAATTATGTGAATAAAAACTTATTCAGGGGTGCAGAGAAGCTCACGATTTCCTTCTCAGGTGGTTTTGAATCGCAACCACCCGTTTTCGATGAAACATTGGATGGTGATAAAATTCAGTCGGCAGGAAGAAGTTTTAATACCTTTGAAATTGGACCAAGTAGTCAGCTAGAACTTCCAGGTTTGTTTCCGTTGAGAGTGTCAGATTTTTCAAAAAAATTGCGCCCGAAGACAATCATTTCTACGGCGTACAACTTTCAACGACGAGATGATTTTACCCGAGGAACATTTCAAATGGGATATTTGTGGAAGTTCTTTGTATCCAAAACAATGATTTTTCAATGTGGATTTCCAGGAGCATCTGTCGTTAAATTCGTAGGAATTGAAAATACCCCAGAATTTGAAGCAAAATTGAATAGCCTGAACGACTTATTCCTGATAAATGCATACAGCGATCAGTTTATCTGGCAAGATTGGAAATTCACCTTCGAGTACAATATTCGTGAAAAGGAAAACAGAAAGGGAGACATGCAGGTCTATTTCAAGTCGTCTTTTGACCCTGCAGGAAATATATTCTCGTTGTTCAAAGCTTATCAAGATACAGTGAAGAACGGACAGCACTCAATGTTTGGAATTGGATACTCGCAATTTGCGCGCTTGGACAACGAACTCATTTTCTCGAAACCATTGAAAAAGGAAAAAAGTCTCAATTTTAAGTTAGATATCGGTGCTGGACTTCCTTATGGCAACACAAAAACATCGATGCCCTACGATTATAGTTTTTTCGCCGGTGGAGCCAATGACAATAGAGGTTGGAGAGCTAGAGCATTAGGTCCAGGGTCGTATAAGTATTACTTGGACCCAAATAGGACGGCGACCCAAATAGGCGACATTGGACTAAGCGCATCGGCAGAATTTCGTTTTGCAATTTCTTCTCTATTCAAAGGAGCTGTTTTTGTAGATGCAGGAAATATTTGGACAATGTTTGAAGACCCGAACAGGATAGGAGGGAAGATATCTGGAAATTGGTACAAAGAAATTGCAATGGCAGCAGGTGTTGGACTTAGGATGGATTTGGATTTCTTTATTATTCGAGTTGATTTAGGGATGCCAATCATGAATCCAGCGCTTCCAGAAGGTGCACGCTGGGTGTTTCAGTCAAGAACACCCTATTATGAAGAAGGTATAGCAGCATTTGGAGATCCTTATTACAAAGAGGTGATGCCGCTTCCGTTTATTCCTACCCTGCACTTTGGTATAGGTTATCCGTTTTAAGAGAATCAAGACTAAAAGGTGTAAGATGTTAAGACTGTTTCGTTGAACCGTCATCTCTGTTTTGCAATATAGCAATATCGAAATATTGCGATATTGCATTTCATTCCTAACTAGCAAATATCAGGGAAGGTAACATTGCGATTTTGACATATCCCACTGCGCAGCAAGCACTGAAGGTAATTTCGATATATCGCAATATTTCGAAATTGCAAACCTTAGAACCATTTGAATCATGAAAAGCTAAAATACTAGTAAACACTGTGAATCCCTGATCTTTTCCCTACTCCGATTCAAGTACTTTCAAGTTTGCGAAACGCAATAAGACCGTTTTCGAACCATGGTGTGGGAAGAAAATCGTCGCTTTCTTATCGCCGCCATCACCTGTGAGCTGCGTCACTTTTCCTTTTCCAAAACGATCGTGCTCAACATTGTAACCCACTTTTAAATGAACATCACCAGCACTTACTTTGCCTACAGGGTTACCAACTTTTTGGATGGGAGTGAGAGAACGCGAAACAAAAGACTTATTCAGTCCTCCTGTAAACGGTTGCTCATAGCTTGCTGCTCTTCCTGATAAAGATCTTCCTTGACCTCTTTCGGGACTTTCATGCGTCACAAAATTCTCATTGATTTCAGAAATAAAACGACTTGCTTCCGCTGAGATGAGGTTGCCCCACTGAAAACGAGAGGTGGCATATGACAGTGTGCATGTCTCTTTCGCACGTGTAATCGCCACGTAAAACAAGCGACGTTCTTCTTCTAATTCCGAACGTGTATTCAGCGCCATTTGGGAAGGGAATAAATTTTCTTCCAGTCCAACCAAATAGACATGCTGAAATTCCAACCCTTTACTCGAGTGGATGGTCATTAGAGTCACGTGATTTTTGTCATCGCCTTTCTCATCATCCGCATCGGTGAGCAGTGCAACATCCAACATGAATTCTGAAAGCGACTTGGAAGCATCCTCAGGTTGATTCTCCACAAAGGATTTTATACCAGACAACAACTCTTCAATGTTTTGATAGCGCTCAATTTCTTCTGGACCTTTGTCTTTGTCCGTATGCAGTTCCTTTAATATCCCCGACGATTTAGCAATTTCTTGTCCCAACGTATAGGCATCCAACGATTCCAACTGTGCCTTAAAACTTTTTATCATCGTGACAAAATCCGAAATCTTGTTCTTGGCCGAGGCATTGATCGCGACAGGAAAACTATTAAAGTTGGAAATGATATCCCATGGACTGACATTGTATTGGTTGGCAGCAATAATGATGTTTTCAATTGTCGTTTTTCCAATTCCTCGCTTCGGATAATTAATGACACGCTTCAATGCTTCTTCATCATTGTGATTGGCAGTCAAACGAAAATAAGCAAGTAAATCTTTGATTTCCTTACGTTGATAGAAGGACAATCCACCGTAAATTTTATACGGAACATTTAACTTTCGAAGCGATTCCTCAAACGATCTCGATTGGCGATTGGTGCGGTAAAGAATCACAAAATTACTGTAATCTAAACCTTCAGCGCGGCATTTATCGTAGATTTTATTCGTAATGGTCTTCCCTTCTTCATTGTCCGTAAGGGTGCGAATGACATTGATTTTCTGTCCCTCCTTGTTATCCGTCCAAACCGTTTTTTTGATTTGATCCTTGTTACGAGCAATCACCCCATTTGCGGCTTCAACAATATTTTTGGTGCTTCGGTAATTTTGTTCGAGTTTGAATAATTTAAAATCGGGATAGTCCTTTTTGAAGTTCAAAATATTCTGAATGTTCGCACCACGAAAGGAATAGATACTCTGCGCATCATCGCCAACCACGCAAATATTTTCATAAACGGCAGCCAGTTTTTTGACGATCAAGTATTGCGCGTAATTTGTATCCTGGTACTCATCAACTAAGATGTATTTGAATTTTTGCTGAT
>CALEIK010000002.1 GCA_937876195.1 uncultured Flavobacteriales bacterium
AGTTTCGTCTGGAGAAATCCTTGCGGAAATCGAGACAGACAAAGCGACCATGGAATTTGAGTCATTTTACGACGGATTCTTGTTGCACATTGGTGTAGAGAAGGGTAAAGCGGCTCCTGTAAATGCTATTTTGGCAATTATTGGTGAGAAAGACGAGGATGTAAAGGCTATTTTGGCAAAAGCCGAAAAGGAAGCACCCCAAGCGGACGCTCCCAAGGAAGCTGAAAAGGATGTGGTTGAAGAAAAGTCTACTCCAAGTCCTGAACCAGTGAAACCTGCGGCAGAAGCACCAAAAGCGACACCTGCAGCGACTGCTACTGCAATCACAGAGGCGAACGGAAGAGTTGCTGCATCGCCGTTGGCAAAGAAAATGGCAAATGAAAAAGGTATCGAGCTGTCAAATGTGATTGGAACAGGTGAGGGAGGAAGAATTGTAAAAAGCGATATTGATCATTATACTCCGTACACGGGTGGTGGAAATACAAAACGTGCATTTGTTGGTGTAGAATCATTCAAAGATGAACCGATTTCTCAAATGCGTAAAACTATTGCAAAACGACTTTCAGAAAGCAAATTTACAGCACCACATTTTTACTTGACATTGGACATTGACATGGACAATGCAATGGCTTTGCGTAAATCACTGATCGCCTTAGATGATACCAAAGTGTCATTTAACGATATGGTGATTAAAGCATGTGGATTGGCGTTGAGAGAACACCCAGCGGTAAATAGTGCTTGGCTTGGAGATGTTATTCGTCGTAACGAGCATGTGCACATTGGTGTTGCTGTTGCGGTTGATGAAGGATTACTTGTACCAGTCGTGCGTTTTGCAGATGGAAAAGATTTATCAAGCATTGGAGCGGAAGTCAGAGATTTTGCAGCCAAAGCGAAGAGCAAGAAATTGCAACCAAGCGATTGGGAAGGAAATACATTCACCATTTCTAACTTAGGAATGTTTGGAATCGAAGAATTCACAGCGATTGTCAATCCTCCAGACAGTTGTATTCTCGCAGTTGGTGGAATCAAGCAAGTACCTGTCGTAAAAGACGGTCAAGTGGTTCCTGGTAACGTCATGAGAGTAACTCTTTCATGCGATCACCGTGTGGTAGATGGTGTGACAGGCTCTAAGTTCTTGAATACAGTGAAGAAATTCCTGGAGAACCCAATTGCGTTAGTGCGTTAAATTCAATTTGTTTTATTGGTGTTGACGTGACTCGTTGGGGTCTTGTTGCATTGTTATTTTCTCGTGGAGGGATTCTCTTCTGTGTGCGGTTATTTTTTTATATTTAGGGAGATAATTAATCGTAGAACTGTATAAAACCAATGTGGGTTTGTGGAGTTTTTTGGTAGAATTGAATAAGTTGTATGCAATGAAAAAAATACTAGCAATAACACTCTTAGCCTGTTGTCAGCAAGCAATTGCCCAATGTGACGTAACTTTAACTGCTTCTGACTATAATGGTGTAGGTGTTTCCTGTTATGGTGAATGTGATGGATTCGTGTTTGCTGAACTTGTAGGATCTCCCCCTTTTTTATATAACTGGTCTTCCGGAGATTTGACACAAGATCTTGAATATGTTTGTTCAGGTTTATATGTGCTCACGATTACTGATAACTTGGGATGCATCGCGGTTGATAGTATTGAAGTTTCCGAACCCCCCGAATTTGTTTCCGAGATATTTATTACAAATCCACTTTCGGCTGTCGGCGCGTGCGATGGAGAGCTTGCATGGCATGCGAGTGGGGGCACTCCCATGTCATCATGGCCATGGTACGGTTATTCATGGATTGATTGTACGACAGGAGTACCTTATGGTATTCAAAGTAGTCCATTAGATAATGTTTGTGCCGGAGAATATGGATTGGCAATTGTGGATGCAAATGATTGTAAGGATACCTCTTGTATTATTATAGAAATGGATACTTGTGCATACGTATCAGTAAACTATTCCTTGGGAGGGTTAGATTGTTATTGGGGGGTTTATGGAGCGGGATTCACAATAGATTCATATCAATGGGTTAATTGTGATGATATGTATTCACCATTTATAGGAGATACTTTGGATTATTACTCCTCCAGTTATGGAGGAAACGTTGCGGTTATAATAAGTGCGTTGGGATGCATGGATACTAGTTATTGCGAAGACATGTGCTCTTGGGGAATCGATGAATTGAATATGAATTCCAAAAAAGTCGTTCGCATCATCGATTTGATTGGAAATGATATTCCCGATGAGCCAAATACTCTGCTAATATACATCTATGACGATGGAACAACGAAAA
The DNA here is from genome assembly GCA_937876195.1 of uncultured Flavobacteriales bacterium. Classification (GTDB taxonomy): domain Bacteria; phylum Bacteroidota; class Bacteroidia; order Flavobacteriales_D; family Crocinitomicaceae; genus UBA4466. The sequence continues at coordinate 2,287 of CALEIK010000002.1, forward strand.
AAGTGTTAAGAGTTGAGTGAAACGTGCACGGATAGTACTTTTCCCATGCTTTAAGCCTTGAAAGTGCTATATTCAAGAAACGGTGCGAAAGCATAGGCGCCAACATTCTTTTCATCTCTACAAAATTTACACGTCAAGACGATAACAAAGAAAAATTTGTGAAGAACTTTTCAAGGCTTGGGTAAAAGTCATGAACGCCTATCGTTTTGACGTGTAAATTTTTTAAATTTGCTTTTCAATGAAGTAAAAGTTTGAATAGCAAACAGGTAGGACCATGGAAGTAGCAATTGCATTAATTATCGGCTTTGGTATATTTGCCCTAATCATCATTTGGGCAGTAAAGTATACGAAGAAAATCAATGGGAGAAAGTCAGCATTTTATAGTGATTTTGCCCGCAAGCACAACTTAAATCACAGTTCTTCTAAGTACATGCTCACAGCATTAAATGTTGTAGAAGGAGTTTGGAATGAAATGCCTTTTGTAATCTACGAGCAAATGGAAGGCTCGGGAAAGAGTAAAACTGTCGTGACAAGAGCAATCATAGAAAATGTGCCCTTCGATTATGATTTCAAAATCGGAAAGGAGCATTTTTTTAGTAAAGCAGGCAAAATGTTAGGGATGAAGGATATTGAGTTTGGTGACGCCGAATTTGACAAGAAATTTCTAATTAAGGCAAAGGATGAGAACAAGTTTCGGTCCTTTTTCAACTATAAACTACAAGGTGAGTTGTCGAATCTCAAAAAGGATATGGCAGCTTCTATCAGAGTGCAAAACGGTATTATGACATACCTGCATTATGGTCCGATTGCCAATGCTAAAGCCTTTGAATCCTTTGAGAAGGTAGTGAACTTTATGTTTTTAATGGTCAAAGAGGCGCAGAGAAACCGATCTTAGTTATATTTCGTTTAACATGATAAATGTCATGTTACCATTGGTCTAAATTGTTTAACTTTATCCTCAACACGATAAAAATGAGTGAGATGAGAACAAAGGATGAATCAATGGTGGCTTTTTACCAAGTCTTGGGACGGTTATTTTATGCAGCTGCACAAGCGGATAATGTAATTCGACCAGAGGAAGTCGATGCAATGAAACAGATGGTCAACGAGGAATGGTTGGAGGTCGATGAGACATTTGACGATTTTAATTCTGATTCAGCACACCAAATTGAAATCGTGTTTGATTATTTATATAGCAATGATGAGGTTGTTGAAGATGCCCTTGGTGACCTCAAAGAATTTAAAAAGATTCACTCAAGCCTATTTACAGATAAAACCAACAGACTTATTTTAAGTACTGCGAATAGAATTGCTTCCGCGTTTGCCCAGAAGAATAAATCTGAATTGGTGTTTTTGAGTCAGCTGCAGTTGGCGTTGAGTAAGTAGCAGTTTCAACCTCCAATCGTAATCATCGAACGATTATCGTGTTGCGCTAACTCTTGTTGACTAAAATCTTTCATTCCACCCAATCCTTTTTTCTTTGCTTGGATTGATTGTGCGACCAATGGAGCAATGGATTCCCCATTTCGATAAGCGCTCAGCAAATCGAGTTCATGGTTTGAGAATAAACAATTTTTTATTTTTCCGTCGGCCGTTAAACGAATGCGGTTGCATGAATCACAAAATGGATTGGTTACCGTACTGATGATTCCAAAAGTTCCAAGTGCGCCTTCAATTGCAAAATGTCGAGTAGTGTCGTTTTCAGCGCTTTTTAGGGAGTGCACATTCATTTCGCCATATCGAAATATTGCGATATTGCGAATTTCTTCAAACGAAACGGTTTGCTCTCTGTTCCAGTTGTTTCCATCAAAAGGCATGAACTCAATAAAACGGATTTCAATTTTTTCTGTGCGACTCCATTCAATGAAGTCGATAATTTCATCGTCGTTCATTCCACGCATTAGTACCACGTTAATTTTGACAGTGAAGCCACGGTCGAGTAGTAACTGGATATTGGACAGAACCCGGTGGTGATAGTCTCTTCGAGATATCGCAATATTGCGATTTTGCTGTAACGAGTCCAAACTGACATTTACCGAAGTGATTCCTGCGTTCTGAATAGCATCAATATACTTGTCGACAAGGATTGCATTTGTGGTGAGCGATAATTCAACGGGCAATTTTCCCAGTTCATCCAGTATCGTTTCAATTCCCTTCTTCACCAATGGTTCGCCACCTGTCAACCGTATTTTTTTAACGCCAAGCGCGACTAATTCTTTGGCAATCGTCACGACTTCATCCGTCTGCATAAAGATCGATTTATCTCTCAATTGCACACCTTCGGCTGGCATGCAATACGTGCAACGCAGATTACACTTTTCGGTCAGCGAAATGCGTAAGTAATCGTGGGTACGACCAAAGGTGTCGATGAGATTTTGATTCGTCAAATGCTAATTATTATGTGGACAATGAAGGACTTCTACAACTTTTGATAATCCATTAAAAAACATAGAATATTGAATATTCAGAGTATCGCCTTCATGCAGTCGTCCAATAGATTTAGTAGGGAAAAACCCTTCTTCAAATTTTTCTCCATCAATAGTGTATGTGTATGTGGCATGTTGAATATAAGACATCATTCCAGCCTTTGAACTAATTCTCCATGGTTTAGTTTTGGTGACTACGCCCTTTGTAAAGTCCGTTGGTTGAGCAAAAAACGTCAAACGATCCGTATACCAACAATAAAGTAGTGCTAACAAAAGAGCTCCAATACTTATTTTTAAAATATATATTTTTTTCTCTCGCTTATGTCTAAGAAGATAACCAGCTTTCCAGTCTTGATATCGTTGATTCTTGCTCATAGCTTACCTAATCGTGACGAGCGCCTTTAAAAATTCTGAATACATGCAACAGTGAAGGGAAAACAGCATCAATGGATTCGCCTGCACCTTTGGTTGAACCTGGCAGAGCAAGAATGACCGTTTTGTCTTTCACACCTGCGACGCTCCGTGATAACATGGAAAATGGTGTTCTATCTTGTCCGTAACTTCGAATGGCTTCAGTGACACCTGGCATTTCTCGATCGAGGAGCGGGATTAACGTTTCTGGAGTGACATCGCGCGCTGACATGCCAGTTCCTCCTGTGAAGATCAATAAATCGGTGTTTTTAGATATTGCAGATTGCACTTCGGCTTCAATGGCTGACTTTTCATCGGGAATTACGGTTGAATTGACAATTGAAATGCCGTACTTCTCTAATCGTTCAATGATTACTTTTCCTGCTTTGTCTTCTTTTTGTCCTGCAGCAATGGTATCGGAACAAACTACCACCGAAGCAGTGATGTCGTTTCTAAACTTATCACTGAAGTCTGATTTTCCACCTTGTTTCTCTAGCAGCTTGATTGCGTGAATTTCAATCCCTTTATCGATCGGCTTGAGCATGTCGTACATCGTCAACGCCACAACGCTTGCACCGTGCATCGCTTCAACTTCCACACCTGTACGGTAAATCGTTTTGACTTCCATGGAAATAATAATCTCCAATCCTTCAATTTCATAGGAAATATGTGCGTATTCAATAGGCAAGGGGTGGCAATCGGGAATGATGTCCGATGTTTTTTTTACAGCAAATAATCCTGCTGTTTTCGCCATTTCAAATACGTTTCCCTTTGGAACGGTATTGTTGATTACCGCGTCAATTGTCGCTTGTGCGCTGACTTTAAACGTTGCCTGAGCAATTGCCCTCCGCAGTGTCGTCGATTTATGTGTGATGTCAACCATTTCTATTTATTTTCTTTCCAAACGTGCGTTCCGTCTTCAAACAATTCCTTCCCGAAGATGGGAACGTTCTTTTTTATTTCTTCGACCAAGTAAACGATTGCCTTATTGCTTGCTTCTCTGTGGGCAGAGGAGACAAACACGAACAAACAAATTTCTCCAGCCTTTACTTCGCCTGTGCTGTGGTAAATGTGCATACATGTCAATGGGAATAACTCAAAAGTTGTTTCTCGAATGGTATGAAACGCTTGTTCAGCCATTTCCTCGTGTGCTGAATAATCAATCGCGTGTACGGTTTTCCCATCCATTTCATCCGCCCTGACTTGTCCCAAGAAAATCTGATGCGCACCAATGCTTGTTTTTGTTTGATGCTTCGCAATGGAATCGGCGATAAATTGTGGACTGATTGGTCCTTCGACTAAGCTTTTCTTCATATTCTTCTAATTATCCGCCCGCAAATGGGGGGAGTAAAACTATTTCTTCAATGTCATCGAGAGAATCGAGTTCGTTGGAAATGGTGTGATTCACTGCCGTAACGAATGATATTTTTTCAAGGGATGTATAGCGATTTTTAAAAAAATCGTTCAGCGCTACGGGAAGTTGAACTTCACTGAAATCCAATTTTTCTTCTTGCTTGTTTAGCTTTTCGGCAACCATTCCGAAGTAACGAACTGTAATCATAGCGACTTTATTTTTTTGTACTCGTCAGGGGTATTGATATTCTTCAAAAGGGCTGTGTTATACTGTGGATAATCCTCCGCATCGATACTTAAATGATTTAATTTTTTAATTAAACTAGACATTCTTAATTCATTGTTATTGATTTGATTAAGAAGGATTTCTTGATCTTCCTTTCGATAAATTGCGATAAGTGGGTGACACTTACCTTCTTCTTTGACAAATACCGAAGTTGCTCCAGTCTGATGAGCTAACATCCACTGCAAAAAGTCAGAAGTCACCAAAGGCGCGTCGACACTTAAACATAAAATATTGTCGTATTTTGCGCACTGCATTGCAGCGTAAATTCCACCAATCGGACCCTTGTTGTCATAGATATCATACACCACTTTCAAACTAATATCTGGATAACTATGATTGGCGCTAATCAGAACTTCATCACAAACTGTAATAAGCGTATCGGCACAATGTTCCAAAAATGATTTCCCCTCGTATTTCAACAAGGCTTTATCCCTTCCCATGCGTGAACTTTTTCCACCAGCTAATATGATTCCAGTCGTTTTCATCAGAACTCATATTTTTTAAAGCGTTTCTCCAATGCACGTTGATGTTCGTTCTCCAGTTTGTTAAAAGCTTGGATGACTTTTAATCCTTCTTTCGTTAACGCCGTTCCACCGCCACCAGCTCCACCAATTGTTTTCTGCAACAACGGTGCTCCACTCGCATCATTCATTGATTTCAGGAGTTTCCAAGCCTTTTTGTACGACATTTCCATTGCATTTGCTGCTTTGGCAATGGAACCTAATCGGTTGATTTCTTCCAACAATTGAATCCTTCCTTTCCCCAAATACATACCTGTTTCGGTGGAAATCCAAATCCGACTTTCGATGCGGTATTTATCCGATGCTGGCATAAGCGCTATTTCTTTGAAGATATAACGCTAAGGTAAGAAATAGTTTGCAATGATTGAATTATTACGTTGTGTTCTTCTTCGTGTTTGAAACACATTCTAGATTCTAAAATAAGCAATAGATTACATTTTGGCATACAATTTTATTAAATCACATGAAAATTCCTTAAATTTGGATTATGAGTACAGCGGAATTAAAAGCGAGCATTAGTCAACTTTTGCATGGAATTAGTGATGATTCGGTGCTTAAAGCTGTCTACACTTTACTTTCTAAAGTATCAAACAACGAAAAAGATTGGGCTGATGAACTTCCTTCTAATATTTTAGATGAATTACTCTTGAGTATCAGAGAGGCAGAAAAAGGTGAAAAAGGTACTTCGCATGCTGATATGATGGCTCAAGCTAGAAAGGAGTTTCCCCAATTAAAGTTGTAGGAGATGAATATCATTTGGGGAGAACGCGCAATAGCTTCTTACAAAAGAATTTGTAACCAAATTTGTCAACGTTTTTCAGAAAATGAAGAAGCTGTTTTTGTGCGACAAGTATTTGAAACAATTGCTGCAATAGAAAAATTTCCAAAAGCATTTCCAGAATCGAAATCTAAAAAGCTTAAACGGACACGCAAAGCTGTGATACACCCGCATAGCACACTTTTTTATCGTTTCGAGAATAAAAACACGATTCGACTACTTTTGTTTTGGGACAATCGTGATAACCCCGCGAAGTTGGAATAGAAAATTCGATTTTACAGTACTAGCAAGAAAGCGGGTAAATTACCACTTCATCTCCAGCATTCCAACCCGTATCATTTTCTTCCAGGCGAAGAATACAATTGGCATCGGTGTAGATATTCAGCATGGCCGAACTTTGGTGTGAAAGTATGGTCACTGTATCACCTTTGAAATTGGCTTTGAGGAACTGTGTCAATCCTTTTGGTTTTGTGTAATCGTGGGTGAGTTCAACGACCCTTGGTGGATTGAAAGGCGTTCTTCTGCCTATCAATTGTGCTAAAACAGGGGCGACGTACATGTAAAAACAAGACAGAGCTGCCCCAGGATTTCCAGGAAGTCCAAAAATATAGGAGTTTCCGTTTCTGCCAAGATAAAGAGGCTTCCCTGGTTTTTGTTTGACTTTGTAGAACAGTTGTTCTGTGCCTAATTCCTCGAGCGCTTTTCCAACGTAATCGTAATCACCGACAGAGATTCCGCCCGTTGCAATGATAAGATCGTTTGTTGCAATTAGTGTTGCAAATTGTTGTTTTGTCGCTTCAAAGTCGTCTTTTACGCCGTCAATTGTGGCTTCATAACCTATGGATCGAAAAGCTGCTTGAATCATGAAGGAATTGGATTCATAAATTTTGCCCGGTGTTAGTGATTCGCTAGATGGAATCAATTCGTCTCCTGTGACAAGAATTGCAATGCTTGGTTTTCGAAACACGGAAACTGTTTGAATACCGATTCCCACTAAAAAGCCAAGAACTCCGGGAGTAACCAAGGTGCGTTCTTTTGCTGCAACTGCGCCCTTTTCAATTTGTTCACCGATAAAACGAATGTTTTGATTTTGCTCGTAACTGTCAGTAATTTTTATGCTGTTATCCAATTTCTCTACAATTTCTTGGCGAATTACACTTGTCGCAGAAGTGGGAACCATCGCTCCAGTGAAAATTCTCACCGCTTCACCTTGTTTTAATAGGAGGGAAGAGGCATTGTCGCCTGCTTTAATTTCTCCAACCAATGTAAAACGATTTCCTGTTCCATTCACCGCATAACCATCCATAGCGGATTGATTGAACGGTGGCATGTTTATCGGTGAAACAACGTCTTCTGCAAGTGTATATCCCAGTGATTCTTGAATCGAAATATTGATTGGATCCAAGGGTTGAATCGTGTCAATGATCTTAAATGCTTGTTCTACAGAAATCATACGTGCATGGATTTAAAACAGGTGGCTAAAATGTCCGCTTTCGTGATGGTCGCATCGTAAATATTTCCAGTTTTGAGTGTTTCATCAATCAACAGAAATTGAATGCCTTTGTTCACTACCAAGTCGATGTCGTGCGTTGCAACAATGACACATTTATTCATCGATTTCGCAATGGAGGTCAATTGGTTCAGGACTTCTTCTTTGTTCGCATAGTCCAAAAAGGCCGTTGGTTCATCCAACACAATGATATCGGTTTGTTGCACAACAGCTTTCGCAATCGCCACGAGTTGACGTTCTCCATCGCTTAATTCTGAGGTAAAACGATCTTTCAAATGTGCAATGTTCAATTGTTCAATTACCGAAGAAATGATGTCCAAATCGTCTGAACTCAATTTCCCAAGTAAATTGGTGTACGGAGACCGTCCCAGCGCGATAAAACTGTGAACGGATAGGAAATCGACCAGCGGAAAACGTGCATTGACGTAGGATAAAAAGCGGGGCAGGGCGTTGAACGGAATTGTCGCAATGTCGCGATCGTTCATGAACACGATTCCTTCAATCGGAGCGAGTTGACCCGTAATCGTTTTTAGAAAAGTAGATTTTCCAATCCCGTTGCGACCGATAAGCGCGTACATTTCTCCCTGTTTCAATTCAATCGATGGAAATGAAAGCAACGCCGAGTGATAGCCAACTTTTAACTGTTCTATTCTAATCATCGCAGTTTTTTTAAAATGATAAATACGACGAATGGTGCTCCAATCAACGAGGTGAAGATGTTAATCGGAATGAGGAAATGTGGTTCAATCAACTGAATGCAAATATCGCACAGCAGGATGAAAATTGCACCAACCAATGCGCTTGAGATAATGAGCGTGACGTGCGACTGCGTTTTAAGAATCATTCTTACTAGGTTGGGTACAGCCAATCCAACAAAGGCAATTGGACCGCAAAATGCTGTGATTAATCCCGTAAATACAGCTGTCAGCGCTATGATAAACAGTCGTGCGCGCTTGATGTTGACACCTAGCAGTTTCGCATTTTCTTCACCAATCACCAGTATGTTCAACGATTTTGCAGCGAAAAACGTAAGAACGATTCCAACCATAAATACACCTAGAATCGGAAGTAAATGCTGAAATTCGACTTTTTGCAAGGAGCCAAGTGCCCACAACGTGTAGACTTTCAATTCATCCGCTTGACTGACCGTTTGCGCAATGGAAACCAGGGCACTTGTGAAGCTTCCAAGCATTAATCCAACGAGGAGTAATGAAATTTGTGCTCGTAGGTATCGCGAAAAAAACAGGATGATCAGTCCGAAAATAAACGCACCAATCAACGCGTTTGCTGTAATTCCCAAAGTGGATGTGAAGAACGGAATCCCCGTCATGATACTAAACGCGACAAACAGACTGGCTCCTGAGTTAATTCCAAGCACGTACGGTCCAGCGAGTGGATTGTTGAACAAGGTCTGCATGAGTAATCCTGCAATGGACAAACTCGCTCCTGCCAAAATTGCCATTGTCATGCGGGGAATTCGAATTTCGCGCGCAATAATGTCGTAACTATTGGTTCCATCAAAACTGAACAAGGCGTGCCAATAATCGGTAAAATCAATGCCGATTTGTCCCACAATTAAGTGTACGCCAGCAACGAAGGGCAGTGCCAAAAGCAAAACGATGATGAATACGCTATGTTTTTTCGTCTGGTGCATCAATTGATTTTCTCGTAGTAATTGAACGATGAAATTTCGGTGATTTCAGGATGAAATATATGAATAAGATCCGACAAGACATAGTGAGGCTCAGCGGCACTTCGTTCCCAGAATTTTGCCATATTGGGAGAATAACAGTAGGTATTGTAATAACAATTCAAAAATTTCGCGTGTGGATTGGCCTTGTCGATTTTCTCTTTTGACGGATAGCCAGGATTGATCCAAAATTCTGTATTCGCATTGTCTTGAATGATTTGTTCGATGGAGAATTGAAGTGTAACACCACCTTTGATCTTCGCATAGCGGTAATTCGACCCAGCGTCTTGAATAAGGTGAGCGACGTAACTTTCACTTGCAGGAGTATACCAAATATCGCCAATTAGATTTCCTGAAATAGATGTCGGTCGATGTGTGACGTTCTCAGCTAACTTCTGCAATGTTTTGTATTCGCTTACCACGTGATTGAAAAATGCGTTGGCCTCGTTTATTTTCCCTGTCAACGCACCGACTACCTTGATCCATTCAGCTTTTCCTAGTGGGTGAATTTCCTTCCAGTCGTAAATAGGGATAATAGTGAAGTTCAGTTTTTCCAGTTTCGCTTGATTCGGAAATTCATCACCAAATCCGCTGTACAAGATCGTATTGGCATTGCTTGAAATAATTTTCTCGATGGAATGACTTGTTTCATCTCCAAACGACTTGATTTTCTTGTTCTTAAATCGCTCTTGGAGAACTGGGTCGTAAATGTAATCAATGCTTGAAATTCCTTTGATGTGCTTATGTGCTGCTAGAATGGAATACATGCCATTCATGGTAGCAGTGAGGCTAATCACATCGTATTCGATGGAATCATTGATATTATAAGAATGCTCAATTTCTCCAGTCGTAGGGTCGATGATTTCCAACGTATAACCTTGTGTTGTTTTTTGCAAGTTGAAATTGGTCGCGTATTCAATCTTAACTGTTTCTCCAGATCTCATTTTGGTGTCCGCATCAGATGCTTGTTGGTTGCATCCAAACAGGGTCAAGAAGGGGAGTGTGTACAGTAAAAATCTCATTTGCTCAATAATTGGACTGCAAGTTACAATAAATCCAATTTTTAGGTAAGAAAATCGTGTGAGATTGGTGGTTTGCGCTTTAAATTCACATTATCGCTTCACATAAGGAATCTCTTCATCCGTGAGAGAATGCAGAAAATTGACCAAATCAGTTTTTTCTTGCTTGGTTAGATTTAACGGTTCAATCATCAGTGTATCCATATTGATTGGATTTTTGACGAAATCGTATGGATTGCTGTAAAAATCAATGACTTCTTCGAGAGTTTTGAACATGCCGTTATGCATGTATGGTGCAGTCAGCGCGACGTTTCTCAATCCTGGAACTTTGAACTTGCCTAGATCTTTCGGGTCTTTTGTGATATCAAACCGTCCTTTGTCCACCAATTTCACTCCATCGAAAAGTCCAATGTTTCTAAATTCATCTCCTGTGAAATCAGGTCCAAAGTGGCAATCAAAACATTTCGATTTATCGGAAAGAAACAATGCTCTACCTCGTTTTTGAGAGTCTGTCAACGCTGTGGTGTCATCACCGTTTACAAATAAATCGTGCGGTGCGCTGCCGTCGCTTTCAAGGTCGCGTTGAAATTCAGCCAGTGCATTGGCAATGTTCTTAGCGTTCGGTTCTTCCTTGTAGATTTTTTTGAATAAGTGTACATATTCTTTATTTGCCTTGATGCGTTTTACAGCTTCTGCAAACGAAAGATTCATTTCAACAGGATTTTCAACGGGCATGATCGCTTGTTCTTCCAATGTCGCTGCTCTGCCGTCGTGAAAGAAAAACGGGCGACTCAGCATGTTCATAACAGAAGGAGTGTTTCTTGTTCCAATGCTATCATGTACACCTATGGAAAAAGCCTTGTTATCTGCAAACGCGTACTGAGGTTGGTGGCAACTGGCGCAAGAGATTGAATTGTCCAAAGAAAGGATAGGGTCGAAGAATAATTTTTCGCCCAATTCAATTTCTGTAGAAATTTTCAATTTTGAGATATCAATATTCTCGCTCGTAGAACAACGAAAAATTAGAAAGGACAATCCTATGAAGTAGAGAAATTTCATTCTGCAAAATTAAGCGATAATTGCTTAAAAAAAAATGACTTAAGTTACTTTTTGGAGCAATTCATACGTTTATCACCAACAAAAAAGCCTTTCATCCGAAGATAAAAGGCTTTCAATATGATTTGTTGTTAATTATTCACCAACAACTTCGAAGGTCATTGTCACTTTCACATCTTTGTGAAGGTTTGCAGTCGCTTCGTAAGAACCGATTTCACGAATTGGCTCTTCTTTAATTTTCAATGATTTTCTGTCGATGTCAATTCCTTCAGCTTTCAATGCTTCAGACAATTGAACCGTATTTACCGAACCAAAAATCTTTCCTTTATCACCCGCTTTCGTGATGATTTTCACGCTCGTAGCTTCAATTTTAGCTCCAAGCTCTTGCGCTTCAGCTAAAATTTTAGACTCTTTGTGAGATTTTTGTTTCATGATTTCAGCATGCGCTTTCTTTGCAGAAGCAGTAGCCAAAATTGCATATCCTTGTGGGATCAGAAAGTTACGACCGTAACCAGGCTTTACCGAAACCATATCGTTCGTGTATCCCAAGTTGTCAACGTTCTTTTTTAAAATTACTTCCATTTTGATACTTATTATCCTGTTCTACAATCGTTTAATTTAACATGTCACCAACGTAAGGCATTAAAGCAATGTGACGCGCACGTTTGATTGCTTTGTTTACACCTTTTTGGTACTTCGCTGAAGTTCCAGTAATTCTACGTGGTAAAATCTTTCCTTGTTCATTCACCAATTTCATTAAGAAGTCTGCGTCCTTAAAGTCGATGAATTTAATTTTAGATTTTTTAAATCTACAGTATTTATCTTTTTTGATCTCGATGTTAATCGGAGTCAAATAACGAACATCATTTTGAGCCATTGTTTCTCTTTTTAAGTGTTAATAAATTAAGCTTCTGCAGGAGCTTTTGATTTTGCACCGATTCTAACTCTACGCTTTTCAGCATATTCTAAATGGTGTTTGTCCATTCTTACAGAAAGGAAACGCATTACACGCTCATCTCTTTTGAACATTAATTCTAAATCTGCAATTGCTTCTCCTGGCGCTTCGAACTCAAGTAAGAAGTAAAATCCAGTCGATTTTTTTTGAATAGGGTACGCTAATTTACGTAATCCCCAACTTTCAGAGTGCTTAATCTTTCCACCCAATGAACCAATGTGGCTCTCGAATTTCTGCACTGCTTCCTTTGTCTGTTCTTCAGACAAAACGGGAGTTAAAATGAAAACAGTTTCGTAAGAATTCATAAAATTGAATTTTTAATTATTAATAAAATATAATTCCTGCTTTTCTAAACAGGAGCGCAAAGATAGAAAAAAAATAAATAAATTGGTAGGTTGTAGGATAAAAGCTACAAAATCAACTTAAAAAGAAGATTGTTCGTCGAATAAAATGAAAATTATCGCCATGGCATCTTTCAAATACAAGAGTAAATGATTAAATTCGCCAGACTTCAAGACAATTAATAATTTAATACAAAAAGCACACATGGTTTTCGATTTAGACATGATCAAAACGGTTTACGCCAACTACCCAGAAAGAATAGAGGCAGCAAGAAAAGTTGTAGGTAAACCACTTACATTGGCGGAAAAAATATTGTATACGCATCTTTGGGATGGAAATGCAACGACTGCATTTGAACGTGGGAAATCTTACGTTGATTTCGCCCCAGATCGTGTCGCAATGCAGGATGCAACTGCACAAATGGCGTTGCTGCAATTCATGCAAGCTGGAAAACCAAAAGTAGCTGTCCCATCAACGGCTCACGCAGATCACTTGATTCAAGCGAAAATTGGTGCGGATAAAGATTTACAAGAAGGATTGAACAAGAACAACGAAGTGTTTAACTTTTTGAGTTCTGTGTGCGATAAATACGGCATTGGTTTTTGGAAGCCAGGAGCGGGAATTATTCACCAAGTTGTTTTGGAAAATTATGCATTCCCAGGTGGAATGATGATCGGTACGGATTCACACACAGTAAACGCTGGTGGACTTGGAATGGTAGCAATTGGAGTAGGAGGAGCAGATGCTGTGGACGTTATGGCAGGAATGGCGTGGGAATTGAAAATGCCGAAACTGATCGGTGTTAAATTGACTGGAAGATTAAACGGTTGGACGTCGCCTAAAGATGTGATATTGAAAGTTGCTGGAATTCTTACTGTGAAAGGTGGAACGGGAGCAATTGTTGAATATTTCGGTGAAGGAGCGATTTCAATGTCCGCAACTGGAAAAGGAACAATTTGCAACATGGGAGCTGAGATTGGAGCAACGACTTCAACCTTTGGTTACGATGATTCAATGAGAAGATACTTGGCAGCAACAGGTCGACAAGAAGTAGTGGACGCTGCAGATAAAATTGCAGAGCACTTAACAGGAGATGCGGAAGTGTACGCAAATCCAGAGAAGTACTTTGATCAAGTGATTGAAATTAATTTATCTGAATTGACTCCACACTTGAACGGGCCGTTTACGCCAGATTTGGCAACGCCAGTAGCAGAAATGAAACAAAAGGCAGTAGCAAATGATTGGCCGCTAGAGATTGAGTGGGCATTGATAGGATCGTGTACCAATTCATCGTATGAAGATTTATCACGTGCCGCTTCGATTGTAGAAGACGCTGTAGCGAAAGGAGTGGAGCCAAAAGCGATTTTAGGAATTAATCCTGGATCTGAAACAGTAAGATATACTGCTGAACGTGATGGGTTCATGGCTACATTCAATAAATTTAAATCTGCACGAATTTTTACAAATGCCTGCGGACCGTGTATTGGGCAGTGGGACAGAGAAGGAGCAGAGAAGCAAGAAAAGAATTCAATTGTACACTCGTTCAATAGAAACTTTGCGAAACGTGCAGATGGAAATCCAAATACGCACGCATTTGTTGCATCACCAGAGATGGTCGCAGCGATAGCGATTTCAGGAAGATTGGATTTTAATCCAATTACCGACACATTGACGAACAAAGCAGGAGAGCAAGTACGCTTGGCTGAACCAACAGGATTTGAATTGCCGGCGAGAGGATTTGATGTAGGTGACAATGGTTATCAAGCACCAGCAGAGGATGGCTCTGTTGTATCTGTGGTAGTTAGTCCAGATTCAGAGCGTCTCCAGTTATTGGAACCTTTTGCTCCTTGGGATGGAAAGAATATTACAAATGCAAAATTGTTGATCAAAGCACAAGGGAAATGTACTACGGATCACATTTCTATGGCAGGGCCTTGGTTGCGTTATAGAGGTCACCTTGATAACATTTCCAATAATATGTTGATTGGAGCAGTGAACGCGTTTGGTGGAGCAACGAATGAAGTTGTGAATCAATTGACAGGAAGCAAAGGAGAAGTCCCAGCAACGGCTCGTGCATACAAAGCAGCGGGAATTCCATCGATTGTGGTTGGAGATCACAATTATGGTGAAGGTTCTTCTCGTGAGCACGCAGCAATGGAACCACGTCACCTTGGTGTGATTGCGGTAATTGTGAAATCATTTGCGCGCATCCACGAAACAAACTTGAAAAAACAAGGATTACTTGGTTTAACGTTTGCAAACGAAGCGGATTACGATAAAATTAGAGAAGATGATACGTTCAACTTTGTTGATTTGGAAGCACTTGCTCCAGGGAAACAGTTGACATTGGAAGCGGTGCATGCCGATGGATCTAAAGATGTGATTATGTTAAACCATACTTACAACGCTCAACAAATTGATTGGTACCGTGCAGGTTCAGCATTGAATTTGATTAAAACGCAAGCGAATTCATAAACCAGAATGTTTTCGAACGATTAAAAATAGAGTCTTGAATCCAAGACTCTATTTTTTTTACTAATTTTCACCATGAGAGAAGATATTCAAACCACGCTTTTTCAGCTAATCAAGAACAAGATTGCAGGTCAAGATTCTCTGGGATTTATTTTATCTGAAGTCTTGAGTATTAGTCCCGATGCGGTGTACCGTAGATATAGAGGTGAAACGCATCTAACCGCACAAGAAGTAAGGAAGTTGTGCATTCATTTCAATATTTCTTTTGACGCACTTATTGAGTTGGAAAAAGGGAAGGTCGTTTTTTCCTACCCACCATTTGAAAGTTATGATTGCAAATTGGAATCGTATCTGGAAGGGATTTTAGTTGCTTTTCAGAAATTGAAATCACTCGGAGAACCTGAAATCATCTTATCGATTAAGAATACGCACTTTTTTCAATTGTTGAATTTTCCTCATTTGGTAAGGTTTAGTTTGTTTTTCTGGGCGAAGACACATTTGCGAATAGATGAATTGAAAGATCAGTTGTTTCAACACGAAAAGACAACGGAACGTGCTTTTGGACTGGGAAAGGAAATCATCAGTATTTATAATTCAATCCCATCTAAGGAAATTTTTGATTTAGAATTGATGCGTGGTTATTTACGGCAAATTCATTATTACTACAAATCGCATTTATTTCAAGAGCCTGAGTACGCAATCTTTCTCTGCGAACGAATTGAAATGATGTCAGCACACCTGAAAGAGCAAGCGGCATGCGGAAAAAAGTTCATGTATGGAACTACTGCTCCAGCCTCTGGAAATGATTTTGAGATGTATTTGAATGAAACAATCAATACCGACAGCACTTTTTATTACAAAGGCAAGGAGTTAGAGGGAATCTATATCTCTCATAACGTTATGAATTATTTGCACACTGAGGATGAGAACTATGTGAAGGACAGTAAATCACTCATGGAAAAGCAAATCGCCAACTCCAGCTTGATCAGTGTTGTCAACGAAAAAGAGCGCAACAATTATTTCTACGAGTTTGACCGAACAGTTAAAACCTTCAAGCAAAAAATCAGTGCTGATTTGGAGGTATAGGTTTATTGGTACAAATCAAAAAGAGAGGGCAAATCGTGCCCTCTCTTTTTTTGTCTGAAATTTATAATTATTCTATCGAGCAAGGGTCACATGACCATGTCCAGATAAAACATCACCATTTATACCAACTATTTCATATTTCACAAAATAAACACCGTCTTCGGCAGGACTTCCTCCCGGTGATGTTCCGTCCCAGACTGGATTGATTCCATTTCCTTGGAACATCAAGTTATTCCAACGATTCACGATGATGTACTCAATTGAGACCACGTTTTGTGCGTCTATGAAAAAGAAATCATTCGAATTATCTCCATTCGGCGTAAACACGTTAGGGATATTGAGGATCGGTGCAGGAAACTCCATCACAACGATTTGCACAGTATCATAATCTGAGCAGATTCCATTTGTAGCTGTTAAGACTACCCAATAGGTTCCTGGCTCGTCAAATGTATTTGTTTGTGTGTTTAAGTTGAGTGTTGTTCCTGTGGTTCCGTCGCCAAAATTCCAATAGTAAGAATTCGCAAGTGCTGAGTTATTGTAGAAATCAACAACCAAGGATGGAAACCCTGTTTCTATACTTGCGGTCACATCGGCTATTGGCATATCCATAATAGTAATTGTTACCATGTCATTATTGGAACATCCATTTGCATCTTCCGCTGTTACCGTAAATGTTTCACCATCACTAGCTCCGGTAATGGTTGGATTTTGATCTGTTGCATTTGTTATTGTTGCGCCCATATTCGACGTCCAATCCCAACTAGTAGCGTCACCTCCAGTTTCACTAACATCCATCGCGTTACCAGTACAGTATGGTCCTGAGTTGGTTGCAGTTACCGCAGGGAGTGGATTAACAGTAACGGTTGTCATTGCTGTATTTTGACATCCATTTACATCTTCTACTGTTACTGTAAATGTTTCACCATCACTAGCTCCGGTGATGGTTGGATTTTGATCTGTTGCATTTGTTATTGTTGCACCCATATCCGACGTCCAATTCCAACTAGTAGCGTCACCTCCTGTTTCACTGATATCCATAACATCGTTAGCACAGTATGGCCCAGAGTTGGTTGCAGTTGCAGTGGGAATAGGGTTAATTAAAACGGTTGTCATTGCTGTATTAGAACATCCATTTGCATCTTCCGCGGTTACGGTAAATGTTTCACCATCACTAGCTCCGGTAATGGTTGGATTTTGATCTGTTGCATTTGTGATTGTTGCTCCCATATCCGACGTCCAATTCCAACTAGTAGCGTCACCTCCAGTTTCACTGATATCCATCGCATCATTAGCACAGTATGGCCCAGAGTTGGTTGCAGTTACCGTAGGCAGTGGATTTAAGGTGACGGTTGTTATTGCTGTATTTTGACATCCATTTACACCTTCACCTGTTACTGTAAACGTTTCACCATCACTAGCTCCGGTAATGGTTGGATTTTGATC
>CALEIK010000003.1 GCA_937876195.1 uncultured Flavobacteriales bacterium
GTGGCACGCGAGCTGGGTTCAGAACGTCGTGAGACAGTTCGGTCCCTATCTGTTGTGGGCGTTAGAAATTTGAGAGGACCTGCCTCTAGTACGAGAGGACCGGGGTGGACATACCTCTAGTGTACCTGTTGTGGCGCCAGCTGCATCGCAGGGTAGCTACGTATGGATGAGATAAGCGCTGAAAGCATCTAAGCACGAAACTCACCTCAAGATGAGATTTCTTTTAAGGGCCGTGGAAGACTACCACGTCGATAGGCTACAAGTGTAAAGACAGTAATGTCAAAGCTGAGTAGTACTAATTACCCGTAGACTTATAGTTTACCAATTCTACAGAGTTATTACTTCAATCATCCGATATATCAATCTTTAGACATTAAGATCTTAAGATGAAAGATATCAAGACTAAAGGCAAATACTGTCTTAACGTCTTTGATCTTTTAGTCTTGAATCTCATTGATGACTTTAGGTGTTTATAGCAGCATGGTCCACCTCTTCCCATTCCGAACAGAGAAGTTAAGCCTGCTTGCGCTGATGGTACTGCCCTTTTGAGGGTGGGAGAGTAAGTCGACGCCACTTTTAAAACCCCGTTCTAGCAATAGATCGGGGTTTTTTAGTTTACACTCAAAAGGTCACTGAGCTTGTCGAAGTGCCTTTTGTACCTCGGATCTATCGGTTCGTTGGAACAAGTATTCGTCTTCCAAAGTGGTGCTTTGTCTCCTCGCATGTAAAATTAGCAACCGCAAAGTGGAAGGTATGAGGAAAAGACAATGTGAACTTCAGTCGAACCTGTTAGTTTCAACCAATAATTAGAATTTCATCCTCAATTGAAGTGTAATATCCGATTTGGTGTTACCCATAATTTCTTCTGGTCCTGATCCTAAACTCTTGCGATTTGCATAAATATTTACACCGTAACGCACCCAGAGATCAAACTTTCTAAAGAAAGTGTATCGAATTAACGCATAAGCTCTGCTCCCTCTATAATAGTAAGCTGGAACGGAAAACACATACAATGCATTACTCTCAAAGGAATAAATGCGGGAATCATAACTGTCGGTATCAAAAAGTGCATAACGCAAAGCTATGTCCAATGGAAATGATTTAGGCTTATAGACAATGTCTTGAGTAAGAATGATTCCATCTTCAGGGGTATTGCTCAAACGATTAATGGTTACGTATTCAATCCGCGATTTTAATTGCACCCCTTCCATCACCTTGTAGCTAAAATTAATCCGGTAATTTCGCTGGACGATATCCTCCAACTCAGTAATAGTAGCGTCTGAGTCTCTACTATTTTTTTGTCTCCTCTGCTCTCGAAAACGCGCATACACCTCCAAATTTCGACTGGGTTTGTAAGTCGGCTGAATCATAAATTCGTTGCCATTGGTTGGACCGTCAACTTGGTACTTCATCCATGGAAATTTGAATAGATCAAAATAGGTGTTCACAGAGAATGAACGCGTCAGATTCAACCTTAAACCTGTATACAATCCACTTTCATTTTGTACACGACTTCCCTCTGCAAATCCAGCGTTGTAGAATGTTTGGTAATCCCTAGAATAATTGCGGTAGACGACACTCATCGAAGCGCGTTGATCCAACGAAAATAGAACACCGTGAATGGTCGCCAATCCACCCGAATGGGTAGATGTCGATAGTTCACCAAAGAAATTGAAATTCCTAACTACCCAGCTATAGTCAGCACTAATTCCCATCATGCTTTTTCCTCTAAAATCAAAACGATTATAAGGCAGTGTGTCCTTGGCGAAATTCCTATCATAACCATAGTAGACCGCAGCAACTCCCAATTGAAGAGATCGTTTTCGGTACCTTAAATTACCTCCTGCAATGATTTCATTTAGCTGGTTTTTACGGGCAACCTCAGAATTGGTACGGTGGAAGCCAGTCAAATTAATACTTGATACAAATTCCTGTTCTTCCAATAAGGAATCATTAATGATAGTCGCATCTACCCCTTTGTAAGAGCCGAAAGCAGTGAGTTCAAAGTTTTTATATCCAAATTCAATCGCCGCTCCTCGCAAGAATCTTGTTTCATCAACTGAAGTGTAGGGTTTGAGCGAGTTTGCTGATTTTTTGACATTGGTCACATCTGCTGTTTTTCCAAATGCGTACCCCGACCACAAATTTAATCCTTGTCCAATTTGTACTTGATAATCACCCAATGCAACTGAGCGGATGTATTTCCCTCCTTTATAAAACGCGTGCGCCGAATAAAAATCAAATCCATTTTTTTGATTGCCATTAAAAAATTGCTCTCCTGGATCCTTTTCTGCTGTTACTCCTACGCTTAAATTTGTTCTGTAACTGAAACGCAAACGTGTGTAGTAGCGATCTTTGTTCCCATGATAGTACGAATTGCTCGTTTCTTTAATTGAGTCGGGAACATCGGTATAACCTTCTTTATTTTCTACGGTAGTTTGATACCTTAAAAATGCCTCAAATTTTCCTTGTTGAAATGCTTCTTTCAGTGAGACATGGAGCTGATCTAATTTATCATCCACTCGGACAAAAGGTAATACCATCTCGATGGTTTGCATATCCCAGTAGCGGAGGGTTTGGAGTTCATAAATTGTAATGAATTTACCGAATTGTTTTTTGTGAAGCAGTAAATCATTTATTTGTACATCGGAAAGTAAATTTAAACTTTGCAAATCTTCAAAAGTGGCACCGTTCAAGTTTAAGGGGTGATCAAATAGAAAATTGAGTTGTTCAAATACGTCAGTTAAGTCAATACTTTCAGACTCTAATTGCTCGGAAATAAATTCTATTCTTTGCTGAATAACTGTGTTTTTATCATCCTCTTGCGCAATAGTAAAAAAGCTCAACGCGAGGAAGATTAGTAACAGTAGGCTATTTTTGAACAGAGTCACTTCGTTGATTTTGTTTGAAATACAAATGAAAAGTGTGGCGACCAGCCCAGAATTTGATGATAAGAACTTCCTAAGTCAATATGAAATTGTTCAAAATGGTAGCCTAGCCCAAAGGAAACTTCCAACGGATGAGTAGCAACTCCCGCTCTCACGAAAAATTGCTTCAGGGCTTCATATTCAAGTCCCGTTTTTAACCTAAAATCATAGTCCAAGTCCTTTTCACCTTCAAAGGAAAGCAAGAATTTCTTAGAAAAACTAAAGGAAGTTCCAAGTCGAATTACCGTAGAAAATCGGTCGTCCTCAAAATCTGACAGTTTAGCGCGCCCAATATTGAAAGCACTTACACCAATTTTCCAATTGTCTGTTACTTTAGCGTAGATTCCAGCCGCAGCTGTCATAGTATTTTTAGACCCGTAATTCGAGGAAAGCGCAAGTCCCTGATAGTTCAGTTGAACACCAGCGAAAAAATTATCAGACAACTTCATGCTATAACCTAGCCCAGCGCGATAGGATCGATAGTTTCTGTAGCCAAAAACGTCTCCACCAGCGGAAATTACACCAACTTTTAAAGGAATCGCCACCGCAATTCCTTGTGTTTGAAGTTCTTTTAACAAAAATCTATTCTCGTAGGATAACCCGATGGATAACTGTTCAACATCCGCCAATGCTCCTGGATTGTTATGAAACGCCCAAACATCATTAAATGTTGCGGATGCATTTGCCATGGACATCGATCTTGAACTATTGGTCGTAACTCCTTGTCCAAAGAGTAAAAAGGCACCAAGCATGAATAAAATGGATAGACTTAGTTTCATTCTTTAGCTATTAAACGTTCATCTTGTGAAAATGAAACATCATTGAAATAATCTTCTTCTTCTACAAAAAACCAACTATTGCCATTGTCCTCAGAAATTGCAATTATTGCGACATCCGTTATTTCCATATCAATATATTCTTGCTCAAATTTTTTGAATACATATTTAACATGAATGACGTCGTTCTTTTTTTGAGTACTTTTTATTATACCATCTTGAAAAAACGGACGGGTATATTCATCGGAAACATCAAATCGGGATTGAAATATACTATCTCCTTTGTTTTTATAATAGGCAACTACTTTTGGGTGAGTGAAGCCAACATATGACATGACAGCGCCATTGTTTCGAGAATTGATGTAGGAAGTTAAAGCGTTGTTTAAAGACGCCTCTTGGTCCGCATTTAAAGTACATGAACCAAGCAGTAGTAATAACAAATACATCCAGTTTTTCACATGATGAAGTTAGCGATTTTTTATCAAAAGTATCTTAATCGTAAAAAAAGTTAAATCAAATCATACCTCCATTCCGTAATTTGTCCCAATTTGATGGAATTCTGCTTCCGTTGAAAATTCAATTCCTTCCATCGATTGTTCCAATAGGTCATAAATACGAAGTATTTCAGGGTATTGTTTTGCTTCAATGTTGAACAAGCGAGCGGTTTTTCCAATGATTTGGATTTCGTCGAAATGGCGTTCATCACGAATTCTATAGTAAACCTTGTTGTTAGAAAGTTTTCTGTATTGAGGAAATCCGGTAACTTTGCTGTTCATAATACGAAAATAGAGAATGTTTGTAAATAAGACACATCAGAAAGCACATGAAGCGCTAAAGAATGGTGAGATTGAAAAGGCAATTCAGCTGTACACCAAGGCGCTGAAGGATTTCCCCAAGGATTGTAATCTGCTGTCTGATAGAGCTGTGGCTTATCTTCATGCGAAAGAAAAAGTGAAGTGCTTTGCTGATTTCGATGCTGCCCTGAAATTACAACCGACTTACTCGTATCGTTATGCATCTCGCGCCTTTGCCAAGAACAATTTTGGAGATATTGATGGTGCTATTGAGGACTATGAAAAAGCCGTTGAATTGGATCCAAATGATGCTATAGCGCACAACAATTTGGGTTTATTGCTCGAACAAAAGGGATATAAAAATGCTTCAGAAGAACGTTTCAAACGGGCTGATAAATTATCCAAGGATGAAGATCATTTATTGGAAATGATGGATGACATGGAGATGAACAAAGCGGAAAAAGGCATGGAGGTAGATCCAAAACCAATCGATCCGAATATTCAACGAGAAAAAAATCTTTCTACGGCCAACGAATTGAAAAAGGTGTTTACTTCTAAAAGTCAATTCGTAGAGTTTATGAATTTCATTAAAAACGGGTTTAGGATCAAATGACAAAACAACAAAAGGCGAAGTACATTGTGGACGAACTCGAAAAGTTGTATCCTGAAACTCCTGTGCCGTTGGATCATACCGATGCCTATACTTTACTGATCGCCGTTCTATTATCTGCACAATGCACTGACAAGCGCGTCAATCTAATCACTCCATTACTGTTTTCAAAAGCGGACAATCCATTTGATATGGTTAAATTGAGCGTGGAAGAAATTAGAGCCATTATCCGACCTTGTGGATTATCACCAAGAAAATCTCAAGCGATATTTACCCTATCACAAATGCTTATTGATAAGTACAACGGAGAAGTTCCTGCCGACTTTGAGTTATTGGAAGAATTACCTGGGGTGGGACATAAAACAGCTTCTGTTGTCATGGCACAGGCATTCGGTATACCCGCATTTCCTGTCGATACACACATTCATCGTTTGTTAACCCGCTGGGGAATTACAAATGGAAAAAGCGTGGAACAAACGGAAAAGGATGCCAAACGTTTATTTCCAAGAGAACTGTGGAACAAATTGCATTTGCAAATTATTTTTTACGGTCGTGAATTTTCGCCAGCGCGTTCCCCAAAGAGTGAGATGGATTATATCACAAGACAGATTGGAACGGCAAAAGCACTGAAAGAACTGAAGTAAGTGTGTGCTATTTTCAATATAAATAGTAACTTCGTTATTATCACTGATAAAGGTATTTGTGCCTTTTGGGGAATCATTTAAGTTCCCCTTTTTTATAAATGAAAAACACATGAAGACAAAGAAGGAAATTGTAGATAATTGGTTGCCAAGATATACTGGTGAGGCGTTGGAGAATTTTGGTGAATATATTTTACTGTGTAATTTTCATCATTATGTCAATTTGTTCGCGAGTCAACATGGTGTGCCGGTAGTCGGAAGTGATAAACCGATGCAGTGCGCTACAGCGGATGGGTTGACAATCATTAATTTTGGAATGGGGAGTGCTTCAGCCGCGACATGCATGGATTTATTGTCGGCAATCAAACCAAAGGCCGTTCTGTTTTTAGGGAAATGTGGCGGACTAAAAAAGAAGAATCAAGTGGGTGACCTGATTTTACCAATTGCGGCGATCCGAGGAGAGGGAACTAGCAATGATTACTTTCCTCCCGAAGTGCCTGCACTTCCTGCGTTTGCGCTTCAAAAAGCAATTTCAACAACGATCCGCGATCATGGACGTGACTACTGGACAGGTACGTGCTACACAACCAATAGACGGGTTTGGGAACATGACGACCAGTTCAAAGAATACCTTGAGAAAATTAGAGTGATGGCCATAGACATGGAAACGGCTACTATTTTTTCTGTAGGTTTTTCCAATGAAATTCCAACGGGTGCACTTCTATTGGTTTCTGATCAACCGATGGTTTCTGAAGGTGTAAAAACTAGCCTTAGCGATTCCAAAGTTACCGCTGACTATGTCACTGAGCATTTACAAATTGGCATCGAGTCGCTCAAACAACTCATCAATAAAGGAAATACGGTGAAGCATCTGCGCTTCAATTAATTGCTTTGCTCAACAAGTGCTTTAAAATCATTGCCTGAGGGACTTTCGAAGTAGCTTAGCTCGAACATGTCAATAACTGCAAAAAGATGATCGAAAATATCGGCCATTACCTCTTCGTAGCGCTCCCATTCTTTTGTTTTTGTGAAACAGTACAACTCGATAGGTAGTCCTATCTCTGTTGGAGCGAGTTGACGAACCATAAGCGTCATTTCTTGATTGATTTCATTGTTGTGTTTCAGGTAATATTCAACGTAACGACGAAACAAACCTATATTCGTTTGACGTCTTCCATTCACCACGTTGCCTTCATCGTATCCATTTTTACGGTTGAAATCAATGATTTCTTGCTCGCGTTGCTCAATAAATTCTTTTAACAATCTAACTTCTTTGAGTCTGCTTAACAATTCAGGAGTTGTAAACTGAATGGAATCAATTTGCACATTTAAGGCTCGCTTAATTCTTCTACCGTTCGACTCCTGCATACCTCTCCAGTTTTTGAAGGAATCGGAAATAAAAGAATAGGTTGGAATTGTCGTGATTGTTCGATCAAAATTTCGGACTTTCACTGTAGTTAAATTAATCTCTTCTACATCCCCATCAGCCCCAAATCTCTCCATAGTAATCCAGTCACCAATTCGTATCATATCGTTACTAGACAATTGAATAGAACCCACAAAACCTAGAATGGTGTCTTTAAAAATTAACAAAAGTATGGCTGAGATAGCACCCAATGATGTTAGGAAAAATAACGGTGTTTTTTCCGTCAATACCGATAAAAGAAGGATGATTAATATTCCTGAAAATATAATTTTAAGGACTTGAATGTAGGATTGGATGGGCTTATCTCGGTACGTTTCGATATCCATGATGATATCCTTCAAAGAATTAAACAATCGATTTAAGACGATAATTCCAACAAAAATGATGAGCACTGCCACAATCTTGGAGGTAGTGGTGAGTACTGACGGATATCCAAAAAACACGATGGAAAGAAAGAAATCCATAAAAAGTAACGGCACTACTAATGCCACTCCGCGAAAAACCCGGTTATGAATAAAATGATCATCCCATTTTGCATTGGTTTTATCTAAAAATGAGTGAACAATTTTAACAAAGACAAAGCGCGAAATGAACCAAATGATAAATGATGACAAGATGAGTGCACCAAATAGTCCCATTGTCCAGTATCCAAGATCATTTTCAAAAGCCTTAGAATCAAAGTACGACGACTCTTTTGTGGAAACGTAGTAAAATCCTTTTATCCAATTAACAACCGACTCTTTCATTTTCTTTACTTTAGTACAAAATTAGCAAGATTTTGAAGAAAAAATCGCTTTATCTGTTGGGATTGATCACACTTCTGGTTTTTCCCCTTCCCACATTTTTAGTATTTTATTTTGTGGAGGACGTTCACCCAATTGTACTATTGCAGTTTGAGCGATTTTCTTGGTTCGAAATTGTAATAGGACTGGAACTTGGAATTGCGTATGCCTTCTTTTCTCTGATTCTACTACAGATGAGCGTTTTTGATCAAATGCCAAATCGCGTTGAGAAAATCGTACGAGATATGAAACTCACGTTGTTTGATTGTTTCTTTTTGTCAATTTGCGCGGGAGTAGGGGAAGAGTTGTTGTTCCGTTCAGGTGTCCAGTTTTACCTTGGACCGATAATCACATCTGTTTTCTTCGTGGCAATTCATGGTTATTTGAATCCATTCAATTGGCGCACGTCGCTCTATGGGTTAATTGTACTTCCATTTATACTCTTGATTAGTTATGGATTCGAGTACTACGGAATATGGTTTGCTATTTGCGCGCACTTTTCCTATGACCTCGTGTTGTTCATTACAATCTCTCGTCAACGTTAATTCTGGATAATTCTAAGGCGTGTTGTCTGTTGTATGAGTAAGCATGGTGGAACTAAGATCGTAGGATCAATTTCCAAAACCTCAAAATACCTTAATCCACAAAGTGATTCTGGAAGATTCAACATGGGACCTGCTGCAGAAACATACAGTTCCCTCAATTTTCTCAGGTTACCTATTTCAGCAGGAAGTTCTTCTAGAAAATTTCGATTCAAATAGATGAATTGCAATTGCTCACATCCTCCAATCGACGGTGGAATTTTTTTCAGCTCATTGAATTTTAATTGAAGGACTTCCAATTTTTTCAAACGATGCATCGAGTCTGGCAGCGACCTAAGTTTATTTTGATTCAGAATTAGCTGTTGAAGATTTTCCAGTTCAACAATGGAATTTGGAAGTGTTTCTATATCGTTGTATTGCGCAGATAGGAGCCTTAAATTTTTGAGTTGTCCTATGGATGAAGGAAGCGACGTTAGCTTGTTTTTCCCGAGGTATAATTTTTCTAGACTTTCTAGCTCTCCAATCCACTCAGGAATTTCTTGGATGTTGTTTCCGTAAAGGCGAAGTACTTTGAGTGATTTGTTATGACGAATTTCCACTGGTAGTTCGGTGAGACCTCTCTTAGAAAGATTGATGGTCGTTTTATCACCAGATAAATCTACATCTCTTAATCCAGCACACGAAAACAATGTACTGAGAAGAAGGAATAATAAGGCATGTCGCATGACTAAATTTAAGGAATAAATAGTAGGGAATAGTAGAATAGACGAAAAAAATCAACTATTTTTACATATAGTTGAACAAAGATTTGGCATGTAATTTGACATGTGGAACAAACAATTAAAAGAATACAGTTATGAAATTAGTTAGTGCCATTGCGCTCGGCGCATTTTTAATAGTAGGACTCAATGTGAATGCTCAAACAGAAAAGAGCCGAAAGGATGAGCCAGCAAAAAAAGTAACTTCTCTTCAAAAACTTGAAGTTAGTCCAGAAAAACAAGGGGAAGCAAGAGCAAAACGTCTTTCAGAAAAAGTAGATCTTTCAGAAGAGCAGTTTGAAAAAGTGAAGGTTCTTTTTACCAACATTGAAACGAAGAACAAAGGTGTTCGTGAGAATGCTAATATTAGCTCTGAACAAAAGCAGGAGATTATAAAAAGCAATAATGATTATGAGCAAAGGGCGTTGAAAGACATTTTGACGCCAGAACAACTGAAAAAGTTGGATACTGCTCAACCAGCAAATTCAAATAGCGTTAAGTAATTTATTTAACGAAAAAAATGCATTAAACTATTGAAAGGGTTTCCGAAGATTATTTTCAAGGAAGCCCTTTTTATTTAAATAAACCAACACAATATTCTATGAAAAAGATTTTTATTCCACTAGGTATTTTATCAATAATGCTTGTCTCTGCCTGCGATGTTTTGGAAGAAGCAGCAACTATCGTTACAGACGGAAATTCAACAACTAAACCTTCATTAACCAATACAGAAGTTATTGCTGGACTCAAGGAAGCATTGACGGTCGGTATAACAAACTCTGTCAATTTAACTTCAGTAACAGATGGTTTTCTTGGAAATAGTGCAATCCGTTTACCTTTCCCTCCAGATGCCCTTAAAGTGAAAGAAAAAGCGTTGGATTGGGGACTTACGAGTCAAGTGGAGAAGTTTGAAACAACATTGAATCGTGCTGCTGAGGAAGCATCTAAGGAAGCGTTACCAATTTTTAAGAAGGCCATTATGAATATGAGTATTCAAGATGGTTTTAGTATCTTGAATGGAGGTAATGGAGCAGCGACGAAATTCTTAAGAGACAACACGACTGCAGAGCTGACTACTGCTTTTTCACCAAAGGTGGAAGAGGCTATTTCAAAAGTGAAATTGACAGATTACTGGAATCCAATTATTACAAAGTATAACTCAGCTATGACATTTACAGGTGGAGAGAAACTGAATCCTGATTTGGACAAGTACGTCACTGAATTGGCAATCAAAGGGTTATTTACAATGGTTGAAAAGGAGGAGAACAAAATCCGACAAGATCCAGCAGCGCGTGTAACAGATATTTTACAGAAAGTATTTAGCAGCGTAGCAAATTAGAAGAAACATTTTTAATGCGTGAAAACATCCGTTCCCATAAGGTGAGCGGATGTTTTTATTTTCAAGCCATAAACACTAATTTTATCCAAAAGAAGATTTCATGCAGTATCCAGAAACAGAATTGGTATTGAACAAGGAAGGTCAAGTTTATCACTTGGGACTTTCTCCACATCAGATTTCTGACCGAATAATTCTGGTGGGAGATCAAGACCGTGTTGCGTTGGTAGCTTCCTTTTTTGAATCTGTGGAACATACATCGCAGCATCGCGAGTTTGTTACTAAAACGGGAGTTTATCAAGGGAAAAGAATCACAGTATTATCCACGGGAATTGGAACGGATAACATTGATATTGTGATGAATGAAATGGATGCTTTGGCAAACATTCAGTTGGACAAACGGGAAGATGCTACATCATTCAAATCTTTAAAATTTGTGCGGATAGGCACGTGTGGAATTCTTCAACCGACAATTCCATTACATTCCTATATTTTGTCATCGCATGCTTGCGGATTAGATAATGTGGCTCACTTTTATGAGGTAGCGTTTTCAGAGGAAGAACAAATGATAAACAAGGAGATTCAAGAACACATTCAACTTCCTGCGCAAATTCAAACGTACGTTTCGAAAGCTTCGGAGTCTTTGTTTAGTCAGCTTTCTTCAGAAAAAACTGTCGAAGGAATTACAATTACGAGTAGTGGTTTTTACGGTCCACAAGGCCGTCAGTTGAGATTGAAGACGAAGACTACTTCACTGAACGACAAAATCACATCGTTTAAAAGTGGGAGTCATCGCATTGTAAATTTTGAGATGGAAAGCTCAGCGTTGTTTTCACTTGGAAAGGCGTTAGGACATGAATGTGCTACAATTTGTCTTGGTATTGCAAATCGGCCAAATAAGGAATTTTCCAAAGATTATTCACAGCACATGTTAGGTTTGATAAAATACGTCTTAGATCGCATTTAACTTCACCTCCTGTATCGCTTCAATGAGGCGTTTCACTTTTTCCTCATCCACTTTTAGAATGGTTTCTGAGAACATGGATTCTTCATCCAGCAAGTGTTTTTTCGTTCCTGAGAAATGAATTGCATCCGGTCGAATATCAGTCACTATTTTTTTTATGTTGCTCTGATTGATTCCACCACCAGGCATAATTTCTATACGCCCATCGGCATATTCCATCATAGCTCTCAAATTTTCAGCACCGAGTTCAGCGTTGGAACCTAATCCAGAGGAAAGAATTCGTTTGATCCCTAAATTAATGAGTGTATCAATTGATTTTTCATAGTTATACGTATCATCAAATGCTCGATGGAAAGTCACCTCTAGATCTCCTGCTTTTTCAACCATGAGTCCGACTGCTTTTTCATCAATCATTCCAAATTCGTTAAGTGCGCCAATGACAACACCTTTCGCACCCAGTGTTCGACATTCTAGAATATCACGGAGAATAATTTCAACTTCATCCCAACTGTACCTGAATCCACCTGGTCTTGGTCGCACGAGTACATGCGTTTCTATGCCATAAGCAATTGCGTAATCGATCATCCCTGGCGAAGGTGTTATTCCACCTTGCTCGAGCGTTTGACACAATTCAATTCGATCGAAATTAAGCGTTTTAGCTAACTGAATGGCTTCGATGGACGCGGCACAAAGTTCAATTTTCATTCTTCAAAATTTAAAATTAGTTCATCGATAAATGTCCAGGGGATGTTTCCCGCACCTTCCGCTCCAGAGGGTATTTTTGAAATAGAATAAGCGATGATTTTTAATCGCTGTGAAACTCCTGATAACGCAATTTTTTGGTATTCTTCCTTAATTTCGGTCTGGTTGATCAATGTCCATTGATTGTCTTGCGTTTCTTTATATATTTCTATTCGTTCAGGTAAATAAATCCAAGAACCTTTGGCATCTAAAAATCCGACAGTTATGTCTTTCAATTTTTTGGTTGCGGTAAGGTCGACAATGAACTCTACTTTTTTATGGTTGAAACCTAGCCATTCATCACCTTTCCAAGGACGTTTTCCTTTGATTCCATCAACAATCGTTAAACTGCCATTGTGCGCATATTTTGGGTGGGGTTCAGAAAGAAGTTCAATCGGCAACCCAAGTCCATTATGTAGTAAAAATGTTGTAGATACACTTTCATTGAGCTTTGCTCCGCTAATTTTTAGTTGAATCTGCTGTTCTTTTCCGTCTTGAGGACGCTCGAAATAAAGGCTATCCTTCGAGCCCATTACCTGTCCACCTCCCATGCTAAAACCACCTATTTCCTTAGTGAACACATCATAGACCTCATTCTCGTCAACTCCTTGAACGGTGAGTTTGACCCCATTCAATATTCTCGAAAGCGAAATAGTAGGAAGGTAAATGGATTTTGAATAATGGACATTTAATTTTTCTAGGAACGGTTCGTGATAGTTCCTAAGTACATGAAGAAAGTCTGAATATTCTCGTTTATTGGTACTCCAGAGATTTTCAATCAATGCGAGTGCCCTTGGATACACCATGTATTCAACATGTTCGAAGGTGGGTATATATTCGGTCCATACATTGGCTTGACCGCCCAGTATATAAGGATGATAATCAATTGGTAATTCCTTTGGAATCAGTGAATAGCTGTGCACTTTCTCTAATGGTAAAAACCCACCGATCGCTAATGGTTCACTCGAATGTCCGCTCTGGTAATAATCGAAATAGCAATACGATGTTGGAGACATCACCACATCATGTTGTAACATAGCCGCATCAACTCCTCCTTGTTCGCCTCTCCAACTCATTACTGTAGCGTTGGTGGATAGACCACCTTCTAAAATTTCATCCCATCCAATAATTTTCTTTCCCTTTTCAGCTAAAAAATCATCCATTGTTTGAATGAAATAACTCTGCAAGGCGTGCTCATCCTCCAGTTCATTTTCCTTCATTACTTTTTGACATCTAACGCAATTTTCCCAACGTGTTTTGGGCGCCTCATCACCTCCAATATGGATATATTCAGAAGGAAATAATTCAACAACTTCCGTGAGGATGTCTTGTAAAAATTCAATCGTTTCGGCTTTGGAGCAGTATATATCTTCAAAGACTCCCCAATAGCCTGGAACACCTAGCTCATTTTGTGTACATGAATATTCTGGATAGGCAGCAAGTGCTGCGCGACTGTGCCCTGGCATTTCAATTTCGGGAATAACTTCAACATTTCTTGATTTCGCAAAAGCAACGACCTCTCTTATCTGGTCTTGCGTGTAGAATCCACCCGATTTTGTTCCATCAAACTTCCAGGGTTGGTCGTTGTAATGCCCGATAAGTGTGCTGTCACGAAATCCTCCAATTTCAGTTAACAACGGGTATTTTTTAATTTCAATGCGCCAACCTTGATCATCGGTCAAATGCCAGTGAAACTTATTGAATTTATACATGGACATCAGATCGATAAAGCGTTTCACTTCATCAACACTGAAAAAGTGGCGACTGACATCTAAATGCAATCCGCGCCATTCAAAGGCAGGTTCATCTTGAATGAAACATTTTTTAATTTTCGGTTGTCCATCAATTGTAGAAATTAGCTGAAGCAACGTAACGACCGCATAAAAGGCACTTTCCTGAGAATTGTAAGTCACCACAATTTCCTGGTCGATGTTCATCGCATATTCATTTGCAATCGCCTGCTTCTCATGTACAAAATTGATTTGTGAAAAATCCTGACTTTCAACCAATTCGATGGCATAAAGGGTTCTCAGTTTTTCCGCTAAGAACGATTTTGCAGGTTCTGAAAGCGCTCCTGCATTGATAGAAACAGATTTACCTAAATTTAGATGTCCTACTATTTCTTGATAAGTGGAGGGTGTGGGAAGAACAGGACATTGTGCAGAGCCAAGGTGACTCAATAAAAGTAAAGCACTACATATAACTAGGAATTTCACACCATCCATTTTCGATTACAACTAATGTACTACAAAAAAGAATTTGGAGTTCAAAAATGTCCCATTATTTCTAGGTGACAACTGTACGTTAACAATCTAGAAAATCTTTTCATTTCATACGAAGGTGAAACTAATTTAGCTCCGTCAAAGTATTCTCAATAAGCGTTTTTAAATATGTTTTGTGTGCTTTCGTTGAAATATCTCCTGTAGTTGAACTCACCATTTTCTTTATCTCATTCAAGAAATAGAGCGCATGAGACTGAGCAATACTGTTGTATTTGTCTTTTGATTTTCCATTCAAAATATCAATTAGCATTTTGGTGTATGTTGTTTGTAAGTTTTGGCGCATGGAATTTACATTCCCGCTGATGTCTGCTTTAAAAATCGCATCATTTAAATCTGTCATAACCTCAGAGAGCTTGTATTCATTTCCATACATTTCAGTGTCAACAATACGTTGCATAGTGTTTGGATGTAAAAGATGAACTAGTGCACCGTGCTGAATGGAAAGAATGCTTGCGTGAATTTTAGGATCTTCAGAACGAGAGAAGAATCCGAATCCTCTTCTCTGCGCTTGAAGATAGGCGTACAATTCGTTGGAGAAATCAAAAGCCGTTGGAGCAAAAATGTATGAGGAAAGTCCGGCCATTGCTTCTTTCTGATCGGCTTTGCTAAATGGCGTATAAGGCTGTGTTGCACCTTCCTGTCCAACCATCGCTCTATTTACACTAACTCCACCGATGTAGCGAGACATGGTACTGGCAGCATCTCTATACTGACGCATCATGGAAAAATACCCTATCAGATGATCTTCGTGCGACGTATTTTCTTTGTCGTATTTCTGCATGAATTCTTTTGCAATCAACTTTACAAGTTCCATCCGTTCGATACTGTATTTCACAGCATCACTTGTTAAATCGAAAATGTTCACGTGTGGATCAATGCCTTTTCCAGGAGAACGCATGTCATCAGCGTCGTTACCAAAAATCAGTTCTGGTTCTGTGGAACGATCAAGCAATGCTTTTGTTTCAGCGTCTGTACGCCCAACTTCATAGGCGAACTGAATAGCCCATAAATCGTACGGACCTGGTCGCATGGTGTAATATTGACCTTGTTTTGAACGGTCCAGCGCTGCATTGACGGATGGATAGTCCATTACAGATCCCATCAATCCTACTTTGGTCGTTAACTCTGCATTGTGAATGACATCAATTCCGTGCATTTGACTCGCCTTCATGTTGTGATTCAACCCGAGGGTGTGACCGATTTCGTGCAGTACAAGGTAGTGAATGAATTCTTGAATGATTTTGCTATCTTCTATCGCTTGACCGTCGATGTATTGCGCCACCAATCCTGCAAAATTGTTGTTAATCGCAGCGACACTTGACATAGAACAACCTTCGTGTGGGCATGCAGAATACTCAACAAGGTGCTCTGCACTTGAGGGTTCACTGAAAAACTCTTCATTTCTCAAGTTCCCTAAAACCGAACGGTATTCAAACATGATATCAGCACCTAAGATTTCACCTGTTCTTGGATTGACAAAACTAGGCCCATAACCACCGAACGGTGGGGTAGGTGAAGCGGTCCAGCGCAAGACGTTGTAGCGAATGTCACCTGCATCCCAGTTAGCATCGTCAGGTTGTTGTTTAACAATTACAGCATTTTTGAAACCTGCTTTTTCAAAAGCGATGTTCCATTGCTCAGCTGCTGATTTTATGAGCGGACGTAAATTTTCAGGTGTTGTGTTTTCCATCCACCAAACAATGGGTTCAACGGGCTCAGATATGGCTGCAGTAGGATCCTTTTTCACCAAGTTCCATTTGTGTACTAAATCGCGGTAATTGGCATTCACTGGCGCAGTCATGTCTGTAACATTCGTCGTGAAATATCCCACACGTGGATCATCAATAACAGGTTGAAAATCGTTTTCAGGCATTTGGATTAAACTGTGATAAACAACAATACTTACGTTTCTAGCATCGGTTACACCGCGAGAACCTGGGTTCAATACAGAAGGTTTAGAGAATACATATTCTATGGCAAGATCCGTGTTTTCTGGGTAATTTTTGATGCGATTGATTTTCGTTTTGTCCTTGTCCAGATTTCCTATTGAAAAGGCCATAGGATTTGCTCCTGGTCGAGTAGCTGGTTTGACTTGAGAGAACGTCTCACTTAAAAACAAATCGCCAGCTTCAATTAAATAGGAAGAATGATCTTTTTCTTCTGCCGCAATTTTAACGCTAGCGATAATTGCATTTGGCATATTCGCCTCAGAGGCTTTGGAAATTGCATTTTCAGGATCGAAATACGATGACGTATTTTGAGCAACGAACTCAATTCTGTTGAAGTACTTTTCGATTTTGAATACTTTTGATCCGCGATAGTTTCCTCTAAAACCTCCAACCTCTACAATACCGTTGTCAACTTGGTTGAAGTAAATGAATTCTTTCCCTATTTGATCTGCATTGATGATCATTTTGATGGAACCATCTGTCGTGTCCTGATAAATTGGGAATAAACCATCAAACTTGGCGCAGTTTTTAGTCGCATCTTTGATGCTTTTAATATCCGTTTTTTCTTCTTTCGGAGCGTCTTTGTCCTTTTTTTTCTTCTTTTGGGCATGCGCATCCGTTGCGAATAAGGTAACAAGCAGAATAAGTCCAAGTTGAACGATTTTTTTAGTCGAAGTCATTGAATATAGTTTTAATAAGTTGTGTTTTTATTTAATACGAGGTCACAACATTTCCTGTACTTACAGTTAATTCTTCTGCGTTTACGGTGAGTAACGGCAAGTGAAGCTCGTTTTCAATCATGGATTGAATGAAAGAATTTGGGTTGGTAATAATTCCTTCTTGGTAATAACCAGCTGCCATAATATCAGCATCCACCTCAGCGGCATACTTCATTAGCTCCTTTTCATAGTTGGCACCCATCGGAATATTTGCAATCACACAGTTGATTTTGTTGTCGTCAAAGTGTTTTTTCACAAGAGACTGATTGTTTTTCATGTGCTTTTCCAACCATTCATCTTTATCATGATAGCCAACTAGATGCACTGTGGCATTGAATTGTTTTGCCATTTTCCCTGCGAAGGTGGCAATTTGTATCGTTTTCTTCTCAAATGAGAAAGGCATTACAATGGTATTCAATTTATCCACCTCTTTTTTCCCTTGCGTAATTAGAAACGGTGCCGCTGAAGAACTAATCATGCGAACGGCGTGACTTCCAAATATTTTTTGAAAACCATGTGCACCATGAGTTCCCATCACAATCAAGGTCACATCCAATAATTCACCCGCTTTTGCAATGTCAGCGAATAAATCGCCTACCAAGACTTTCGTGGAGAGAAGAGCCTGTTCATTTTCTTTTAATTTCGTAACGACGGTTTTAAATTTTGCTTTTATTTCTGACTTTTCAGTGTTTCGTTTAACAACGTGCAAAAGTGTTACTTTTCCATTATTGGCAAGTGCCAAATCTAAGCCAAGGCGCAATGCACTCTCAGAAACAGGTGTAAAGTCGTACGGGATTAAATAAAGAGGTTGTTCCATGCTAGTTTTTTTTGGTTTCGATAAATATATTCAAAAAAAAGCAAAATTATTGCACTTCTTCGAAAAGTAAATTGGTGTTCGGATCTAACTCGATGGATTGGATGGTCTTTTTTTCATTGGACTTAAACGTGAATTCAGGTGAGTTGATATCGAAATGCATAACAGTGGATTGACCGTCTGAGTAATTGACTTTTAACTCCAACGGGAACTGATATACGATACCTTCTTGCACCTGTTCAACAGTGAATCTCATCTTTTTCCCTCTAGTTACCTTCAGTTGAGGATGCCCGCTGTTGCGCAACCATTGATCAAAAAACGGGGCGAGATCTTGTTCGGATACTTTTGACATAACTTTCTGAAAGTCATCGCTGGAGGCATTTTTAAACTGATAGTATTGATAGTACAATTGAATTCCTTCCCAAAACGCTTCTTCTCCAACTTTGATACGCAGCATGTGCAAAAACCATGATCCTTTTTCATAAGCGTTTGGATTCAGCAATTGCATTAAATCAGTGGAAATGGTATCAATAACAGGTAGCTGAGCCTGTTTTGAAAATGAGACAATGCGATTACGGTCCTTCTTTAGTTGTTCGTTCATTTTAACGCGACCGTATTTATTTTCCAGATGCAAGTTTGTGAAGTACGTAGCAAAACCTTCACTGAGCCATAGGTGTGGCCAATCACTTTCTGTAACGCTATTGCCAAACCATTGGTGCGCGATTTCATGGGCAATTAAGTTTTCCATTTTTCCACTTCCTGTGACAGCTCCTTCGTCATAAAAAATACAACCTGCATTTTCCATGCCTCCAAATCGGGTAGTAGATTGAACATTGTCTAGTTTTTCAAACGGATAAGGACCGATACTTTCAATATAGAAAGCGAGTGGGTCCTTAGCAACACTCATGTCATAAAAACCGTTGGATGCATCTTCGGGGTATACCCAAGCTTTTAACTCGACGTTAGAGCTGTTTTCTATCGATTGAGATTCAAAATCCGCTAGTCCAATCACCATCACTTTGGTGGGGAGTAGAATGTCTGATCGGAAAGTATATTTGTTCTGAGAAGCATTCAGTTGATCTACTTTTACCATTTTTCCATTCGCAACGCAGTCAAAATGCTTGGGAGCAATAACTGTGTAACTGATAGAAGCTTTATCGGATGGATGGTCTACACAAGCAAACCAGTTGTGCGCACGGTTGGGCCAATTGTCACCAAAAAAAGTTCGATTTCCGAATTTATTTTCACCAATCACCAATCCATCCTTTGGAATTCCAGAGAAATGAATCGTGTACATCATTATATTCGACATGCTTCCACGCTTGGTGGAAATAAGCAACTGATTGTCCTTTTGCTGAAACGCTACTTCCATACCGCTTTCAGTGACGGAGGTTACAAGCATCCCAGTACCATCATTATCCTGTGTGACCAAATCAAGTGCAAATTGTTCGCAATTTTGAGTGAACAAAACATGCACGTCTTCTCGTACCTCAATAACGTTAGATGTGTCTGAAACAGTGATATTCAACTGATAGCTCTGCACGTCAATTTCCTGCGCGAATGCGACTGTATGGATTCCAATAAAAAAGAGGATGAATTTTTTCATAGTTAAAAGTACAAAAAAGCTTAAACATAAAAGAGGGGTGAACATTAATTTTGTGCATTGACAATGATGAAATTACTGTTGACCGTATCTGACGCGGTTGATCATCATTTAAACTTCAAAACAATCACTTAAAGTGAACATAGGGTGTAGCCAAATATTCACTAAATATTTTAGAGTCATGAATGTTAAACTCACAATAAAGTTCATAGGAGTTATATTTAAAATAAAGCAAAAATTTTTACTTTATCAGCTATTTGCATTGAAGCCTTACGATCAGGTAGTTAGAATTTGTATCTTGCTCTAACCCCAGCTTTTATTGATGTAAT
This sequence comes from uncultured Flavobacteriales bacterium, assembly GCA_937876195.1. GTDB lineage: Bacteria > Bacteroidota > Bacteroidia > Flavobacteriales_D > Crocinitomicaceae > UBA4466. Next base: position 19,994 of record CALEIK010000003.1, read on the forward strand.
GGCGTTAATTTGTTGGCTTATGATGCAACCAAAAGGTGGATTATAACGTCTAATCAACCTATATGCATGCATAATTCTAATCTGAAACTATATTTACTATGAACTATTCAATTTTTATTGTCTCACTTTTCATCACCTTTTTGTCTTATGCTCAGCCAACTGCTGATTTTACAGCCAACACAACCGAAGTGTGCGTAGGAGACCCTGTCAACTTCACCGATCAATCAACTCCAAACGGTAGTCCTATCGTAGAGTGGGAATGGGATTTTGGAGATGGGAATTCTTCTGATCAGCAGAACCCTTCACATACCTACGCTGTACCTGGATCATATCCAGTGACACTTGTGGTAACTGATCAAAACGACGATGCAGTTTTTGAATTTAAGAATAATTACATTACTGTCCACCCACTACCAGATGCAAGTTTTACACTGGCAGGAAATGCATGTACTGTGCCTATCGACGTGACATTTACGAATACATCTTCTTCAGGAGGAAACTTTAGCTATGATTGGGATTTTGGAAATGGACAGACTTCAACCGATGAAGATCCTGCTCCTGTAAATTACGCGTCCGAGGGGACATTTACGGTCGAATTGGTGGTAACGAACACAGTAACCGGCTGTACAAATTCATTCACGCAAGACGTTGTTGTTTCTGACTATGCGGCAGATTTTGTTATACCAACTGAAGGCTGTGTTGGAGATAATCTTTCATTTCAAGATGCATCAACCGTAGGGACGAATCAGTGGTCATGGAACTTTGGTGATGGACAAACTTCGAATCAGCAAAATCCTTCACACACCTATGCAAATTCCGGGGTTTTTACGGTAACATTAACGGCTCAAAATACAACTTCAGGTTGTACGGATGTAATTACAGAAGACATCACTATTCATGACCTACCGGCACCTGATTTCTCAGCCGACGTAACAGTAGGTTGTGCGCCGTTGGATGTGAATTTCACCAACAATTCTCCGGGTGGAACAAATTATGATTGGGATTTCGGCAACGGTTCAACATTCAATGGGGAGAATCCACCTGCACAAACATATGCAGCGGATGGCTTGTATACTGTTTCACTGACAATGACAGATGCAAACGGCTGTTCCAATGTGGTGACTATGCCTAACTTGATCGAAGTAAGTCAACCCGTTGTTGAATTTTCTATGGATGTATACAACGGCTGCGACCCACTTACTGTTCAATTTTCTGAATCGTCTACGTCTCCCGATCCGTTTGGTGACCCAATAGACACTTGGACATGGGATTTTGGGGATGGAAGCCCGCTATTCAATGGACAGAATCCCCCTCCGCATGATTACTCGGAGGGTGTATATTCGGTGACATTAACCGTAGAAACGCAAAATGGTTGTCAAGCAACATTAACCTACACAGATACAATTCAAGTGGGATCAATACAGAATGTAAACTTTACACTGGATGAAACCACGGCTTGTGCGAAAACAGGAGTTGATTTCTTTGACCTTACAACATTCAATGGAAGTCCGGATCCTGAAGACGTAACATACCATTGGGATTTCGGTGATGGAGGAACGAGTACAGAACAGAATCCAACCCATCCTTATCCAAATGATACAGGGTATTTTGATGTGACGCTCATTGTCACTTGGAGAGGTTGTTCAGACACTATGGTAATGATTGATGCCGTATATATTCTCGGGCCAATCTGTAGGTGCACACCTGATGTACCGTTGTTTTGTAATCCGGAATCATTTCCAGTTACTTTAAACATGACGGACAATTCTATTCCCGGACTACAATCAGATAGTGTAGAAATGCTTTGGAAGTGGGGTGACGGAACAACCACTTTTTATAGTAATGCTTACCTCGATGCCACGGGCAGCGGTTCAGCCTCGCATGATTACTTCGACTATGGATCTTATACTGTTGAACAGGTCATCTACAATTATACCACTGGTTGCTCTGATAGCACAACACATGTGATACATGTATCATATACAAACGCAAGCTTCGTATTATCCAACGATTCTACTTGTGTGGGCTCACCAATTACTTTAACCAGTACTTCTGATTCATATTCATCACATCCTTTTGGTACGTTCTCTTACGACATGGGAGATGGTGCTGGTAATAGTCCTTTTGGTACCCCTGCAACATATACTTACAATACATCTGGGGCATTCGATATCTTATTAACTGCGACCAACTCGGTAGGGTGTGCGGACACGGCAACAGTTGCCATTACCGCACTCGCTTTACCACAAGCAAATATTTCACCGTTTGATACTACTGGGTGCGCGCCTGTTACGGTTAACTACAACAACACTTCAACAAGTATTGGAAATGGTGTTCCTCTGGAGAGTTTTTTCTGGACCTTTCCAGATTTAACGAATCAAACAACAACCGACGTTTCAACGGATGTACAGTTCTCATTCACCACAGAAGGCGTGTTTACCACAAGTTTGGTCGTTACCGACGAGTTCGGCTGTGTTTCGCCGCAAACAAATGCAACAATGACCATCACCAAACCTACTGCGAATTTTACGCTTGAGGATGTTGTGTGTGATGAAGAAGTGTTCACAGCAGCGAACGGAAGTTCAGGAGCGATAGATTACGAATGGTACGTAGGTGGTGCGCTTACTTCTGTAGCCACCAATTTCTCCAGTTCATTTGATGAAGATACTAGTCCATCGTATAATTCTGTAGAACACGACATTACATTAATTGCCATTGATGCTAATGGTTGTATGGATACAGTCACCCAAGAAATTGTTGTTTCAATGCCACGAGCAGATTTGATTTACACATTAGATGGTGCCAACGTGAATGGTGCTGGGGAGTATACTTGTCCTCCTGTGTTTGCTGGTTTTACTGACAATTCTGACACGTATGGTGCAATTGATTCCTGGAGCTGGGTTTTTGGAGATGGAAAAACATCAAGTCTGCAAGATCCAAATAATACATATGTGTTTGCTGGAACGTACACCGCAAGTTTAGCCATCGTAGATGAATACGACTGTGTAAGTGATACGCTATTGATTGATTTCCTTACTATTTTTGGGCCTTCAGGAGAACCTAATTGGACATCTCTCGGAGACATTTGCGGACAGACGTACATTTTTGATGCAGACAATTTAGTAAATGTACATGACATTATTTGGGACCTTGGAGATGGGAGTATCGTTAATGATACAAATGCATTCAACTATACCTATACATCGTACGAGACATTTTCCCCTACTGCAACAATCGTAGATTCCTTAGGATGTGAAGTTCTTTACAACTTACCAGATATTACGGTTATAAATAATGGACTCGACGCGTTTTTCACGGCAACTCCTCAAGAAGGGCCGATGGGAAGCACCTTCACCTTTGAAGATGGATCGACGTTTACTGCGGCTCCAATTGTAAGTTGGACATGGGTGATAAACGGTGATACGCTATACGCATTGAACGGCAATGATATCTCGCAATCATTCGGTCTTCCTGGGGATTATTATGTTACCTTGATTGTGTCTGATGCCAACGGTTGTGTCGACAAGTATACTTCGTTCGTAACAATTACAGATGAGTTTCACTTACCCAATGTGATTACCACGAATGGAGATGGGGTGAATGAGTTTTTCATTCTACCAGCGGATATTTTTAGTTCGTTTGACATTGTGATTCTGAACAGATGGGGGAATGTGATCTATGAAAGAAACGGTGCTACGGGTGTCCTCCTTTGGGATGGTACGAGCAACGGTAACAGAGTGAATGATGGGGTCTACTTCTATCTTTTAAGAGGAACGATTGTGAATGGAGAAGAGGCGAAGAAGCATGGAAATGTTACGGTCGTGAATGGACCGTAAAGGAGCGTAGTAGGCAGTGCTTTCAGCTGGAATGTGTTTGGCGCGATTATTGTTAAATATCGAAATTAGTGTGAAATACTTAAACTGAGTGTTATGAAACGATTTTTACTTCCTATCATTTGCCTTCTTCCTTTCTTTCAATTTGCGCAAACAGAGCACAATGCACAAGTTGGACTTTTTGTCACTTCAGAAGTTCCGTTTCGATCTGAAATGCCCAAAATGAGTACGAATGTTGGAATTGGAGCACAATTCGCCTACAAGCCAATAGCTAGGGTACCAGTATTTTTAGAGTTAAGAGGTAATCTTGGAATGTACAATTCTCAGAATAGAGATGTCACGTACTTATTTAGCGATGGTTCTGCAACCTACACGGATGTTACTTTTACCAGTCAGATGCACAAGCTTCAGTTGGGCACAAAGATTTACTATACAAGTTTTTACCGTCCAGTGCGCGCTTATGTTACTCCACAAATTGGTTATAATTATATGAAAACGCGTATGCGGATTGCAGATCCAATGGATGAAGACGATTGTCGTCCATTAGAGAATAGAATTCGCCACCGCTCTGCTGGTTGGACGTACGGAGCGGAGATAGGAGTAGAGTTGGACATGAAAAAAATATTTTCAGGCAATGATCGTCCTGAACAACGAATGTACATTTCAGCTTCATACATGGGAAGTTTCCAAGAAATGGATTACATCAATGTGAAATACATGGAGGAAGAGGCACATGGTGTTGCAGATGAGCACGACCATTCGCAAATGGGTGAAGATGGACGACCGCTCAATACACAATTTATCAACTTAACGTCAGGCACTACGCACGAGCATAAAATTGCTGAAATTTACAATTCACACCTGCGTTTTATTAGCATCAACGTAGGGTATGTGTGGTATTTTTAGGTTTTTCATACTTGAATTTAAATCACGTGTATCCAATATCGATGTATTGGAGGGGTGAAGATTTGGGTCGGTTGAATAGAATATTTTCACTACCTTGTACGTATGAACATCAAAGACCTACATCTAGAGAACAAGGAACTTTCCGTAGCACATCTTAAGAAATCGGGAGAAGGATTTGTAATAAGTATACACTTGAAAGAAGGTGGAGAGCTAAAGAAACATACTACCGCCGTGCCAGCATTATTGGTGTGCATTTCTGGAAAAACCTGTTACGAAACAATTAAAGGCGAAAAAGTGTTGCTGCAGTCAGGCGATTACGTCCACATCGAACCCCATGTGGAACATTGGCTGATTGGATTGTACGAAAGCGACTTATTGTTAATGAAATAGGGCAGAAAGAGTTTACTTACACATGTTTTCTCAAACGCTATTGCTCGTTCTACGATTTTTTTTACGTATCTTAGATGTAACGCAAACAAACACCATAAGGAGCTATGGAAGATTTACCCAATGGATATACAACTGTCAGCGAGGCACTGAACGACCTCAAGAAACGTGGATACACCAGAGATTTTAATTTGCACCCTGAAGAGGAGTGTATAATTTGTGCGGAAACCCACGAACAGTTATCACCTGATCACTTTTTGATTGATGCGATGTACCGTTTTGAAGGCGATACGGATCCAGGGGATGAGGCAATCGTTTACGCAATTGCTTCCGACGATTACGAAGTAAAAGGGGTACTTGTCAATGCCTACGGTATTTATGCTGATCCAACAGCGGCAAAAACGATTAAACGTTTGAAATTGAGAGAATAATTCTACTCAACACTTCCTCTCTTCGATTTTCGGTACAAATAAGAATTGTAAATGCTTCGTTTTGCGAAACGCACTTGTTTATCCGATTGAACCAGTTTCACATACACCGATCGTGGAACTCCAAAATATTCATAGGTAGATCCATCTGTGAAGGTCATTTCTAAAAGCAATCCTTTGTGTTTAAAATCGTCAATTCCCGATTCCATGATTGTTTTTGTGTATTCTTCCAAGTTTGCTGCCTTCGTTTCAGGCGCGATGCTCACCAAAAAGTGATACCCATCAATAATGCGTTGTCCCATTATTTCAGCTTCTGCCTTCAAAGGATTGTCGTCTTGAAATTTGTCAGGATGCCATTCCTTCACCAATGTACGGTACGTTGTTTTCAGTTGTTTTAACTCCAACTCACCGTCGATTTGGAACATTTTTTTGTATTCGTTTACGCGTTTCATGAACTCTAAATGGGGAAATTGTACTACTATGATTTATTTATTGCGGTGCAAAGCTAGTCTATTTCCAATCAACTACGTACGAGATGATCAAATTTTATGCTTTGAGTTGTGAATTGAACACCGATTTATAGGACATCAATCAATTCTACTTCAAAAACAAGCACCGTGTTTCCAGGAATTGATGAATTTCCTTCAGGACCGTAACCCAAAGCAGAAGGAACAAGCAAAATACCATTTCCCCCTTCTTTGAAGTAGGGTATTCCTTCGGTCCAACCCTTGATAACACCTTGTAAATTGAATTCAATTCCCGATGGAGAGCTTTCATCAAATACTGATCCACTGGTAAAGTACCCTTTGTATGCAACACGGACGTTTGAGTTGCTGGTGCAAGCGAGACCAGTGCCTGGATTGTTAATCACCACGTACAAGCCTGAGCCAGTAGCGATGGCATTGAGACCATGATCACTGATGTATTGTTGAATAATTTCTTCGTCTTTTTCGGCTTGCTTTTCGACGTCTTTCTTTTTGCAAGCTCCGATTACAAGTGCAAGAATTAGCAACGTAAATATGTATTTCATGATCTGTGAATTAACTTTCTTAACGAAAAACAAAAATAGCCTTTATTTTGATGTTTGAAAACTCCATTTCTGTTTATTCAGAGGCAATCGGAAATTCAATGCGAATGAGCGACTTATTTCTTTTAAACGTCCCATCTAATTGGTCGGTGAGCAAGTCGAGCAGTTCTAATCCAAATCCATTTTTATCCTGCTCTTTCCAAGTTCCAGAGTCAAAGTAGTTCAGTACCACAAAATTGTTCACGTCTGTGGTGAACGAGATGGTAATAACTCCAGATTCATCGTCTCTAAACGCATGCTTAATAGAGTTGGTAATCAATTCATTGATAATTAATCCAAGAGGAACCACTGTCTTTAAATCTAATTCTTCAAGGTTGGAGCTAAGGTCAATTTTAATGTTGGAGTTATTGGTATGAAGACTTTTAATGTCGTCAATGAGTGAGCTAATGTATTTATTGAACTCAAGACGCGACAATTCTCCAGTTTGATATAACTTCCGGTGAATCATAGAAATCGTCATGATGCGATTGATGGCTTCATTAAAGTGCAATTTGGTTTCCTCAGAGTCTGTTTCTGCATTTTGCATACGTAGTAAGCTCACTACAATTTGCAGGTTGTTTTTCACGCGATGATGAACCTCCTTGAGTAAGGTGACATTCTCTCGGTTTTTTTGAGCCAGTTGTCGGTTGGCATCATTGAGTTCTTTGCCTACATAACTGTGGTAACGTATATTTTCAAAAATTAGATATGCCATAATGAAGAAGGCAAAGACCATTTCAATCGCCACAACGACTAATTCCATATTCGTTAAGGGTCGCACTAATTCAAGGTGTGTATTTAAACCAAAAAGAATGAAGCAGACTAAACCAACGAGATGCAGAATAACGAAAAATATGGCAAAACGTTTAGAAAGGCCAATGAACGCAAATAGTATAATGCACATCATCCAGACAATATCACTGTAATGCATCGTATGCAGTATCGTATTCATCGAATAGATGACCAAAATGCTTGCGCTGAAGGTGAAAATCCAAAAGACAGCCTTCGATTTTTTTGTTCGGTACAAGTAAATCAGGGAAGTAATGGAAAGTAAGAAGACGATCAGATAAATGACAAAGCCTGTGAACTCTATATTGACAAAAAGTGCAGAGAGAATTCCAAAAATAAAAGCGAATGCAACAGATAATCTCCACGCAAGTTTGTATCTGCCAGATACATAGAAGTCAGACGTAAAAGAAGTATTAGGATTGAGCCAATTCACAGGCCATAAATATAGAAAAATTGATGTGCAGAGATGAAAACAGGCGGAAATATTTTTGAAGACCAGCAACGAGATTCATTCATCATTAATTTAAACCACTTGTCCATTCTATTTTGGTTTGCACAAGAAAATGTATAATTTTAAAAACACAAATTTAAATTATGAAAAAACTACTTCTACTTATTGGGACAATAGCGGTTGCTCCATCATTTCTGAACGGTCAAATCATAGAAAGATGTTTAAGTCACCGTGCCATTGAATACCAAGAATCATTAACACCAGGCTATGCGGCTCAAGTAAATACCGTTTTTGAAAATGCTAAGGCATACAGCGCGATACATGCTGCTGAAAAGGACAATGAATTGTACACCATTCCAGTTGTTGTACATGTCGTACACAATATTCCTGCGCAGGACATTCCTGACAGTGTGATTATAGATCAGATTAGAATTCTGTCTGAAGATTATGGGCGAATGAATGCCGATACAGTGAATATGCGCTCAGATTTTGACCCTGTTGCTGGAAACCCAAGAATCAAATTTAAGTTAGCCGAAATAGATGAAAATGGACTCTCAACCAATGGCATTACACGTACTTTGACGCCGAATGCATCGTTCGGTTCATTGGCAGCTGCACTCGGAGATTTCTCAGATTTGGAGAATGTAAAGAGTACTGCGAATGGTGGTCATGACCCTTGGGATCCCACGCGTTATTTGAATATTTGGGTGTGCAATATGTCAATTAGTTTTGGTGGAAATGAAATTACCGCATTACTTGGTTATGCAACACCACCTGATGGATTGCCACATTGGCCAGCAGGAAGCACAAATGGATTAACAGATGGTGTAGTGCTTCAGTACCAAACAGTAGGTAGCAACAATCCTAACATGCTTGATATGGGCAATGGACCAATGCAAATGATGGGGAGAACTGCTTCTCACGAAGTTGGACATTACCTGGGCTTAAGACATATTTGGGGAGATGGTGATTGCACAGCACAAGATGGGGTAGATGACACTCCGAACGCTACTGCACAATCTGATTTCGACTGCAATCCTACTAAAAACACGTGTGTCGATAACATCCTTGGTGTTGATTTACCGGATATGATTGAGAACTACATGGATTATTCAGCAGAAGATTGCCAGAATTCATTTACGCAAGGTCAAGTTGATATTATACACGGAGTTCTAGACAATGAGCGTTACGACTTGGTACACGGGAATCCTGCATCTGTTTCAGCTCAGGAAGAAATTTCATTGAGGATCTTCCCAAATCCGGCAAACGATGTTATTACGATTGAGCACAATGGAGAGTTGTCCAATTTGCATTTAACTACGATGTATGGAACTGTCTTGAGAACAGATTTTCAGCCAGAATCAACAACTGCAATATCAATCGAAGAATTACCTGCAGGAGTCTACTTCATAAATTTTGAGACAGCGCAAGGGTTGACTGGAAGCAAGCGTTTTGTAAAACAATAAAATCTAGTTGTGATTGCAACTGGATGTTTATTTTTGCAGAAAAAAGAACGTGTCTTCTCATTCGCATATTGAACATATCCTTGATTGTATTGAACTTGAAATTCAAGAGCAAGAAAAACGTTATAAGTTAGACGAGCAGGTAGGACTGAAGCAATTGCGTGCGCTTGGAGTTGTACTTCACCCTTTAATGATTACCCGAAAATCTTTTGGGTATGCCGACTATCCAGAGATTTCATTTCGACTTCCCTTTGTGGTGGATACGTCCGCTTTTCGAGACAATAGCGCCATTGAGTGTTTTATTGAGGGAGAAGAACCAGTGAAAGGTGTGATGATGGGTATGGAGGGACAGAAGGGAACTTTTCGTTTGTTTGCTCCTGATTTTCCAGATTGGATAGAAGATAAAGGGGTGGGAATTAAATTGGCCCCCGATCATTACACCAATGAAACGATGATCAATGCAGTAAAGCAAATTGAGGACACTCCTGAAATGCAAAAATTGTTTGATCAAATTCACGGAACAGAAACTTTTGGGCAAGTCCAAAAGGAAAATACTTCGCTTACATTTAAGAACAATGCACTGAACCCTAGTCAGCAAAATGCGGTGGCATCAATGACAGTGAATGAAGGATTACTACTGCTTCATGGACCTCCTGGAACGGGTAAGACAACAACATTGATTGAGGGAATTCATCAATTGATTTTGCAAGGAAAGAGTGTACTCGTCACCGCACCTAGCAATACAGCAGTTGATAATATTGCAAAGGGATTGCTCGATATCGACTTATCAATTTTGCGTGTTGGAAATAGTTTGAAAGTTGATGATGCCATTTTCCCTTTCACGCCAGAAGGCGGAATGCAAGACGCACAAGAGCAAAAGGAAATCAAAAAACTGAAAATTCGCGCTGAAGAACTGCGAAAAATGTCGTACCAATACAAACGTCACTTCGGAAAAACAGAACGAGAACAACGCAAGTTATTGATGCGTGAAGTGAAACGAATTCGACAAGAAATCAAAGACATTCGCAGTTATTTTGACGAGAAACTCTTCGCATCTGCGCAAGTAGTGTTGAGCACACCAATTGGATTGAAAAATTTTCTCCCGGAAGGAGCATCGTTCGATACGTTAGTCATGGATGAAGCAGGTCAAATGATAGAACCGTTGGCGTGGGTAATATTTCCATTTGCGAAGTCGTGGGTGCTCGCTGGAGATCCATTTCAGTTGCCACCGACCGTTCTATCGGATCGAGCTGTTCAGAAGGGATTCAATACTTCAATTCTGGAATATGGATTTAAACATTGTCTCAACAGTTCTTTTTTGGATACACAATACCGAATGCGCAAATCCATTGCCGATTTTTCAAGCATTTATTTTTACAAGGGACAGTTAAAGACACCTGATGCTCAAGCGAATATGAGCGAGCACATCATTTTTTACGACACCGCGGGAACAGGATTTGATGAGCAATCAGGAAGTGACAATGTAAGTTTAATGAATGAGGGTGAATTGTCCATTGTTCAACAGCTCATGACTTCACACGGAATAGCAAACAAGGATGTGGCATTTATTTCACCGTATGCTGGACAGGTTCAACTCGCGAAAGAGACGTTAGACAAGCAGATCCGTATCAGTACGATAGATAGTTTTCAAGGACAAGAAAAAGAAATTATTATTTTGTCACTCGTGCGTTCAAACCCTGATGCCATTATTGGATTTCTAAAGGATTACAGACGAATGAATGTCGCAATGACACGCGCAAAAGAACAACTATTTATCATTGGCGACAGTTCAACAATTGGACAGGATCCATTCTATGCGCAATTCTTAGAATTCATGGAATCGGTGAATGGGTACAGAAGTGCTTGGGAACTTATGACTTAATTTTATACATTTGATTCCCACTGAACTTGAATCATGAAATACTACTTATTTCTTTTGTTGTTTCTACTTGGCGCTGACCTTAACGCGCAATCCGACTATTTTATCGAGCTAGATAAGAAACTGGAACACCTCCCAGCTACGAAGAAAGTGGATACCATTTTAGCAATTCCATTTGAAGTAATTAATAGCCAGACTGTTCAAACGATTGAAACCTGCCAGGAAGGTTTGGAAATTGCAAAGCAATTAAAAGATAATATTCGTATAGGCTTACTTTATGAAAAGATTGCCACAGCCTATTATTACAAAGGGGATTATGACCTTACATTGCAATCTTCATTGAATGCGATAAAGTACTATGAGAAAGCAGGGGATATGGATCTCATCGGCTCAGCATATGCCAATCTGGGCTATCAAATGAAGCGTCGCAATTTACCCCAAGCATTCATTTACATGAAGAAAGGTGTTGAATTATTAGAAGTAACTAAAGATCCAAAATTGTTGTCTTCAGCTTACAATAACTATGGTGTTCTGTTTGAAATGAATAACGATATTGACAGTGCCCTGTACTATTATTTCAAGGGATTAAAAATTGTTAGGAGCAATGGGGATAGTTTGGGCATTCCATACAGTCTGAACAACATCGGTATGGCATATGTGTTGAAGGGGGAACTTGACAAGGCCTATAAATACCATGAAGAAGCATTTGCCATTCGAAAGTTGCGAAACGATAAGAACGGTATTGCGGAAAACTACAAATATTTTGGTGACCTGCATTTTGAGCAAGGTGATTTCACAAAGGCCATTGAACGATATAAACAATCCTTACAACTTTGTGAAGAAATAAAGTACACCTACCTTTCGCAAGTCGTGAGTGAACAATTGGCACTTTGCTATGAGCGCCTTGGTGATTTTAAACAATCGTTGGTTTATCGAAAAAAATTCCAAGAATACAAAGACAAATTGCTCAATGATCAAACCAATTCAACCATTGCGCAACTAGAAGTTCAGTTTGATACCGAACGAAAAGAAAATGAAATCTTAGAGCAGAATGCACGCATCAGTAGACAGGATGCTGAAGCAAAACAACGCAATTATGTGTTGATTGGATTGTCCATAGCACTTATACTGCTCATTGTGTTAGGCGTTAATATTTACCGTCAGCAGAAATTCAAGCAAGAGCGATTATTGGAAGAAAACCGTTTGAAAGATCAGGTTGCAGCCGAGCAATTAAAGAACAAAGTCCACGAAGAACGTCTACGCATCTCTAGAGATTTACACGACAATATTGGGTCTCAATTGACTTTTTTAACCTCTTCGATGGATAACATGAAGTACATGGTCAAGGAGGACAAGATTACCAATAAATTAACGGATTTAACCACGTTCACACGGTCAACCATTTCTCAATTGCGTGATACCATCTGGGCAATGAATAAGGGAACAATTTCCATTGAAGACTTGCAAGGACGTTTGTTGAACTACATTGAAGATGCAAGGAAAACAATGGATGATGTTGACTTTGATTTCACTAAATCAGGAAATTCTGGAGGCATTGTATTTTCAGCTACGCAAGGTGTTCATTTGTTTCGCATTGTCCAAGAATCCATCAATAACGCATTGAAATACGCAATGCCATCTAGGATACAGGTCGAAGTAACCGAAGACAATCGTTCTATTTCAATTTCCATTCAAGACGATGGAGTGGGGTTTAATCAGCAGGAAGTGAGTTTCGGCAATGGACTGAAGAACATGGAACAGCGTGCCAAGGAAATTGGAGCTACGTTCTCATTGGTGTCAACGAAAGAAAACGGAACGCTAATTACGATTTACTTAGAAAAAGATAAGCTAAATGCCGTATAGTTTTAGAATTGGAACTGTCGTATTTTTGTAGAAAGAAATAAGAAACCATGATAAGAATAGCTGTTGCAGAGGATAATCATTTTTTGGCCAAATCAATTGTAGAAAAAATAGCGCTTTTTGAAGAGCTAAATTTTAAGTTTTTGGGAGCCAACGGTGCTGAGTTGATAGGCAAACTGGCCGAAGACAGCAACGTCGATGTTATTTTGATGGATATTCAGATGCCTGAAATGGATGGAATTCGAGCAACAGAATTGATCAAGGAAAAACACCCACAAATAAAAATCGTAATGCTCACTGTATTCGATGATGATGAAAACATCTACAATGCAATCAAGGCTGGAGCAAACGGGTACTTGTTGAAGGATATTGATCCCGAAGCTTTAGTAAAGGGAATCAAGGAAGTAATGAATGGTGGTGCAAGCATGACACCTTCAATCGCGCTAAAAGCGCTGAATCTATTGCGTAATCCTGAAAAATTGGAAGAGGAAGTGCAAGAGGAGATTTTGTTGACCAAGCGCGAACAAGATATTCTTGAGCAGATTGCCAAAGGCTTGAATTACCATCAAATTGCAGTTAATTTAATCATTAGCCCAGCAACTGTGCGAAAGCACATCGAAAACGTGTATAAGAAATTGCAAGTTCACAACAAGGTGGAAGCAGTTCAAAAAGCACTCAAGAACAAATTACTTTAGTCCATTTTAAGAATATACGTCAAATGGCGTATTTCAATTAATAGTATCAGTACTTACTTTTGAAGTGCCCCCTTATTAGGCGTTTTAGGAAATTTTAGTTCAATTTTTATGGTTTTCCTAACCAGAAATCTGAATGTGGGGGCATTCAGAATCACTACAGCTCAAATGCAAGTTTGAGCTGTTTGATTTTAAGCACTTTCTGAATCTTGCTATATTTGCACAAGAAATTGTGAAATTCAGATACGCACGACATACAGACAATTTGGAACCACTGCGTTGGTTTTACACCGAAATTCTATATTTAGAGTTGTTGGGCGATTTTAAGTCGCATGATGGGTATGATGGTCTGTTTATTGGTCGTTCAGAAATGGATTGGCACCTTGAGTTCACTACAAACAGCCATCCTGTCCTCAAAGAATTTGATGCTGAAAGCCCATTAGTGTTTTATGTGTCCCTTGAAGAACTTGAGGTCATCAAAAAGGCCATTGAACTTCATGAAATTCTCATTCTAAATCACCCAAATCCCTACTGGAAAAAGAACAATGCTGTTTTTATAAAGGACCCAGATGGATTTCCAGTAATAATTGCAACGCACAAATAACTTATGCAATTAAAAGTGGTATTTTTAATCCTGTTTAAACCAATACATTGATATGGAGTCAGCACTAACAAAAGACATTATTGAATGGGATGTCGTGAATTGGGGAAAGGCGCTTCATTATTGGGAAGAACACGTTGATTTGGAAGCCAAAGAGAATATCTGCCTTGAATTAGGCGGTAGAGGGGGTGGACTTTCACTTTGGATGGCGTTGAAAAATAACAAAGTGGTCTGTTCTGATTACAAGTTCAACGAAGAAGACGCAAAGCGATTACATCAAAAATACAATTGCATGGATGCGATTACGTATGAGGACATCGACGCGACTTCTATTCCGTACAGAAATCACTTCGATCTAATTGCCTTTAAATCAATTTTAGGCGGAATCTGTAGAAATGGTAATGACGCATTGAAAAAGAAAACCATTGATGAGATCCATGCTGCGCTGAATGAAAATGGAAAATTGGTGTTCGCTGAAAATTTGACCTCCTCCTTTTTGCATCGTTTTATGCGCAAACGATTTACGAATTGGGGTGCGACATGGAATTATTTGGATTACAATGAAATAGATGACGTGTTTTCTTCTTTCAGCAAATTGAAGTATGTAACCTATGGTTTTTTTGCTGCGTTTGGCAGATCAGAGAGGCAGCGCACTATTCTAGGAAAATTGGACAATGGTATTGCTTGGATTGTTCCTAAAAGCAAACGATACATTGTTGTTGGAATAGCAGAAAAGTAACAGATTTTTATGATGTAGAAATGGGAAAACTGATTGGCATCGCAACGCGAAAAGAGAAGAAGGCAAGGATGGATGAACATCATTCAGCAGAAATTACTTTCGAGAAAGGTGTAGCTCAGGACAGTCGCGGATTGAAGCGTAACCATCGCCAAGTCACTATACTATCTAGTGAAAGTTGGCACGCTACTTGCCAAGAGATGCGACAGGAAATACCTTGGACAACGCGCAGAGCAAATCTATTGGTAGAAGGAGTAGAGTTAATAAACAAAACGGGAGCACTTTTGAAAATTGGAACAGCCATAGTAGAAATCACAGGAGAATTGGAACCGTGCAAGAGAATGGATCTTCAGGTCGAAGGTCTGACCAAAGCACTTGAAAGCGATTGGCGTGGAGGTGTGACGTGTAAAATTATAAAGGAGGGTATTGTTCGTGTAAATGATCCTGTTACTTTTGTTCTGGAATCAGCTTAAAATCAATAATATAATATAGTAACCAAAAAATAAAATCACATGAAAAACAAATTCAATTTATTCCTATTACTAGGATTCACGCTGTTCGCATTCAATGGATCAGCACAAGAAGTAGAAGGCTTTGAAAAAGTACTTTATTACCCTCCAGCAGATATAGAGTCTGAAGGAATTAACGTATCTATTAAGAACGCAGTTGCACAGGCAGACCACTCAAAATTAGCATTGACAGTGGAAAACGGGTCGACGGACTTATTGATGTATGTACCAAATGAATCTGTATTTACGTTTGCGTTTGGAGAGAACAAGGATTCAATGAAGTCCTTTATCTTGAAACCGGGAGATAAAAAAACCAAAACATTGATGGCGAAGGGAAGTGGAAATTACTTGCAAAAAGAGTATCAATTGGCGATCAGTGGACTGTATAAAATCCCAGTCAACGGTAAAGTAACAGAAGCAGAACAATTTGCATTGCCAGCGGCAAAAAATGGATTTACTGCAGGAAATTTCAAAGTACAACTGAAAAAATACTCGGCGTCGACGAAAGAAGCAAAAGCAATTTTTGAAGTAACTTATTTAGGAGATGAGATTGCCTTAATTGATCCGACCAGCCTTTCAGTGACTGCTAAAAGAAACAAATCAACAGACGAAGTGACCTACGCAAACGACGATAAAAAATCAGAAATTGAAATTTTACGTAAGAACGAAACAGTTGAGTTTGCAGCGGTTTTTCACATTCCTGGAAAAATTGTAGACATGCAGTTTGCAACTATGAACGTGAATTGGAACGAAACATTTGTAGAAACTACTGCGCTTCCAATTGAAGCACCAGTGTTTAAACTTGAAATGGATGACGCATCGACAAGAGCGGCAAACTAAATCCAAGACATATCTGAATTGATGAAAGGACGGAAATTTTTCCGTCCTTTTTTTATGTCAATAATAAATATACGTCAAATGACGTATTGCCCAAAGCTGCTGATTTCAAGACATTTGTATAAATTAAAAACCAATTTATTATGACTGTTAAAAAAATCTTATTTATCAATGCATTAGCTCTTCTCACGATGGGCGCATTTTCATCTTGTAAAAAAGAGGGGTGTACGGATGACACTGCTACAAATTACAATTCATCTGCAACCAGTGATGATGGTTCTTGTATTCACGAAGAGCCTACACCTTCAGCTGGCGCACCTTCAGGTTACACGCCTACGTTCAATGGAGTATTTGCGACCTTGGTGGGAGTTAAAGCATTGTCAACAACGTCAACTCCAATCGGACCTATAGATACTGAAATTGGAACCGCAGTTGCCGTTTTTAGTGAGGATGCTGCAGCTAGCTTTATTAGCGCAGGTACTGTTTCATTGGATGGAACAAATTTAGCCGCTCAATCAAATAACTCTTATGTGTACACACCTGGAACAAGCAATCCAACAGGATTAAGTTTCGGTGGGACATTGAGTTGGTCTGGTACAGGTGCTGCATGGCCTTCTTTTAATGCAAGTACGACCGTAGGATTTCCGAATGTTACTGATATTTCTTCAGGAAACGTGACGATGTCATCGAATTACACCTTGAATTGTGGATCAGCAGTCACTGCAGACTCAATTTACTTTGCAGTGTATGGTCCAAATGGCACAGCAATGAAAGTGGTTGCCGGAGGCGCAAGTTCTTACACATTTACATCAGCAGAGTTAAGTGCGGTTGGTGCTGGTTCTGGATTTGTTCAAATCGTTGGAATCAACTACGATCTTCAAAACATTAGCGGTAGAGATTACTACCTATTGAACGAAACAGCACGTACAAAATCAGTTACCATTAACTAAGTCAATTTCTAACCAAAATTCACTAACCTCGTTGTCATTTGGCAACAAAAAAACGATAGTTCATTGGGCTATCGTTTTTCTATTTATCTATTTTTTCTTAAGCTTGATTTCAAGCACTCATTACCTTGGTGCTTTCAACAGTTCGTCCAGGGTAAACTTTCAGTGCTTCCTCCAAGCATTTCACTGCTTTTTTAAGTGATTCTTTATTCAAAACATAGGCAATCCGTGCTTCTTGTTCTCCTAATCCTTTCGTCGAGTAGAACCCATTCGCAGGTGCCATCATTACTGTTCCGCCTGCAAACTCAAAATCCTCAAGCAACCATTGACAGAATCGCTCTGCATTGTCGACTGGAAATTTAGCAACACAGTAGAATGCACCGCTTGGTTTTGGACAGAAAACTCCAGGAATCTGGTTCAATCCATCGACCATGATGTTTCTTCGTTCCACATATTCCGCAACAACGTCATCGAAATAGGAGGAAGGTGTATCCAATGCTGCTTCTGCTGCGATTTGATCTACGGTAGGCGGAGAAAGTCGTGCTTGACCAAATTTCAATGCCGCAGCCATGACTTCCTTGTTTCTTGAAATCATACAACCGATACGTGCACCACACATCGAATAGCGTTTAGAAACCGAGTCGATGAGGATGACATTTTGATCAATTCCTTCCAAATTCATGACAGAAAAAGGTTGAGCACCATCGTAGCAAAACTCACGGTACACTTCGTCAGCAAATAAAAATAGGTCGTGCTTTTTCACAATGTCACGCAATTTTTCCAATTCTTGCTTTGAGTAAAGATATCCCGTTGGATTCCCAGGATTGCAAATAACGATTGCTTTCGTTTTAGAAGTGATTTTCTTTTCAAATTCCTCTACAGGAGGCAATGCAAATCCATCTTCAATATTAGCTGTTACTGGAACAACCTTCAATCCAGCCGCGACTGCAAATCCATTGTAATTGGCATAAAATGGTTCTGGAATGATGACTTCATCGTCTGGATTACACGTTGTTAAAAAACCAAAAGTCAATGCCTCAGACCCACCGGTTGTGATGATGATTTCTTCCGCTTCAACATTGATATTGATGGACTTGTAGTAATTTGCAAGTTTTTTTCGGTAGGATTCAAATCCTGCAGAGTGACTGTATTCTATCACTTTTCGATCCATGTTTCTAATGGCATTTAACGCAACCTCTGGCGTTTCAATGTCAGGTTGACCGATGTTCAAGTGGTAAACAGTTTTCCCACTCGCTTTTGCTTTTTCTGCATAAGGAACCAACTTTCGAATTGGAGATTCCGGCATGTCTACAGCTTTCTTTGATAAAATTGGCATAGTCAAAATTTTGCGACAAATTTAGTTAGAAACTTCTAGAATGGAGATGTAAAATTCAAGAATTTTAAGAAGTTCAAAGTTCAATCAGTTCAAAGTTCAAAGATATAACTCGCGTGAAATTCTTTGAACTTTTGAGCCTGAATGTAAGCTTCTTATCGTTGAGTTTGGACATTGAGCTGGTCCAAATGTGGTGGTGCCGAAGTCTGCACTTTGAACTCCTTCAATTTTTTTGTTATTTTGAACCGTGAAGTGGATAGTAATATTTTCGTTGATCCTAGTTGCTTGTCAAACGGGAACCAAAACAGAGGTTGAACAAGAAGTTTGCCCTATCCCTGAGGTGTATGTTAATCAGCACCTTATTGACTCGATGGATCACATATTCAACACACTTGATTTGGTAGATGTGACGGAGGTAAACGCAAACATCAAAACGGATTTAAAATATGCCACGAAGGACAATTTCATGGGAATTATCTTGTATGATACATTGACAAAAGTATACTTACAACGGGAGGTAGCTGAACGATTATCTAAATGTCAAGATTATCTAGATTCCTTGAAACCTGGTTACGCCATCATTGTGTTTGATGGTGTTAGACCGCAACAAGTCCAAAGAGAAATGTGGGAAGCGATGGATTCAGTTCCTGTTTATCGTCGAGGAAAATTTGTTTCCAATCCGAGCAGAGGAAGTGTACATAATTTTGGTGCCGCTGTGGATGTCAGCATTGTCGATGCAAAAGGTAAGCTATTGGACATGGGGGCGGGGTACGATGACTTTAGAAGAATTGCTTTTCCACAGCACGAAGCTGAATTTCTAGCCACAGGTGAATTGACTCAAAAGCAAGTCAATCATCGAAAATTATTGCGAAAGGTGATGGGTTCCCAAAAATTTCAGAATATTCCTAGTGAATGGTGGCATTTCAATGCATATTCACGCATAACGGCTTCGCACCGCTACAAAATGTTGGTCACCGAATCGGGCGATACAAAGTGGTTTCGCATTGTGCCGAAGAAGGATACAACAGCGGTCGAAGAATCACTCTAAAATATACCTCACTCCCAAAAATCCTCGAATTCCTTGGTTGGGTGCATACACATATGAAGGATCAAAAGTAAGTCCGTATGGGTTGTTCGCTGTTTGCAGGGCATTTCCATTCGCATCGAATATGACTTCCTTATCGAAGGGATCATTGCTTCGTGCGATGAGAAAATCAGTATTCTTGTTTGGCGTCCAATTCAGTAAATTCTTGACACCTCCATAAATCTCGAAGGATTTAATTCCTTTAAACGTCAACTGAATGTTCTGGATACTCCACCATGGGGAGTATTGCGCGCGTGGATCGAATTCATTCAATAAGGGCAAACGCATAGGACTGTATAAGTTACCCGTGTAATCGATACTTAAGTTTAAATTAGGAATTTGGTAAGTCGCGCTCCAGTTCGCCGAAAAGTTTTCGGTGAGAATTTGTTGTTGTTTTTGACCGTTTTCAACCGATGCAATGTCCATGAGAGTCCCGCCAGCTTCCAACCTGAGATTGCGAATGAAGTCCGCTTCAACTTTAACACTAACACCCTGACTTACGGCGTAACCGTTTAGATTTTCATAATAGATATGATTGGCATCGGTTTCATAATCAGCAATAATTCGGTTGGTAAAATACGTGTAAAACGCGGTGGCATCAATCACAAAGTATTTGTTCTTTTTCGTAATGATGGTTTTATTGAAGTTAAGATTGGCGTTGTAGGATTGTTCAGGTGCGATATCTCCAGCAATGACAACTTCTCGTGCACCTGTTAAAGCCGCATGATCTTCAGTAAATATATTTACAACGCGGTAACCAGTTCCTGTGTTGATGCGAAGAATATTGTATTCATTCATTGACCATTTGTAGCCTAATCGGGGCGTGAAAATAGATCCGTGCAGCGAATTGTAATCGTATCGGAAGCCCCCCAGAATTTTATGTTTTTTGCCGATACTGTATTCATCCTGTACAAATACACCAGGCAGCCACGTTTGTGATACTTGATTTGTGGGATTCAGTGAATCTGCCGATTGTGTCGCTGGCGTGTCATCGTCGTAGCTGATGTAACGCAATGATGTACCTGCTACGAGATCGTGTTTCCCGATTTTTTTATCCCAGTGCAACTGACCGAATCCAATGAATTGGTTCGCCATGAATGATGTGTTTCCGTAATAGCTGTTTTGATAATGCTTATTGAAGGAGGTGGAAAAAATCACTTTTTCCTTCATGGGCAGCTGGTACTTTCCTATAATTTCCCATCGTGTTGTGTAAATACTCTCACCGTAAATGCTATCGCCTCCTCTGTGGCTTGGATCCCAATTCATTTCACCGCCCCAACGATCTTCATATACATATCTTCCTGCAATTGAAAACAGACGGTAATCCTTGCGCAGAAAATTCCACTTTTGAAATACGGAAAAACGGTCTTGCAAGGTGACATCTGTAAATCCATCGTTGTTATTGTCTTGTTTGAGATCGTAATTGTAATAATTGATACCCGTCAGTAAATCTACTTTCTTTCCTAGTTTTGATTTCAAGGCAATATCGGCGTTGGTTTCTAACCAGCTTGTCGTAAATACATCCACAGAAACAATCGGAGCACTGATTGCTTTTTTTGTGATGAGATTGATTATTCCCCCAATGGCTTCAGAACCATAGAGCGTTGAAGCGGGACCTTTTACAATTTCAATGCGCTCAATCAATGAATTTGGAATTCCGCTCAGTCCATATACCGTGGAAAGACTGCTTACAATAGGCATTCCGTCAATCAAAATCATGGTGTACGGTCCTTCTAAACCGTTGATATGGATGTCTCCCGTGTTACAAATATTGCAGTTGAGTTGAGGTCGAACACCGTTCACATTTTGCAAAGATTCATAGACGGATGGCGTAGGGTTCTTCTTAAAAAATGTTGATGAATAAACTTCCACATTGACTGTACTTTCTTTTTTGGAGACTTCCTTTAATGTCCCGCTGACCGTCATTTCTTCAAGAATTTGTTCACTTTTCGTTAAGGTAATGGATAATTGTGGAGAAGGAATGGAAACGGATTGTTTGAGTAGATCAAACCCGAATGCGCTAAATTCAATGGTATAAATCCCTTTTGGAACGTTCTTCAGAACAAATACCCCATCAAAATCGGTGAGTGCGTTCAGTTTTAATTCCTGACCGCTGACAGAAGAACTAATCTTCACCTTCACATATGGGATGGGCTCGTTGCCGTCTGTTACTTTTCCTGTGAGCGTTTCTTGTGCGCCAGCAATCTGTGCGCAGAGAATAAGTACAACTGAAATCCAAAGTCTAAGATACATGCTACAATATGTAATTTATTTGCAAAACTAATAAAGTTAGACTAATCTAACAATATTTTTATTAAAATTTTAATAGTAGTTTTGATTCATGTTATCTTTTACAGAGGAAAATTATTTAAAAGCGCTTGTGCAGCTCACCGTTTTTGAGGACGGGAAATCCGAAGTCGGTGTGAATCGACTTGCGTCCTATTTGGAGGTGAAACCTGCCACTGTCAGTGATATGGCTCGAAAATTAAAAGTGAAAGCACTTGTGAATTACGAGAAATATGGAAAAATTTCCTTGAGCGAATTAGGACGAAAAGAGGGCATGATGGTGATTCGAAGACATCGTTTGTGGGAAACGTTCTTGTACCAGAAGCTTGATTTTACGTGGGATGAAATCCATGAATTGGCCGAAGAACTGGAACATATTCATTCCAAAAAACTCATGAATCGCCTGGATCAGTTTCTTGATTTTCCAGATTTTGATCCGCATGGAGATGCAATACCGAACGAAGACGGTGACATCATTATTCCTTTCAGAAGAACACTTTCTGAGGTCAAGGAAGGAAAAAAATGTAAGATGGTTGCGGTAAAAGACAACTCAACGGAGTTTTTAAAATACGTCGATAAAATCGGATTGAAGATCGAAGACGAAATCCAAGTCATCAAAAAGGAGGACTTTGATTCATTGACCACGATTCAATTCAATACCAAAGAATTGGTTGTTTCCCCAAAATTTACCGACAATATCTTTGTGCTTTGCGCAATCTGCTTAAAAGCAAAGGAATGCGATTGCTAGATTAGTTTTTCACAATCGTTTGAATCCTTTTCTCACCTTTGTCGTTGACAATTTGTACAATATAATTTCCAGCTTTTTTGCTTGAAATATCTACCACATGACTATTTTCAAAAGTCGCACTATGAATCAATCGACCTGCTGCATCCAATACCTTTATTGTTTGGAGACCATTGTCTGTTGAAGCTACTGTGAAAATACCATTTGATGGATTTGGGTAGATACTTAAAACGGGCGCTTGTCCAATTGTTTCAAGTCCAACAAACATTCCAGTATCGTGGAGTATAGACCCTACATTGTTGATAATCCAGTTGTTCGGATCTATCGCATCGAGATCAATCACATTGCCCATGTTCGGAATTATGAATTGGCTTGTATTTCCGTCAATTGCGAAAGTAATGGTGGTGTCTGGTGCACCTGATCGTCCAAATGTAATCTCCAAAGGATTCGTGAAAGTTGGTGTTACACTCGAAGTAGAATGCGTGACTTCAACGAGTAAATCGGTACCGTCTACGTTCCAGCGTGCTGAATAAGTAGGATATCCTTCTCCGAAATACCATTCATTGAATGCTGCGTCAAAATTAGTTCCAGTAGCCGCGGCGAAGTAATCACGGATGTCAATTCCTGTTGCTACACTATCCGCAAAATCATTTTGAAAATTTGTCAACGTTTGAAAGAACAATGGATCATCGTTGAACATAAAACGGAAGGTATGAAGAATGGCAGCGCCTTTGTCGTACGTAAGTCGACCACTAAATATGCGACCTTCATTCAAACTGTCTTCCACCCAAACACTTCCACTAGGAAAGGACTTGACGTTGTTATGCACACCAAGCATGTGTCCAAAGTATTCTGCTGGGTACAAGTTTTCGAGCATCAGGTATTCGCTATAAGACGCGAATCCCTCATTGACCCAAATATCAGCCCATGATGCACAAGTTACATGGTCACCCCACCATTGGTGTCCCAATTCGTGTGCTGTCAACCCTTTGACAAAAAATCCTTGTGTCGTCATCGTTTGATGCTCCATTCCACCGCTTAAAGGCGCCATGCAATGTCCGTATTTTTCATCTTGAAATGGGTATGGACCGAACAAATCGGCAAAGAGTTCCATGAAATCTACCGTCTCGTCAATGTCATTTTGAAAGTTAGGTAATGTTCCAGGATTGTCATAAATATAATTTTGAATCAGCACAGGACTCACAGAACCAGCTGGATTTGCATACACATTGTATTCAATGTATTCTGCGACTGCTACCGAGACAAGGTAATAAACAATTGGGTGACGGTGCATCCACTCATAGCGCGATGTTCCATTTCCAAGGTCGACTACATTTTCAAGAGTTCCATTTGAACCTGCTTTACAGCTGTTTGGCACTGTAATTTTCATAGAAACACTATCTGCTTTGTCTTTTAAGGATTGTTTACATGGCCACCATTCGTAGGCAGAAAAAGGTTCTGACAGTGACCAAGTCACTTGATTTCCCCAAGAAGGTGAACTATCATTCGTCATGCCTGAACCACCCAATGGATTTGTCGCTCCTGTTGGTGGCGTTCCATCGTAATCTATGGCGATACTAAATGATTGTCCCGTTGTGATATTTACAGGAACTTTAATTGCTGATGCGGTGCGCGAATATGCAATCGGAGAACCGTTAAGTCGGATTTCAGAGATATTGAAGGTTGGAAACAGCTCAAACAAGACGCTGTCAAGCAGTTCATTCGCTGTCCCGTGAATTTCGCCAGTTCCTTCTACGTGAGTAGTCAGATTGTCCATTGCAATGTCCAAAGCGTAGAAATGTACGTTGTAACGTTCGGTTTCCGCGATTTGAGCAACACTGAGTGAATTACTTTTAAGTTGATTCGCGCTAAAAGCGTCACGTTTAGCACAAAAATGTTCGTTGGTTTGTGCGATTGAAAATAGGCTGCAAGTAATTGCAAGGAGAGTAATTGAATGTTTCATAATTTTATAGCTTGACTATAAAGCTACTCATTTTTTCTCAACTCCAAGCGAGAGAAGAGGCATTGATTTTTATCTGTAGCAACAATTGATTGAACGTATGCTGGCTATCGTACTTTTGATTTGTCAAGTACCTGAATGAAGTGAAATCCCCTAGGCGCGAAACCTTGGTTGTAGAAGAACTTGTGCGCTTTAAAATTGGAGGTGTATGAATCCAGTGCTAACATGGTACATTTTTCCTCTTTTGCCTTTTGTTCCATGAAATCGAATAGCAGTTTGCCGATTCCCTTAGAGCGGTGTTTTTCGGAAATAACCACATTGTCTAATTCGAGATAGCGTCCGCACCATAGTTTCGTACCGAGCCAATATCCGGTGAGTCCAAGACACTCATCATTTTCAAATACACCTACTTGCCCATAATTGTGTGGAAGCATATCATCCAATTCATCACTGTATTCCTTTAAGGTTAGACTCGGATAAACTTCCAATAGAAGAGGAAGATTGGCAAGCATTTCAGCCTTCGTTTTGAGTTCTTTTATTTCCATCAAATGTGCATATTGAAGTACAAAATTAATTCAATTTTCAGAAAAATGAGTGCATAAAAAAACTCCTAAACGAATTTAGGAGTTTCCATGCGGTTGTTTTTAAATTTTATAGAAAAACAATGGTGTTCGATGTCGAGCTTCCATCCTTCAATATCGTTCTCAATACATAAGATCCCTCATCCAAATTTCCTTTTGAAATGATCAGAACATTGGCGTTAGTTTTATACGTCTGCTGAATTCGACCTGATAAATCGACCAATTGAATGGTTTTAATGTCTTCAAAATTTTCAAATTCTACAGTCACTTTATCTGAAGATGGGTTAGGGTAAATTGCTTTTACTTCATCTAAATTCATTGTGTTTACAGATAAACCACAATGAGTGAGAGCGTAAAGAGTTGAGGTTTGTAGCGGAGCGTTTTCAGGTTGTAAAATAGTCTCTGTACAACCAACTTGCTCAACTAAGAAGTCTTGAATAAACCATTCAGTTGTATCCATTGTTGCAGGCTCCGAAGCGTGAGGCACGTGATTTTTACCATAATGAGAGTAAAATTTGTGTGGTACTCCAATAGATTCTGCTCGTTCATGCATCATTCTTGAGCCGTCTAATAACATAATTGGTGTACCTAAAACTTGAACATTTCCTCTATTATAAGGAACTGTCGCATCAATTGTTCCATGAGTAGCACAAAATGGAACATCACCAACTTCTATCCAACCATAGTTTGCTAAAGCTCCAGCAAGTCCAATTGCACCTTTTACTTTTGATGAATAACCAGCATTGCCGCTATTTCCTTCCATTCCGCCCATTGCATTTATTTCGGAAACAGACATGAATTGTTCAAGTTCACATTCTTTATCTAAATATGTCAAGTGAAAAGCGGTAAGCGCACCAGCTGAACTACCTGCAACAAAAATTTGATTGGTATCAATTTTATAAGTATCAGTAGTTGCTCTATCCTTATAAAAGAATCTTACTGCAGCTTTCATATCTTGAACTGCTCTGAAAACTGCTTTTGTTGCATTTGCTTGATTAAAAGGGAAACCCATTCCCAAACGATAATCAATTGAAACACAAACAAAACCTTTTTTAGCAAAACGATTTGATAATTCGACAACATCACCGTCAGCTTTTGATCCAAACAAAAAACTTCCTCCATGCGCCCAAATAATTAAAGGTCGCGCCGTTGAAGTATCTCCATTAGGTTCATAAAAGTCTAAATGTAAATCTGTACTGGCATTAGTGTTACTCAAATTATTGCCATATAAAATGTCACTAGTAATGTCCACTGTTGAATAGACATTTGAGGTATAACGACCTTGGTCACAATCTGTTTGTGCGTTTACCGAATAAATTGCGGTAGCTGTTAAAAGCGAAAATAAGTATTGTTTTTTCATAGTTTAAAAGTTTAGATGATTAATTAAGGAAATATGATTCCAGAATATTTTGTAACACTAGCATGAGGAATATTAGCTCCGTATGTTAGATTAATTGCTTTAATAAATTGATTTGCTAATAGTGCTTGTCCAATTGGGTTTAATTGCAAACCATCGAGAGAATAAGCGCCACCGGTTACGAAAGTTGCGCTCATGGAAACACCGTTGTAAATAGTTCCAGTTTTTAATTGACTGATTAGTAATCTAACATCAGCGATAGCTAAACCATAACTACTTGCAGTGCTATTAATAACATTGTTGTACTGATCGATTTTTGATTGGATTTCAGCTATTTCACTTAAAGTTAACACAAACTCATCGCGAAACGGGAAAATGGAACCCATACCATTACATTTTACTGAATCTAATGGAACGCTGAGTAAAATCAATTCTCCCTCAACCATTTTTCGAACGCCAAAAGGAGCAGAAGAATCAAGGATTACAAATGGATTAACTCCTTCAGTAAAAGTGACACCAGTTCCAAAAAACGCAGAATCTAATTTATTAATTTGACTAGCAGCAACTGTTAATCCATTATAAGGTATTGTATTAAAATAAGGATAATCCAAGACATTTGGAATATTTGCAATTACTCCTTTCGCCCCATTCCCACTAAGGGAAGTAATTACTTCTTCTAAACTTCCGCTGAATGCATTTCCTGCAGGGCCGTTTGCATCAGGGATTCCACCATTCGTACCACCACTTTTAGCAAAAGCAAGAATGTCTTCATCTCCAAGCATTAAAGTGAAAAAAGTTGGGTTTTGAGCAATCGCATCACTTAAGATAGATGAATTTACTTCATTAGAAGCAAAACGCGCATAGTAAGGGTTAAAATTTCCAGCACCGTTTGCCGGATTGCCATAACCACTTTCTCCTACTTTTAAAGTGCTTAATTCTGGAACACCCAAATTATTGAAAGGTCCCTGTGAAGCGACAGAGCTAAACTGCGTAAGATCACCCGATGCACCAATCCGAATAGGTGAAAGAGAAGTTACTCCTTTGCAGTCGGTTTTATATCCCAATTTCAAGGCTGACTGACCTTTGGTATTTACACCAACAGAGCTAGACGAAATAAGTGGTTGCTTAAAATCAATTGCGGCAACTGCATTAAATTGTTCGGCCAATATAGCAACATAACTATTTTCTTGACCAATAAAAGTTAAACCATCATTTGAAAAACCAGATGTATTAGTTGTCCCAATCGCAATAAACTTAGATGCATTCACATCTCCCATGGAAGCTTCAGGTGCTTCAATTTTAGGCTTGCAGCTGAAAATTCCACCAGCAATCACAATGATAAAAAGTAGGGTAATTGTTCTCATCGCATTAAATTTTATAGGTAATGGAAAAACCTGGTGCAAAAACGCGGGTTTTGAATTTTCCGCTCAGACCAGTTTCTAAGTTTGTATCTTCTCTTTTTACCTGAGTGTATAAAAAGGAAGCATCGAATGTGAATTTTTCATTGAGTTTATAGCCAATTCCCGCCGTATAATTTACTCGATTATTGTCTGGGGTTTCAGGTGTTACGTACCCACTTTGTACCGGTGAAACCGCGTATGCCAGTCCTAAACGTGCTGTTATTTTCTCGGTGAACTTGTATTGTCCTCCTAACCGTGCTGAAACTGTACCGACATAGTTTCGTGCAGATTTGGTATCCTCCAACGAGTTCGTGTTGACTTCATAATCAAAAGCCAGTGTATCGTAAGCTTTCCAATCGACATAATTCCCGTCAAATGCGATGGTGAGCTTATCATTTGGTTTAACAGCAATTGCTAGTGTAAATACTGAAGGCAAGGGGATGGAAGATGTAAATGGTCCGTCTGGAAAATTCTCTTCCAGCGATGATGGAACTGTAAAATCGGCATTTCCTTTCTTTAAACGCATATCAACCTGTGAGCGGTAAGTCATTCCAAAATTGATATGTTCAGTCGGTTCTACATACAATCCGACGTTAAATCCAAAACCTTCCCCGCTACCCGATAATTCAGCGTGACCGTAGTTTCCGCTGGCATCCTGCAAGGGTAAATCTTTTTGTAAGTTGACTTTTCCGTAGCCATACACGAATCCTGCTCCCAATCCGATTTTTTCCGTAATTCGAAAACTGACTGTAGGTTGGAAAAAAATAGATAACAATTGAAGGCGCGTGATAGCAAATCGACCAACCCATTCATCTTCCCATTGGACAGTACTACCAAACGGAGTATAGATGGCCATTCCAAGTTTTAAACGACTTTCTTCCTTGATCTCAAACAATCCAAACGCCGTAAAAGGCGTTCCCATTGGAGAATCAGTATTTGCCGAAATATTGGTGTTTTTTTCTAAAAAGGTAATTTTTGAAAAAGTAGGCGTCATTCCTATACTCACTTCATTGCCGTGGTGAAATGAGGCGCCTCCTGGATTGAAAAATAGAACCGCAGCATCTTGTGGGAGTGCTGCCCCAGCACCAGCCATTCCTTGTTGTGCCTGTCCCTGAAAGTTCACCTGAAATCCTTGGCTGTACACCAGTACAGGTAGTAAGAAAATAAAAAGAATGAGTTTTTGCATGCGTAATAATCGTCGTAAATTTGATAATCCAGTAGTAACTGCTTTCGTTGTGAAATTAACTTAAAATTAAGAACAAAACAACATGTGGCTAAATTATTCCATGAACGGATCTACTTGAAACGCACTGTAGTGGATATTTTTACCTCAATTATATTGATTTATAAAAGAATGTTGTACATTTGCACCCCTGTCTCGGGAAGGCAGGATTAAATTATTTATAAATCGAGGTTTTGTACCTCAAACTGTAAAAAGTATGGCAACTAGAATTAGATTGCAAAGACATGGTAAAAAATCAAAAGCATTTTACCACATTGTAGCTGCGGATAGCAGAGCAAAAAGAGATGGTCGTTTCATTGAAAAAATCGGAACGTACGATCCAAATACAAACCCGGCAACTGTAGAATTAGATTTCGACCGCGCGCTAAACTGGCTTCAAGTTGGAGCTGAAATGAGCGAAACGGCAAGAGCTCTTCTTTCTTACAAAGGGGTATTGTACAAAAACCACTTAATCAATGGAATTAAGAAAGGAGCAATAACTGAGGCGCAAGTAGAAGAAAAATTTGCAAAATGGTTAGAGGAGAAAGAAGGAAAAATTGCTGCTAAATCTACTGGTTTAGTGAAAGAAGCTGAAAAAGAAAAAGCTGCTCGATTGAAGGCTGAAACTGAATCTGCTGCTAACAAAGCAAAAGAAATCGAAGCGAAAAACACACCTGTTGAGGAAGTAGCAGAAGCGGCACCAGTTGCTGAAGAAGCTGCATCTGATGATGCACCAGCTGCAGAAGTTGCAACGGAAGAAGTTGTTGCTGAAGAGGCACCGGCTGCTGAAGAAGCGAAAGAAGAGGTTGTTGCTGAAGAGGCTCCAGCTGCTGAAGAAGTAAAAGAAGAGGTTGTTGCTGAAGAAGCTCCAGCTGCTGAAGAAGTGAAAGAAGAAGTTGTTGCTGAAGAAGCTCCAGCTGCTGAAGAAACTTCTACGGACGAGGCTGAAGAGCCAAAAGCTTAATAAATTAACATACGTGAATAAAGCAGATTGCTTTCATTTAGGATATGTAGCGAAACTTCACGGATTTAAAGGTGAAGTTTCGCTGTTTTTAGACGTTACCAATCCAGATGATTATGCGTTACTCGATGCCGTTTTTATCGATATTAACGATCATCTTACCCCCTTTTTTATTGAATCATTTAAACTGAAGAACAACGGCTTTGCTGCTGTGCGATTCGAAGGTGTTGATGATGAAAGTCACGCAAAGCGCATCGTTCGAAAGAATGTTTACCTGCCGGCGGAGATTTTACCAGAACTCAAAGGAGTCCATTTTTACGATCACGAAGTCGTAGGATTTACCGTCATTGACAAAGCGTTTGGAGAAGTTGGAATTCTTGAGCAAGTCATTGATTTGAAAGTAAACCCTTTGTTGCAAGTCATGAGAGGTGACAAAGAAGTACTCATTCCGTTCATTGAAGGGTTGGTGCAGAAAGTTGATCGTGAAAAGAAAGAATTGCATGTGGCAGCTCCTGCGGGACTGATCGAAATTTATTTGGAGTAATGTCCATTTTCCAATTCAAACATTTTTCTATTAAACAAGCTGATTCTGCCATGAAGCTAGGAACAGACGCGATGTTGCTCGGTGCTTTTGTCGAAACCGAAGGAAAGAAAAATGCCTTGGATGTCGGAACTGGTACTGGCGTTCTTGCGTTAATGTTGGCGCAGAAGAATAGCGAATTAGCGATCACTGGAATTGAAATCGATGAAGCGTCAGCGCAAGAAGCAACCTTCAACTTTCAGCAATCTCCTTGGTCGGAGCGAATGGATGTTAAACACATAGATTTTCTCGATTTTGAATCTTCACTTCGGTTTGATTTGATCGTTTCCAATCCGCCGTACTTCAGCACGACCAACGAGAATGAAGATCCACGAAAGGCACAAGCGCGACATGTTTCCAGTCTTTATATCGCACCATTTCTAAAAAAAGCACATTCAGTACTAAGTCCAGACGGGTGCTTTTGGTTGATCGTTCCCTTTATTGACTTCGCTAAATGGTACGTGTGTGCTGAGAAAAGCGGATTCCGTGTTGCGAGGAAAATTGACGTTATTGGAAAGGAAGGGAGCCAGCCCATTCGCTGTATTGTGCAATTGAACCAAAGTGCCATTTCACCGATAAGAGAAACGTTTTGTGTTCGAAAGGCGGATAACTCATACAGTGAGGAATACATTGAACTCACCAAAGAGTTTCATGGAGTTGCGCTTTAGAATAGCAAGATTTTAACTATTTTAGAAAATAAATTGATTCGGTAGTAGTGAGCACAAGCTTGCTTGACATCAATACATACAATAAATTTACGCGATTATGAAAAGAACAGCATTTATCATTTTGGGCTTGGCTGCAGTATTTGGTGCAGGTTTTACAGCGAACACTATTTTTTCGAATAAATCTGTGGAAGATGGAAACACCACGAGAGTAGAAAACATTAATCAATCAAAAAAAGAAAACACCATGAAATTAGGAGCATTTTCAGTGAGTTTAAGTGTTAAGGATCTTAAAACATCAAAGGAATTTTATGAAAACTTGGGATTTAAAGAGTTTGGCGGAGGTATGGAACAAAATTACCTCATTATGAAAAATGGAAATGCACTGATCGGTTTGTTTCAGGGAATGTTTGAGGGCAATATTCTCACGTTTAATCCTGGTTGGGATGAAAACGCGAACAATCTTGATGAGTTTGATGACGTCCGCACAATTCAACAACACTTGAAGAGTCAAGGAGTGAAAATGGTTGCCGAAGCAGATGAAACAACAACAGGACCAGCGAGTTTTATGATCACCGATCCAGATGGAAACATAGTGCTTGTAGATCAACACCGTTAAGGACATGGCTCAATTAAAATTAACTGAAGAACAAAAGGAAGCGTTGTTGTCAATTTTGAAGCAGCGATTTGAAAAGAACATGCACCGCCACAAGGAATTGGACTGGTCAAAAATTCAAGCCAAACTAGAAGGATATCCAGAAAAACTATGGTCACTCGACCAAATGGAAGAAACAGAAGGCGAGCCTGACGTAATCGGTTATGATACCGAAACAGACGAATACATCTTTTGCGATTGTAGCAAAGAAAGTCCCAGCGCTCGCCGAAGTGTGTGCTACGACCACGAAGCGCTGGAATCCAGAAAAAAGTTTAAGCCTGAAAATAGCGCTGTGGGCATGGCAAACGACATGGGCATTGAGTTAATCAACGAAGAAGCATATCATCAGCTGCAACAGTTGGAAACGTTCGATACAAAAACTTCCAGTTGGCTGGCAACACCCAAAGAAGTGAGATCGCTAGGTGGCGCTATTTTCGGTGACTGGCGTTTCGGACGTGTGTTCATTTACCACAACGGTGCTGAATCGTATTACGGTGCAAGGGGATTTAGGGGGGTGTTGAAAGTGTAAGCTTTTTCTACGATCCACGCTAAGGATTCACAATATCCAAAAATTCCTTGATCCTTACGACAGAATGGGCGGTGATTGGTTGACTAAATCCGTGACCTTCATTTGGATAATGTTCAAATTCATGCATTACACCATTGTCCAACAATGTTTGCTGCAAAAGCTCAGACTGTTCAATGGGAACAATTATATCATTCACTCCGTGAAAGGTAATTGTGGGAATAGAGTTTGCCGTGATATAGTTCGTTGGACTTGATGAAAAATACAGAGCAGGTTCCTGAGCAGGAGGCCCGCCAATTACCTCATTGAGTAGGGAAGAGGTAAAGCCACTATACGGGTACAAAGAATCCATATGCGTCGGTCCGAAGTAATTGATAATTCCTCTGATGAACTGGTCGTTGTTGTTTTTGTAACCATGAAGAAGTGCCAAATGCCCTCCTGCGCTAGCACCACAAATCACAGCTTTGTTTGAAATTCGCCATTCACCCAGTTTGCTCTTAATGAAATTAATTGCGGTAATTACATCCGTTTCTTGTGCTGGAAACTTATTCGTATTGGCAACGGTATCACATAAGCGGTAATTCATAGAAATAAACGCGTAATTTTCCAGTGTTGCATTTAAAACGGGGTAGGCACCACCGAAATCGGCTTTATCTCCTGCCATCCAGCCTCCTCCGTGAATGTAAATAAACAATTTGGTGGCAGTAGTAGAACGATTTGCAGGAAGGTAAATATCCATCTTTTGTCGAGGATCATTTCCATAAGAAACGTTGTACTCAATTTTGGCCGCATTTGGATCTGATTGTGGCTCATCCTTTTTACAACTACAAAGAGCAATCGTGACAACAACTACAAGAAGATGAAAAATGCGCATAATTTCTAAAATTAGTGTATTAGTTAAAGTTAATACATTCCGTTGTTAAAACGAAACTGTATGGAAATAATTGTGGTGTTTTTACACTTCCCTGTCCACTCCAAGAATAATAGTGAACATAAATCAAATGTTTGTCCCAAATAATTACTAAATTTGGGACACATTAAAGTGTGATGACAGATTCAGTTCAAACTAAAATAGAGAGTAAAATCAAAACTATTAAAAGGGGAAGTATTATTTTTCCTTCTAATTTTGATACGTTTGGAAACGTTGAAATCGTCAAAAAATCATTATTAAGGTTAGAGCAGAAAGGTTTCTTGGTGAGATTAGCACATGGTATTTACCTATACCCAAAACAAGATAAATTATTAGGCAATTTATCTCCTTCTATTGAAGAAATTGCGGTTGCAATTGCAGAAAGAGATAAAGCACGAATTATCCCAACAGGAATAACGGCACTAAATAAATTAGGATTGTCACCTCAAATTCCAATGAATGTTGTTTTTTTAACTGATGGTGCTCCAAGAAGCATAGTTGTTGGTAAAAGGACAATAAAATTCAAGAGAACATCTCCAAAAAGTTTAGCTGTAAAAGGAGAAGTTACAAGCCTAGTCATACAAGCGTTAAAGGAAATAGGAAAAGATAATGTAACGGATGAACAATTAGAAAAAATTAAGAATCATCTTAAACTTGAAAAAGAAGAAATTATAGATCATGATGCTAAATTAGCTCCTGCTTGGATATCGAAAATTATAAGGGATTGTAAAGGATGAGAGGCTTTATAAAATTGAGTGAAAAAGATAGATTAAATATCTTTAATCAAACAAGTGAACGCACGGGTTTACCTTCTTCTGCTATTGAAAAAGATTGGTGGGTAACGTTGTCATTAAATATTATTTTCTCATTACCTTATGCAAATCAAATAGTTTTTAAAGGTGGAACCTCCCTAAGTAAAGCATGGAATTTAATAGAACGTTTTTCGGAGGATATAGATTTAGCTATAGATAGAAATCATCTTGGATTTGAAGGAGAATTAAGTAAAACACAAGTTGCAAAATTACGTAAGGCTTCTTATTCCTTCATTGGGACAAATTTTTATAAAGATATTCAGACTGAGCTTATTAAATTAGGTGTTCAGAATTACGAATTAGTTGTTCAAGAAACAAAAAATACAGACACTGACCCTTTAATTATCGAATTGCGTTATCAATCTTTAACAGAGGAATCAGAATATTTAAGACCAAGAGTTTTAATAGAAGTTGGTGCAAGGTCTTTAATGGAACCTGTTGATAATAAGGCAATCATGTCGATCGCATCTAGTGAATTTAAAGAGCTATCGTTTGCTGAAAAAGAAATTACAATTCCTGTGGTATCTCCTAAACGAACGTTCCTTGAAAAAATATTTTTGTTACACGAAGAATTTCAAAAGGACATTCGGTTGATTCGTGTGGAAAGAATGAGCCGGCATTTATATGATTTAGAAAGATTAATGGATACTGTTCACGGTCTAGAAGCTTTGAAGGATGGAGAACTGTATAATACAATTGTAGAACACCGAAAGAATTTTAATGTATTAAGAGGAATCGATTATGCGAACCATTCTCCAAAATCAATTAAGATTACGCCTCCCGAAGAAACAATGAAAGATTGGCAAAAGGATTACAAAACCATGCAAGAAAGTATGATTTATGGTGATACAATTAGTTTTGACAAACTAATGCAGAGAATTTCTGAATTGAACGCGAGAATAAAAACAGTTTCAGTCATAATGAAAAAGAAATAGAGAGGAGTTAGGTGTCTGAAGAACAAATGAGTACAAATACTCACTATCGTTTCGGTAGGATTTGATTAATGAGATTTTTCTTACATTGGGAGACGAAAATAGATAATGGGAATAAACCATATATGTGGTTTAGCCAATTGTTGTAGCACATTGATAAAATTGAAAAAAAGATAAATGACAACATACATAGTCACATTTGACATAAAGGACAAGTCAAGGCTTAACAAGATTAAAAATCATTTGCGTGAAGAGAAGTCCGGAATCTGCCCTATTCATGAAAACGCATATGCAATTCGAGACACTAAAAGTGCATCTGAAATAGTAGATGAATTAGCCGCATTTATGACAAATGGGGATAGAGTTTTTGTTATACGCACTGGAACAGCCGCAGCCTGGAGAAACTCATATGGGGAAGAAAATACAAACTGGTTAAAAAAGTACCTATGAGCACACAGAAAAATACTCAAGAAAAAACTCTGCGTGTAAGAAGAGGTAGAGTTGACTCAGTTGACTTGTTTGAGGTTAAAGAGAATGAATTAGAAATTCTCGAAAATGGTGAGCCAACAGGAATTTATTTAAACTTTTCGGTCTTCCTTTTGTCAACTGCACTTTCATGTATTCTTGCTCTAACAACAGCAACGTTTTCTTCAACAAGATCAGAAAACGTCTTTTTGTTTCTTTCAATTATTGGCGTGATCGGAGGACTTTTTCTTCTAATACTGTGGTGGCGAGGTAGAAAATCAATTAAATTAGTTATTGGAACGATAAAAAATAGAATTCAAATTGAATATGTGCAAGAAGATAATTCAGAAGCTGTAGATACGGAAGAAGTGTCAGAAGAGGAGGATTTGACCAGACCCAAAACTGATTAAAAACGTGCTACAACAATGTGTATAGTGCATACCCTGAGGGATACGCACCATACACTAACAATCACCACAAAAAAATAGCATGACTTACCATCCCTTCATTAAACCCCTCACCATTTCCATCGTTCTTGGATGCTTGTTGTATTCGTGCAACGATGGTACAAGGGGAGAGGAGCCTATGGAATCGAAGACTGACCTCTTTGATGAAAGTTTTGGAGACCTTATGGAAGCGGATAAAGATTCGGTGCCGACATTTGAATTTCCTGCAGTGGAAATGAAAAAAATCAAAGCACTAAAGAAAGCTGGCGATTACGGGTATTCTGAATTGTTTTATTATATCTCCGCCAATTTCAAATCGCTGCACGACTACAATGAACAAGGAGCAACGGAAGATTTTGAAATCTTTGGTCACAGTTTTGAAGGTGATGTTCACTATGAAACGGCGATACACCGAAATGAACCGCGTCATTTTGTGGAGACCTTTACATTCCCCAGCATGGAAATGGAAGATGTAAAAAACATCCTATTACAGATCTTTCCCGATGTTCAGTTTGATTGTGAAGAGAAAACAAAGTATTGCACACATACTTTATATGGAGCGCTTGAAGCAAGAACGGTGTTCTTTCAGAATCTCGGTGAAACAACAAAAATTGGCATATCGTACAGAAATATATAGGTGGGGGATAAATTAAAACCCCTCCATCAACTCCTCCTGAATCGAAACACACTTATCCTTACTGTACCACGTTTGAATCCGCTTGTGTTTTTCTAGAATGGGCAAATCTTCCTTCATAAAATCGAGCATAATTTGCTGGCAGGCTGCTGGACGTGGACCCCAGTTGAAAAGATCTTCACCTTTCTCGTTTCGAACGATAAGTTTAGGAATAGATTTACTCCCGTTCGTCAGGTAATCGTCAATCATATCCTTTCCGTTGTCGCGCAATTCGATGTTAAAATCAATGAGCGGATTCTTTTCACTCAATAGCGCAAGGACAGGAACGCTGTGCGCAGCATCTCCACACCAAGGTTCAGAAATGACAATCCACTGTTGAGGTGTTTGAATGGCTTCAATTTTTTTAACCAATGCCTCATTTAAAATATCAGCTTTCAACCAACGGTTTGTCCGCGAAAGGTTCATTTTTACATAATTGAGGTATTCAGGATCATCGTAAGGATGTTCGGTGTGGTTTCCTTCAAGAATGGCATCAAAAAGCGCCAAGTATTCGTTCCAGGTCATGTTGAAATTATTTACAATGAGACGAAGCTATGGCTGTGTCATTACGAGATAGCGACAAACAACCTTCGACTAATAAATCGACGGGTAATTGCTTGGATCTGCTTCGTGCATAATGCCGTACGCCTTTTCGACAATGTCTTCAATGTTTGGCTTCGAAAAGTAATCGCCATCAGAACCATACGCAGGTCGGTGATCTTTCGAACTCAACGTTTCCGGAGCAGAATCTAAATGGTAGTATCCTTTTTGTTCGACTAAGATTTTATCGAGCATAAACGCCGTCGCACCGCTGCTTACATCTTCATCGATAATCAACAAACGATTTGTTTTTTCGAGTGAATCTGCAATTGTATGATTGATATCAAATGGCAACAAGGTCTGCACATCGATCAATTCAACTGAGATTCCTAACTCCAATAATTGTTGAGCGGCAACTTCACATAAATTGAACGTTGAACCGTAGGAAACGAGTGTAAGATCCGTTCCTTCCTTCACAATTTCTGGAATTCCAAGCGGTTCTCTGAACTCGCCAATGTTCGTCGGCATGCGCTCTTTTGTTCTGTAGCCGTTCAATGGTTCAATGACCAATGCCGGTTCTTCTGCAGCCATTAGTGTATTGTAGAAACCAGCAGCTTTCGTCATGTTTCTTGGCACGCAAACATGGATTCCACGAATGGAGTTGACAATCATTCCCATCGGAGAACCACTGTGCCAGATTCCTTCTAAACGGTGACCACGTGTACTAATAATCAACGGTGCTTTTTGTCCACCTTTTGTTCTGTACTGAACTGTTGCTAAATCATCCGACATCACTTGAATCGCATACAGCAAGTAATCCAAATATTGAATTTCAGCGATTGGTCGTAAACCACGCATCGCCATTCCAATTCCTTGTCCGATAATGGTGCACTCACGAATTCCTGTATCATGTACGCGTTCCACGCCGTAAATTTCTTGCACACCTTCGAGTGTCTGGTTCACCCCACCGATTTTACCTGCGTCTTCACCAAAAACGAGCGCTTGAGGATAATCAGCCAATAATTTCACGTAGTTTTCACGTAAAATCAAACGTCCATCTTCCATACGGACTTCATCGTCATATTCCGGAGCAACTGGTGTTACCTTCAATGCAGAAGTCTCCGTTTCGTCGTACAAATGAGAACTGTAACGCTCACTATTGACTTCAATTTGTTCTTTAATCCACGCTGAAAGTTGTTGTTTGGAAGCAAGTGTTTCATTTCGTGTGATGCGCAATGCTTTTCTTGCTGCGCTTAAAATATCTTTTCGAATCGGATCCATTGCTTTCTCCAATTCTTCTGCGATTTTTTTGATGAATGCACCATTTGAACTTTCGTTCGCCAGTGCATGAATCAGTTCAACCGATTTTGCATGATCAGCTTTTAAATCATTCAAAAATGCAGCCCATGCAGCGTTTTTCTGCTCACGCACTGATGTCTTTGATGCTTTTTCTATTTCTTCTAACTCAGCTTCAGTTGCAATGGTTAAACCTTCAGCGTCAAAGCTTAAAATCCATTCCTTAAATTTCGCAATACAGTCGAATTCAACCTCCCACTTCAAGCGTTCTTCGTCTTTGTAACGCTCATGAGAACCACTTGTCGAGTGACCTTGTGGTTGGTTCACCTCTTTGACGTGTACCAAAACAGGTATATGCTCTTCACGTGCCAATTTCACTGCCTTTTCGTAGGTTTCACACAAGTGTGCATAATCCCAACCTTTGGTAATGAAAATCTCATACCCTGGTTTATCTTTCGTGCGCTGCATTCCTGCCAACGCTTCTGAAATACTATCTTTTGTCGTCTGGTGTTCACGTGGTACAGAAATTCCGTAACCATCGTCCCAAACAGACATTACCATTGGAACTTGCAATACGCCAGCAGCGTTAATGGTTTCCCAGAATGGTCCTTCCGAAGTGGAAGCATCACCAATGGTACCAAAAGCTACTTCATTTCCACCGTTCGTAAATTTTTTGAATTCCTTTAATTTAGCAAGCTCAGGATTTTGACGGTACACTTTGGACGCATTTGCCAATCCTAATAGACGAGGCATTTGTCCCGCAGTTGGAGAAATATCGGCAGAACTGTTTTTTTGTTCCATCAAATTTTTCCACTCACCCTTCTCATCCAAATTTCGTGTAGAATAGTGCCCACCCATTTGGCGACCTGCAGACTGTGGCTCTTGAAGAACATCTGTATGCGCATACAATCCAGCGAAATACTGTTGAACAGTTAATTCGCCAATGGCCATCATAATCGTTTGATCACGGTAGTACCCCGAGCGAAAATCTCCATTCTCAAATTGTTTCGCCAATGCTATCTGCGCCAGTTCTTTTCCGTCTCCAAAAATTCCAAATTTGGCCTTACCAGTTAAAACCTCACGTCTTCCAAGCAAGGATGCTTCTCTGGACAATGTAGCTAGTTTGTAATCTTCCAGCACTTGTGCTTTGAACGATTCAAAATCAACATTTGTTTGGGTTTCTG
Organism: uncultured Flavobacteriales bacterium; assembly: GCA_937876195.1. Taxonomy (GTDB): domain Bacteria; phylum Bacteroidota; class Bacteroidia; order Flavobacteriales_D; family Crocinitomicaceae; genus UBA4466. The sequence goes on from CALEIK010000003.1 coordinate 59,991, forward strand.
CGACTGATTCTTTTGCCATGCTATTCATCTATTTTAGAAGTGCGAATATAGGCAATTTTAGCTCTATTTGAAAGTTATTTCATCGCAAAAATGAGTTGCAAGAATAGTTTCACTATATTTGATATAATGGGAATGAAGGAAACTTACAAGAAGTATGCACCTTATTTTGTAGATGTTTGGCAATACATCGTTATTATAATTGTATTTATTATTGCCGCACTATTTTTCCTTTAATTTTCGTTACCAATTATTTATCTACATTAAAAACTAGTTATGAAATTTCTCCTTTGCCTTATCCTTGCTACTTTCTCTTTGAATGTTACAGCGCAATTGAACATGGATTCAATCAGTCACGTCAATTATTTCACATTGCACACCACCATGATCAATGATGTTTGGGGCTATGAGGATGAAATGGGCAATGAATACGCCTTGGTTGGAACAGAAAATGGAACAAGTGTTGTCGATATTTCAACTCCTACAAATCCTGTAGAGGTTTTTTGGGAGCCAGGAATGAATTCTGTGTGGCGCGATCTAAAAACGTATGGTGATTATGCGTATGTAACAACAGAAGCAGAGAATGGATTATTGATCATTGATTTATCTCCTTTGCCAGGTTCAACAGCATTAACAACGACGTATTATACGGGTCCTTTAGGTGATGAATGGGAGTCAGCACACAATATTTACATCGATGAGTTCGGTTACGCCTACATCTTTGGAGCAAACAGAGACAATGGAGGCGTAATCATTTTGGATGTCGCAACAGATCCCTTGAACCCAATTGAAGTAGGTACATACGATACGTGGTATGCGCATGATGGCTTTGTACAAAACAATATCATGTACCTTGCCCATATTTCTGACGGTTTTATAAGCATTGTTGACATCGCAGACAAAGGAAATCCTGTACTTTTAGGGACAAAGGCTACACCTTCAACATTAAGTCACAATATCTGGGTAACAGCCGACGGTCAGTATGCCTTTACAACGGATGAGGTTTCAGGGGCATATCTTGGCGCATACGATGTTTCAGATCCATCCGATATCATTGAAGTGGATAGAATTCAAAGTTCACCAGGAGCAGGAGTTATTCCTCACAACACGCACGTGATAGGTGATCATATTGTAACGAGCTATTATTCAGATGGAGTAGTGGTTCACGACGTGACTTACCCATACAATATGATCGAAGTGGCAAATTATGACACGTACCCGTTACAAACGACAGACTATGACGGTTGTTGGGGAGCATATCCTTTTTTTACTTCTGGAATCGTATTGGCGACAGATCGTTCGGAAGGATTATTTATTTTGAATCCAACGTACATTCAAGCGGCGTACTTGGAAGGGACAGTAACAAATTCAGTGACGACAAACCCCTTGGATCAAGTGCAAATAGAAATTGTCGGTGGAAATCAGCTCGGAGGCACAAACAATACCGGCTTTTACGCTACGGGAACTGTTGATGGTGGAACATACGATGTGACGTATTCCAAAACAGGGTACTTTCCTCAAACTGTTTCTCTGGTGCTGACCAATGGTATTATTACCACTCAAGATATCCAGTTGGTTCCTATTTCACCGTATAATTTGGATATTATCGTTGTGGAAGAAGGTACTGGAACTCCAATCGCTAATGCAGATATTCGATTACAATATCCATTAATGATGCACGAAGGTGTTACAAATGGTATTGGTGAAGAGAGTTTGACCTTGTATTACGAGGACACTTATAATGTTCAAGTAGGTAAATGGGGGTATGTCACCAATTGTTTTGATCAATTCATTGATGATGCCACAGGAAGTATCGTTGTGACGTTGACTCCTGGATTGTACGATGATTTTGCATTTGACTTTGGATGGTCGACTTCTGGCACTGCAACCACGGGATTGTGGGAGCGTGGAATTCCAGTCGGTACTACTACCGGGTCGGCACCAGATGTTGATGTTACTAGCGATTGCTCAGATTATTCGTATGTAACTGGTAATTCAGATTTGAATTTAAACCCGAACTTTGACGACGTAGATCTAGGAACAGCTATTTTAACTTCTCCAGTGATGGATTTGACAGGATATACAGAACCGTATGTGAATTATAGTCGTTGGTTTTACAATGAATTTGGTCCCGCTGCTATCGATGATACATTGAGAGTTAGTGTTTCAAATGGTACACAAACTGTAGAAATTGACAAAATTGGGAAGGATCCCGCGACCTTTTATCAATGGGTAGATATGAGCATTCGCTTAAGCGATTACATCACGATTACGAGTACAATGCAGTTTTTCTTCGAGACTTCAGATGAGGATCCAAATCCAAACATCACCGAAGCTGGTCTTGATAAATTTTACATTGTAGAAGAAGTAGAATTGGCACTGAACGAGTTGGATGTCGTATATAAAGTATATCCAAACCCGTTTAACCATAAAATCATTGTGGAGGGAATTCATACCTCTGTGGACTACCGAGTGTTTTCTTCAGAAGGACAGCTGGTGGGTCAAGGAGTACTTTCAGCACAACAGAATGAGGTGGAAACATCTGCATTCAAATCGGGTATTTATTTCTTGCACCTCAACGAAAAGGTACACAAGGTCATAAAAATGAATGAATGACAATCTTGAACCTGTGCTAACTCTGTTGGTTTAATTATATTTGTTCGTCCAAACAATTTTTAGTGGAAATAAAATACGACATATCATTAGTTATTCCTCTCTTAAACGAGGATGAATCACTTCCTGAATTGCACGACTGGATTGTGCGTGTGATGGATGAAAACAACTATTCGTATGAAATTGTTTTCATTGATGATGGAAGTAAAGATGGTTCATGGAAAGTCATTGAAGCATTGAATGAGAAGAACCCTTGTGTAAAAGGGATTAAGTTTCAACGGAATTATGGAAAATCGGCTGCCCTGCAAAAGGGATTTGAAGCCGCGTGCGGAAAAGTGGTTGTTACAATGGACGCAGATTTACAAGATTCACCCGAAGAAATTCCTGAAATGTACCGAATGATTGTCGAAGAGGATTACGATTTGATTTCCGGGTGGAAGAAAAAGCGATTTGATCCTATCAGCAAGACGATTCCAACCAAGCTGTACAATTGGGCAGCGAGAAGAATTACTGGGATTTATCTACACGACTTCAATTGTGGATTGAAAGCCTATAAAAATACCGTAGTAAAAAGTATTGAAGTGTATGGCGATATGCACCGTTATGTTCCTGCATTGGCGAAATACGCTGGATTTTCGAAAATCGGTGAGAAAGTAGTTCAACATCAATCCCGCAAATACGGTACTACAAAATTTGGATTGAATCGCTTTGTAAACGGCCCACTCGATTTATTGTCTGTAGCATTTATGGGGAAGTTTGGAAAAAAGCCCATGCACTTTTTCGGAGCAATCGGTATTGTGATGTTTATTGTAGGTTTTGGTTTTTCCTTTTACTTGGGAATTGATAAATTATTTATAGAAAAAACCGGACGTTTAATTGCGGATAGAACGGAGTTTTACATCGCAATCGCCGCAATGATAATGGGCGTTCAATTCTTTTTGGCTGGTTTCATTGCGGAATTAATAGGGCGTTCTTCTTCTCAACGAAATGTCTACCTTGTTGAAAAGACCATCGATGTCGATTAGTCAATGGAATATAGATCACACTTGGACCCTATTTTTGGATAGGGACGGTGTTATTAATGAGCGCAAATTTGGTGGTTACATCACCAAGGTGGATGAATTTCAGTTCTTACCGCAGGTAAAAGAGGCAATCGCTTCACTTTCGAAAGTTTTTAACTTGGTGATAGTCGTCACTAATCAACAGGGAATTGCAAAAGGTATAATGACCGAGCGTAACGTTTTGGAGATTCATACTTATATGTGTGATCAAATTCAAATAGCGGGAGGGAGAATTGATAAATGTTATTTCGCCCCTAACAAAAAAGGAGCTGAAGACGACATGCGAAAACCAACACCTGTAATGGCAAAATTGGCAAAAATCCACTATCCTGAGATAGAATTTAGCCGTTGCATTATGGTGGGAGACACGGATACAGACATTGAATTTGGCAGGAATCTTGGTATGAAGACCGTACGAATAAAAACAGAGGAGCCAATTGAATTAAAAGCTGATATAACGGTGAATGGATTGGACGAATTGGCAAAATTAATAGAGCATGAAGTATCTTAACTCCACATTCATTTTATTTTTCGCGCTGAGCGCATTTTCACAGTTAAATCAAGTCGATGAAAAGGGGAGAAAACAGGGTGAATGGGCAAAAACGCACGAAGGAACCCGTGTTTATGACTTTAAAGGACAGTTCAAAGACGACAAGCCAATTGGGAAATTCACCTATTTCTACAAGTCATCAAAAGTAAAGGCGATTATCAATCATGCTGAAAATAGTAATCGCTCAGAAGCTTATTTCTACCATGAAAATGGGGCGTTGATGAGTTATGGGATTTATAGAAATCAGAACAAGGATAGTGTATGGGTGAATTTCGGCCCGTCTCAACGTTTAAGCAATACTGAAACGTATGTGAATGGAAAGTTGAATGGAAAAAAAGTGATTTACTACATTTCAGAAGACCTTAACAATAAATCGCAGCTTCCGTCAGTGGTTTCCTATTACAAGAACGATTCACTGCATGGAGATTATACCGAGTACTTCGAAGATCAACGCGTGAAAGTGAAAGGGCAGTACCACATGAACACGAAAGATGGTCTGTGGACGCATTACCATGTTACTGGCAAACCAATGATGGTTATTCGCTATAAAAAAGGCGTAAAACATGGCTGGGCGATGGGTTATGATGATACAGGAAAGGAAATAGGAAAGAAATATTTTTATTACGGCCGTCACTTGGAAGGTAAACAGCTGAAAGAAAAAATGACACAAATGAAAGAATTAGGGATCAATCCTAATGAATAACAACCTTTTATTTCGTATTTTCGTCATTAATAAATGATGAAGACCTTTAAACTATATACAATTCTCATCAGCGGACTACTAATACTGGTCTTGCTAGGGTGTAAGAAATCTGAACCAGTTCCTTCAATGCATTACGAGTATTTTGGAATGGAGAAGGGGCGTTACATCGTTTATGATGTCACAGAGATTGATCATGAGGAGGCTTTCCAGATCCACGATACAATACACTATCAACTAAAAACAGTGTGGGATCAACCTTATATTGATAACGAAGGTAGAACGGCATGTGAGTTCCATCGATTGAAACGAGACGACGCATCACAAGAATGGGTGCCGACTGATATATGGACGGGAATTATCGACGATGCACGGCGTGCTGAACTGATTGAAGAAAATCAACGTAGGATAAAATTGGTGTTTGCACCATCTTCGGAGAAAATATGGGATGCAAATGCCTACAACACATTGGGCGAACAAGAAAGTTATTACGAGGACATTCATAAAAGTGCAACTGTTGGTGGGACATACTTTGATTCAACATTGACCGTGGAACAGGGAGAAGAGCTAAATTTAGTCTGGGATATCAGAATCTATGAGAAGTATGCCAAAGGTGTAGGAATGATCGAGTGGTATTACAAAGTCAATAATTATCAATTGTCAGATACCGTTTATCTGGGTAAAGAAATCTATTATACCTTTGTGACTACGGGAATAGAATAAATTACTCCTTGTGCAAAATTCAGTTTATTTATGAAGATCGCCATGCTGTCCACTTTTTATCCTTTCCGAGGTGGAATTGCACAATTCAATGGACTTGTCTTCCGTGAATTAGAAAAGGAACATGAAGTAAAGGCCTTTAATTTCAAGCGACAATATCCCAACTTTTTATTTCCTGGAGAAACGCAATACGTCACAGCTGAAGATAAAGCAGATGCCATTCCCACGGTGGATTGTTTGGATTCTGTTAATCCCTTCTCTTATCGCTCAACAGCAAAAAAGATCAAAGCTTTCAATCCTGATATCTTAATTACCCGTTATTGGATGACTTTTTTCGCGCCATCATTGGGCGCAGTGACCAAACGCATGCCTAAGCATACCAAGCGCATCAGTATACTTGACAACGTTATTCCGCACGAAAAGCGTTTTTTTGATTCACCTGCCAACCGATTTTTCCTCAAACAGAACGATGGGTTTGTCGTAATGAGTGATACTGTGCTAGCCGATTTGCTCTCTATTCGACCTGACGCGAAATATTTGCGGATCAATCACCCCGTGTACAATCAATTTGGAGAAATAATGCCAAGAGAAGCTGCGTTGAAGCAGTTAAATTTAGATCCATCCAAGAAATATCTATTGTTCTTCGGCTTCATTCGCGATTACAAAGGGTTGGATTTGTTGATTGAAGCACTAACGCATTTGGATGAAAGCCATCACCTTCTTGTCGCTGGTGAGGTCTATGGTTCCTTTGAAAAATACGAAAAACAAATTGCTCAACTTCAGTTGAAAGAACGAATTCATCTATTCAATCAATACATTTCCGACGACAAAGTGAGCGCTTTTTTCTCAGCATCAGATGTGTGTGTATTGCCTTACAAGGGAGCGACGCAAAGTGGAATCACCGCAATTTCTCATCATTTTGAATTACCTATTATTGCGACAGATGTCGGTGGACTGAAAGAGACGACACGGCATGGTGAAACAGGTCTGATCGTTGAAAAGCCCGATAGTAAATTGATTGCTGAAAGTATTTCGACGTATTATAGCATGAATTATAAGACAGTGTTCAGCAAAAATATCGCACAGGAAAAGGAGGCAAGTTCTTGGGAGAACTTCACCAAAAAACTCATCGATTTCTCGAAGACGCTTTAGTACTATTCTGACGCGTATTCAGCATTTAAAACCGCTTTATTGAGCTGTAAATCAATCAATAATAGCTTCTTGTTGATTTTCTATATAAATACAACACTTTATAATTGACTTTAATAAAGGTAAAACCTATATTTGCAGGCTTAAATAATTAACAAACTAATTTACGAAAATGCGTAATAAAGGATTTTTTTGGTTTATAACGATTTTGTTGACTGCTATTTGCGTGTACCAACTATCGTTTACTTGGGTTTCTAATAATGTAGAGAAAAAAGCTGAAAAGGAGGCGAATGCTCTAGTTGCTGAATTAAAGGCGGAAGCGCTTAAGACAGATAGTATTGGATATTTGCCTAATGGTACAACGGTTCATTTTGGTGATGCTGAAGCAGAAGAATTAGCAAAGTCAGCGTTTGTCAACCAACTATTGAAAGAAAAGGCGGAAACTCCTGTGTATCCAATCTTCGGTTCAACATTTAAGGATGTTAAGAAACGCAGTTTGGCTTTTGGATTGGATCTTGTCGGTGGAATGAGTGTGAAACTTGAGGTTTCTGTGCCAGAATTGGTAAAAAACTACGTTCGTAATCCAAGAGACATCCAGTTTAGAAAGGCGTTTGAGGCAGCTCAAAAGGAATACGGAACAAAAGGAGGTGATTTCATCGATATTTTCGCAGCGAAGCATAAAGCGTTGAACAAGGGTACTGAATTAGTACGTTTGTTTGCCATTTCAGAAATTGATGAGCTAGGAACTAATTCTACTGATGCTGATGTAATAGCATTTTTGAAAGACAAAGAAGCATCATCAATGGATGGTGTAGAAGAAATTATGAGTCGTCGTATCAACCAGTTTGGTGTGGCGCAACCGAATATTCAAAGAGATCCAGCAAACAATCGTTTGTACATTGAATTACCTGGTGTTCAAGATGAGACAACGGTTGCTGAGAAATTACAATCGACGGCAAATCTTCAATTCTTTGAAACATACGATATGCAGATGATAGGTACGCAATGGCAACAGGCAACTGTGCTTTCGCGCTCTGAGCCTATGGATGTGGAAGACATAGATTTGGAAGAAGAAGTTCAAGACTCAACAGATGTTGCGAATGCAGATGTACCAGACTCAACCGATGTTGCGGCAGCGGATGAATCAGACACAACTGAATTTGAAGAGGAGTCGTTGACGGATCTTGCATCATTGGACGGAGGTTCAGAACAAGGTTTGGGAGAGATGATGAAAGGTGCTGGAATGTTTTCAGTAGGATATTGTTCTCCTGAAAATGTAGGTGCAGTTGATAAATTGATTCATCGTGCTGATATCTTAGCATTGTTTCCTGAAGATTTAAAATTCATGTGGGGTGCAGATTTAGAAACTGTCAACCGTGACACGAAAGAATTAGGGATGTTCTTATACGCTGTGCGTGTTCCTGAAACAGGAAAGGCAAGAGTAGGTGGAAAGGACATTAAGTCGGCTTCTACAGGTTATGATTCTCAAGATGGTAAGATTACCGTTGATCTTGAAATGTCGGAAGAAGGAAGTGATAAATGGGCACAGATGACGCAAGACAATGTGGAGCGTGTTGTTGCCATTACGATGGATAATGTGGTTTACAGTGCACCTTTGGTGAACGGACCAATTTCTGGAGGAAGAACACAAATCTCGGGAAGCTTTACAATTAACGAAGCGAAGGATTTAGCGGGATTGTTAAACGGTGGAGCTTTACCAGCGCCATGTGTGATCAAAGAACAAACAAAAGTAGGTCCAACAATTGGTGCTGAGAATGCAAGTTCAGGATTGATTTCCTTTGGTATCGCTTTAATCCTAGTATTTATTTACATGGTTTTCTATTACGGAAAAGCAGGGATTGTTGCGGACATCGCATTGATTGCAAACATCTTGTTCATCTTCGGTTCATTAGCCTCTTTTGGAGCGGTACTAACGTTGGCAGGTATTGCCGGTATCGTTCTTACGATTGGTATGGCGGTTGATGCGAACGTACTTATTTTTGAGCGTGTGCGTGAGGAGCAAGCATCAGGGAAGGATTTAAAATCAGCGATTGATACTGGATTTCAGAAATCGCTTTCTTCGATTATGGATGCGAACGTAACGACACTGTTGGTTGCAATTATATTGAAATCGTTTGGTTCTGGACCCATTGAATCATTTGCAACAACGTTAATTATTGGTATTTTTACTTCACTCTTTTCTGCACTTGTCATTACGCGATTGTGTATGCTTTGGTGGATGAAAAAAGGAAAACCTATCAACTTTGAGACAAAACTTACGAAAGGAGCTTTTAAGAATTTCAACTTTAGATTTGTTGAGAAACGTAAAGTTTTCTACCTAATTTCTGCAATTCTTGTGGCAGGATCGTTGGTGGCTATTTTTACCAAAGGTTTAAATCCAAGTGTTGAGTTCTCAGGAGGTCGTACTTACGGTGTGAAATTTGAAAAATCTGCTGGTGATCATTTAGATTACGTACGTGACAACTTAACGAAGGTTTTTGTTGAAGAAAATGGAAAAATAGCATCCGTTGAGTTAAAAACAAAGACGAACAACTATTTCCTAGACATTACTACCAACTATTTGTTGGCGAACGAAAGCAGTAATGAGGAGGTAAAAGCGAAGTTAAAAGAAGGTCTTGAAAACTGCAAGGATAAAGTAGGTGGATTTGAAATTCAAGAGTCGCGCAGTGTATCTGCAACGGTTTCTGAGGAGTTAATTTCGTCTTCAACCACGGCAATCCTACTTTCGCTGGTGATGATCTTTGCATACATTTTAATACGATTCGGTAAATGGCAATATTCAACAGGTGCAATTATCGCCATGCTGCATGACGTTGTTTTGGTGCTTGGTGCGTTTGCTATCTTCCATGGTATTTTACCATTCAATATGGACATTGACCAAGCATTCGTTGCGGCAATCCTTACGGTAATCGGTTACTCCATCAATGATACGGTGGTTGTATTTGATAGAATTCGTGAAAACATGAGTATTTATAAAGGTTCGAATCAAAACGATCAAATCAATACATCATTGAATTCAACATTGTCAAGAACAATCAATACATCGATGACAACCTTCATCGTATTGTTGGTAATCTTCTTATTTGGTGGAGCAGCAATTAAAGGATTTATTTTCGCCTTGATGATTGGTGTTGTTGTCGGTACATATTCATCAGTTTGTATTGCAACGCCAATTTTGATTGACTTCTCTAAGAAGAATTTAATTGAAGACGCGAAGAAAGCGGCAGCCAAAGCAGAAGCAGATGCGGCAGCAGCGGCTGAGGCAGCCAAAGCATAATAGTTAATCAAAGATTTTAAAAGCCATCCGTCTAGAACGGATGGCTTTTTTTGTGGACTGAATTTATTATATTGAGATGCATCTCAGTTTATCGCTGAGGAGCCATCTACGAGGATCAGAGAGTGAGTTTATACATTATTAGCAGTAGAGTTAGCTATACCTAGTTTTGTTCCTTGTGGGAGAGCTGAGGTAATAGTATAAGGATTGGATTGTAAGAAAAGAAACGTTGCAGAAGTATAGCAACAAAAAAAAGCGCCGTTTTATCAAATAAAAAGGCGTTTTTGGTATTCGTTAAAATGGGTTATGAATCAACTTCTACAGTTGCAATTTCTTCAGATTTTTATCTAATCTGGCTTCAATCATAGAGTCTTTTGGTAACAAGCTCATTTCTAAGAGCTCAGCAGACCCGCTGAAGTGAATTATTTTTCCTTTTCGAATTTGAATTTGTACGTATGAATTACACTCGGATTAGAATCAGCTTTAATAAACATCTTTTCCAATTCGTTAATCATTAAGATTTCAAGTTCTTTTGAGCCTTTCGTTTCAATTATTGAAATCTCCTGATTTATTATTCTAAAACGAACAACCACATAATTGTCTTTGTTGTCATCTAGATTCACTTTACTGAGGTCAATTGTCAATTTTCTTTTGATCTCCTTGAATAGTTTTGGGTTCTTACCAGCAAAACTTACGCTCATTGTCATTAAGCTCAAAACGAATACTGTTACTAACTTTTTCATACCTATCATTTTAATTTTGTTTGTAATGTTACACCTGTTAGACATGGGAAATCAAATTAAGTTACAATAGAAATGGTGTTACTTCATGAGTGGTACATAGTGTTGCTGAATGGACGAATAATAGGGATGGAGATTTGAGAGATGTTGAACTAATAGTAGGGAGCTTGTTTGTCTGTATATATTTCTAGGCTATTCAATAGTCCTCTTTCTGTTCATTTTTGCTTTTTAATTGGCATTTGCTACTGTGTTGTTTTAGTCTGACCACCAACGGTCTTAAGCTAAGCGGTTGTTTTAATACCGCTTAGGTTTTGTTAGCAGTAGTTTTATACTCGGACAATTTTCATTAATGGTTCAAATGAATATAGGGCGGGACGCCTCCCTGAGGCTTCTTGCTTCTGTTCTAAATATCCATTTTCCAATAATTTTTTAGTTATGCTTGCTGCAGTTGCAGTAGGTATTCCCGACGTGAACTTATTATTCCTAAATACTGGATTGGTAAAAACAAAGTCTAATGTGGTTAAACTCCATTTAGAAGATAACAGCTCAGTGAATTCATCTTTCATCTGCTCATATAGGTTTTTAATATTTTCAGCAATTTCTAAATTTCTGATCGCTTGATTTTCAACCGCTGTCAAAAAGAAGCGCACCCATTCTTCCCAATTATTACTTGCAGAGACCTGTCTCATTGTATCTATATACAAATCTTTATTTTCCTCTAAGAATCCGCTTATATAAAAATGTGGTTGTGATAAAATACCTTCTTTCCAAAGAAATAAAGTAATTAGCATTCTTCCTATCCTTCCGTTACCGTCTTGAAAAGGGTGTAAGGCTTCAAACTCTAGGTGCATTAATGCTGTTTTTATTAAAGCTGGGTCATTGCTTTCTTCTAGATATTTAAATAATGTTTCCAACCCATCATTGAGTTTTTCAGGGCTAATAGGAATAAATTGGATTTTCTTTTTGATTTTGTCAGCTAAATAGTTTTGTTCTGTTTTAAATTCTCCTGGAGATTTTGTTGCTCCTCGTCCCAAATACAATAGTTGTTGATGCATTTGTTTTATAAAGCTTGTTGATATTGAATAGCCTTCTTCTAATGCACTTTGTGCATTTTTTAGTGCTCTTTGGTATAATATTGTCTCAATAACGTCAGATCTTACATTTATATTATCACCGTCATCATCTGCTTCATATTGAAGAATTTCATCCATAGTACTGATAGTTCCTTCAATTCTTGATGAAATAACGGCTTCTTGATTTCTTAAGGGAGCCAATAAAATTTCACTATTATGCATGTTTTTCAGCATTTGGTCAAACCTTGCTAAAGCATCTGTAGCATTTATTATTTCTTTTATAAATCCACTATAGTTGATGTTTTGAGGCGGAAACTTATCATAATGATAGTTAACGGCTTCTGCTGTATTAAAATCCATTTCTTGATGTTTTGGTTATCAAATATATAAAAAAAAGAGAAACAAACTCATTAGAGTACTAAAATAATAAAAAAACTGTAATCAAGGTATTTTGATATCGGAAAGCTGTAAACAAACTATTTTGTTTCTTGAATTTCAATTTAAACTGTAATCAAGGTATTTTGATATCGGAAAGCTGTAAACAAACTATTTTGTTT
>CALEIK010000004.1 GCA_937876195.1 uncultured Flavobacteriales bacterium
CCCTTAACTTGCGAAGAAAATTTGTGATTCATCGCAACATCAACAAGGTTGATGCCTTTGTGTCCTTTTTTCGCCAGTAACCACTTCCCCTTACTTTAGCGCCCATAGCGATTAAACTACACCAAGGGTTACCGCACCACGAAGTAGCACCGTAGGTAAAGTACACAAAGGTTTTCGTTTCATTTTGCATTTATGATGGGCCTGTCGAATTATTAAGCCAAAAGAAAAAAGAAGTTTAATCTATTTTTTTTTAACTTCGCAACGATCAATTTTTGAAAATTATGAGTTACGATATTATAGTAGTTGGAAGTGGACCTGGTGGATATGTTGCTGCCATTCGTGCGTCTCAATTAGGCTTGAAAACAGCAATTGTTGAAAGAGAATCATTGGGTGGAATTTGTTTGAACTGGGGATGTATCCCAACCAAAGCATTGTTGAAAAGCGCTAATGTGTTTGAATACTTAACGCACGCAAGTGACTACGGAATTACTGTAAAAGATGCGAAAGCAGATTTCGGAGCGATGGTGGAAAGAAGCCGTGGTGTTGCCAATGGCATGAGCCAAGGGATTCAATTCTTGATGAAAAAGAATAAAATTGACGTATTGAAAGGAAACGGTGTGTTGAAAGCAGGCAAAAAAGTGGCTGTGACGGATGACGCTGGAAAAACGACTGAATACGCTGCCGATAAAGGAGTCATTATTGCGACGGGTGCACGTTCACGTCAATTGCCAAACTTACCACAGGATGGGAAAAAGGTGATTGGTTACCGTGAAGCGATGAGCCTAAAAACACAACCAAAGAAAATGGTGGTTGTTGGTTCTGGAGCAATTGGTGTTGAGTTCGCGTATTTCTACAATGCGATTGGAACGGAAGTAACGATTGTTGAATACTTGCCAAACATTGTTCCAATTGAGGACGTGGACGTTTCTAAGCAATTGGAGAAATCGTTTAAAAAAGCAGGGATTAAGATTATGACAGGTGCTTCTGTTGAATCGGTAGATACTTCTGGAAAAGGATGTGTTGCAACGGTGAAAACAGCCAAAGGCGAAGAAAAAATAGAATGTGATGTCGTGCTTTCCGCAGTTGGAATTGAAGCGAACATTGAAAATATTGGATTGGAAGAATTGGGAATTGTGGTAGACAAAGGTCGTTTGATTGTGAACGATTTCTACCAAACAAATATCCCAGGGTATTATGCGATTGGAGACGTTCTTCCAAATGCTGCATTGGCACACGTTGCTTCCGCAGAGGGAATTATTTGCGTAGAGAAAATTGCGGGACACAACCCGGAACCATTGGATTACGGAAATATCCCAGGGTGTACGTACTGTTCTCCAGAAGTTGCTTCTGTGGGAATGACGGAAGCTGCAGCGAAAGAGGCGGGACACGAAATTAAAGTGGGTAAATTCCCCTTCTCTGCATCTGGAAAGGCAAGTGCGGCTGGAGCGAAAGATGGATTTGTAAAATTGATTTTTGACGCAAAATACGGTGAGTTACTCGGTGGACACATGATTGGTGCCAACGTAACGGAAATGGTGGCTGAATTGGTAGCAGTGCGCAAGTTGGAAACAACGGGACACGAAATTATCAAAACGGTGCATCCTCACCCAACAATGTCAGAAGCGATTATGGAAGCGGCAGCTGCTGCGTATGATGAAGTAATTCATCTTTAGACTAGAAGATTAAAAGATGCAAGATTTTAAGACTTGCTCTTCTGAAATTGAAACCGTTTGTCTGTTGGCGAACGGTTTTTTTGTGGGGGGATAGCAGTTAAAACCATATGACGCGGGCAAACTGCTGTGTTTGCTTCACTCGTGGCTTTTAGCTATGTTACTAGCATTATTCCGGGCATAGCATTTCACGAATTATTGCTATTTGCGAAACAAACAATTCCTTATCCTCAGGAATGTCAAGTTCATTTTTTTCAATCTTATCTTCTAATATTGCCAAGTACTTTAGGGACATGAAGCAATCAAATCCTGCGTAGTTCGATGCCATATTATAAAGTGCATTTGTATTATTAAACTGTTCCCAATTTCGAGTATGCACGTTGATAGTTACAATAAGGTCGTTATGGTCTTTCGTTATCATATACTTTGCATAATATGATCGGGCATAATCTTCTAAAAAATGCTCTAAGCCATGTTCTATTTTTAATTTAGAAACAGAATCAACGAAATATACATTTTGCCAAATAATGGAATCCTCTACTTCGCCACAATAAGTGATTAGCTTACTTCGGATTTCATCGTAATTCACTTGCGCAAAAGACACACTTTGGGTAAAGATGAAAAAAATGACCAGTGTTCTAAGTTTCATGGTTATGTATTTTAGGGTGCGTTACCACCTGTTATTTTTTAATTTTTCTTCTATGTTTTCAACAGTCCATGGACCATCATAATTTTTGATATTTGTATTTATAGAAATTCTGTTATCCTCATCAAACTCATAAATTACCAATCTGTCACGATAGTCAAAAATTGATCCGCTTGTCTCTCTCATTTGTCGTAATATTTTAGTACCTGAATTATTTGTGCATATCTGAAGTGTATAAAATGAGTTTCGCTCATTTTTTTGGTTAATCCATATGTCATTCCATAGTGCACCCATAAAGAATAATAATGAAAGAAGTCCTAAAAATATGTACCCTCCAAGTAGCAGTCCTGCAAAACTGAATTTACGGACTTGTTTAAAAAGCAGATATAACAAAAAGAAAACAAGCGCAAATGAGAAGACTTTTGAAATTGACTCAACAAATGGATTCTTAATTTCAAACGGAACACCAATGTAAATAAAAACAAAAAGTACAATTACTCCAGTCAATATTTTCAACAATGGTTTTGTCATGGTCTACGTGTTTTATTGCGTGGTATGCTTATTCTTCCCTTCTAACAGCAATAATTTGTTCATAGAAGGTATATGTTCTGTTTTCTGGAAGGCTTGTTTTTAAAACAATTTTTATTGAGTCTTTATTAGTAAGTGGCGTTATTACCCATTCGTCATTTTGGACTATGCTTAGAGCACACCCTTCGCAGGAGAGAAACAGCTTTATCGAGTCTGATTTGGGCATTTGTATTTTGCAATAATACTTAGTTCGATTAATTAAGAAATCGTTTTCGCCTAGATCTAAATCAAACTTTAAGTTAAGATTTGAATAATCCGGTTCGACTTGATTCTGCTCAAATTGTTCTTTCAATCTGTCATAATCAATTTCAATTGATTTAATAAACCTTATGAATTGCTCAGAAAAAGGGCCCGTGTAAGCTAGTTGATATTCATAATTTCCAGCACTAAAATACGCCCAAGATGAAAGGTTTTCAGCATTAGATTCTGGATGTTTAGTATGAACGTAGACCCGAATACTATCCAATTCGATTACGAAATAATTGGTAGATGTATCTGTTTTAAATTTCAGGAAGTCCTTTTTACTGTCAGAATTATAGTAATAACGCTCAGCTCTTAAACTTTCAAATTCAGCACTTTCTTGCGAACTAAAAAAACATAGTGATTCTCCACACATAGGTTCAAGACGACTTGGCACATCTGCAAATAGCGCCAAATTTTCAAGGTCATATCTAATCCATTCCGATTCATTTGTTTCACTCTGAGAATACGAGTATGATATTCCAAGCAATAGGCTGATAATTCCTGCTTTAAAAATTTCTTTCATCTTGTTATTCATTGAGCCAAACAAATGCCTAACCGCCACATCTGCGTAACATGTTTCATTTAATCCTTCTAAAAATAACAAATTTATGGGAACTGGAGTTTCAGCGTGACTATGGTTATTAGGAAAAGCAATTTTAATGTGTTGTGCATGGGGTGATTTTTGAGTTTGAACGTTCGGTGGGATGGTGTTTTTTTGTGGGGTGGGTTGTTCGGACCGCCAGTAATTCAAAAGGACTTATTGATTGTTCAATGTTGTATGTTGGCTTTTACCTATTACTAATTTTATCTCGAAAAAAAAGAGATTATCTTATTCTCGATATATTTTATAATTGGTTTTCTAATCGATTCAGAAGAAAACTTATGACTAAAACCAAAAATTGTCAAGAGAGCCAGCACGGAAAACGCAATAATTTGCCAAACAACAGAAATGTTCGGGGTGAAAAAAGCGACTATCCCAATTATGAATGAAAATGCTATTAGAATGTAAAATAGTGTTAATACCAAACTTGCTGTTCGTTTACCAATTTTATTTGCCTTTTGAGAAAAGTGTGTTGTATTTGCTGATATCGTTTTAGTTAATCTGTCATTTTCGATTTGTAAGTTATCTTTCTCTTCTTCAGCTTGTATTCTCTTTTCAGTTTCTTCTTCAGTAATTCTATTCAGAAACTGAGTGACTAATTGAGATGCAGATTCTCCTTTGAATAATTCTGGATCACCTAATGTTGAATTCGACAGCATTTTTTGAGCTGCATGATGAGTTCTGAGTGTCAAATAAGTTGTTGAATTTATACGCCCCTTGTCTTGTAATTTTTTTAATTCACTAGCATACTGTTTGATTAATTCTTCTGATGGGCTTATACCCGCATAGCAATCAGATAAAATTCGTTTTCGATTAAGTTCTTTAGCTAGTATAGGGTTTTGTATCCAAATAAGAGTTGACAAAAAGATGTCAGTAAAACAAGTAGGAATGGCATTTTTATTATTGTGCAATTTTCTTTCAAACCGCTGACTTGCAAAGGCAAGAGATGAATTTGTAGTTACAAAAATTGCTTTTGCATCTTTGAGACTAATTGGAATTTTACCTTTTCTGAATCTATAAATACCGGATAAGACCTTAACATCTCTAAGAATAGATTTTTCGCGGTAATCAGGAAGCTGTTTTTTTATCTGGTCAAGGGTTCTACATTTTTTTTCACCTCGATTAATCCTTTCATAAGATTCTAAGATAGTGTCAAATAAAACTTCTTCGTCTATAACAAGCTCGTAATCCTCGTAGTCAGGAACTTGATTTTCAGTTATGCCCCAGTTTTCTAATGAAGAGGAAAAATCAGCAATCATTTGATCCAAGTCCTCAACGGATACATTATTTTCTATACATTTTCTGACGGAAAGAGACTGATTAGTCCCATTGCCTCTTTTTAGAACACTTTTACAATTATCAAGATTATTTATCACCTCATTAATTGTTGTCTGTAGGATGTAAACATTTGACTTTTCTTTTTTTAGCTGCTCTAGTATTTCTTCCGATAAAAGAGTTCTTTGTTCTCCATTTATACCCAATAGACTGAGAAAAAAAGGAGTGTCTAGGTAAATATCTAATTTTTCTAATTTACCTTTGAAAGGACTAAATTCATCATAGAGAATTATAGAACTCAAGGCGTGGCCTATTGCAATATCTTGCAAGTAATTTACTAAAGTTGGATTATTTTCCCAGTTTTCAACAACAAACCAACAAATTAAATAACGTAATTTTTCTGGAGCTTCAACTTTCGGAAGTATTGAAAGTTCTGAGGCTCCGAATGAAATATCTACATCATGATTTTTTAAAAAAGCCAGTAGACCATCAGAAATTTCATCTTTATCAAAAGATATTCCATCAGGAGCCCTTTCTGTACAAAACTTCTGAATCTCATCTACTACATGATTATAGGCTCTGTCAATTTCAGCTCTTACTTTAGAATTATCATCCAGCTTTAACTTTGAGTTATTTACTGTGTAGACCCCATTGTCTATTGTGAAATATTCTCTTTTTTTTGCACGATTTATTATTGTGATAAGCGCTGAACTAGGAATATCTAATCCATATTCGTCTAATATTCCCTTTCTAATAATTGAGACATCTGAAATTTCGACTCTTTTAATTTCATTAGATATCAAAGTACTTACAAGTAATGGTAAAAAACAATCAATGTAATCAACACCTTTGGACCAATTTACTTTAAGTAACGCTAGACTTACAATTGTTCTGTTCATATTTCCTTTTTTAGTGCCAAACGCCTGTTACCAGGCGTAGTTCCGTTATCTGTCACCATACTATACCACTCCAATATTGTTGTGCAATTGATAATTTAGCTTTTGAAATGATTGCTTTCTTTTCTGTCGCAGTAAGTAAGTCCGATAAAATATTTGTTGAATTAGCAGGGTCAACGATTCTACTGTTTAAAGGATTACTTATGTCTTTACCTAATGCTTGTAATATAAACCAAAAATTGTCGGTAAGCTTTGAAGCATCTTTTGATTTTCCAGATAGAATGCCAATCGTTAAATACTCTAGATAGATTGACGGGAAATCTAGTTTATTAAGTTCTCTCCAAATTTTCAAGAGCTTTATTTCGTTAAGTCTCCCGCAACCCGAAATGTCCGTTATGTGTTTTTGTATATTGGTTTGTCGCCAAGTGTCAAGCTTAGAAAGGTAGAGCCAATGGTTATTTGTATTACCCGAATGTTTTCTTGCAGGAGTTATATCTATTTCTAAGTCGTTAATTTTTATTCTAAACGAAACGTTTTGCTTTCTAACTGGATTATATTTTGATTTTAAATGGGTATGTAATGAGTCATAAATACTTTTCAGTCCGCCACTAGTAGCATTACAATTGCTCGTTAAAGAAATAAGATAATCAACGTCAGAAGCCATTGAAATAGCTGTTCCTTTTGCTCTAGAACCAGAATTTAATATTGAAATATAGCAAGTTGAAGCCCACTTTTGTAGGTCTGCTTTTAGAAGTAAAATACTCAGCGTATGGCTATCTAAACTTCTCGGAGCGTATTTATTCAGGATTGATTGTAAATACATACTACTTTCCATCAAAACTTGTTGTTATCAAAGAGTTTAAGATGTCGTTCAGTAAACGTCCTTTGAAGTTAACTACAACAGTATTACTTCTATTACCGATTTCAGCCATTTTTTCGTGAGGAATGGAACCAGGTTTTGCGAAAATGATTACTGCAGTCTTATGATTCCTTCTTGCTAAAAATATATTGTCAATATGATTTCCGCTTGTTTCCCAGTCAACGAGCAAAATTGTGTGTTCTTTACTTTTTTCAATATTGTCAATTGGTATGTGGATTACGTTGTCCTTTTTGAAAATATTAGTATCCGTAATGCAGTCTTTCAATGATGAAAATGCTTCAGAACTTCCAATAATTGCAACTTTTCTTCGCCAAATTGCTTTACCAATTCTAAATACAAGAGGTGTTACTCCGAGTGCAATACAAATAACTCTGTAAATTATTCCTGTTGCAGCAAAAACCACTGTCAGTCCACCGACGATGATGAAAACTGGATGATTAAAAAAGTCAATTATTGGTTGAAGTATATTCATATGTTGTCATTTTCTTTGTTGTCGTTTTCACTATGACTGTTAACAAATGCCTAACCGCCATATTTGTGTAACACGTTTCATTCAATCCTTCTAAAAATAACAAATTTATGCGAGACACTTTTACTAAATTTAGCTGTCATAGATTCCTTTACTTACTCAACGCCTTCACCACACGTTCTTCATTAATCACAACATCTCTGAACAAGACATGCGGGAATTCTTGGTACTTGGATACTTTGAATGCCTCGAAAATTTGCATGAGGGTAGAAGCTTTAAGAAGTGAAAGATTCATCTCTGTATCCATTTCACAATCGAATACAAAGTCATCGCTAAATTCAGGCGCTACGAGTAGGATTTTCACAATTCTTAAATTGTTTTTTAATGCTACATTCTGGTACGACTTTAATTGACGTGAAACCGTACTAAATTTATTGTAGCCCTTTTCTTTACTCGTTTTGCATTCAACGATAATTATCTCGTTGTTTCCTAGATTAAGAAGGATATCCATCATATCCTTCGTCGTGTTGAGTTGCTTTCGTAGTTTGTCATCAACGGAAAAACCAAGTCCAACGAGTATGTTTTTAGTGAGTTCTTCGAATTTAACACCTATCTCGCTTTCCTTGATTAAAATTCCGTTTTCCTTTAACAGATTATAATTTCTGTAGGCAACATTTGCATAATTCTCCAAGTAAAGATTTTCTACATCTGTGTAATGGTCTAAAATGTTTAGAATGTCATCACCTCGTTGCTTAATTCCATGATCTTTGATGAATTTGGTCATGTCAGCTTTTGAGATAAGATCTAAAATGTCTCTCGGCTTAATGTTGTAATCGAGAAAATAGCTGGCGTTGAGTGGAACATTATCAATTTCCTGCAGTTGAAACTGTACTCTAATATCTTTTTGAAGCTTCGGCAATGATTTAAACAATTCAGTCAAAAGTTTGTCAAAACCATCCATTGAGATTCCAACCTTTTCATCTTTTTCGACACCATCAAAATGTTCAATCAAACTGCTGATCTTTTCTTCGAGGGTATTGCCTTTTAATGTTTTAATTCCAAGTCCTTTTTCACACAATTCGTTCAGCTCTTTTTTCTTTTCTGTTAAAGTCTGTCCATCTCGATAAATTTCATGGAGTAGAAGGTTAGAGAAGCTAATTCCTTCCTTAATTATGTACTCCACTTTCTCCGCATGAGTTAACTTGCGATCAATGCTGTGATTTTTAGCAATCTGATTGATGATTGGTTCTCTCAATAATTTCAGAGTTCGACGGTAGTATTTTTCAGCGACTTCTTTTTCACGAACGGATCTCAGCAAGCGTACCATTTCATCAGCAACATAGATGGTAGAGTCCTTTTTTGAGTAAAAAACAACTCCCATATTTCTTAAATCGTTGATGACATCATTGATATCACCTTTTATAATAGGTAAAATGGAGTAATTAATGAGTTTTGCTTCCTCTTGAGATAATCCTAGTTGCTTGGCAAGTGTTAAAATGATTGATAGCTCTTCACTTGTAATCTTTGGTTCGCGATTATTTTCAATATCGTTATGATATGCAGTGTGCAGACAAGCTTTGTAAATCTTCAAATCACGCTTTCTTAATTCGCTTAAATCAGATTTGTCATTCACAAATTCAGTATTCAGACTTTTAATTTTCGCTTTAAGCTTTTTAATCTCGTCTTCATAGAGTCTTGAAAACCAATCTTGGCTCATGATACAATTTCCATCTCGAATGATAATATCAATAAGTACATCCAGTTGTGAGTTTGCTTCTTGAAATTCACAAATCACATGCTGTTTAAATTCGTCAGAAATTAATTCAAAAATTGCAGAAATATTTTGGCTGTCGGCTGTTTTTAATCCTTTGTCGGAAGAGCTTAAGATTTTCTCAATGTCCTTTAATTTCTTAGGGTTGTTTGAGATGATGTTGTCAATCATCTTAATAAAGGAGTTCTTTTCGAGGGATCCGAGCTTGTCGAGTATTCGCTCTAGTTTCATGTGTTTAGTTTAGGTTAGTTAGCTATTGTTTTTTTGTCAAAAAGGTGAAATTGTGACCTTTAAGTGTTTTATCTATGCTTTCAAATATAGTATACTTCTTTAAATATAAAAATTGTTGGGTGTTTTTTTCGAGTAGTTGCTGTTAGCGGGTCGTTGCTTTTGTTTATATGTTTCTAATGAGTTTGTATTGCACCGTTTTCTTTTCGGGTTTGTCCCCTTCCTGGTCATAACTTTCAATGAGAATGGTGTTTTCGTCAATGAATGCAACTGTTTGGCGTACATTGATTACACCTTTAGTAACTGGATTGGTTAGTTGTCCGAATAAATTTGCTGTTTTGGTTTTCTCGTTCCACTCGCCAAATAAACTCAGTGTACCAGTTCCCATATTGGTAATGGTTGTTAACGCCATTTTTTTGTCGGTGTTGTTAAATCCGAGTGTGAATATAGATTGGTAGTCCATACCCATCATACTTCCGTGTTGTTTCATTTCTAAAAATCTGCCACCAAGCAACATAATGTGCTCAGAATTTACAGTGATAATGGAAGGTTCGTTACCTTCTCCCATTGCCATTGTTATTTCCATTTTGAAACTCCCAGTGTATTCGGAAAAAAGGGAATGGATACTTGATGGTGTCATGTATTCACCCCAAGGGTCATTACTTTGCGCGCTCATGATAGTACTGTTAATGATTAGAATCAATAAAAAGATGTATTTCATTTGTATTTTAATTTAGTTGTGGTTCGTTTACATTGTTCGCTGATGCCATAAGTAACGGTGTAGAGTAGTGGTGGTCAGCTTGATTTAAGTGAACTAAATAATTACTCGTTCTGCGCTTTTTCGAAGTTTGAAACACAGCCCCTAACAAAATCGATATCCATGTATTTTTTTAAGCAACCAATTAAATACTTATAATCAGAATTACTTCTAAATAACATTCCGCTTTCACTTCTTTCATCTGTACCTTTAAATGGAACGATTTCAGAGTTTATTTTCGCAGAAAAGAAACTATGCACTCCACCTTGAGCTGTGCCAGAGCTTTTTCCTGTGCTTAGCATGGATAAATGTGCAGCTCCATTTTCGTAATAACATATTTTTCCTTGGCTCATTAATCGAACAGGTTGTCTATACTTTACATATACTCTGAAAAGAACATCTTTATAAACGAAACCCCACGTCTTTTTGTCACACCCTATTTTATGTTTTTCTCCGTCTTTTAATAATACAAGAGACATTTTTCGTCCAGCAAAAGCCCAACTTTTATAGTCATCGTATTGAACTCCTTTTTGGTTTACGAAGTCTTCATAGGTTGCGTATACGGTTACTTGGCTATAGACTGAACATGAGAAAAAGAGTAGTAGTGTTAGAAGAATGCTTTTCATAATAGTAGTAGCTTTTTATTCGTTGGATTCAAATATACACAAAAAATTAGTTCTACTATTTCTCAATTTATCAATTGAAAGAACGTGTTTCCCTCAAGTTTCAGCAACTTATGTTCCAGCGTCAGCAGCTTTTCTTGGAACGTCAACAGTTTTTGCTCAAGTTTCAACAACTTTTCTTGGAACGTCAACAGCTTTTGCTCGAGTTTCAACAACTTTTCTTGGAACGTCAACAGTTTTTGTTCGAGCGTCAACAGTTTTTGTTGGAGCGTCAACAGTTTTTAGAGGAACAAAAGTGGCTATTTCACCATTTTTTTAAGGAAATATTTCTGTTTGAAGTCTTAATTATTGACCAATTGTTCAATAAGAACGACTATTTACATTCTGAGAACGACCGTTTAATCGCGATCCAATAAAATTGTGGAATTGTGGCACGCCCCGTGGATGGTATAGATCAGTGGAAGATCCACGCCCATTGCGTCTAACGCGTAATGGGATTGTCTAATCAAAACATAGTGATATGAGTTTTCGAAAGAAGTCTTTATCTGCAACACTGAGTTTTGCAGAGGAGCGTTTGGCCGGCGTAAAGGCCATTGATCCCACACTCGATCTTGGAGGCGGTTTAACCGCGACTGATTTCGAGCAGATGATTCTGAACCTGAAAGTAGCATTACAGGCATACAACACAAAGTTGAGTTCGCTCGATAGTGAGTCAAATGCCATCGACGATGCTGCACAGGCGCTGAAATTTTTCAGCCGCAGAATTCTTCAGGCGATCGGAGCAATCTACGGATTCGATTCCAACGAGTACGAAATGGCCGGTGGAACCCGTAGAAGCGACAGAAAACATTCATCTAAAAATGCAGACGATCATGGAGAATCAGGTATCCAGGATGGTACAGCGGGTGAATAAGCGCACACGTACCGGGTAAAACCCTCATCGTTATCGGTGAGGGTTTTTTTGTGGGGGAGATTTTTCACAATAAATAGAGGTCAACTTTCATCTCTATTTCCTCAATCAGTTCAGCATCCATAAATTTGTACTCATCTAATATATCAAGAATAATTATTCTTTTATCAGCTGATTCATTTGGAAAATTTTGAATCATTCGTTGTTTGTGTTTCTTTTCCATTACAAATATTAGATCAGCCCAAAGAATCGTTTTAGAATTTAATTTAATTCTAGCTGAGGGTTCCGTTCCAGCAGATTTTACGAATAAGCCTGAGTGCTTTTTGTAAATTGCCTCTGCAGTTGGACTTCTCCATTGATTTCTACTGCATATAAAGAGAATGTTCACTGATGTTTTTGTTGTTAATTATTTCGTCCTAAAGATAGGATTTTTCAAGATCATTCGCTTTGCACCGAATCCAGCAGAATGAAGACTCCTCTCTGCACTGTCGGTTGGAATGACTTCTGTTTCTGAAGTGATTGGGATTCCTCTCTGCACTTCCGGTTGGAATGACTTCTGTCTGCGGTGATTGGAGATTCCTCCCTTCAGTCGGAATGACGGGCTTGTCGCAAATAGAGGGGGATAAAACAGTGGCGGCTTCGCCGCCATTGTTTTATCCTTTATCTCCAACGAGCTAATTGTCATTCCGACTGAATGGAGGAATCTTTTATCCTTTATCCCCACCGGGCTATTTGTCATTCCGACTGAATGGAGGAATCTTTGATCCTTTATCCCCAACGGGTTATTCGTCATTCCGACTGAATGGAGGAATCTTTCGACATTTATCGCTTTTATAAGCAACTATTTATTCACCAATGAACACTTTTTCGGTAGTACCATCATTATAAAACCGAATCAAAATCGTGTTTGGCACATCTTTACTTTCTCTCCCTGAGAGATCTATTTGTTTAACCAATTCTCTGTTTTTACTCATAACAAGTTCATCAATAGCGACAGTCAAATCTAAAACAACTTGGTTTGTGTCTGCATAATCACAATTTGGATTCAATGCACTTGAGGAATATGCTGTAAAAACTACAACGTAATTACCATTATTATGAATTCCGATGTAGGTGGTGTCGAATACATAGACTGTCGCCATAAATGGACTTTCGCTGTAACAATTTTGAACATTTATTGTATCACCATCTATTTCAACTACAGATGCTAATTGATATCCCTGTGTGACCAACCCAACTTTTGAAATTAGGAAGACACTATCTGTATCAGCGGGGTTTGAGGGGGATAACTGAATATCTACGATATCCGGATACTGAGAGAACGCACTTGTACATGAGAGAAGAGAAAGTAATATGATAAGTCCGATTTTCATGTCTTTTTATAGCAAGGAACGAATTTTCTCTACGCCAACTTTCTATTAACGGTTAATTTGTTCTGATTTTATACAGGTCTATTTTTCTTAGGTTGTAATACCTTCTGCTTCGCTTTGTAAATCTAGGGGAGCGGGGATTCCTCTCTGCACTGTCGGTTGGAATGACTTCTGTTTCTGTGGTGATTGGGATTCCTCTCTGCACTGCTGGTTGGAATGACTTCTGTCTCTGGGGTAATTGGAGATTCCTCTCTGCACTGTCGGTTGGAATGACTTCTGGCTCTGCCGTGATTGGGATTCCTCCTTCCAGTCGGAATGACGGGCTTGTCCTAAATAGAGGGGGATAAAACAATGGCGGCGAAGCCGCCATTGTTTTATCCTTTATCCCCAACGGGTTAATTGTCATTCCGACTGAAAGGAGGAATCTCTCATTCTTTATCCCCACCGGGCTATTCGTCATTCCGACTGGAAGGAGGAATCGTTATTCCCCTTTTGAAATTCGTTCATCATGTCGGCGACTTGTTTTTGAAAAGGCATATTCTCTCGAACAAAACCCTGATCAGTTACCAACACTTTCCATTCCGGATTCTTCTTATTTATCAAGTCTTCCTTCTTTTGTCTATTCCACTTTTTTAGTTCTTTTTCTCTTTTTATAGCTAAACCGAAATATTGAAACTCTTCATAATAAATACAATCTGTTAGATTGTACTTGTCAGTAAATGAGTTCTTTATCAAATGATTTTTATGTTCGTATATCCTTCTGCACAAATTATTTGTGACACCAATGTATAAAGTTGTTTTGTTTTTATTGGTCATTATATAAATGAATCCTGTTTTACTCATAATTTTTTTGTTTTTCGTGAGTGGAGATTCTTCCCGTCGTCCGATGACCTTTGTTTCTGCGGTGATTGGGATTCCTCTCTGCACTGCTGGTTGGAATGACTTCTGTCTCTGCGGTGATTGGGATTCCTCCTTGCAGTCGGAATGACGGGCTTGTCCTAAATAGAGGGGGATAAAACAATGGCGGCTTCGCCGCCATTGTTTTATCTTTTATACCCAACGGGCTATTCGTCATTCCGACTGCAAGGAGGAATCTTTTATCCATTCTCCCATAAGGACTAATTGTCATTCCGACTGAAGGGAGGAGTCTCTCCTTCTTTATACCCAACGGACTATTCGTCATTCCGACTGAAGGGAGGAATCTCTCAGCATTTATCCCAGCAGAAATGGAATACTGTCCCAGGGTTTGAGCCAAATTAAAAACAACGATGATTGGAAATAGGTTTTTCATATGAACTACTAGCGATGCTACGATGGTCTTGGTTAGTAACTAAAGCTAAGAAATTAATTTTACTTCCTACTACGATTCAAAATAAAAGCTCGCTGGTGCGAGCGTCACGCCCGTGCCTTTATTGTGATTCCTCCTTCCAGTCGGAATGACGGGCTTGTCCTAAAAGAGGGGATAAAACAATGACGGCGAAGCCGCCATTGTTTTATCCTTTATCCCCAACGGGCTAATTGTCATTCCGACTGAAGGGAGGAATCTTTCGACATTTATCTTCAACACGTTGAAGCCGACAATCGTTCCTCCGTTGAAGCCAAAAAGCCAGTTTTTTAGTTTCCCCCTGCAGCAAGGCACGTTAGTGACGCTCACACTAGCTGGGGATGCAGCTAAAGAAAAAAGGAGACCTTTCGATCTCCTTCTCTATGAAAAAAAATGAAAAATTATTTGGTAACTGAGCTTCGGACATTGAGCTGTACTACTGAGCTTGTCGAAGTATGTCGAAATGTCTCACTTACTTTTTACTAAAACGTTTTGTGATAATCCCTTCCTCAGTTTTCACGTGAATGATGTAAACTCCACTTGCCAAGGATGCAACAGAAAACTGACTTGTTGTTTCGCTTTGAACCAGTGTTCCATTTACGTTGAAGACTTGAACGCTTTCAATTGCTGCTTCTGTTTCAATGGTTAAATTGGAAGAAGCAGGGTTGGGGTAAATGTTGAATGAAGCATTGTTGGATGCTGAAATTCCTACACTACCAACACCTAATTTAGAAACAAAAATATCTGAATTTCCTACGGCCGTAAGGTTAACTGTCCCTGCTCCTGGGTCAAAATCTCCGGTTTCGTAAAAATAGCCAGAGGTATATACATTTTCTGAAGCATCAACGGCTATGCAAGCTCCATGTTCATAACTTGTTCCTCCCAATTGTTTTGCCCATACAAAATTACCTGAGGAATTTAACTTGGAAATAAATACATCAGTATTTCCAGCAGAAGTAAGGTTGGCTGTTCCTACTCCTGGGTCAAAATCTACTGTTTCGTAAAAGAAACCAGTGGTATATACATTTCCAGAAGCATCTAAGGCTATACTAGAGCTGTAATCTTGAAATAATCCCCCCATTTGTTTTGCCCAAACCAAATTACCAGAGGCATCCAATTTAGAAATAAAAATATCGAAATTTCCTAAGGAAGTAAGGTTAGAGGTTCCAGCTCCTGGATCAAAATCTGCTGTTCCTTGAAAATGACCAGTGGTATATACATTACCAGAGGCATCTAAGCTTATGCCACGTGCAATATCAGCATTTGCCCCTCCCATTTGTTTTACCCACACCAAGTTACCAGAGGCATCCAATTTGGAAACAAAAATGTCGTCTTGTCCTGCAGAAGTTAAGTTAACTGTTCCTACTCCTGGGTCAAAATCTGCTATTCCTTGAAAAAGACCGGTGGTATATACATTTTCGGAAGCATCTACGGTTATACTATATCCAACCTCAGTACTTGTTCCCCCCATTTGTTTTGCCCATACGAAGTTACCAGAGGCATCCAATTTGCTAACAAAAACATCTGCTGTTCCCGCTGCTGACGTGAGGTTAGCAGTTCCAGCTCCTGGGTCGAAATCTGCTGTTCCTACAAAATAGCCTGTTGTATAAACACTTCCGGAAGCATCTACGGCAATTCCATAGCTTACTTCACTATCTGTTCCCCCCATTTGTTTTGCCCACAGAAAGTTACCAGCGGCATCCAATTTGGAAACATAGACATCATAGATTCCTGCCGAAGTGAGGTTAGCAGTTCCAGCTCCTGGGTCGAAATCTACTGTTCCTATAAAATAGCCAGTAGTATATACATTTCCAGAAGCATCTAGGACTATGCCAGATGGTGTATCTTGACTCGTTCCTCCCATTTGTTTTACCCATACAAAGTTACCAGCCGCATCCAATTTAGATATAAATATATCATAACTTCCTACGGAAGTAAGGTTAGCCGTTCCTGTTCCTGGGTCAAAATCTACGGTTCCGTTAAAAGTACCAGTGGTATAAACATTGCCAGCGGCATCTACTGCAATTCCATAGCCTGTATCATCGCTTGTTCCTCCCATCGCTGCTGCCCATTCATAATTTTGGGCGTTTACACCGTGAAAACTGCAGCAAAGTGCTGTGATAGATAGTATTAGTTTTTTCATAATGATTAATTTTTTAAATTATACAGCAAATGAAAAGGAAACTCACTTAAAAGGAGGAGATGAATTGCTGAATTGCAGGTTTGGGTTTCTGAAATGTAAAAGTTGGGTGTAATTAGAATAGGATTGAGTTTTATCCAAGCAAAAGCCCCCGCAGGGCGCGAGCGTCACGCTCGTGCCCTGCGGAAATACTCTACGAAAACTCTCATCTAATAGAAACGGTAATTTTTTTTACATTTGAATTATGAGTACAAAATATCGTTTTCATAAACCAGAAGCTGCTTATTTTGTAAGCTTTGCAACAGTAAATTGGGTTGATATTTTTACGCGGGAAATCTATTTTCAAATTTTAGTTGATAGTATAAAATATTGCAGAGAAAATAAAGGTATGGAGCTATTTGCGTATTGCATTATGCCCAATCATGTTCACATGATTTTTCGTTCTTCGAATGATGATCCATCAGGTTTAATTAGGGATTTTAAAGGTTTTACTTCAAGAAAAATTATTGCTACAATAAAGGAAAATCCAAGAGAAAGTAGAAAGGAATATTTACTCAAAATGTTTGAAGAAGCCGGTGCTGCAAAAAGTAATGTAGAAAAATATCAACTTTGGCAACACGATAATATGCCCATTGAATTATACAGCAACAAAGTCATCAAACAGAAATTTGATTACGTTCATCAAAATCCTGTAAAAGAAGGTTTGGTATTCAATGCAATTGACTGGAAATACAGTAGTGCAAGAAACTATTATGGTGATAATTCGGTAGTTGAAATTGATTTAATGGGTTCCAAAATTGATAAATAAAGGATTGCTGTTTGGAATGATATTTTTAAGTTCCAGCAAGGCACGAGCGTGACGCTCGCGCCAGCTGGGGTTTCTGAAATGTAAAAGTTGAATGTAATTTGAAATACGTCGAGATAGCTTACGCTAGAATCACAAATCGAATTCTATGATCACTTTTGTTCCTGTGGCAATTGTAGCATTGGTCGCGTCACCTTCTTTTAAATCCACTATTTCTATGGATATGTTGCGCGAAGTATTTTTGTTAAGCAGTTCCATTTTTTCATCAATGGCTTCGGTGGCAAATGAGTTGTGCTTTTCGTTGCTGAACTTTGCAGCTGCTTCACGACCAATTCCATTGTCTTCAATGCAACAACGCAACCTGTGCTCACCTTTTTTGTGAAAAGAAATCTGAAGGGACTTAGTTCCTACTTTGTGCAGTAATCCGTGCTTTATGGCATTTTCAATGAACGGTTGGAGCAACATGACTGGAATAAGTGTCTCAAACTGGTTGACAAGCGGATCACAATAAATGGAATAATCTAACTGACCGTTGGAACGAAGGTTCTCTAGGCTTAAATAAATTTCCAACGTCTCTATTTCTTCATCCAAGAAAATTTCTTCTTTTCTGCTTTGTTCAAGGTATTTACGTATCAGGTCCGCAAAATCAGCCAAATATTCACTGGCAATGTCCTTTTGATTGGTAATGATGAACTCCTGAATGGTATTGAGCGCATTAAATATAAAATGTGGGTTCATCTGCGACCGAATGGCAGCTATTTTTGATTTATAGACTTCCTTTCTTAATTCTTGCTTTTGTGCATAAAGCCTGTTTCGCTGTTGTAAGACCTTGTAGCGGTATTGTACAATAAGTAGAATGATGACAGTAACAGAAATGAAAACAAGCAGTAAAAACCACCAGGTTCGTGTAAAGTGTTTATCAATTGTGAAGTTGATTTTCTTAGAGGGAGAAACAATTCCATCTTCATTCACCACTCTGACTTCAAAGGTATACGTTCCTGGAGCGAGATTAGAAAATATAGATTGATGTGTGTGCGCTGGAGTAGTGATCCAATCGCCATTTGAAAGTCGATACTGGTAACGGATTAGGTCTTGTCCACGAATAGCATTTGTTCGAAAGCTAAAGGTGAGGTTATTTTCGTCATTCGAAAGCGAATAATGGGTTTGCAACGGCAGGATTTCATCAAAAAGCAGAACGGCATCAATGAATATTTCAGGTGGGGTAGTGTTGGTATAATTGTAGCTACAAGGGATGCTTTGGATTTTGTCACCCGAAACGATGTAAAGGCTGTCATTATAGTAGAAAAGGGAAGTGACTTTTCCTTTGAGCAAGCCGTCTGCTTTGTTAATCAAGGTCATTTCTCTCTGGGGAACATGAATGCGATAGATCCCGTTGTTGCAGGATAAATACAACAGATCGTTATTTTGAACAAGAGCGTTTACTGTTTCTGGAAGCTTAAAACTAAACGTAGGACGATCACCCTCATACCTGATTAGCTCTTGATTCGTGGTCGTGACCCAAACCCCGTTCTTGGTGTCCGCTACGAGGGTTGTTGCATGAATCTTTTGACCTTTAAATTGAAGTTGCGCGGGCTTTTTAGAATGAGAATAATGATAAACCCCATCAATGTATCCGATGTAGAGGTGCTTTCTGTTTTTTGCTTCAGCAATCAACTGACTTCTTACGTTTCGTATCGTTGTAAATTGATGATCTTTTTGCTGATTGATGACTTCTCCAAAATTGTAGTTAACACGGTCCCAAACGACGGGTGATTTATCGATTGTAGTGATGATGGCACCGTCTCCTCGTGTAACGACAACTGTTTTTTTATCTAAGAAGTGCAGCCGTTTAAAATACCGCAACTCACTGGGTATAAATCGTTTCTTGTCTACCGAAAACGCCTGATTGTGGTGACTCAAAAACAGGGTGTTGTTGACAGAATCATACGTCATGTATCCCTGCGAGGAAATGTTATCTGCGAGTTTCACCTGCGTTGAATAGGGGTAGGGGGACATCAGCAATTTATCTTCAGAATCGAGAAAATAGATTGTTCCATCAGGGGACACAACAGATTGATGAATTTTATGATGTGTCAGTTTCCGATGCCTAAATGCTGCGTTCGGGATGATTTGAATACCCTCGCTCAGACTTCCAATCCATACGTTTCCTTCTTTGTCCTTTAGATAAGTTGATGCATTTAATCCCTGAATGACAGTCGCACTTTGATACGGAGGGACGAGGGAAATTTCCTGAACGCCATTTTTCTTCAGGAGGAAAATTTTCTGGTCATCCACATAAACCGAATTCAGCGAAAAGACATTTTGCTTCTTAAAAAGCTCGGGGTTCTTACGATCAAGGTTCAGCACTCCAAATTCTTCTGGTTTAAAATAGATGTAGTAACATGAATCCTCAACATATTTTATGATACCTAAACTTACTGGTGCTTCAATCGTTGTTTTGATTCTCTTTGAAGTTCGGGTATGTAAGTCAAAGGTATACCGCACGATTTCATTCCTTGCTTTGCCCACCTGTTCATTTACGACAACATCAATTTGATTGCCTCGTTGTTTCATCGACATGATGAAAGCATCCTTGTTTAATGGTTCCCACAGTACCTGCGATACGTTATTTTTGATGTCGTATTGAATGATTTTGCTTGTGTTTTGAAGAAAGTAATACACCAATGAATCTGAATACGGAAAATAATCCATAATGAATCCGAGACCAGCAGATTGGTCAATAGCGACATGCACGGAATCCTTTTCAAGGTAGAAAAGTTGACCTCCAAAATTTGAGTACCAACTGCGTCCTTCTCTATCAAGTTTGATATTGGTGGATTCTCTTCCATATTTCGCTGAATAATGAAGTTGAAACTCGTAGCCGTTGAAATGAACCATGCCTTGGTCCGTCCCCAACCAAAAATCACCGTGTTTATCTTGCTTGATATCGTAAACGGTTGAAATATCAAAATTGTAAAGCTCATTAAGACTATAAGCGTTATACTGTTGCTGTGACTGAACTGCATGTGCCAAGAACAAAGCAACGAATAGGTATACAATTCGACTCAACATAGTTAAATGGACGAAATCAATTGAAGAAATTCATCGCGCTTATCACGGGTGATTGGTATGATATGGTCATTTTCCAACACCACATAATTCCCGTCTTTTTTTATGTATTGCTTGATAAAGTGAATATTGAATATATGCGATCGATGTGGACGGTAAAAGCCTTTTCCGGACTCAAGAATGTATTCAAAATGTCTCAATGGCTTCGAAACAATTTGTTCACCATCGCTTTTCGTGTAAAATCGGGTGTACATGCCATCTGCCTCTAAGTGTATGATTTCATCGAGGTGCACAAAGAGAATTCCATCCTGCATTGGAAGTCCAATTTTCTTGAAAGTATTATTTTTTAGTGAGTTACGTAATTCTTCGAGCTTTTCATTGATGGAGTCTGCCTCCGTTGTTTTATAGATTTTTTCAACGAGTTCAATCACACGTCTAGGGCGCAGCGGTTTTAAAATGTAATCCACGGCATTCATTTCAAATGCTTTCAAAGCGTATCGATCATACGCAGTGGCAAAGACGATTTCAAAATCAATTTCATTTTTATTGAAGTACTTAAAAATCTCAGTTCCTCGCTCTTGGGGCATTTCAATGTCTAAAAATACAAGTTTCGGGCGCTGCTCACGGATGAGGTTAACACCATCGATTAAATTTCCAGCCTCTAAAATTTCAGTAACGGCCTCACAATTTTCGCTGAGAATACTTCTCAACAGACTGCGGGCTTTTACTTCATCATCTATTATTAATATAGTCATACGTGCAATAATTCGCACAAAGTAGAATTTTTTCTCAGAAAATCGGGTCGTCAATTTCCAGAAACTAAGAAAATGAGGTTGAATTGAGGTTTTGGATTGCTGAATAGTGTGAAATCCCTCAGGAGTTTTTGTGTTTGAACTCCTTTCGCGTAACCACTAGTGGAAGTACAATCAGCACCAACGCAACAATATGAATGAGAATGACATTATGTACCGCGCCGAAATAGAGAGACTCCACTGTTTAGATGCAGTGTTTCTTGTCGCAATCATCATTTGATGTTAAATTTGAAATCCGCTACCTGCAATTACTTTCCACGAATTGCCAACTAATTTCCATACTCTTAAATACCTAAATTTTCCATCGACAATTTGGTCAGCATACGTTGCTTTCAAATGAAGTGTAACCGCCACAGTAGAAATGTCGTCAATAGATGTAATGATTTGATCCGTTGCCGATATTTCGGAAACTGTCAAAATACCTGAACGATAATTTTCAATATCCATCGCTTTTGTAATTGTCTGTCCAGTTGGAATATTAAAAATTAAATTGTCGTGTAATAGTTCATCGAGAACTTTAATGTCGCCAGTTTCCAATGCTTCTAAAAGTCTTTTTTCGCATTCAATTATTTGCTCGTCTTGACTCATATTTTGTTATGGTTTTTACTTTTCTATACTTTGCCCAAATGTCAGCAGGTTATTATCCGGGTCAAGTAAAGCAAATTCCTTCTGTCCCCAAGGTTTGGTTTGTAAATGTCCATTTGGATGTATGATTGTTTTATTGTCAATCAACGATTGGTAAAGTTTGTCTATGTTCTCAGTTCTGATATACACTTGTCCATAGTTTTCTTTTGGGTCAAGTTCCTTAAACTCAAAAAAGTGAATTTCTATCGTGTCTTTTCCCACCATTAAATAATGGCGATAGTCACCAAGTTCCTTAAATCCTAAATTATTCAGGTAAAAGTCTTTGGTTCGAGCGATGTCTCGCATTGGTAATTTCGGGTGAATGTCTGTGAGCATAATTTTTAAATTTTCTTTTGTCAGTGTTATTCTATGCAACTTGTTTATAGATCCACTAAAACTGTACCTATCCTACAAATGTACGATGGCTTTGTACAGTTTTGTTAGCCATTTTCATCCTAAATATAGGATTTTTCGAGATATTTCTTTTTGTCCCAGCTGGCGCGAGCGTCAGCTCGTGCCAGCTGGGACAAAAAGCAGCAGTCTAATTTTGGCTAGGGGTTAGTCCATTCGTCTAACTCACCAATCGGTAGATTAAAATCAACAACGCAATGACGACAATGGTAGTATAGATGGCTTTGTTGTGTTTTGCCAACCATTGGGGCAGATAGATATCGAAATTACTCGCTTCGGAATTGGAATATTTCTTTGCAATCAGTGTAATCGGACAAATGGATTTGAACGCAAGCAGTACCAATCCTTCTACTAAAATTAATCCTATGCAGATCCAAACGAAAACGTCAATTTTGTTGGCAATCACTGCGTAGAGCAGGTAGAAAATAACGATGTTGAAGAACACCCAGATCGCTGTGTGAATTAATTTTATGTAGACAAGTTTTAAATCGTTTTTCATGGATCAAGCGATTTAGTTGGCTTCAGTTGACGTGTATAACCTACCGAAAAGCCTATCTCATAAAAGAGATTGGAATGACTTCGTTCATCTTTATCTTTACGAAAACCAGTTCTATTCTTAGCTGAGTGTCCTGCAGAAGCATTTGCTTCGATAAAAACACCTTTATAGGTAAATCTTTTGAGGATCCTAACACCGTAGGAAACAAATACCTGTTCTAAATCCATGGCCGCGAAATCATAGCCTGATTTACCATTGATTAAATGATCGTATTCAGTGTGACTGACCAAGAATTCGGTTTGAACAAATGGACCAATTGCAAAGCCAGATGTAAGCTTTTCAAAAATGGGATCATCACCATAAAGCAAATAACTGGGTCCCAATTTTAATCCCAAATAACTATAATTGGCTTTCGCAAAAAAATTATAGTGGTGGTAATCAGTAGGACTATGGGTTATAGTATAGCTCACGTTGCTAACAACTCCTTTTTTAAAAAGCCCACTAATTTCTGCGGACAGAAATAACCAATCTTTTTGATAATCACCCCGAATATTGAAATAATCATTTTTAAATCTTTTATCAGCTGTACTCCATGAACTAAAGGGATAATTATCACTATTTGTTGGGTTTTCCATTTTTCGGTTGATTCCCACCGAAATAGAATATTGCCCTGTCGCTTCGGTCAATAGCAGTAGAAAGAAGATTAGAAGTAGGTTTTTCATCTTCAATAGTAACGATTTTAATTTATCTAACGTTGGAAGTGTAATTGATTTTGTAAGTGGGGATTGGAATGGTAAATCGGCAGCTGGGACGCTCGCGCCAGCTGAGCAAAATTGATGAATAAAGAATTGTTGTTTGGAATGATATTTTAAGTTCCAGCAGGACACGAGCGTGACGCTCGCGCCAGCTGGGAAGAAATCCCTCACGATTCATTCTTTCCAAATTCCTTCCGCGTAGCCACTAAGGGAAGTCCAATCAGCACCAACGCAACGAGATTAATGAGAATGACATTGTGCACAGCTCCGAAATAGAGGGATATCCCGCTATCAATAAAAAACCAGGAAAGCAACCCCAACCAAAGCGCTTTGTAGGCCCATCGTTCTTTTCTCTTGAAGGCATTTTCAGAAATTAGAATCATCAACACGTGGAAGCCCACAATCGTTCCGCCTATAATTCCAAAAAGCCAATTTTTTAGGTTCAACACTTCTGGGTCGAATTCTGTAGCATTGAAAAACACATCTTTTGTGTAGCGGTTGTGGAGTTCAAAAACAAACGAGTTGCCAGCAAATGCTGATAGAATGCCAATTGCTACTGCCATTACATTGGCGTAGGTGAGCCATTTTTGCCAGAAGTTAAATTGTTGATCAGTCATTTTAGCTTGTCTTAAATCCAATCCAATTCCTTCACTGTCAACTCCGAATCAACGCTTCCTGTATGCTCGGTTTCCTTTGGTTCAAACAAGAGGTTAAATACAATCTCTCCATTCGTACGTGGGCGGTGTTCAACGCCTTTGGGGACAATGATAATTTCCCCTTCGTTCACTTCAACGGTGGGTGCATCTCTAAAATCCATATAGAGCGTTCCTTTGAATACCATGAAGAGTTCGTCCTCGTTTTCGTGACTGTGCCAGACGAATTCGTCCTTCAATTTGCACAGTTTTACGTATTGTCCGTTGAGCTCGCCAATAATATGTGGTGTCCACTGTTTATCGAAGAGACTAAACTTTTCGAGGATGTTGATCGGTTGGATTTTTTTCATCGGTAAAAGAGGTTGATTGACTGAAATACACAACAAGGTGCATCACTAGATGGCATCAAAATAAGTAACGACTATGCAGCAAAGATTACTTTGCTTTTTTCAATCGCTTTTCAGCTTTCTTTTCCTTCGGAGTCTTAGCAGCTTCCTTCTTTACGTTCTTCTTTGCGTCTTGACTTTTTGCCATGGTAGGGGAGTTTAAGATTTGTTTACTCAAATATACAATTTTCTTTGAATCAGTAATGATTTGGCTGAATGGTTTAGCGTTTGTGCAGTAGAGGATTAAAAGGCACTGAGCTTTGATTTAGCACTAAAGCCACTATTTCTTATATCTTTATTTTAAACATTCCTGGTTTATCAATACCACGAATTTCATAATCAAAATTTCTGTAAAACTCAATTGTTCCTTTAGCCGCCATTAATCCAATAAAAGTGTTCGGTTGAGTTATTTTTTCTAGCCAATCTTCAAGTTCCTGCATCACTCTTCTTCCTACTCCTTTCTTTTTATAATTGGGTAAGACTATTATATCCTGGATATAGAAGTAAACTCCATCGCCTATAATTCTTCCCATGGCTATTATCTTATTGTCATCTGTAATGCAAACAGAAAATTTTGTGTTTAATAGTGCAGTGGCTATTGAAGAGTCATCAATTTTGCCCCAATTAGTTGTTCCTCTTAATGTTTGGTATTCTTCGACTGTTGGAGTTCTATGTTCAACTTTTGGATTCATTTTTGAAATTCTATTTTATCTTGTGCCAACGTTAGGCTATGGTGTGTGTCCTGAAGGGCATGCACTATAGCCGTTGTGTGCAGTTTATTTTTTCGATACTATCGTTCCCAATACTTTATCATAAATAGTACGCTTCCTTGAATCTGTCCAAATACTAATAACATAAATTGCAAAAAGAAATATTCCAACGTAAGATAAAATTCGAATCATTGGTTCGTTCTCATAATACATAGGTTTTGGAAAGATTACTCCAATATGCGCTATTTCCCAAGGCAACAGTTTTAAAATTGTTCTCAATAGTGACTTACTAAAGCCTATTTTTTGGTTTTGGTTGTCTTTTACGTTTAATTTGAAAATCCTCTTCCCGAATGTTCCATTTGATTTATTAGAATCAAAGCAACCAAAGTAGATCCATACAGGGATTGAAATGGTAGTCAGCACGTATAATTGCATGTTTATACTGCTATGGAACCATGTTTCTGTTATTCCAAAAGAATCTCTTAAACGGCTTAGAATTCCCCATTGGATAATTAGCATTATTACTGTAAATGCAATAATGCAGTCAATAAAATATGCCAATGTTCTTTCAATAAAGTACTTCATGTTCTGTCTTTAATTGAACACAACTTGTTTATAAAGGTCAATTCTGTGTAGCTTTTTTCATTTAACCTCCTTAAAATTAATGAATTAATGTTACACAATTTAATTTAGTACATCTAATCCTTCACATCTGCAATCGAAGCCTCTCGGTCAAAAACAGCCTTAACGTAACTGCACAACGGTTTAATTTTCACGTCCTTTTCACGGGCGTAGTCAACTGCTGCCATCACCAATTGTTTTGCGTAATCATTGCCGCGGTATTTTTCAACGACGAAGGTGTGATCGATGATGAAAGAATCATCCCCAGCCCATGAATAAGTCATTTCGCCAACGAATTCTTCATCGAGGTGGACGATGAACCGTCCTTTGGGTTTGTTTTCTTCGTGTTCTATTTTTACCATAGCGTTATTTCTTAATGCTCAATGCGCCAGAGGGACATTTTCCCACTTGATCAATTAGTTCTTGCGAAGTAGCATGCTCGGGAGTCACCCATGGTTTTGCTTTGGGGTTGTACACTTTGGGCAGTGTTCTTACACAAACGCCTGCGTGGATACATTTCTCGGGCTGCCATAAGATAGTCACTTCGCCATTGCTGTATTCCTTAGTTGCCATAGAATTTCAATTTAATGTTCTCTTTGATGCAAGATAAGAAATATAAAATGAATGGACGAAGTACTTACTTTTTCAGAAATAGGATGATGGTGTAATCTAACAAGGCGCTCCCTCCAACGGTTCCATGTCCTGGAATTATAATCGCTGCGTCGGGAAAACGCTTTTTGACTTTTACCACCGTTTTCGACCAGGCTTTGAGATTTGCATCGCCTAAATATCCTTTTCCAGCACCAAGCTCTTTGATTAAACATCCGCCAAACAACACTTTTTCGTCAGGAAAATAGCTGACAATGTTGTCTTTGGTATGTCCCTCTCCTAAAAACTCATTCACCACAATTTTAGTCCCGACATTTAATTTAAACCATTTTTTAAATCCGTATTGAGGAGGAAGAACGTTTTGTGCTTTGGCAAGTTTAATTGTTTTGGCATTTGCATACGATCGAATATTTCTGCTGTGAAATTCATTGAGCCCTGCAAGGCAATCGTTGTGAAAATGTGTAGCAACAACTCCTTTGATTTTACATTTCAGTACATTTTCTACCCAATTGATCAATTCGACAGATGCTTCTTCAGTCGCTGGTGTGTCAAAAATGAGCGCTTCGTTCGCATCAATGACTAGCATACCATTGCAACCTACATTTCCAAAATCGGTGGTTTGCAAGAATGAAATGTGACGAAAGGTATGCTCAGTAAGCTGTTCAATTTGAAGTGTCTCCGTTTTGTAGATAAAAGTGGAGCTGTCTTTCGTTTGACATAAATCGCCACACGCCAGTGAATGCACTATTCCGATGGTGTGAAACATTACAAAAAATAGAAAAAATCTCATCGCACTTAATTTTGAGGGTGACAGTTTAGTGGTCTCCGCAATACTGGTAATAAAAATCGACGACCACTGAAAGTTCTTTATTTGTCAAGTTTTGATCTTCGATTTCCTCCACGACTTTAGGACAGTCGCTAAAAAATTCAATCATTTCCTTTCGAGATCTCAATCGTTTGGCTTTTATATCAGGTCCCCAATCTCCCTTTTTCAACAAAAGGTATCCGCGATAGACGCCACTGCCATGGAACTGCATGCCAGGGGTGCCAAATGGCGTACCACCAGATCCGTGCGTGACACTATTGCGCGGCGGAGTCATTATAAAATAAGCGTTTACCTTTCCTTCTTTAACAAGTCGGGCAAACGTCCGACTCGCTTTATGCGCGATTGAAACCATGCGAATTG
Organism: uncultured Flavobacteriales bacterium; assembly: GCA_937876195.1. Classification (GTDB taxonomy): domain Bacteria; phylum Bacteroidota; class Bacteroidia; order Flavobacteriales_D; family Crocinitomicaceae; genus UBA4466. The sequence continues at coordinate 27,529 of CALEIK010000004.1, forward strand.
TATCTGTATCACCTAAAAACAGTTGAATTTCCAACGCATGTTTTGGACTCAAGCGTCGTTTTTTTCCAGTAGCGTCGTAAAAATAGGCGCCCTTCTGAAGTCGCGTAAAATCCCATTCTTTCGTGAACATAACGATCTGTACATCGAACGTGACGGAGATTGTTTCATTCGGATAAACAACAACTCCAGGAACTTTTTCATTTCCAAATGAACGAAATGAAACAAATGTCAAGACGATTACAAAAGTTAGGGTTTTAATCATGGAGCGAAGTTTAGAATCGATGTTCATTTGACTATTAAACGATCTAAATATACTTATTTATCTATATATCGAAGTTCAAATAGCTCATTGCCTTAGTGCTTTTTCATTTCTACTTGAAAGATCTGTTCAAACGCACTATACGCTGCCAAATGGAGCACATCGCCATGATCGCTGCCTTCAAAAAACGCGTAGTAAAGTTTAACGCTCTCACCACATACGTTCTTAAGCGACGTATGTAATTTTTCAGCTGCTCCTTCCATGATTTCTCCTTCTTTACCTACGCCAATAAAAATCGACTTATTTTCAATGGTTGCTTCCTCAAAATGTTGAAACAAGGATTCATCATCCCACCAAAGGCTGGGACTTACAATGATATAATTGTCAAAAAGATGAGGGTGCTTCGCAAGGATTTCAGTAGCTAGAAGACCACCAAGCGACTGTCCAATAATTGTTGAAGTGTCATTGAGGCGATATCTTGACTGAACAAAAGGTTGAAGTTCTTTTTCTAGAAAGGAAATAAACTCCTTGGACTTTCCTGTCGTGGGGAAATCTTTTTGGTCTTGTTCATTGTTGGTAGGATACGTAAAATCTCTTTTTCGATCCACATTTGCAATACCAATGACGATCGTTTGTGGCAACATATTAATCCACGAGAATGATCCGAACTGAACCAGTCCAGCGATATGTACAAAATCCTCATCCATCGACCCGTCGAGTAAATAAATGACGGGATAATTCTTCAAGGAATCCTCGGAATATCCTAGCGGCAAATACACGTTGAGTATCCTGTCTTCATCCAAGAGTTCTGAATGAATGGTGACAGTTTCGCCAATGGATAGAGGAGAAGAAGATTGTTCGATGAGTGGCTTTTGCGCAATTGTGAATCCACTGCTGACGAATAGAGCGATAAGAAGAAGGAAAGTTATTTTCATTTGAAATCTAGTTTTTGTGTTTTTTGAATCAAATTGATGGGTGTTTGACAAAATGAAACGGAGTTATCAAATATAACATTTATTGACAAACGTCTCCTTGTCTGTCATGTTGCCGCTTATTAAATCACTACCTTTGTGTGAATTAAAACCAAGGAAGTTGTGAGCAAGTTTGAAGCATTAGGGATCCGTACGGAATTTATTAAAGGATTGAGTGATTTGGGGATTATTGAACCCACGCACATTCAGAAAAAGGTAATTCCGTTGTTGTTGGATGGTGGGACTGACCTCGTGGGACAAGCTCAAACAGGGACAGGGAAGACCGCTGCATTTGGACTGCCGTTGCTTCACAATATTTCACCAGAAATTAAGAAAATTCAGGGATTGATCCTTTGTCCAACGCGTGAATTGGGACAGCAAGTCGCGAAACAATTGTTCAAGTACACCAAGTATTTAGCAGAACCTATTTTCACAGAAGCTGTTTTCGGTGGTGCTCCGATTGATAAGCAAATTGCTTCGCTCACACGACCGACCCACATTGTGGTGGCAACTCCAGGGCGTTTAATTGATTTGGTGAACAGAAAAGCAGTGGATTTAAGTCACGTGCACACCTTGGTCTTAGACGAGGCAGATGAAATGTTGAGCATGGGATTTAAGGCAGAGTTGGATGAAATTTTAAAAACCTTATCCAACGTGGAGAACAAATGGTTGTTTTCTGCAACGATGCCGCATGGAATTAAGGAGATCGTGACGAACTACATGTCTAAGGATGCGCATCGGATTGAGGTGAGTGGAAGGGACATTGTCAACAAGCAAATCATGCATCAGTTCATTGTGTGCAATGAAAGCGATAAATTTTACATTCTCACCGAATTTTTGAAATCGGAACATACAAACCGTGGCGTGATCTTTTGCAAAACGAAAGTCGCTACGCAGAAATTAACCAAGCAACTGATTGCTAAAAACATTGCTGCGGATTGCATTCACGGTGATTTATTGCAGAAAGAGCGCGACAAAGCCATGCGTGCGTTTAAAAATACGAATGTGCAAGTACTCGTCGCTACGGACGTTGCTGCGCGAGGAATTGATATTGAAGGTTTGTCCTACGTGGTACATTACCAACTACCAGAAAATGATGAATACTACACACATCGAAGTGGAAGAACCGCGCGCGCAGGTAAGGAAGGCGTTTCCTTGGCGATTGTGACTTCAGATGAAGTGCGACAAATCCGCAAGTACGAGAAGTTTTTGGGAATTTCCTTTCGGGAAATCAAACCTGTGAAGAAATAAATCGATGTTCAGCAAGAGGCAAGAAATAATTGGCCACAGTGCCGCAGTTTATGCGCTGATTGCGAATGCGGAATTTGTGTATTCGGGCAGTGCCGACAATTACGTTGCGCGCTGGTTGACAGCCACAGGTGAACAAGATAAATTTGCCATCAAGTTTGAGCAATCGGTGTATGCGCTGGAGTTTTTCGGTGACAATTTATTGGCAGTTGGTTTGGCAGATGGGGGATTGCACATTTTTGATCTTGCACAGCGTACCGAACTAAAATACTTCACCCAACACACTAAAGCCATCTTTTCCATTGCCTCCAATGCTTCGAAACAACAGTTGTACGTCTCCGATGCCGAAGGTAATTTGTCTGTGTGGAATACGAACTCGCTTGAATTGTTGATTTACATTCCCCTCGATTGCGGAAAAATTCGCTCCATGGCGGTTTCTTCGACGGGTGATCACTTTGTGCTCGCTTGCCAGGATGGAAACCTGCGGATCCTGGACACCGAATTTTTCAATGAAATTCACACCATTAGCGCCCATAAAGACGGAGCGACGTCTGTTGTTTTTCACCCAACGAAGGAAGATTTACTCATTTCAGGAGGAAAGGACGCGCTCATTAAAATCTGGAATTGGAAAGAGGAATCGTTGATTGAAACAATTGTCGCGCACAATTTTGCAGTGTATGATTTGTTGTCAATACACGATGGCGCTCAGTTCGTTTCCGCGAGTCGCGATAAAACGATTAAAGTATGGAATTCGTCCGATTTCTCTTTTGTTCAGCGCTTGGAAAGCAAGAATGGGGGACATCGACATTCCGTCAACGGCTTGGCAAAAATAGACGAGGAGACTTTCGTTTCTTGTTCCGACGATAAGCGGATAATTGTGTGGAGTGGAGACGTATCGATTTGATAATTTGCTTGCTGAAATAATCTCCGATCAAACGCTTTTCGTGATAAAGTACGCTACAATCTTAGTTTCATGGGATTACTTTCATTAGCTTTTATCATGTATGCAACTAATTTCTCAATTGTCGGGTCTTATAGGTACAAATCATCATTATGAAGAAGCTATATACATCAATTCTATTTTTTCTATTTCTAAGTCACCTAAATGCACAATGCGTTTTAGACATGACTGCTACTGTGGATGGATCTGGAAACATTGTAACATTCAATAACTCTACAGGAGCCGATCCGTCGAGTTATGTTTGGTATGTGTATAATATGGATATGGGGATGGGGCTACCATATTTGGAGTATATAGAACCATCTGTCAATACCATTTCTTATGCTCCACTCTATGTCGGAAATTACCTGGTTTGTTTAGTTGCTAATGAAAGCGGAACAAATGCTGCTTGTGATTCACTTTGTGAACCGCTCACATATACCCAAAGCATGATGAACATGCAAAACACCAATGATATTGGAGAGCTGACTAGTTCCGATGAAGTATCCATTTACCCAAATCCCGCGCATGACAGACTGTATGTTATTAGCGATGGTAATTCAACCCAAAAGAGTGAATTTAGAATTTCTGACATTGTAGGGAGAAATTATGAGGTTGAATATTTTATCAACGATAATGGTGTTGAGATTGACGTTCGTTCGCTACCGAATGGCGTTTATTTTATCACTATTCAAGACAAGGTACTTAGGTTTGTCGTGGAATAAGTTGTAGATGTTTCAATCGTATTTCTTTTCAAGATAGAAAAAAAAAGCCCTTCATCATTTTGACAAAGGGCTTTTGTATTTTGATAGAAGTCTATTACTTCTTAAAATTATCTGCAACAATCAAATCTTTGGTTCCATGGCCCCACGAATAAAATCCTTCGCCAGTTTTTACACCTTTCTTCCCGGCTGTTACCATGTTAACGAGTAGAGGGCAAGGCGCGTATTTAGAATTTCCAAAGCCTTCGTACAGCACTTCCATAATTGCTAGGCAAACGTCCAATCCAATGAAATCTGCCAGTTGTAAAGGTCCCATTGGGTGCGCCATACCTAGTTTCATGACGGTGTCAATTTCTTCCACACCGGCAACGCCTTCGTGCAAGGTAATGATCGCCTCATTAATCATCGGCATTAAAATGCGGTTGGCAACAAATCCTGGGTAATCGTTGACTTCAACAGGAACCTTGTTCAGTTTTTTAGATGTCTCCATAATGAGGTCAGTCACTTCATTAGAAGTCGAGTAACCGCGAATGATTTCCACCAATTTCATCACTGGTACAGGATTCATAAAATGCATCCCAATCACCTTGTCGGGACGAGAAGTCACCGCAGCGATTTTTGTAATTGATATCGAGGAAGTGTTGGTTGCTAATATTGTAGAAGGATTCGTTTTTTCATCCAAATCACGGAAAATTTTCAATTTTAAATCGATGTTCTCCGTGGCAGCTTCGACAACTAGATCCACATTCTTCACACCATCCGCGAGATCCGTGAAGGTTGTAATATTTCCTAACGTAGCGGTTTTGTCTGCCTCTGAAATTTGCTCCTTTGCCACTTGTCGATCCAAGTTTTTGGCAATGGTCGCCAAACCTTTGTCCAGCGATGCTTGCTGAACGTCAATCAACGCTACCTTGTATCCAAATTGTGCGAATGTATGCGCGATACCGTTTCCCATGGTACCTGCTCCTATAACTGCTACGTTTTTCATCTCTTTTAATTTTGTTTCACAAAGATAATATTCCAATGTTATTAAACGAATCCGTACTTTTGATTAGTGAACTTCAATAACAAAAAAATAATCTTTTACGACGGTGACTGCGGACTATGCAATCGTTCTGTGGCGTTTGTTCTGAAACATGAAAAGGACAAATCAATCCTTTTTGCCTCAATACAGTCGGAGTTTACACGTGAGTTTTTCAAAACGCATGAATGGAGCACTCCTGATTTAAGCACGTTTTATTTTTACGAGAATGGTAAGTTGTATCAGAAATCAACAGCTGCATTAAAGGTGAGTAGATGGCTGAAAGCGCCTCAATCATGGTTGAGTGTATTCATCGTTGTACCTCGCTTCCTTCGCGATTGGGTGTACGACGGTATCGCCAAACGAAGACGTAGGATCTCAAAAGGTTTCTGTGTGATGCCAACAGAAGAACAAAGACAGCGGTTTTTAAGCTAAATCGTTTTTAGGAATGGTAAAATGAAAAGCAGTTCCTTTTCCGATTTCAGATGTCACCCATATTTTTCCATCCATTCGCTCAATGATTTTCTTCACGATGGAAAGTCCAATGCCGGTGCCACTGTATTCTTCCCGCGCGTGCAAACGCTGGAATACAATGAAAATCTGATCGAAATACTCGTCGGAAATACCAATACCATTGTCCTCCACATGAAATAACCAGTGATCATTTTGTTCTTCAGCGCGGATCGTTACTTTTGGAGTAATTCCATCCCTTTGATATTTGATACCATTGCTGATGATGTTTTGAAATACCTGAAGCAAAGGCGTGCGTTCTCCCAAAATACTGGGTAACTTATCATGTTTGATATTAGCCTTCGTTTCCACAATTTTTTTCCGATGCAAAATTTTCACTTCGTCGATTAGATCATTCAAATCAATGAGTTCAGCACTTGAGAATTCATCAAGTCGACCTGCACGTGAAAACTCAAGGAGATCAAGAATAATTTGTCGCATCCGCTGAGCGCCATCTACGGCAAAATGAATATATCGTTGGGCTTTATCATCGAGTTTGTCTTCGTATTTTCGTTGCAACTGATTCAAGAAACTGGTAATCATTCTTAAAGGTTCTTGAAGGTCATGCGAAGTCACAAAGGCAAATTGCTCCAGCTCTTCATTAGAAATAGCCAATTCCTTGGTTTGGATTTCGAGTTCTTTGTTGAGTCGTATCAATGATTCTTCCGATTCTTTTCGGTGCGTAATGTCACTTAGCGCCCCCACCATTCGAACGGTTTGTCCTTTCTCGTTTCTTATTGCAACACCTCGATCGATCACAAATGCATACTCACCAGACTCTTTGCGATAACGGTATTCGTGCTGCCAGTTGCTCGCTTCTTTGTCTTCAAGCAGCACATTCATTGATGCAAGCACACGTTCTTTGTCCTCAGGATGAATACGACTCGTCCATGTTTCTAATGTAGGTGGGTGTTTAACTGGATCGTATCCAAAAATTGTTTTGTAGCCTTTCCCCCAGTGGGTCTTTTTGTTTAGAATGTCCCAATCCCAAATGGCATCATTGGTTGCCTCACTTACTTTCTCAAATCGTTCGTTGGATAAGCGCACTTGCTCCTCAGATTCCACACGGAGACTAATGTCTTTCATGTAAACAGAAAGCCCATTTTCAGAAGGGTAGACACTGACCTCCAACCACTGTTTCGTTGTGTGATTGTATTCTTCAAAGTGCACGATTTTTTGCGTCTCCATTGCCTTGCTGTATTCAGCATAAAACTTTGAATGTTGGGTTTTAGAAAATACCTTCCATAAATTTTTCCCAAGAGTCTGCTTACGGTTTTTACGTAGGATATTTTCAGCTTCTTTATTCCAGTAGGTAACCGTCCATTTTCGATCCACTGAAAGGAATGCATCTCCAATACTTTCGAGGATGTTGTTTTTCTCGTTTAAAGTTTTCTTCAGTTCTAGTTCATTCGTTTTCTTCGTATGAATGTCTTGAAAACTGCCATAGATTTTTATGCATTTCCCTTCAGCGAAAGTGGCTTCACCAATGGTTCTGATCCATTTTAAATTTCCCTTTTCTGTAATTATTTGAAGTTCTTCATCCCAAGGAGTTCCATCTTCGATGCATTGTTTCACTTTTTCCGAAATAGTATCTCGGTCGTGCCCTTTCACAAAACCACCAATTCCCTTTTTTAAGGTGGGTTCGAAACTATCTGGTACCTCACGGATTTCTCTAGTAATATCCGACCAAAATACAGTTCCTTTGAGCACGTCGATTTCCCAACTTCCTACCTGCGCCAGTTTTGAAGCATTGCCTAATAAGATTTGAAGCTCCTTTATTTCTGTAATATCGCGTCCATACGCAAAGATATTCCCTTCTTGATCGAAGACATCCGATGAACTCCATGAAATCCAGCAATATTCGCCTGATTTCTTTCTATACCGATTAATGAATCCACTTGCTTTGTGTTGGCTGGTGATATTCAGCTCGTATTCCTGCAGCGTATCACTTAGATCATCGGGATAGATAAAATTGGAAAATGGTTGAGATGTAAGCTCCTTAGCGGTATAACCTAACAACTGGCAAAACGCTGGGTTAACTTTGGAAAAGCTCCCGTCTGCCGATGCAATGGCCAAAATTTCCGGAGCGTTTTCGAAAAAGAGTTGAAATTCTTCTTCTTGTTGCTTTCGTTTAATTTCTGCTCCAAACAAATGTTCAATGGACGTTAAAAGTGGAATGTTCTGATCGCTTAAGGATTCGGACCGACTCGTTAAAATCATGACACCAACGACCGAATCATGCTGAAAAAGTGGAACACCAATGACAGATTTTAGTCCAAGTTTTTTCGCTATTCGATGGCGTATGAATTCTTTGTTTTCGCCAATATTCTTCCATACACTAGCTTTACCGTTCATCCAAACGTTTCCTGGAACACCTTCTCCGAATCCAAATTCTTGTATAGCGTTTTTATGGCTAAAAAATTCGGAAGCTCCATTGGTTGCAGAGGAGCTAAATAATCTTAAACGCTGTTCATCACGACTTACCAGCCACACTGCACAGGTGCTGTATTCATCCGTATGTAAAATATGCTCAATGGCATTTTCCACGCAAACGAGTAGACGCTCTTCATTTTTAAAGAAATTGGTGATGGCCAGTTGAAGTTGTTTCTGTTCCTCAATTCGTTGAAATTCTGTAATATCTCGTAACGCACCAATCATACGAATGGGTTTACCTTTGTTGTCGCGAATCATGTGACCTATTTCTTCCACAAATAGATAGGTATTGTCAACTGTTTTAAATCGAAATGAATTCGTCCACAAATGACGTTTTTTATCACTCAAAAATGCATCCCAGCTTTGTTGATGCTTTTCTCGATCTATAGGGTGGGTAAGTGCGGCCCAATCTTCAATGGTGAAAACTTTCCCTTCTGGGTTGTACCCAAAATTCCGGTAGAATCCATCGCCCCAATAAAATTCATCTTTTTCAACGTCCCAGTCATAGATAGCATCATTGGTTGCCTTACTTACATACTCGAAACGCTCATTACTTTTTTTAAGCTCCTCTTGCGCGCTAATTAATTCAGTGATGTCAACGCTATTAACAACAATTCCACTTATTGAATTATCTTCAGTAAGATTGGTGCCAATACTTTGCATCCACCGCCAACCATTCGTTTTATGTTTAAAACGGTAAGGATTGGATTTAATTCGTTTTTCAGTTTGGAGTTGATTCAGTTGTTCATAAAGTGGAGCAACGTCTTCAGGGTGGATAAGAGAAAAACCATCCTTTCCGAGCAATTCTTTTTCGTTATATCCTAAGTATTGCTTGTAATTCGGGCTGACATATTGAAATCCTCCTTGAAAATCGAGAATAGCGATTAAATCAGCTCCTTCTTGTACCAAGGATTTAAATCGCTTTTCACTCTGCAGAATTTTTTCATCTGCCACAATTCTATCTGTTACATCTCTAAAATTGTCAACGATTCCATTGATATTTGGATCATGTATCATGTTTGTAATGGTAGCTTCTAACCATCTCCATGAACCATCTTTGTGTTTTGTTCTTGAAGTATGACCTTGAATGGGGACTCCTGGGCTTTTCAGTACTAGTTCCATTTTTTCAATCACTTTGGGAAGGTCTTCCGTATGGATAATTTCAAATAGATTCAATCTATAAGCTTCCTTTTCACTATACCCAAGAACACTTTTTATAGACGGGGAGATGTACGAGGTGGATCCGTCAGGACGGATGATTGCCATGCCGTCTGTTCCATTCTCAATAAGTGCCCGAAAGCGCTGCTCGCTATCCATTAAGCGCTCATCGTTAAGAAGTCGCTCAGTAATATCTCTTGAATTTGCTACGATTCCACCGATAGCTGGATTGTCTAGCATGTTGGTTACTTTTGATTCTATCCAACGCCATTCTCCCTTTCCATCGATAAATCGAAAGGGAGAAATAGTTACTGATTTTTGTTTGGCTAGTTTTGAGTAGTTTGATAGGAAATCATCTTTGTCATCTGGGTGAATAAAATCAAATGCATTCTTACCGATAAATTCTTCTGGCGTGATTCCTAAAACTGTCGTACTGGTTGGACTCACGTACATGTAATTACCTTCCAAATCAAGAATCCCGATTAAATCCAATCCATCTTGGACGAGTGTTTTGAAGCGCTGCTCGCTGATTCTTAGTTGCTCTTGCGATTCTTTAATTTCACTGATATCATTGAACACAACCACAGCACCCTTCACCTTGTTGGCGAAACGAATAGGTGTGGATGAATAGCGCACGTAAAATTTTGTTCCGTCCTTTTTCCAGAAGACGTCCGATTCCACCCTACACCCTTTCACCAGATTTCTTGATTTATAGATGGGGCAGTCTTCTTCTTCGTGTATTTCGCCATCTTCTGATTTGTAGTGAACAATTTCATGCATGTTTTTACCAATGCATTCGCTTTCTTCAAACCCCAACATTTTTAGGGCTGCACGATTGATAAACGTACATTCTCCATGCTCATTTATTCCATAAATTCCTTCATCGGTGGATTGAAGAATTAATTGATTGGACGTAATTACATTGATTTGATTAATACTCAGGAGTATACTGTCAGTAACTGATTCAAGGAGCTTTCTTTCCTCTTTGAGAAACGCATCCTCGTGGTTTTCTGTGATTCTTTTTTGATAGCTTACTGAGATTTCAAGCTGCTTCCCACTAATGCAGGTACGCTCGGTTGTTTGGGTCCATCGCGTTTTCGTATAATTTTGACTCGCAATGGTTTTGTGACCATAGGTAATTGCTACGCCCGCAAATTCTGGATACTGATAACCTTCAGGTAAAATATCGATGGATTTCTCAAGCAGGTCTTGTATACTCGACTCCGAGTTCGATAAATAGGTAATTTTATAAAGGCATTCTTGCTCTTTTAACCGCTCATTTAACGACCAAAGGGTTTTATTAAATTTTGATTGAATCGTTTGGTAATTGGCTGCTTCTCTTCTTAATTTATTCGTCGCATCAGTAAATTCAATGTCCTTTCTTCTCAGTTTAAGTAGCTGAACAACCTGTTTTGAAAGCAATTTTAAGGCATTTTGTTGTTGTGGAGTTAATTCTTTAGGTGCATGGTCTATTACACACAGCGCACCGAGAACCTCTCCCGAAGTGCAAACCAAAGGAACTCCTGCGTAGAAAATGAAATTATGAGGAGCTGATACTACTGGATTGTCTTTGAAATTCTTGTTTTTACGAGCGTCGGTGACAATAAAAATGTCGTTTGGTTTTGCAACGGCGTGTGCGCAAAATGATTGCTCAATGGGTGTTTGTTTTAAGTTCGTTCCATGGTGTGATAAGAATAATTGCTCTTTTTCGGTCAACAGGGTGATAAGCGCAATGGGAGTTTCACAAATCGATGCTGCAAGCTCAGTAAGGTTGTTGTAATTCTCGTCCTGCTCAATTGGCAAGAGATTCAACTTTTTAAGTTTCGCTAATTGTTGATCAAGATTTGATGGTTTCTTCATTGAGCTCAAAAAATTATCTGTTTGGGGTAGTTTAGCGTAATAGGGGTAAATGTACGCAATATTACATCTGAAGACGAATCCCTTAATTATTAATTTGTGGTATGCTTGAAAAATTGAGATTAGCCCATCAGCCGGGATGATACAATGATCAAAATCGCACATTCGTTTTAGTGCCTTGTTTGTTTTATCTCGATTCAACTCAGTGTACATGCGTCCCATTAAAGCCGTTTTTAATATCCTTATTATTAAATAGTTAGTATTGTTTCGGGTTAACTAAAATAGATGATTACAATCTTCGAATAGACGTGTATAATCTTGAAAACATTGAATCAATTTCTCATTGGAAAGGCAAATCCTTTCGTTTAGATTTGGTCTCATAACTAATTATGAAAATTATGAAAAATGTGGTTCTTTGTTGTTTGTTTTTCTTGTTAACAAATGGATTGATTGGTCAATGGACCATTCAAAATGTTGCTGGTCAAAATGGAGCGCGAATTGATGATGTCTTTTTTGTAAATGATACAATTGGATGGTTAGCTGGTGGTGGTTCTGGTATAATTTATAAAACAGAAGATGCAGGCTTAACTTGGACTCCCTCGTTAACAAGTGGAGATTATTTACGAAGTATTGAGTTTGCAACTCCTCAACTTGGGTTTTGTGGAAGTTTGGATAATCGATTCTACAAAACGACGGATGGAGGAGATAATTGGGTGGATATTGCACAAACCATTTCACCAGTTCCAGAGGGAATCTGTGGTATTTCTGCACCGTCTTCAGATGTGATTTATGGGTGCGGAATTTGGTCAGATCCTGCTTATGTGATAAAGTCATCCGATGGCGGTAATAGCTGGATTTCTATTGACATGTCGCAATACGCATTATCTCTTGTGGATATTCATTTCATGACCGAGAATGAAGGTTTTGTTGTCGGTCGAGCCAACCCAACAACTGATGGAGGTGTGATTTTGCATACAAATGATGGCGGTGCAACCTGGACAGCCGTTCATAACACCATGGTTGATCAAGACTATATATGGAAGATTCAATCTCCTGATGGAGTTAATTTTTTCGCCTCCATACAATCTGCTCCGTCGAGTGGGAATGTTCGAATGTTGAAATCGACAGATATGGGGCAAACTTGGGAAACGGTAATTGTTAATAATACCTTCACTTATGTACAGACCGTTGGGTTCCTGACTCCGTTGAAGGGGTGGACTGGTGGTGAAAATACGTTGTACAAAACCGAAGATGGTGGAGCAACGTGGCAACAAGATTTTGTAGGGAACTACTACAATCGCTTTTTTAGGTTGAATGATTATACCGCCTACTTGTCAGGAACATCCGTATACAAATTTGTAGATGGAAATTTGGGAATCGTTGAAAATTATCCCTACCAAGAATTTCATTCTATTTTTGTTTCACCGAATCCAGCATCTTCTTTCTTGAATGTAAAAATTGACTTTGCATCCGATACACAGAGTGAAATTAATTTGATCGCAGCGGATGGGAAGATAGTGAAGCAGATTTACAAAGAAATGAGCAATCAAGGCCATGTGGAGTACAATGTTTCCCTTAATGGAATTCCTGCTCAAACATTGTTTCTTACAGTAAACACGAATGAAGGATTGTTTTATCGAACGGTGATCCTAGAATAATCGGAACCAATTACTTTATTATTAATTGTGATATGCCTGGAAAATGGCCATTAACTCATCAGGTGGAATGATGCCATGGTCAAATTCGCCCATTCGTTCTAGTACTTTGTTTGTTGCCGCTGGGTTCAATCCCATGCGGATTCCCATCTCTCGAATGCAGCGAAGTTCTTCTTCGCCTATGCTCCGATCAACATGCATCATTAATACCAGTCGCTGAAACTGCAAAATGCGATCCGCCTCAAATTTCGGCGGTTGAAAATCAATATTTTCTTCAAACACACGCTTGAATTCAGTAGGTGATACACCCAGTTGCTTTGCAATCACAGATAAGAAATTGAATTCTTGCTCACGCAGTTTACTATCCGCTTGCGCCAGTTGAACCAGCTGAGCGAGAAGGCTTAATTTTTCACGATTTTCTTCTTCGTCAACTTTCGTGTCGAAAAAATCAAGGGTGTGCTTACATACTCGCTCAAGCGCTTCAGGAAGGAAGTCATGTTCCCATGGTTGCACTGCATCAAATGTATGTCCAGCATTAGGAATGATTGCGACTTTTGTTTTTAACCAACCAGCAATGCGTTCACTTTCTTCGATAGGTACTGATACATCTGCATCTCCATGAATAACTAGGGTAGGAGTGGTTGAATTACGGCAATACTTTTCGATGTCCAATCGCTCTTGATTTTGTAGGAAACTCTCGTGTTGACTGTAATTGTGGGGCATTTGTTGCAATGTTCTGCCATTTTCACGGTGATAAACACCAATAACTTTCCATGCCTCCAATTCATCTCCTGTTGGAAACCGATCTTTAATCGAAGCAATCGAAGCCCAAGCGGCAATTTTCTTTACAAATCCATTGTCCGATTGCAAGAGTGCAATTCCACCGCCACGAGAGTGACCAATGAGATAGATGTCAGGAATTTCATGGAACTTGTCAAAGACGACAGATAAAATTGATTCAAAATCAACAATTTCCTTAGCGTATGAATTCTCACTGAACGCATCTAAATCACTAAAGTCAATGGGATTATCAACCGTTCCGCCGTTGTGACTTACATTGTATTTAAGAAATGCATAGCCTTGTTCAGTGAAGTAGTTCATCACCAAATTCCAACACCCCCAATCCTTGTATCCCATATATCCATGAATGAATACAATGAGTTTTTTATTCCAATTTTCAGGAATTTTAAGATCGTACAAACTGTCACGACCAGAAGCTCCAATAAAAACCTGATTTGTTACGTGCGTCGGCTGCAAGGAATGAGAACGATTAATTTAAGTAGACACGAATAAAATGTCCCCCGTTCTCAATGAATTTAATATTGCCGGCATTCCACTTATGCATAATGTTTCCTTTTGAAAACTGAATCATTCCGTCTTTTACTTCAATTCCCTCCAACCAAGATCCAGTATACTTTTTCTCAATTGTTCCTGCAATCATAATGATTTCACCGCATTTACATTCCTGCATTTCTTTCACCACATTGTTTACATCCACTTGAGAGTAAGCAACCGAAGTCATTAGAAAAAATCCAGCGATAAATAAGCTTTTCTTAAACATAGTCTTTTGTTTTTGGTTTCAAGGTTTGAAGATATAAAAATAGTTTGAATCATTGCCCTAGAAATGATTTTCTTTCCCATCCTTTTCACTATCTTAGCGAATCAATTCGTCAATTTGAGAAAAGGATTAATTTGTGGTTTGGTCATTTTATTAATGAGCTGTAATAGTGATTACGGGCATAAAGTTGTTGGTGACAATCTCACTGTTTACTTCACAGATCGAAACGACGAGAAACTAGCTGAAACAATTGCCGTCTTCTGGAAAGAAAATGATTTAATCGGTAATACCAAGCAGGACCTTCAGGTGGTTCGACTTAAAAAGAAAATTGAATTAAGAATCATTGCCAATGATCCAAAGAATGTGAAAAATATGCCTTTTGATGAACGAAAATTATTGGTAGAGCTAGAACAAGAGTTACAAAAGGAAATTGGCGAATCACCTTTACAATTGGTTATTTGTAACAACAAATTTGAATCCATTTATACCCCGTCCGAATGAAAATTTCAGCATCGATATACAGCGATAAAAAGCGTCCCCTGAATGAAGTAATAGAAGATTTGGTAAGTCACCAAGTGGATTTGTTGCATGTGGACTGCAACGATGACTTAGCGGTATTTGATGATATTAAAGCGATTCGCAAGTTGTGCGATTTACCCATTGATTTGCATATCATCACTGAATATCCGAGCAAGTACTATCAATTATTGGAAGAAAATCCAGTCGAGTATGTCACTTTTCAGTACGAGGATTTAAAAGAACCGTTGGCCCTTCCTGATACAATTTCAGGAAGAAAGGGAATCGCAGTGATTACCCCGACCACAGTGCGTATTTTTGACGAGTTCAAAAATTATGATTTCATCCTCATCATGGCAACTATCCCAGGTCAGAGTGGTGGTAAATTTGATACGGTCAATTTCTCAAAAATTAGAGAGTTTAGAAACAATTACCCAGGAAAATCGATTCACGTTGATGGTGGCGTTAATCCTGAAGTGTCTTTTATTTTGAGAAATATGGGTGTCACAAGTGCTGTCTCAGGTTCGTATTTATTTAATGCTGCAAGCGTGGGAAACGCATTGATGAATTTAACGAAACGATCCATTGAATCTGAATATACTGTTGCCGATTTCATGATTCCCTTGGAAGAATCACCAGTGATTGCATTGAAAGATCTATCGTTGGAAAGCGTATTGAGAACAATTGATGCAGGAAAACTAGGGTTTACGTTGGTGGTGGATGAAAGCACCAAGCTAAAGGGATTGATTTCGAACGCTGATGTGAGAAAGGGACTATTAAGCACCCTTGCTGATTTGAACAAAGCGAACCCTGTTGCATTTATCAACGAGAAACCTACACATATTTTAGAAACTGCCACAGTGATTGAAATGTTGCAGTTGATTAAACGAAGTAACTTCCCAATTATGTATCTTCCCGTGGTCAACGCAGAAGGATATGCAAAAGGAATTGTTACTTTTGTAAACTTGATAAAAGGAGAATTATGATCTTACACCTAAAAGACAATATCACAAACGATAAAGCACAGATTATAGCCGAGCAATTGAATGCTTTTTTGGTTCAATCCAGAGGGAAAAATGTACTAATTACTGAAGCTTCATTGAAAGAAGTTCCAAAGGAAATGGATGCATTTGTTGACGATTTTTGGGTGTTTGACAATGATATTCAACTGGCATCAAAAAAATACCGCTCCGAGAAACGTGAAGTGAAAATTGGAAATGTAACGATCGGTGGTAATCAGAAAACCACGCTAGTCATGGGTGGACCTTGTTCCGTAGAATCGGAAGAGCAAATTCGTTCAGCAGCTGAATTGTTGGTAGGAATGGGATTGACAACGCTACGTGGTGGATGTTACAAGCCAAGAACGAGTCCATATTCATTTCAGGGAATGGGATTAGAAGGATTGAAATTACTTGTGAAAATGCGTGAGGAATACGGACTGAGCGTGATTACAGAAGCAAGAGATGCTACACACATTGATGAGATCATCGAACATTCTGACGTGATTCAAGTCGGAGCGAAAGCAATGTATGACCAAGGAATTTTGCGCGCATGTGCAAAAACACAGAAACCTGTGCTGATAAAGCGTGGATTCGGAACAACGTTGAAAGAATTTGTTCAGGCCGCGGAATTTGTACTTTCTGGAGGAAATGAAAATGTGATTTTATGCGAGCGCGGTTTGCGTACGTTTGAAACCAATACACGATTTACGTTGGATTTATGTGGCGTCGCTTGGTTACAAGAACACACCAACTTACCGATAGTTTTAGACCCGAGTCACGCAATGGGCTATGCCTACGGTGTGCCAGTTTTGTCAAGAGCCTGTGTTGCAATGGGAATTGACGGTTTGTTGATTGAAACACACCCCAATCCGAAGGTGGCGAAGTCAGATGCTTCTCAACAACTGAACTACGATGAGTTTAAACAACTGGTGGAAAGCTTGAAGCCTGTTGCAACAAGTGTAGGATACTCAATGATTTAAGAAGATGTTTTTAGAAAAAAATATACGTGGATTGTGTGATAAATTCGGATTGGATTTTGAAGAATTTTTAGCCGATTTAGAAGTCGAATCGGTGGATGAGTTATCTGTTTCGGATCTGGAAGTCATTTGTGATGAATATGAAGTTGATTTACATGCACTTCTGTTCAATCACCCATTCAAATCGAACCATTTCAAAGACAAACTAGCCAAAATTAAACTTTTGGTTGTTGACGTGGACGGTGTGATGACGGATGGAGGAATGTACTTCACCGAAAATGGTGATCAAATGAAGAAATTCAACGCCAAAGACGGCATGGCAATAATGCATTTGACGAAGAATGATTTCCAAGTGGCAATTATTTCTTCGGGATTTAAGGCAGAAGCAGTGCAGAAAAGAGCTGAGATGTTGGGGATTCAGCATTGTTCCGTAAGCCGTGATCCGAAAATGGAGACATTAAAAGCGATTTGTTCTGATTTGAAGATTGGTTTGGAAAATGTCGCGATCATTGGTGATGATATCAACGATTTGGAAGTGATGAAAAATGTAGGTTTTTCAGTTTGTCCAGCAGATGCTGTGCATGTTGTGAAATCAAATGTTGATATTATTTTAAATAAAAAGGGTGGAGAAGGCTGTGTCAGAGAATTTATTGACCATTATGTATTATCTTCGCCCTTGAATTAATTTGCATGAAAAGTATAACATTAGGTATAGTAAGAGAAGGAAAGGTGCCCCCAGATTTACGAGTACCTTTGACACCTAAGCAGTGTAGGAAAGTTGAATTGATTTATCCTCACGTAAAAATAGTTGTCCAACCTAGCCCCGTAAGAGTTTACAAAGACCAAGAGTTCATTGACGAAGGAATCGCGATGAGCGAGGATTTGTCCATGTGTGATATTATTATTGGCGTGAAGGAAGTAAATGTGCCCGACTTGATTCCGAATAAGAAATACATGTTCTTCTCACATACCTTCAAGAAACAAACCTATAATAGAGAATTGCTTAGATCTATTCTTGAAAAGAAGATTCAGTTAATTGATTACGAAATCTTAAAGGATAAGCAGAACAAAAGAGTGATTGGTTTTGGAAGATATGCAGGAATTGTTGGAGCATATAACGGGTTTTTAACCTACGGTAGAAAGCATAAAATATATGATTTAAAGCCTGCGCATCAATGTAAGGATCGCAAGGAGGTAGAAGAAGAATTGAAAAAGGTTGTGCTTCCAGCAGATACACGAATTGTTTTGACAGGTTTTGGAAGGGTTGGACATGGTGCAAAAGAAATCATTGATTTGTTGCCGATTACTGAAGTAACACCTGAAGAATTTTTAACGCGTAAGTTTGATGCACCGGTATTCACCCAACTTGAGTTGGAGGATTATTACGCGCCGCGTGATGGAGGTGTTTTCAATAAGAGAGAGTTTTATTCCAATCCAGAGAAGTACCGTTCTGATTTCGCGAAATATTTACCTATTACAGATATGTACATTCCTTGCCATTATTGGAGCAATAAGGCAGATTTTATTATTACACGTGATGATTTAAAAAAGGAGAATGTACGTTTATCTGTTGTTGCAGATGTTTCCTGTGATATTGACGGACCCGTAGCATGCACCATTCGCCCAAGTAAGATAAGTGAACCGATTTATGGGTATGACCCAGTATCGGAAAGCGAGGTGGATTTTATGAATCCAAAGGCGATTGCTGTGATGGCGATAGATAATTTGCCGTGTGAATTGCCACTGGATGCTTCTGAAGATTTTGGAAATGAATTGATTAAACATGTTTTTGACGCTTTGTTCCTTGAAGACCCAACCGATATGATTGGAAGAGCAAGTGAAACAACACTCGATGGTACGTTGACAGAAAATTACGCTTACCTGGAGGATTTTGTATATAGTAGAGAGTAGATGCAAAAAGGAGATAGAAAGATAATCAGAGGATGGGTCTTTTACGACTGGGCAAATTCAGTGTACAATCTTGTTATTTCTTCTGCCATCTTCCCTATTTTCTACGACAATGTCACCACACAACATTTTTTAGATAAAAACGGCTATGAAACATTGCCTGAAGGTGTCTCGGTAACCGTTGATTTCTTTGGGTATCAATTATCATCTTCTGTGTTGTTGTCCTGGGTTTTGTCAGCATCTTTTTTGGTAGTATCCATCCTTTCCCCAATGCTCTCTGGTGTAGCTGATTTCTCTGGGAATAAGAAGCGTTTTATGCAGTTTTTCTGCTACTTGGGAGCGCTTTCGTGTATTTCATTGTACTGGTTCAATCCCGCAAATCTTGAACTTGGAATGGTTTCCATTTTTCTTGCGAGTATTGGTTTCTGGAACAGTTTGGTATTTTACAACGCCTACTTGCCAGAAATAGCGGAACCAAAGGACCATGACAAAATTTCAGCACGAGGTTTCTCCATGGGGTATTTTGGAAGTATGATTTTATTGGTGATTTGTCTTTCAATCATCATGTTTATCGATAAAAAATATACGCCAGTTTGTTTTATTCTTGTGGGACTCTGGTGGATTGGCTTTAGTCAGATTACGTACCGCGTAATTCCCAACAATGTATACAAGCGAAAAAGCGAATCAGGAGTGATTTGGAAAGGATTTAGAGAGCTTCGTGCCGTATTCAAAGAGTTCATGCAAATCAAGCAATTAAAGCGCTACCTCTATGCATTTTTCTTTTTCAATACAGGAGTCCAAACCGTGATGCTGATGGCTGTGATTTTTGCCAAGAAGGAAATTTCATGGTCAGAGGGCGGAGGAGATGTTGGGTTAATTATCGCTATTTTATTGATTCAGATTTTGGGAGCTGCAGGAGCATTTATCATGTCGCGCGTATCAGGAATTATTGGAAACATCAACACGCTGGCAATTTCAGTGAGTATTTGGATCATTGTGTGTGGAGCAGCTTTTGTCGTTCAAACACCTTTTGAATTTTATTTCTTGGCAGCTTCGGTGGGATTGGTAATGGGGGGTGTTCAAGCATTGGCAAGATCCACGTATTCCAAGTTTTTACCTGAAACGCAAGACCATGCAAGTTATTTTTCGTTTTATGACGTCACTGAGAAAATTGGAATCGTAGTAGGAACATTTTCCTTTGGCTTTTTAGAAGCCAACACGGGATCTATCCGCTACTCAATTATTTCTATAGCGTCCTTTTTCGTTATAGGATTAATATTGTTATTTTTAGTGCCTAAAAGGCAGACACAAGAGATTGCCAACTAAGCGAATGTTTTAAAATGTCTTCTATGAAATTGTTTCTATCATTACTTATCCTGTTGTTATTGATTTCCTGTAAAGATGAAAATAGCGATGATAATGTAAAAGTGTCAAAAATGCTGATGCTTCTTAAGTTAGATTATCAAACGAATGTACTGGAAGGTGGAACACAGATTGAACTGGCTTCGTATGACAACTATTTTGACTCGATTCCGTTGCAGGTAAATTATGTTGAACCAGCGGATTTTGGAAGTCTTTCTGTCTATTATGAGCCAACGAACGGTCTTATCTTCGATGGTTCTATTATTCTTGATTCCCTAGGGCAAGTGAATTATCCCGGATCGTTTTTTGCAAGCGGTGAGTTTTCTGTAATGGATGAGCCATTACCAGCAATTGATAGTACCATGTTTCAGTTGGTGCATTATGAATTGGACGGTACACCAATTGATTACACTGCTATTTGGGAAGCGGTAAGTAATTTGATGAATGTCAATGTATACCGTTTAACAAAAGTGAATTCAAAAATTGGCTTATTCCTTTATGCTCCTAACACGGAAACTGGAGATCAATCGGAATGGAGCTGGTATTTAATCTTTGAGAAATAAAAAAAGTCACCCGTCGGAGACGGATGACTTTTGCATGTATTTCAATTCAATTACTTTTTGTAAAAGGGCAACTTTACAATTTTCGCTTTAACGCCCTTACCGCGAACTTCAATAAATATTTCACTGTCCAGTGCTGAGTTTTCAATGGTGACATATCCCAATCCAATCGCTTTTTGAACAGTAGGTGCCATCGTACCAGACGTTACTCTTCCAATCACATTTCCTGCAGCATCCAAGATAGGGTAGTCATGTCTAGGAATTCCACGATCAACTAACTCAAATGCGACTAACTTTTTGGTGACACCTGCTTCCTTTTGTTTTGCCAAGAAATCTTTATCGATAAAATCTTCATTTTTTCCGAGCTTGGTAATCCATCCTAACCCTGCTTCCAACGGAGAAGTGGTATCGTCGATGTCATTTCCATATAAGCAAAAGCCCATTTCCAAACGCAATGTATCACGAGCAGCGAGACCAATCGGTTTAATTCCAAATGAAGCGCCAGCCTCAAATACCTTGTCCCATACCTGTTCAACTTCATTGTTTTTGCAATAAATCTCGAAACCTCCAGAACCAGTGTATCCAGTCGCTGAAATAATAGCGTATTCAATTCCAGCGAAATCACCAACTTCGAAATGATAGTAATTAATTGCGGACAAATCAACAGAAGTCAATGACTGCATTGCTTCAATCGCTTTCGGACCTTGAATAGCCAACAGTGAATAATCGTCTGAGAGATTACGCATGGTTGCACCAAATGAATTGTGCGAAGAGATCCAGTTCCAGTCCTTTTCAATATTGGAAGCGTTCACTACGAGCAAATACTCAGTTTCTTTTACTTTGTAGATAATAAGGTCGTCTACGATTCCACCTTTTCCATTTGGCATACAGCTGTATTGTGCACGTCCAATGGTCAACGTAGAAGCATCATTGCTTGATATTTTTTGAATTAAATTTAATGCTCCATCACCTGAAATTAGAAATTCACCCATGTGTGAAACATCAAAAACACCTACACCTTCACGGACAGTTTGATGTTCAACTGTTACCCCTTCGTATTGTACAGGCATGTTGTATCCCGCAAAAGGGACAAGTTTTGCTCCTAAAGCAATATGTTTATCTGTTAAAGCAGTGTTTTTCATAGTAAATTTTAATTTTTTTCAAAGTTAATATTATTGTCAGAAGTTAATCTTCATTGTTGTCTTCAATAATGATTTTAGCGAGTTCTTTTCCCACCAATGATCCAATCGCAACTCCCATTCCTCCAAGTCGCACGGCGCAATACACCGATTGATCTACTTTTTTGATGATGGGTTGTTTTGACGTTCCAACGCCCATGATTCCAGCCCATTTATGGTCTATTTCATAGGGAGTATCTGGAAGAATTACGTTAGATAAAAGGTGCTCCAAGCGCTCTATGATTTTTGGTGAGGTTGAAATTTCGCCAGTGGTTTCACCTTCAAAATCGATGTTTCTACCACCTCCAAATAAAATACGGTCATCTATATTTCTGAAATAGTAATAGCCAGAATCGTAATGAAATGTTCCTTTTATCTTCAAATTGGGAATGGGAGTTGTGACGATCACTTGTGCCCGTGCCGGCTGCACGTCTTCCGAAGGCAAAAACTGAGACGCAAACCCATTGGTACAGATGGATATCGTTTTAGCTTCAATTTCTCCCAATTCCGTTGCAGCAGTAGCACCATTTTTGTCAGATGATATCGCATTCACCTCTGTCCCAAACAACACTTTAATGTCGGCGGCGATTACCTTTTTGTAAAAAGCATCATTCATAGCTGCAGTGTCAATTTGCCCTTCCAAGCGATTGTGAATACTTGTAACAATATCCTTAAAACCGAAATTCGATTGAACCGATTCGTCAACATCGTACACGTGTGATTCACCCGTAATTTCTTCTAATTTTTGATTGAAGTAAGGTAGAAGTTCTATTGTTTTTGTGTAAATGTCGCGTTCATTTTCAGAAATTAAATCCCAAGAACCGTATTGCTCAAACTTTAAGGCGTCGTCGCCAAATAGCGCACGTAAATTTTGCAATCCGTCCCACCGTTTTTTTACCGTGCTCCAAACTTCATGCTCAGGAGTGGTTTGTAAATCGCTGTACAGTTCCGTGGCGCTCCCAAAACACGCAAAACCCGCATTTTTTGAACTTGCTCCAAAGGGAAGAATGCCTCTTTCGACAATGAGAATTTTGGAATTTCGATTCGACGCTTTTAACGATAGTGCAGTGCTGTAACCAACTATTCCTGCGCCTATTATCAAATGATCAATGTCCTTGAAAAAGGATTTTAACTCCCAATAACTTATTTTTTCACTAGATACCATGCTGCTTTAGAATACGATTCTGAACTATTTTAACCATATTTGTATAAATAATTACCATCAAATTTAAACCAAATCTGTAACTCGTTGTACAGAACTTCGTTTAAATAATATGATATGAGATATATTGTCCTTGTTCTGTTTGTTTTTGCGACCTATTTTTCGTGGTCTCAACAGCTCGTCTTTGAGTTTAAAGGACAAGTTGATAATCTTGATATTGCCAAAAGAGAAGGAGGAGTAACAGTCTCAATTGTTCAAGGTGGAACCACTGTTTCCTCCACGACAACTGCTTCAAATGGAAAATATTCACTGAAAAGCCCTGTTAATTACAAAACACCTTTTAAAGTAGTTTTTAGTAAACCCGGATTTGTATCAAAGTTTGTTCAATTCAATCTTTCGAAGTTAAATGAGGAAGATATACCTGCTGGTGCAGATTTTAGACCAGTTGAGGATCTCAGTATGAGTTTGTTCAAGGATCGTGACAATGTCGATTTCTCTTTTTTGAATACGCAATCTGTGGCTACGTTTGATTGGAACCCAAATGCATTGGCTGTCAATTTGGATAAGGTAGAGAGTACGCGAGTGAGTAAACAGATATTTGATTTACTGGATAAAGCTGATAAAGACAAGGCACAAGCGGAGATTAAGTACCAGGATGCGATTAAAAAGGCGGATGCGTTTTATAACAGTCAGTCGTACGAGAGTGCGTTGGGGAAATATGAAGAAGCGTTGAAGTACAAACCTGCTGAAAAATACCCTGCCGATAGAATTTTGGAGTTGGACGCATTGATTCAAGCAAATAAAGCAAAGGAATTAGCGCAAGCGCAGGAAGATGAAAAGTACAACAATCTTATCACCGCTGCAGATAATTTAAAATCACAAGGGAAGCTTGCGGAAGCCGTTACAAAATACCAAGCAGCGCTGCAAGAGAAAGACGAGCAATATCCAAAGGATCAAATTGCGGCACTTACAAAACAAATAGAGAATCAACAGAAAGAAGCTGAAAATCAAGCAAAGTATGAAGCCGCTGTCAAAGCTGCAGATGCTTTCATGAAGCAGAACAGTATGAAAGCTGCAAGAGACAAATATGTTGAGGCGAACAAGCTAAAACCATCGGAGCAGTATCCTAAAGATAAGTTGGCTGAATTGGATGGTAAATTGGCCGCACAAGCAGAGAAGGAGTCAGTGAAGAAGAAGTACGACGATGCAATTGCAGCAGGGGATCAATTATTTACGGAGGAAAAATACGCGGAAGCCAAAGCGAAGTATCAAGAAGCTTTGACAATTGAAAGTGCTTCAACATATGCAAAGGGAAGAGTTGAGATGTGTGACGCAAAAATCAATGAAGCCAAAGCAGAAAAGGAGCGTTTAGCGAAAATTGAGAAGTTATTATCAGAAGGAAATGCTGCATTTGTTGCATCAAAATGGGAAGAAGCGAAAGGAAAATACACTGAAGTTCTGGGCTTAGATGCGGAAAACGCTGTTGCGAAAGAAAAGTTGAAGCTCATTGAGCAAAAAATAGAAGAGTCTAAGAATTTAGCGGCGCAAGAAGAGAAATTCAAGCAACTCGTAGTGGAAGGAGATAAGGCACTTACAACCGAGAAGTACGATGATGCCATTGCAAAATACGAAGCAGCGATACAGATCAAAGCTGCGGCTGATGTCGAAGAAAAAATCAAAGCAATCAAGAAAATTCAAGCGGATTTAGCAGCTGCGAATGAGAAGAAAGCGAATTATGAGGCTGCAGTTGAAGCAGCAGATAATTTGTTCAATGAAGCGAAATGGGAAGAAGCAAAAGCAAAGTACCGAGAGGCAATGACCTTTGATAATACACAAACTTATCCTTCACAACGAATTACAGAAATTGATAAACTGCAAGCGGAAGCAGCAGCAAAAGACAGAAAAAAAGCAGATTATGATGCGGCGATTCAAGCAGCAGATCAACTTTTTAATGAGGAGAAATGGGCAGAAGCGAAATCAAAGTACCGGGACGCAATGACTTTGGACAATACGCAAGAGTACCCAGCTGGAAAAATCGCGGAAATTGATAAAATTCAAATTGATTTAGCAGAAGTCGCTAAAAAACAAAAGAAATACGCGGATATCATCAGTGCAGCTGATAATTTGTTCAACGCATCCGATTGGGAGAAAGCAAAAGCGAAGTACAAGGAAGCTTTGACAGTTGATGACACTCAGACTTATCCTTCAGAACGAATCACCGAAATTGAGAAAATCCAGAACGAGGCAAAAGCGGAAGCCGAGAAAGAGGCCAGTTATCAGGTAGCGATTAAAGCAGCCGATGATTTGTTTACCAAAGAAAAGTACGCTGAGTCAAAGACAAAGTATCAGGAAGCCTTGACTATCGATGCTTCTCAAGCCTATCCCAATGACCGAATAGCTGAAATTGACAAGATCATGGGCAATAAGGCTGCTGAAGCAGAACGAAAAGCGAAGTACGATGCAACGATTTTAGCAGCTGATCAATTATTGAGTGGCGAAAAACTAGCAGAAGCAAAAGCGAAGTACAACGAAGCGATAGCAATGGATGGAACTCAATCCTATCCTAAGGATAAAATTGTTGAAATAGATAAGCGAATTGCAGCACAAGGAGATGAAGCGAAAAGAAAGGCAGATTATTTGGCAGCAGTAAATGCAGCGGATGCACTGTTCAATCAAGCAAAATGGAAAGAAGCAAAAGCAAAATACAATGAAGCACTTACTATTGATGGTTCGGAAGTATATCCTGTAGAAAAAATCGCTGAGATAGATAATAAATTAGCGAATCTTTCTAAAGTTAACGCACTCTTGGCGGAAGGGAAAGCGCTTTTTGACGCAAATAAATTAGAGGATGCACTTTCTAAGTACCAGGAAGTAGTGGCAATGGATTCTGAAAATGCAACAGCGAAAACGCAGATTGATGCAATTAATGCAAAACTGAATGCAAAAGCTTCTGAAGAAGAAAAATTAGCTAAGTTCAATAAATTGAAGGCCGAAGGATTCGCTCTTGCGGATAAAAAAGAATATACCAGTGCGATAGATAAATTGGAAGAAGCACTATCGATTAAAACGGATCAAGAGGTTAAAACGAAGATTGATGATTTGAATGCAACGTTGACTTCTTTGAATGAGAAGAAGGGATTAGAAGAGCGCTACAATTCATTGATTACAGAAGCTGAATCAAAAGAGTCGTCAAGCGATTATACCGGAGCGATTAATAAATACAAGGAAGCTTTAACGTTGAAGCCTTCAGAAGCATTGCCAAAACAGAAAATAGCTGATTTGGAAGCGTTAATGCGTCAATCAAATGAACAAAAGGCGATTGATGAGAAGTATCAGGCAGCAATGAAAAAGGGAGATGATTTGATGAATCAAAAACGCTATTTGGATGCAATTCAAGAATACAACAAAGCACTGAACATCAAACCAACTGAGCAAGAGCCAGTAGACAAAGCAGCTGAGGCAGAAAGATTAGAAAAAGCCAAAGGGCACGAAGTGGATGAGCAGTATGAAAAAATATTAACGGTTGCTCAATCAAAAATTGACGAAAAAGAATTTACAAAGGCGATCGAATTGTTGAACAGAGCGATGTCACTTAAGCCTGCTGACCCGCGACCACAAGAATTACTTGATAACATTGCAGAATTGCAGCGTCAAGAGGCTATTTATGCTGAGTTGATGAAAAAGGGAAATGCCTTGGCAGCTTCTAAATCGTATGAAGAGGCGAAATCTAAATATCAAGAGGCGCTAGCGCAAAAACCAGCGGAAGATGAACCCAAAGAGAAAATTGCGGAAATGGATCGCTTGATATCAGAGTCTTCTTCGGCTGCCGAGAGAGATCAATTGTACCGTGACTACATGAGTAAAGGGGAGATTGAACTTTCGAGCAAAGAATACGTAATGGCCTTGTCACAGTTTCAAAATGCACTGTCCGTTAAACCAGGAGATATTGCCGCACAGAACAAAATAAAAGAAGTACAGCAGATTCTAGATAATATCGCTAACGCGCAAGAAGCCAACGTTGAATTAATGAATAAGTTCAATGCTTTGGTAAAAAATGCCGATGAACAGTTTGCCGTGGAAGATTACTTAAAAGCAAAATCCATATACGAAGAGGCACAGGAGTTGATTCCAGCAAATACATACGTTGCACAACAAATTGAGCAGTGTATCTTGTTGGAAAGAAGAAAGTCTGATGTTGAAAGAGATCGAGAGTACCAAAAAATAATTGATGCCGGCGATAAAAATTTCGTGATGGGCGATTATGAAAAAGCGAAGGAGTACTTCAAACGTGCTAGTGGTCTGAGAAATAGCGATCCCTATCCTCGAGCTAAACTGGCTGAAATTGACGCTATTCTAAATCCGGTCATTGTCGATTCAGGAAAACTGAAAGACTTAGGGGATCCATACGATAGTTCAATAATGGACGGTCAAGCATTGCTTGCCAAAGCGGAAGAAGAGCGAAAATTGATTAAGAAAACGAAAATTCAGAACAAGCAAAATGCAATTCATGTAAGTGAGTCTGAAATGACAGCTGCTAAAACGCAACAACATTATGACAATACGAACGAGATTTATATGGTTCAGCAGCAGATTACTAGGGATGCGGGCGAATCTGATTTAGGTCGACAAGCAATTGTAGATGCGTTACGTCAATCGGAGCGTGAACTACAAGAGCTGGATAGAGCGAATACAAACTTTGAGCGGTCAGAAAATCAATCGGATCAGCAATCCTTGAACGTTGTAGTGAAGAATTCGGCGATTGAATACGGGGAAAAGGAAAGTGTGTATCAAGAGAATACGGACAATATGAACCGCTATAAAACAGTAGAAGCAAATGCGAGTACTGAAAAGAATAGAGCAAATTACATTAGTAATATTGATTCAGATCAAACAATTACTGGGGTTAAAATTCTCGTAGAAGAAAACACTGTTGAAGGAAACAAGTACAGAGAAGAAAATACGGAGCTTATTAAAGCAGAGAATAAAGAATTAGCCGATGCGCACATGGCTTCTTACAACGGTGAAATGGAAAAGTACCTGAAGAATAAGGATAAGATTGAAAGAGAAGTGAACATAAACTCTGGCATTGAACAGTTGGCGAAAGAAGCACATGTCAAAAAGATCGACTATGTGAATGCGATGGATGAGAAAGCCTTAGTGAAGAGTGGAGAGGCACATAAAGGAGATACAGAAGAACGTGAAGATGCGCGTAAGGCAATCCACAACGTCTACGCTGGAGTTCAAACGAGAGCAAATGAGGAGGCGGACAAACAAGAGGACAACTCCAATAAATTGGTGGATGTGAACAAAACTTTACAGGCCAGTGCTGCAAATAAAAGTATTGGAGAACAAGAAAAGCATTATAGCGCTATGGCTGAATTAAACAAGGTCAGTGACAAACCGAAAGAACAACCAAGAATAGCAAATACGCTAGGGGAGGAGTATCCAGAAGGTGTCTCTCAAGAGTCGTTCACACAAAATGATCAAGACGGTTTAATGAAAGCCATTATTACGCGAAGAATTGTTGTTATTGACGGCCACGCGGACGTATACGTGAGAACGCAAACGTTGAATGGAATTACCTACTCAAAAAATGGAAATCCTAGTTTATCGCATGTTTGGCAAAAAGAAACCCAAGACCCTAGTCTTAAACGCCATTATTAGTCTATTTATCCTGAGCTCTTGTCAGGAAGAAATAGATCGGCGATCTTTTCTTGAAATTCAAGGTGAAACGCAAGGCACGACTTATACGATTATTATTGTTGAGAATGACGTGACCGTTACAAAAAATCACATCGATTCGCTTTTCTCATCATTTGATGCTTCGCTTTCTACCTATATTTCAACTTCCGTCATTTCACAACTCAACGAAAGCAAAGAGCAATTCACCATTGAGGATAAAACGGGCTATTTTAAAAGGTGCTATGGACTCAGCAAAGATGTCTTTGTAAAAACAAACGGCGCTTTTGATCCTTCCGTTTTTCCGCTTGTGAAGGGATGGGGATTTATGAACAATGTAGAAACACCGTTGTCCCAATCTGCTGTAGATTCTATATTGACATTTATTTCTTTTGAACCCGACAAATTGCACAGTATTCGTTTTGAGAATTCATCCATTGAATTAACGAAGAAGCATCCATCCTTTCAAATTGATTTCAATGCAATTGCTCAAGGACTTTCAGTCGATGTGGTAGACGATTTCTTAAAAAACAAAGGGTACCAAAACTATTACATCGAAGTTGGTGGAGAACTCATTGTTCGCGGTCACAATCGTGAGGGCGAGAACTGGAAGATTGGTGTGGATGCTCCAAAAGAAAACCTAGATACCCGTGAATTGAATACCATTCTTAGCATTTCGGATAAGGCCATTGCGACCAGTGGGAATTACCGTAAGTTTTATGAAGTGGATGGCGTGAAATATTCGCACACGTTGGATCCAAAGACAGGATTTCCAGTGCAACATTCTCTATTAAGCGTCACAGTGATTGCAAACGATGCTGCAAGAGCAGATGCGTATGCAACAGCGTTCATGGTTATAGGCGTAAAAAAGACCTTGGAGTTCATACAAACGCACCCAAATGAAGAACTGGAGGTGTATTTACTCTATGGAGATGAGAGCGGTGAGATTAATTCTCGCATGTCGGATGGATTTGCTCAGTTCATCGAAGAATAGGTTATTCGCAACGCACTGTGGGTAACTAATTCACATCGTTTATTTGTCACGTCAAAGTTCTAGTAATTTTATCTCAAATTGTTTTAAGATGAAAGAGAACAAATTGGTGCGAATAATTCTATTAATTGCCATGTTGGTGTGTGCAGCAATTATCGTCACCTATTATTGGCAGCATGAAACCTTGGAGGCAATTGCAACAGTTCCCATGTATGTCATGATTACTGCATTGGCATATATTTTAATTCAAATTCTCAAACGTTCTATCTACAAAGAACAGCGCTGGTACGATTGGCTGTATTACATTGGACTAATCGCCATTATGCTTCCAACAGTGATCGCCAATGAAGGAAATGCATCGATTTTTCATCTAGCAACAGATTTCGGTACTTTGTTTTTAATTGTTCCTGTTTTATTGGAAGGTAAAGTTATTGTAAATGGAAAGTAGTACGAAAAAGGTTCATTTTATTGCAATAGGAGGGAGTGCGATGCACAATTTAGCAATTGCACTAAGTCGAAAAGGAATGCTTGTTACTGGTTCTGATGATGAAATTTTTGAACCGTCGAAATCGCGTTTGAACAAGCAAGGAATTTTACCGGCAACCATTGGTTGGGACGCCTCAAAAATAACGACAGACCTAGACGCTGTCATTCTCGGAATGCATGCCAGAGAGGACAATCCTGAGTTGACAAAAGCGAAAGAATTGAACATTCCTATTTTTTCTTATCCTGAGTACCTGTACGAGCAAAGCAAAGATAAAACACGCGTTGTCATTGGAGGTTCACATGGAAAAACGACCATCACAGCGATGATTTTACACGTGGTGAACGTTCTCGGCTTGAATGTCGATTACATGGTCGGAGCGCAACTCGATGGCTATGATTGCATGGTGAAACTGTCTGAAGATGCCAAAATTATGCTGTTGGAAGGAGATGAGTACTTAAGTTCTCCTATTGATAGACGTCCTAAATTTCATTTGTACAGACCGAATGTGGCGATAATTAGTGGAATTGCATGGGACCATATCAATGTATTCCCAACTTTTGACAATTATGTAGAACAATTTGATATTTTCTGCTCATTGATAGAACCGAATGGAACGTTGGTGTACAACACTGAAGATGCCGAGGTGAAGAAATTAGGAGAAAAATACGCCTCAAAATGCAAGGCAGTTGAATACCAAACGCCTCAGTACCGTGTGGTTGAAAATGGGACGGTACTTTCCTTCGAAGGAAAAGATTATTCTTTGAACATCTTTGGGGGACATAACCTTCAAAACTTGATGGGGGCAATGAATGTTAGCAAGGCAATTGGGATTTCCTCCGACGATTTTCTAACCGCCATGGCAACATTTACAGGTGCTGGAAAACGATTGCAAAAAGTCGTGGAAGCGGGTGATTTTGTCATGTACAAAGATTTTGCGCATTCGCCATCCAAGCTCAAAGCAACAACTAAAGCGGTGAAAGAGCAGTATGCAGACAGAAAAGTAATTGCCTGTATGGAGTTGCACACCTTTTCCTCGTTGAAAAAAGAATTTCTTCCGCACTACAAAGATGCCATGAATGCTGCCGACATAGCAGTGGTGTATTTCAGTCATGAAGTCGTTGCTCACAAGAAGCTAGCACCAATCACGA
The DNA here is from genome assembly GCA_937876195.1 of uncultured Flavobacteriales bacterium. Lineage (GTDB taxonomy): Bacteria > Bacteroidota > Bacteroidia > Flavobacteriales_D > Crocinitomicaceae > UBA4466. Next base: position 58,830 of record CALEIK010000004.1, read on the forward strand.
AAGAAATGGTGGCTGAAGGTTTTGGTGGTAATGTACTCGTATTGACTGAAACTGATGAAGTCTTGGCATTTATCCGTGCGCAGAAGTGGAACAACAGTGTATTGCTTATGATGTCATCTGGTAATTTTGACGGAATTGATTATGATGCCTTGGGAGCAGAGTTGATAGGGGAACTGTAATTATTGATCGACACTAAGACTGTTTTTGAGCGATTAGTACAGTGTGAGTGTCTATTTCGTTTTTCGATTTTGCGTAATCAATTTTAAATGTCTTTATCAGGAGGAAATTGTTCTTGTTGAGTTGCTCTTTTATGCAGTCAAGGTCATGAAAGTAAAAGTATGTTCTGTCGCCCGAGCTTCCCACTTGAAAACCAGAATTGATTGAATCACCTTCAACAAAACTTAAATAGATAAGTCCGTTTTTATTCAGCAAATTGGCGTTATAGAAAATCAACTTTTCACAGTCTTTTGGAGATAAATAGGGCAAACAAAATCCACAAACGATGGCATCGTAAAATGTGTTGAGTTTACTGATATCTCGGCTGTCCATCACTTCAAAACGTGCCGTTGGATTGTTTTTACGTGCAAGTTCTATCATCTTAGGTGCGATGTCAATGCCAAAAATTGACAGATCACGTCGTTTTGAGAGCAAGTACTTCGTGATATTTCCTGGCCCACAGCCAATTTCAAGCACTGTAGCATGTTCTTTTTCAATGTTTGCACAAAGAAAATCGTAGGTTTCATTGTACACATCCAAATGCATAAACTTGTCCTCGTAGAGTGAAGCAATTTTATTCCAAGTTTCAAATGTTTCTTTGTAGTGGTCGATACCCATAACAATTAGTTAATGTTCAAATTTAGCACAAAAGTTTTATGGAATTTCAGATGCTGGATTTAGTATCTCTGGATTCATTTTATCCACCATATAAACTTCAAAAGCAAAACTCAGTTTTTCTATTATCAAAACAAACTATTCCTGAGTTTATACGTCTTTTTACCAATGGAAAAAAGCATTTACAGAAAATTTAGTTGCCTTTTAGGAATGGTTACGATGGGTTTTCTAGCAACTGGTCAAAACACCTATTTGAAAACAATTGGAACTGATGTCAGTGATTATGGCACCTCGTGTATTGCGATGCCCGATTTAGGTGCTGTCACAACGACTGGAGGAGGAAATTCAACTGGAACGGGGGTGTTGTTCGGACTTGTAAAAACCGATTACAATGGTTCGATTGAATGGCAAAAACTCTTTGAGAATGGATCCTTTGCACTGGCAAAGAATGTGGTACGAACTCCAGATGGTGGACTTTGCGTTTTCGGAGAAGTAAACCAAATTATAGCTTCAAAGAAGGCACTTTTTATTTTAAAGACTGATTCATTGGGCAATGAACTGTGGAGTTCTCGTGTTGTGGCTTCCACTAATGACCGCCCCGCAAATCTCATTGTATGTAAATCTGGAGGATATCTTTCCTGCTCAATTAGTGATTACAATTCCAGCTTCTCTCCAGCTGCACAGCTCGTGCGCTACGATGAGAATGGAGTAATCCTATGGTCGAAAAAGTACAGAGCACTACAAGGAGTTTCCCCAAAATCTGTGGTAGAGTTACCCAACGGAGATTTTGCATTTGTTTCGTCTGTGACCGCCAGTTTTACAGGACCATTCCAACACACTTTACTAACCCGTATTGATGCGCAGGGCAACCTAATTTGGTCGACACTATTTTATGGAGATTACGAGGATGAACCGCACGGCTTGGTTTCTACGCTAGGAGGAGAGTTGTACGTATCAGGAGCTAGCTACCGAATGGGAAATGAATGGGACGGGTATTTTTTAAAGGTAAATTCTTCGGGAAACCTGATTGGAAACATTTTTTATGATGCACATTCAAGTAGCGGCGAGCACTTTCGAAGTATCGAATTAACATCAGATGGAGAGGTGTTACTATTGGGAGATGAGGGAGGTTTTGATGAACGAAATATTTCCCTTCTAAAAGTGACTACCTCTGGAGATATCTTGTGGTCGCGTCGCTATCCACTTTCATCCAATTTTACAAATTATGGCTTCGACCTTCATATCGCACATGACCAAGGTTTCGTATTTACCGGAGATGTGCGACCTCCTGGCTATACTCGAGATGCGGCACTAATTAAAACTGATCAGGAAGGAATAATTTCCTGCTATGTTCAGGATCTCAGTTACACACAGGACAATACACCATTTAGCGAAATGGAAATCCAGATGACTCAGCAGGATAATTCACAGATAACACAGGAAGCAATTGTTTTTACGCATCCATCAGAGCAGATTACGGAGAAATTAGTGTGTGAGGAACAACTTCCAATAGTGATGATGAATTCTGCGCATACTACAAATTGCCCTTATGTTTGTGTAGATTTTACCGATTCCTCACTCAATAATCCAACCAGTTGGTTATGGGAATTTGAAAATGGAGACCCTTCCTTTTCAACAGAACAGCATCCACGGATTTGTTACAGTGAACCAGGAGTTTACAGCGTAAAACTCACTGCGAGCAATGCCTTTGGTTCAGTAACAAAGTTGCAAAGTATAAACCTCGGTGATTTTGATTGCCCGATTCCTGAGATTCCTAATGTATTCACTCCTAATGGCGATGGGGTAAACGATCTGTTTGAGTTCCCTGCAATCTCTGCAGAGACAGTTCTCTACATTTACAACCGCTGGGGTAACGTTGTTTTTAAGGGAGAAGGATTGAAAATTAGCTGGGACGGAAAGACCCAACAAGGATTGGCGGCAAAAGAAGGGGTTTATTTTTATAAACTGGAAAGTAAAGGAGAAGTGAAGCATGGATTTTTACAATTGAGCCGATAGCTCCGATTGAATTTCAATAAGAAATTTGATCCATTGCCTTTCATGAAAACGTGAAGATTAATAAACTAAAAAAACCGTCCCTGCTATAATACAGGAGACGGTTTCTTTAAGATTAATCTAGGCAGATTATCTTGTATTCTTTTTATTATTTAGTTGTAATTAATGATATCAATAATTACGGTTCTATTGTAAAAACGTTCTTCAGGCGACTTGTTGCCAAAAGGTGCAATATCCGTGTCAGATCCGAAACCATACACTTCATACTTCACTCCCTTTTTACCTGCTTTTGAGGTTGCTGCCTTTAAGATTTCATGTGTATCCTTTGCACGTTTGTGCGACAAGTTATGGTTGTATTCGTCATCACCGATAATATCTGAGTGACCGTGAATAATTACCTTACCATTCGCAGGGATCAAAGGAGCTACAACTTCTTTAAGGTATTTCTCGTAAGCCGCTACAGTTTTTGACTTGTCAAAATCAAACAAAATACTGAATCGCGTTGCTTCCTCTATTGGATTTTCATTGCGCGCTAAGTGTACGTTACTCTCTTTACGAACTGTTTCTCCACTTTTTGTTTGACCTGTCATAACAACTGTGTACGTTCCTTTTTGACGTTCTCCCAGTACAGTGTTCGCAGAAACGCTCATTTGTTCCCTTTTAGTTGGACCATAATTCTGAACGACTCCGTTTTCATCAGTAATATCAACAGACCAAGATTTAAGTGTTTCATCTTCTCCTGCTTTTGCGCTGAAAATCAATCTGCTATCAATTGGTTCTGCCTCAATTGTAGTAATTTGTAGCGGCGACATTAGTAGAGGTGAAGTACTTACAATGTCCACACGGTTATCTCCTTCATTAAGTAATTTAATACTCTCACTCTCACCATTTCCAGATTGCTCAGATGGGTTAATCGGAAGATTTCGACCTTCTGTTGTAATTCTTGAAGGATTAATTTCATACACGTCAACCAAGTATGTTTTTACCGATTCAGCGTATTCTTTTCCAATCTCTGGACCATTTCCTCCAGAAGCTCCAATGAACTTCACTGTCGTTGTAGGATTAGCTCTCATTCTATCTCCTAAAATGTTGAGAATGTTATAATAGATCGACAATTGACGTTCTGATCTTCCATGCGTGTCTTCTGGCTCTGCTTCTTGAAACTGTCCCTCATCAAATGAATCAGCTGATCCTTTTTTTAGAAGAACGTAACGGTTTGGTATATCCGTTGAACCTTCATTAAAGAAAACGAAGTTACGCAATGGAAAAGATTCTTTTACTGTTCTTTTTACAGGAACAACAGCAGGCACTTGAGCAGAAAACAGGATTGCTGAATTTGCAGTTGCATCATCATTGATATCTGTTGGGTACATTACCACACCTTTACCAATTTTAAAGGCAACTCCGGCACGTAGTGTTTGTACTGACCAACTTTCTATTGATCTTGGATTACGACCCAAATAGGGGTGGTAGGAGATAAAAGGAGATAAAGTCATTTGTATCGCTTTATCTGCAGATGAAATTGGAATATCATAACCAGCACCTACCTGCATAGAAAGTAAATGTTCACGGGTATCGCTAAAGTCACCAGATTTATCTTCCTGCAATTCTTGCGTGTATTCAAATGAATGTTGAATGGCATAATTGTACACGGCACCAGCGAAGAAGTATAAGCTTGATGAGAACGGTGCGAAACGTAGACTTGGCTCAACAGTAATATAATTTAGTTTTGCTACAAGTGTAGCAGGACAATCGCAAGGAGCATCAACTCCTTTGAATGATCCACCAGCTCCGTTATACCCAACGTTCAGCATGAATCCCCATTTGGATATTGGACGGTATTCGAATAAAAGTGATCCATAAGGACGAACACTTACTCCATTATGAAATGCAGTAGGCACCATTAAATCTGAGTTCAATGTTTGTGTCGTTCCCGAATAGAAATTGATGTTAGCCGCAGCTGAGGCACCAAACCAAAATTTTGGTTGTGGCCTTATTGGCTCTTGCGCTTGTACCATTGTTGAAACACCAATCAACAGTACTAGTTGGAAATAGATATTTTTCATTTGTATGATTTTATAGGAATATTTAAATTATTTGTATGTCTTTGTTTTTGAGTCAGAATCACAATTATGGTAAAGTAACCGCATTGTCATCTAAAGTAACCGCACCAATTCTGGTCAAAGCTCTACCTGTTAATGCGGCACCTGTACTAAGTGATATAGATTGATCAGCCAAGATATTTCCTTGGAAAGAAGAATTTGTACCTAAAGTAGCCGAAGAACCTACGCTCCAGTAAATATTCGCAGGATTTGCGTTACCAATTAAGATCACTGTTGTACCAGAATTTGTAGTAAATGATGATCCCATTTGGAAGATAAATACTGCATTTCCATCTCCTTGAGCATCAAGTGTAACTGCACCTGCTGATAACATCACAGAGCTTGAATTTTTGTACAATCCGGGTGTAAGTGTTAGACCGCTTAAATCTCCAGGTAGGCTACCTGCTCCTAATGATCTCCCTTGGGCATCATTGTATGCAGTTGTTAAATCCAATTTTGCTTGGTCAGCAACAGGATCAGCGGCATGTGTATTACCTGCAACGATTCCTGGAGGGAAACCACTTATTGTACCAGATGGACTAGTACCCATGTCACCTGTGATTATTGTAGGACCTGTATTTGTGATACCCGATCCTGAAATAACGGCAAAGTTTCCAGACGTACCAAGATCAACATCTGTTTGTGGATCTACACCTGGACCTGGACTGGACGATGTTCCAGTTGTAAACGTCCAAACATAATCAGCACGCAAAGCACTTCCTAACGGGTTTCTTGCTTCCATTGTTATTGTTGCGGTGTATTCTGTATTGATCAAAAGAAATACTGCTGGAATAAAACTCGCAGTGGAATCAGCGTCAGAATAGGAAACTACTCCAGAAATTTGATTCACGCCATCATTCACAATGAACGTTGTTCCGTTCAATGTTGAAGCATCCATTTTCTCATTGAATTTTGCTGTGATAATTTTACTTGTTGAAACATTTGTTTCTTCGTTATAGGGACTTGTAGAAACTACTTCTGGACAAATACCTACTACTTCATCTTTAAAATCGTCTTTTCTACATTGCCAAACTACGGCAGGAACCAATAAAAGAAGAAGGATGGATTTCTTTAGAAAGCGAAAAGAACTCTTCACTTTGCTCGTAGGCGAAATCTGCCCAGCTGAGGTTGTTTTTTGGTTTTTCATCTGTTAAATTTTTTAGTTATAAAAATTATTTTAGGGCACAAAAGTCCATACATTATGACTTTAGAGTGTTGTACTTTTCGGGAAATTTATTGCATAATTCACAGGTGTGAATATTCGTTGAAAAACAAAACCCCTAAGACATTACATCTTAGGGGTATATTTTCCTTTAGTGTGAATTTTTGCTTAACCTCCGTTATGGGTGACAATCCAGATGGATAAACGAAGAAAAGCATCTTCTATAATTCAAGGGTGCCTTTACGGAATTTTATTACTGAAACGAGTATTGCTTATTGAAGCGTGTCTTTTTTTGAATTATAGATGAAATCTGCATCAGCAAGAAGCATTTCATCTAAACTCACACCGTTTTCTTTTGCCTTTTTCTTAACTAAACTCAACCAAGCTGGATCTCCAATAATAATATTCTGAATAATGACAATTTCAGAATCGATAGCCACCATGTAAAGGGCATCTATTTCTATCATTTCCTCAACACTTATATCTCTTTCTATTGCTTTCTGTTTAACCGTAGAATACCAGGCCGAGTCAGCAACAATTAGCTCCTTAAAGTCTTCCTTTGACCTCATTTCTCTCAATGGGATTTGTTCTTCGTTAAATGCCGTTTCATCAGTTGAATTTCCCGATTGACACGAACACACAATAAGTAATGCAAGTAGTATAAATAGCTGTTTCATAATTACATATTTGTGCGAAAATAAGAATTAATATGTTCAAAAAAACGAAGTTTGAAAAATTCTTATAAGCACTTAATTTATTTTCAGTGCGCCAATAAAAATAGAACAAAGCCGAAGTGAAGCGACGGCTAACTTTGAACTAACACAAGCTAGTAGTTAGGAAAACGAGAATATCCATAGAGTGAAATTATAACCATTTATCCCGATAACGTTACCTTACCTTTTTAACGCCGAACAGACTTTAGTCCCCATTCTATTGAAACGGATTAACCCTTAAACTTCAACGCTTCAGAGCGACCTTTCTTAAAGATTTTATTGCTCACTGCCTTTCCACGGCGTAACTCCTTCTGCACATCTTCAGGGAGTGCTATGATGTCTTTACATTCGGTTGAACAGCATTTGTTCATCTGTTCGCTGCAATTGGAACACTGGATGAACAGCAAGTGACATCCTTCATTCGCACAATTGGTATGGGTGTCGCAGGTGTCTCCGCATTGGTGACAAACCGCAATGACGTCTTCGGATATTTTTTCAGCGCGGCGTTCATCAAAGACAAAATTCTTTCCTTTAAACTTGTTTTCAAGGTTTTCTGCCTTTACTTGTCGTGTGTATTCAATGATTCCACCTTCTAACTGGTAGACTTTCTTAAAACCACGGTGCTTAAAGTAGGCGCTTGCTTTTTCACAGCGAATTCCCCCTGTGCAATACATCACTAAGTTTTTATCCTCTTTGTATTCCTTTAAATCATCTTCAATGATGGGCAATGAATCCCGAAACGTGTCGACATCTGGAGTGATGGCACCTTCAAAGTGTCCGATTTCACTCTCGTAATGGTTGCGCATGTCGACAAGCACTGTATTTTCATCTGCGATGATGTCGTTGAAATCTTTCGCTTTTAAGTGCACACCAATGTCAGTGACATCAAATGTTTCATCGTTTAAACCATCAGCCACAATCTTGTCGCGTACTTTGATTTTTAACTTCAAAAACGATTTATCGTATTGCTCGATGGCGATATTTAAACGAATTCCTTCAAGAAAGGAGATGCTGTCCAAATGTGCCTTGAATGCTTCAAATTTTGGAGCGGGAACAGAAAGCTGGGCGTTAATTCCTTCGTAGGAAACGTAAATTCGACCGAGTACGCCTAATTCATTCCATTGGATAAAAAGATGATCTCTGAAAACGTGCGGATTACCAATCTTATGGTATTGATAGAAAGAGATAGTCAAACGGTTTTCTCCCGCCTGATCGATCATGTCTGCTCTTTCTTTCGCACTTAATTTATTATACAGTTGCATGCTATATTTTAATTAAATTCGATAGTGGCGCAAAGGTAGTGAATTTCACAGAAACAACGGTTTAGAACGATTCTAAATCACTTTTTTGTCACAGAGATGTAATAATTTTCATTGACAGAGATGTCTGTTTTCAAATCCAACGTTGTTTCAAATTCTTGCCATTCGGTAGTTGGATACAACCAGATTTCTTCGTTTTGAAGAGAAATAGTGAGTGGCATATCAAATCCTTCAATGCAATTTGCCCAGCGGTACTGAACACCACCATTTTCTGTTTTTTGAAGTTCTAAATTGGGTATTTGTGTTGTTCTCAGATATTGATCAAATACCTTAGAAAAATCCTTGAGTGAAACCTCATTTATGAACTTTTCCATTCGTTTCCCATCGATTGTTTGCTGATAGAATTCACTGTTCATAGCTTGCAACATACTTTTGAATTTGTCATCATCATCCATGATCATGCGAATCATGTGAATCATGGCAGATCCTTTGTCGTAATGGTCATTACTTCCGCCATCACAATGGGTAGGTGTTCCTTCCATGGGTGCATCGTTTTGTATGTTATTCCATAAGCCACGTTGGTATTGATATGCTTTTTCTTTTCCAAATTGACATTCAGCAAAAATGGTTTCAGAATAGGTGGTAAATCCTTCATGAATCCACATGTAAGCTATATCGTCAATGGAAATGTTGTTTCCGAACCACTCATGCCCCGATTCATGTACAATGATGAAATCGAATAACATTCCCACGCCGCTCATGCTTCTGTCCATGCCCAAATAGCCCATGAGATAGTTGTTTCCGTAGGCAACTGCACTTTGGTGCTCCATCCCCAAGTAAGGTGATTCAACGAGCTTAAAACCATCTGCATAAAAAGGGTAGGGGCCGAACCAATCTTCAAAACATTCAATCATTGGCTGCACGACTTCGAACTGCTTTTTCGCTTTTTCCAAATTGTCGCGTAGCACATAATAATCCAAAGTCAGTGTGCCATTTTCACCTTGCATTGAATCTGCCCAATGGACATAATCGCCAATGTAGAAGGTAACGTCGTATAAATTAATGGGCGACGTAGTTTTCCAGTGCCATTCAGTTTTCTTTTTTGAAAGTGATGTTTTGCTCACCAAACGTCCATTTCCAACGGCTGTCAATTCACCCGATGTGGTGTAATAGGCATCAACTCCTTTATCGGGTTCATCGCTTGGATCATCCTTACAAGGCCACCAGACGCTCGCACCAATCCCCTGACAGGCAACTGCCATCCATGGATTTTTATCGGCATCCTCCTTAAATACAAGTCCACCGTCCCATGGGGGGTTAAAGGCAATGGTTGGCTTTCCAGAGTAGCGAATTTCTAATTCAAACGGTTCTCCAATTGCTAAACCGGAAAATTCGGCAATAACTAAATGAATCGTTCCGTTCCGTGTAAACTTCAATTTTTTTCCGTTGTAACAAATGGATTCGATTTTCAAAGGTTCCTGTAGATCGATTTGAAGCGTATCACTTGGGTTTGTTACTACGTTGGCAACAATAGTCGTACTTCCTTCGAGTGATTTACTCTCTGCGCTCAAATCCATTTTCAGCGTGTAATGCTGAACGTCCCACCAACTTCGGTAGTGATTCTGACCACAATACAGATTGTTGTCTTCTTGACTCTTCGCAGCGAAAAAGAGAAAGCCAACGATTGCTACGAGAAAGATATACTTCATACTCCAGAAAAATTGTTTTACCGAAGATAATAAAAAGCAGGATTTAATCGAGCATCAATTTTTTTGTTGTGGAGAGCATATCGATTTAATCTGTGTCCTCCCGTACGCTCTAAACCAACTGAGCTTATAGAATTAAATTAGTATAAACAAAAAAAGCACTTGCCAATGGCAAATGCTTTTATGAGTGGGGAATACTGGATTCCCTGTCTGCCGCCAGGCAGGGAACCATTGACCTTTTTGTTGGTATGCTCTGAACGGAACCAAACTAATGGGAATAAAAAAAGCCTCACCAACGTGAAGCTTTTACTGTGGGGAATACTGGATTCGAACCAGTGACCCTCTGCTTGTAAGGCAGATGCTCTAAACCAACTGAGCTAATCCCCCAAATATTATTGTGCTTTGATTCGTTTACCAAAAGCGTGTGCAAATGTAAGCGATTATTTTATAAATGCAAGGCATTAAAAGAAAAAAGTCAAAAAAAATCGGAGATTAAAAAGAAGCTGCCGATGACCACAATTGTATCGTTGTGATTTGCATTGTTTTGGGCTGATTCTAAGGCCAGAAGGGGATCTGTAAAAAATATACAGCGTGACTGATCAAAATTTTCAGTGAAAGGCTTTAGGTCATTCATGCGAATACTGCGTGAATTACTGAATTCGGTAAAATAATAGTTTGCATCAGGAGGAAATACTTCAAAAATACTATTCACGTCTTTGTCGGCGCTTGTTCCGTAGATAATGTGTAATTCCCCTTGGTTGAGCTTTAGAATAGTGTCAAAAGATGACTGAACCCCTGCTGGGTTGTGAGACACGTCATAAATGATCAGTGGAGATTTAGACATGATTTGGAGTCGTCCTGAAAAACCAGTATTGATGAATAGGTCATCCAACCCTTTTTGAATGATGTCATCTGTTAAATGAATTCCCATCGATGAAAGCACACGACAAGCGCTAAGTACGGTTTTTAAATTTTCCAGTTGGTAGTTACCGAGCAGTGGAAGTTGAAACTGAGTGAAATTAGTGGAAGCAGTGCTTCTAACGAGTTCTGCGTTTTTCTCTGAAGCTAAACGTTCGAAAATAGGGTAGAGCTGCGGTTTCATTTCTCCGATAACGACTGCTACATTTTCCTTGATGATTCCAGCTTTTTCAATCGCAATTTCTTCTAGTGTATTGCCCAGCATAGCGGTATGCTCCAAGCTGATGTTGGTAATAATACTGAGCAGGGGAGTGATGATGTTAGTCGCGTCCAAACGTCCTCCAAGCCCCGTTTCAATAATGCAGAAGTCACATTTTTCTTCGCTAAAATATTCCAGTGCTAATCCAAAGGTGATCTCAAAAAAAGAAGGTTCAAAGTCAAGTTGCGCTTGTTTTACTTTGCGAACAAATTCAACGACTTTGTCTTCCGTAATTTGTTTTCCGTTGATGCGGATGCGTTCTCGAAAATCTGAGATGTGGGGAGAAGTAAACAATCCGGTTTTATATCCTGCTGTGGTAAGTATGGATGCAATCATGCTACATGTGGAGCCTTTTCCATTGCTTCCAGCTACGTGAATTAATCGCAGGTTTTTTTCTGGATTCCCAAGAAATTTACTGATGGATTGACTATTGGCTAATGTCGGTTTGAAGGCTTTGGCGCCCAGCATTTGATACGAAGGAAATTGTTGAAAAAGCCAATCAATTTCCTCTTGGTAACCGCTATTGTGCTTTGATGTTGACAGGCATGTAGACATTGGCAAGTGGTGCTCCAGGATCTTTGTTGTATTTCACCTGTTTCTTCACTTCGTAAATAACTTTATTGATCAAAATTTGATCTGTTGTCGATGTTTTTGCCGCGATGTTCTCAGCTTTTACCACATTTCCTTGTGCATCAATGGTCAACTTAAGGTGAATAATGACATCGACATTGGATTTTAAATCAGGAATATGAGGATCGTTCTGGCGGACACGACCTATGCCACTTCCTCCACCATTTTTTCCATCTTTTCCATCTCCAGAATCTTTTCCAAATTTATCACCAGATCCGCCACCGTCTTTATCCCCTTGTCCTCCTGGAGAAAATGGATCGTCCGATTGCTCTTTTGTAGTACTCGTTTCTTTAGAATCTTCTGTAGTTGTTGTTTTTCCTTTACCAGTATTGACTTTCGTATCTGGATTACTCGTTTTCGTAATTATTTCCTGCGTCACTGGTTTTGGATCGTCAATGGGATCATCAGAAGGACTTCCTGAACCTGCTCCACCTTCAACTTTCAATTCTTTTAGAATAAGTTCATCTGGAATTACAGTCTGCGTTTTCAACACCGGATCTTTTGGTGGTGGATCGGCCATTTCGAACGTTGTCAGCCATAAATAGATGAATAGCAAAAGCATCACTACCGTAGCGGCGATTACCCCTTTACGTTTGTCGATGGTATTTACTATTGGTATTGTTGCCATAACCTATTTATTGTATGCAAGGACTGGATCCCAGCCATTCGCTTGTGACAAGGCAAGCACATTAAAGATTGCCTCATAACTAGCTTTACGATGTCCAGCTATTTTAAGTTTCATTTCACCGGAACTTTCTACTGCTGCTGCCGTCATTTCCTTAATGTCTTCAAACTCCAATGGTTGTTCCATTGTTCCTCCTGGTAAAACAACATATTGGTTATCTTCGGTGATAATTACAGTAGCCGTTACAGGATCTTGAACTGGAGGTAGATCACTTGCTTCGGGTAAATCAATGGGCGTTTGATTGTTACTCATCAAACTCATGATAATGAAGAAGATCAATAGCAAGAACACCAAATCAGTCATGGAAGCCATTCCACCTTCAACTTTGACCTTATTTTTTGTTCCTAAATTCATTTTTTCTATTTACCTGGTTGATGTAACAAATCCATAAACTCTAACGCGTCATTTTCCATTTGGTACACAACACGTCCAATTCGTGCGACTAAAAAGTTATATCCCACGTATGCTATAATTCCCACAATTAAACCAGCAACAGTTGTAATCATTGCCGTCATAATCCCTGGAGCGATAATTTTTAACTCTAACGAAGTCGCGTTTTGTAAGTCGATAAACACCATTACCATACCAACAGTTGTTCCTAAGAACCCAATCATTGGTGCAGCACCTGCAGCTGTCGCTAAAAAGCTCAATCGTTGTTCAAGACGCAATATTTCCAATTTTGCTGCATTTTCAATCGATGCAGAGATCGTTTCTATCGGTCGACCAAGACGAGAAATTCCTTTTTCCACCATTCGAGCAGAAGGGGAGTTGGAACGTCCGCAGTAATCTTTGGCAGAATCAATTTTTCCATCCAAGATGTAATCTCTAATTTTTGAAATGAAGCCTTTTTCTTCTTTCGTAGCTTTTCGCAGTGCTAAATAGCGTTCAACAAAAATGAAAATGGCATAACCCAGCATTAGTGCTAGGATAACGTTGATTACAAGACCAAAACCTTGACTTGCTCCACTGATGATATCCCACAATGGAACATCTTTAACTCCAGTGTTTGTTTCACCGACAATATCAAGTTGCAATAAAAAAGATACACTCATAGTTTCTATAACGTTTAGAAAGATTAATTATTATTACATTAATAAGAACACTCCAGCTCCTGCAAGATAACCAATTAAAGCTAAAAGCGCGATATTTTTTAAGTACCAGAAGAAAGAAATTTTTTCCATGCCCATAGCAACGACTCCAGCTGCCGAACCGATAATCAACATACTTCCTCCAGTTCCTGCTGCATACGCAATGAAATGCCATATTGAAGCGTCCATTGCATTTTGAAACATTCCCATGGATGCTGCAACCAACGGCACGTTGTCAATTAGCGCAGATCCACCTCCTAGTAGGATAACAAAGAGATCTAGATTAATTCCAGAACTTAATACATCTTGTCCGAAAATGTAGATTAAACCAAGTGATTCTAGTGCTGCCACCGTCATTAAAATCCCTAGGAAGAACAAGATGGATGGCATTTCAATGCGACCCAACGCTTTAAATGTAGGTCCATGCGCATGGTCATGACTTTCGACTTTAGTAATAGTAAATTGGCGATTGGATATAAACTCAGCCACCAAGGAAACGATACCCAATGATAACATCATTCCAACGTATGGTGGAAGGTGCGTAATTGTCTTGAAAATAGGAACAAAAACGATCATACCCAATCCTAAAATTAGCATGAACGTACTGTTTTTACTTGTTTTTTCCGTTGTTTCTTCAGCATCGATTTCTCCTTTGAAGATAGGGAGGAAACTAGCAATTAAAGTAGGAACCATCATACAAACGGCAGAAGGGATTAACAAGTGTTGAATCAGGTGACTTGCTGAAACTTTATTCGCCATCCAAAGCATGGTTGTGGTGACATCACCGATCGGAGACCAAGCTCCACCTGCGTTTGCAGCAATGATAATCATACCAGCGTACCACATACGTAGATTGTTGTCTTTGACAATTTTACGTAGGATAGTGATTAATACAATCGTTGCAGTTAAATTGTCAATAATTGCAGATAGAATAAACCCAAGGATACATACAATCCAAAGAATGGATACTTTTTTACGTGTTTTGATAATTCGTTTGAACGTTTGAAATCCATTGAAATGATCAACAATTTCAACAATCGTCATTGCTCCGACAAGGAAAATAAGGATTTCACAGGTCTTTCCAAAGTGGTGCAGCAGCGTCTCTTCCATCCACATGGATTTAGATTTTACTGAATGATCGCCAATTTCAGTCGCCAAAGGAATGTTGACAAAATCCTTGACCAACGTGGCAGTATGGCTATCAAACCATGTTGTAAAATTATCTAAGCCAAAGGCAATTCCAGCCCAGGCCAGCGCCATCATTACTAAGGCAGGAATTAGCTTGTCAATTTTAAGTGTGTGCTCAATGGTTATTGCTAGATAACCCAAAATAAAAACCGATACTATAAAAATTTCCATCGTTGTAGAGTTTAAGAGTTTAGACTAATTGTTTGAGTGCAATCTCGAATGCCGTTTTAGCAATTCCAGTTTTTGAGTTGTTTGTATTGTATGTATTCTGTAAGGCCTTTTTTATCGTTGCGCTGGTATCCTCGAAAATCCCTTGTTCAGTGAGAACCCCAAGATCGTTACTCATTAAATAAGCAAAAACCCTAGCCATTCCACAGTTTGAGATGAAATCTGGAATAATTGAAATATTGTTGTCTGCTTTTTCAGCGATCTTACCGAAGAAAATTTCCGAATCAGCAAAAGGAACGTTCGCACCTGCTGAAATGACTTCAACACCGTTTTTAATCATGCGATCTAGTTGTTCTTCTGTAATCATTCTAGAAGCAGCACATGGTAAGAAAACATCTGCGGAAAGATCCCAAACACGTTTGTTCACCTCTTCGTAGGACAGCATGCTTGGATGATTCAATTTATTACCATCTTTGGTCAAGAATAATTCGCGAATTTCTTCCAGAGAAAAGCCTTCCTCTTTAATCAATCCACCAACACGATCAATGATTCCAACAATGATTGCTCCTTGCTGAGCAAGATAATAGGTTGCCGATGAACCAACATTGCCCCATCCTTGAACAATGACCTTTTTACCTTTAACATTGGTTGCTGAACCTGTTGAAGCACCCCAAATAGCATAATAATGTTTGACAGATTCGGCAACGCCATAACCTGTAATCATGTCCGCAACGACGTATTTATTCACGACTTTTGGAGAATACTGCTCGTCTTCGATTACTTTAAGAACTCCTTGGCGAAGTTGACCTATGCGGTGTATTTTTTGCGCTTCTCTAGGTTGAAAGTGTCCATTAAAAACTCCTTCTTGCGGGTGCCAAACTCCGCAGTCTTCCGTGATGGGAATAACTTCGTGAATTTCGTCCACATTCAAATCACCTCCAGTACCATAATAATGTTTCAGTAAAGGAGTTACCGCAGCGTACCAACGTTTAAGAACATCTCGTTTTCTAGGATCGTTTGGATCGAAATTGATCCCTGATTTTGCACCACCAATTGCAGGTCCTGCCACGGTGAATTTAACTTCCATCGTTTTCGCAAGTGATTCAACCTCGCGTTTATCCAATCCTATTCTCATTCTGGTGCCTCCACCGGCTGCCCCACCTCGCAACGAATTGATTACAACCCAACCTTCAGCTTCGGTTTCTGAATCTTTCCATTCAAAGACAATTTCTGGTCGTTTGTTTTCAAACTGCTCTAATAAATTCTTCATTTAATGAACATGTAATTTTTAGTACAAGTGAACAAAGTTAACAAAGTATTTAATCCACCAACATCGTGCTTTATACTTTTCAAAAAAGAATTATGAACACCCAATCGGTCAATCAGGTAAATGAAGCGCACCACCGATTGTATCACGCTGAGCGCCTGTTACGGAGGACAAAATGTTTGCTGTCTTATGCAGGTAAAGTACCCCTAAAAAACCGAAGATTAGTGCTTCTTTAAAATCGATAATTTCTACATTCGGAATTCGAACCTCACCGTTATAGTGGGCTTGAATTCGCTCGAGTAAAAAAGTGTTTTTAGCACCACCTCCAGTAATGAATACAGAGGATTTTTGTTGTCGGTTTAATTCACTAGCGATTTGAATGGCAATGTGTTCAACAAGCGTTCGCAAGGCATTTTGAGGTGAGCTGATTTTATTCAAGACAGGCATGAATTCTCGGTTCAACCATTCAATTCCTAATGATTTTGGTGCTTCTTTCTGATAAAACGCAAGGTCGTTCAGTAGATTTAATTCATTTTCTTGAATAACTCCTGATCGAGCGATGGTACCATTCGCGTCGTACGTCTGACCGAGTAGCTGCGCGTAATGATTGAGCGGAATATTTGCTGGACAGATGTCGTACGCAATGCTTTGTTCGTTTTTTAAGAAGGAAATATTGGCAAATCCACCGATGTTTAGAAATGCTTCCGCTTCCGATGAAAAAAGCAACTTGTCTCCAATCGGTACAAGCGGAGCTCCTTGTCCTCCCGCAACGACATCCTTTTGCCTGAAATCGTTGATTACTTTAAGTCCTGTGTTGTAAGCAATCGTTTCTCCGCATCCGATTTGATGGGTAAATCCATTTTCAGGCTGGTGAAAAACGGTATGTCCGTGGGAGGCAATGGCATCAATGCTCGCTACTTCAATCTTATGTTCGGTAATGAATTGATTTACAACGTTTGCGTAAAACAGTCCAAGTGACTTATCCAGCATTAATAGTTCAGTAGCCGATTTATGGACGGACTCACTTAAACTTTTTAATAGGTCTGAAGGGTAGGAAACGGTGGTGGCAGCATGAATTTTATAGCTCCATTCGTTTTCATTTGTTGGATAATAGGAAGCAAATACAATGTCTAAGCCATCCAATGATGTTCCTGACATTAATCCAATGATTTTGTATGAATTCATAGAGACTAAAACTAAAAAATTAAATTAAAGCATTAAATTTGCCATCTGCAATATTAAGTAAAACTAAATCCTAAAATTATGAAGTTTGATTTGACAGAAGAACATTTAGCCGTAAGAGACGCAGCTAGAGATTTTGCTCAAAACGTATTGAAGCCAGGAGTCATTGATCGCGATGAGGAACAGCGATTTCCTGCTGAGGAGATAAAGCAATTGGGAGAACTTGGTTTTATGGGAATGATGGTTGATCCAAAATATGGTGGATCTGGAATGGATACTTTATCTTATGCGTTGGCAATTGAGGAGATTTCTAAGGTTGATGCATCAACTTCGGTGTGTCTATCTGTAAATAATTCATTGGTGTGCTGGGGACTTGAGAAATTTGGAACAGAAGAACAAAAACAAAAATATTTAGTTCCGCTTGCAACAGGTGAGAAAATTGGTGCGTTTTGCTTGTCAGAGCCGGAAGCTGGTTCAGATGCAACTTCGCAACGTACGACTGCAATTGATAAAGGAGATCATTACCTGTTAAACGGTACAAAAAACTGGATTACCAATGGTTCATCTGCTTCAATTTACTTGGTGATTGCTCAGACAAATGTCGAAGCGGGACATAGAGGAATTAACGCGTTCATTATTGAGCGTGGAATGGATGGTTTCATTGTAGGCGCAAAAGAGAATAAATTAGGAATTCGTGGAAGTGATACGCACACATTGCTTTTCAATGACGTAAAAGTTCCAAAAGAGAATAGAATAGGTGAGGATGGATTTGGATTTAAATTCGCCATGAAAGTACTTTCTGGTGGTCGAATTGGAATAGCTTCTCAAGCCTTAGGAATTGCTGGTGGTGCTTATGAATTAGCGCTAGCATACTCGAAAGAAAGAAAGGCATTTGGTAAGGAAATTCATAAACACCAAGCGATTGCATTTAAATTGGCTGATATGGCGACGCAGATTGAAGCTGCAAAAATGTTGGTGTACAGAGCTGCTGTAGATAAGGATTTGGGACGTAGTTATGATCAATCTGGTGCTATGGCGAAGTTGTATGCATCAAAGGTTGCAATGGAACAAACGATTGAGGCAGTGCAAATTCATGGAGGTTATGGTTTTGTGAAAGAATACCACGTTGAGCGTTTGATGAGAGATGCGAAGATCACACAGATTTACGAAGGAACTTCTGAAATACAGAAAATTGTTATTTCAAGAAATGTACTGAAAGATTAAATCAAAATCTTTCGGTTTTTATTGAAGGTCGACTTTTGAGTTGACCTTTTTTTATAAATAATTTTCTAGAACTTCCAATCCCACACTTCGCGATCCTTTCAATAGAATGAGGTAACCAGAATTTGGTTCGTTGGATTGAAAGTAGTTGGTAAGCTCTTCCGTTGTTTTGAAGGTGTGAATAACAGCTTCGGAATTTATTTTTTCAAACTCGCTACCAACGGTGTATGCCTTTAAATTTAATTCTTCCAGAAGTTGAATGATTGCCTTATGTTCGAGAGAAGACTCTGTTCCAAGTTCTTTCATATCACCAAGAATACATAGCTTAATAGGGTTTTCAATCATTGCAAAACTCTCCAGTGCAGACCGCATACTTGTGGGATTAGCATTGTAACAGTCAAGAATTAACGTATTTCGCTCAGTTTTTTTGACCTGTGATCGATTGTTCGTTGGTGAGTAAGAGGTAATCGCTTCTGAGATCATCTCCTCATTCACTGAAAACCTCACGCCGAATGCAATTGCAGCCATGTAGTTGTAAAAATTATACTTCCCAACCATTTGGGTTGATATGCGATCTGATTGAAACTGTTTAAATGTCCAAGTCATCTCTACAAAAGGGGAGAGCGAAATTAATTCACCTTTGACATCTCCATGAGTGCTGGTTCCGTAAGAAAATTTCTTTGTGTTCTCAGGTAAGATCTCAAGCAACAGTGAGTCGTCGGCGTTCACGATGATTTCACCCTTGTTTTTAGCAACAGCGTCATACAATTCCTTCTTTGTCTTAATAACGCCAGCATAATCAATAAATCCTTCAAGATGCGCTTTTCCTATGTTGGTAATGATTCCGTAATTCGGTAGCGCAATATCACACAATTCTTCGATGTCCTTAAATTTGTTGGCGCCCATTTCAATTATGGCAATTTCATGCTCCTTATTTAGTTGGAGTAGGGTGAAGGGGACGCCTAAGTGATTGTTTAAGTTTCCTTTCGTCGCTAGGACATTGTATTTTTTTGAAAGAACACAGTTGATTAGTTCTTTGGTGGTTGTCTTTCCGTTACTTCCTGTAATTCCAATGACGGGAATAGTGAATTGTTTGCGGTGATACAATGCCAATTCTTGAAGAAATTGCACACTGTCGTCGACGAGTGTCATGTTTACAGCGTCTGTAAAGTAGGTCGCATTATCAACAATTACGTGAGCAGCTCCTTTTTCAAGTGCCAGAGAAGCGAAGGTGTTTCCGTCAAAGTTTTCTCCCTTTATGCATATAAAAAGTGATCCTTTATTGATGGCTCTGGTATCGGTGCAAACTCCAGTAGAATTGATGAACAATTCGTAGATCTTTTTATCCATGGGGTAAAAATAAAAAAAGCCTATTTGATTTAACAAATAGGCTTCATTATTTATTCTAAAATTAGAATCTATTTTTTCTTTTTCTTTTCTCTTCCGTAGTTCATTCCAGTAGGAGAACCTACACGATCCATTGCACAACGGAAACCAATTGCATCTGTTGCTTTGTCTTCGTCTAGGTAACGACGGTTACTTGCAACCAACCAGTAAGCTCTATCTTTCCAAGAACCACCTTTGTACACTCTTGATTTATCCGAGATCAAGGTAGTTGGCCACGAAGTTCTATCTTCACCACCAGGTTTTACCTGAACACCATCCAACCCAAATTGCTCGTGCTCATCTTGGTACATCACCAAGTTAGGATCACGTGTCGCTTCGTTAATGTTATTTTTACGTTCATCATTTCCGTAGAAAATAGAGCTTTCGATATCACCATCTAAGTAGTCAATGTAATCGTCCTTTCTGTAATTTAAACGTCCGATATTTTCTTCTTCTGTAACATTACGGTATTTCAATTTACCAGGAGTATCAAGAATGAAGTCTCTAAATCCGTCTCTTAGCATTGAAATTACTTCAAAAGCGTATTCTTCACCGTCTGGACCTGTTCTAATTTCATCAGCAAAGATTCCATCAAACAATTGATCTTGAATCAATGTAGAAGCTTCAATTTCGTGCTTATCGTTTTTGTAAACGATAGCTAAGTCAAGTACTTCATTGATCTTACGTAATAAATCCAACTCAATAGAATCTTTTACTTTTCCATGAGAAACGTAGAAAGGGTCTGGAGCATATCCTCTTTTGGAAGGATTTCTCGATGAAACGTTTGCTGCCAAACCGACAGGTATAACAGTATCATTAGGATCATGTTTGTCTGCAGAAATACGTTGGAAACGAATACGTTCGAACTCATTCAAGTACTCTTTCATACCGTGAACATCGTATTGAACTTGTGCATTTTTCAAGTCAATGCTTCCTTCGTTGTTCAATAACTTTGTTTTGAACACATTCCCTCTAAATGGACGGAATTCATCGTATTCTTCACTAGTTAATGGACGGTAAACATCCAGCACCCACTCAGAAACATTTCCAGCCATGTGGTATAAACCGTAATCATTTGGCCAGAAAGACTCAACCGGAGCAGTGACGTCCGCACCATCATTTAAATTTCCTGCAACCCCCATGTAATCTCCACGTCCACGTACAAAGTTGGCACGAATTTGACCTGTAAACTGAGCTTCATCTTGTCTTACCCAGTGACCATCCCATGGGTATAATCTTCTTTCATCAATATTTTCTGTACCAGCTTGTAGGTTGCCAATTAACCCTGATGCAGCAAATTCCCATTCAGCTTCTGTTGGGAGACGATAGCGTGGAAGCAAAATTCCATCTTCCATACGTACGATACGCGTTCCTAGTCGTTTTCCGTTTACATTAGATGGGTCTAAATCTTGGATATTTCTAACCAATCCTTCTTCGTATTGACCAGCGTAGTAAGAATCAGTATTAAATGTGTTCTCATCTCTTTGATCTACGTTGAAAGCCAAGATTCCTTCACGAATAAGAATGTACTCGTTTACACGGTCAGTTCTCCATTTACAGTAATCGTTTGCTTGTAACCAAGAAACACCAACTACAGGGTAATCTCTGTATGCAGGGTGACGTAAGTAATAATCAACATATTTTTCGTTAAATCCTAGTTTAGATCTCCATACCAAAGTATCAGGCAATGCATTTTTGTAAACCATTGGATATGTCTCGTTGTATGCACGAGAAATCCAGTAAAGGTATTCTAACCAGTGAAAATTAGTTACCTCCGTTTGATCCATATAGAAAGAAGAGACAGTTACTCTTGCAGCTCTATTGTTCCAATCGTGCATCACATCTTGTTCAGCTCTACCCATGGTAAAGGTACCACCTTCAATAAGAAGAAGTCCTGGACCAGTTTCTTGATCAACAAAAGGTACTTTTTGAAATCCTCCTTGCTTAGGATTGTTATAATCCCAACCTGTTGTGTTCGAAGCATCTCTCGAACAAGCTACCGCTAAAAAAACACCGGTTACTGCAACAGCTACTATTTTGAAAAATCGCATATTATAAGTTTTCGTTTTCATTGCTTTCTAAAATTCAATTTATACAACGTCTTGTTTTAATTTGGTTACAAGTTTAAAAGGATGGACAGGAAATTGTTCTGAATGTCGCTGGTTTATCCTTGCAATTCAAATTAAGTCCGAGTGACACTTCATGTGAACCACCTGATACTCCGTTGTTGAGTTTTGATACCGTTACATCATAAC
>CALEIK010000005.1 GCA_937876195.1 uncultured Flavobacteriales bacterium
AAATCACTGAGCGCGGAAGTGGTGAAATCAATGTGTATGCAAATGACCTAAGCACGGGTGTGTACACGTATTCACTTGTTGCAGACGGACAAATCGTTGCAACAAAAAGAATGATGAAGCACTAAAGCACGAACTTAATTTTTTAAGGGCTGTCTTTTATTGGATAGCCCTTTTCAATAAATACTTGGAGCTAAAGGCAAAAGGAGCGATTTAATTCCCAAACCAACCACGCTTTTTCTTTTTGTGGTTATACACTTTCAACATCCGCGAGGTTTTATTCGAATATTGGTCGGTAATCGCAATCACGTAATTTCCTTCTGGGTAGTTTTTAATATCCAACACATAGCTGTTATAGCCGTTTTCGTGATGAACCTTCGTGTTAAAAATGAGTTTTCCCAGTTCGTTCACCACTGAAATTTCACCGTGTGCGCTGATTCGTGAATCGTATGTGAGACGAATTTTTTTCTCTAGTTCACCCTGTAGTGGAATCAAAAGAAATTGGTTAAGAATAGGCTGACTTACATTGATAACATCCAACACCTGCGTATTTCCATAACGGTCAACTCTGCTGATTCTAAAAAACTCATTAATTCCTTCTGCGAAATTGATTTCAGAGACAGAATAGGTGTGTCTGTCTTTGTGATTTTGGAGAGATTCAACACGAGAAACAGGCGTCCAACTTTTTTTGTCCAACGATTTCTCGATGAGAAAGTAATCGCCATCTTTTTCGGCATTTACATTCCACGTAAAGTGAATAATTTTTGATGAGACCTCGGCATCCATGGATGCGAAATCAATGGAGGAATCTTCAGTGCTGTCGACTTCAAAGCCGAAAGATCCCGTTGTAAAAAAGAGGAAACTGAAGAGAACAAGATAGTTGGAGAGTTTGCGTACCATAATTGACACAGTTTAGTTGATTCTCTAGTAAGTTACAAAACTATGTGTGCATAACAAAATATTTTAACTCAAAGTTATTAACAATTGAAGGATAGTAACTTTGGAATAAAAATTGCTATGTTTACACAGTAAAATCTCATTTATGAAGCATCTTTTTCAATTGTTTTTTGTGCTCATTTCATTTTCGGCTTGTACGCAAAATAGTCTCCAGCAAATTGTGGCTGCACAGAAAATTTCCAAGAATGAACTTTCCATCCTTGTGGATAAATCAGACTACACACTTGCGGTCTACCACCGTTCAAAGAAATTAATTGAATATCCTTGTGTTTTGGGCTTTAATCCAGTTGATGATAAAAGTCGCGAAGGCGATGGCTGTACACCTGAGGGTACGTTTAAGATCAGAAGCAAGTACGCACACAAAAGTTGGTCGTATTTTATTTGGATTGATTACCCAAACGCCTCCTCCTGGGAAAAGTTCAAACGAAGAAAGGCATCAGGAAAGATTCCTTCAGACGCCACCATTGGTGGAGAAGTTGGAATTCACGGGGTGCCAAAGGGAATGAATGATCTCATTGACAACGGATCGAATTGGACACTTGGGTGTATTTCACTAAAAACAGAGCATATTACCGATTTATACAAATCCATCGGCTCTGCAACAACGATTACAATTCAGCCTTAATTTAGGCAGTTTTAAACTCGTATTCAATGGTTACACCGTCTCCATTGACAATGCGCAATTTCAGCGAATCTTTTTCAAGCTTGATGATTTCGTAAGAATCTAACGAGCCATCATTGTTGGTTACCAACACATGAGTTTTACCACTGTTAAATGCCCACCCTCCAACATTAGAGTAAGACTCACCAAAGACTTCACCATTTACCGTAAGGGTGTTATTGTTACGAACATCAACACTGGTAATGATATTGGTACTTGTAATGTCATACCCATTCGCTTTGATAGAGACTACTGCCCAATTGTTGACCAATCGCGATTTTTTACTTGCAAGAGAAGCCTTCCCCTCATCGTATTTGCTGCACGAAGAAAGTGCCAACCCGGTTAAAGCCACCATTAAAAAAAGTAAACGCATAGTTCTGTATATTAAATTGATGCGGCAAAGATAGTGTTTTTATATATAAGACTATAAGATTAAAAGAGTCAAGAGTAACTTCGTTGCTGCTCCGCGGTCAAGACTTAATCTTGAGTACGATTAAGTCTTTAAGCGACGCAGGAGCGTTCTTGACTCTTTTAGTCTTTTAGTCTAAAAGACTTTTGTCTAAATAATTATCTTTGTCACTATTCAGTTGGAACAAACCAGAAGTAGATGGACAAGAATCAAGAACTTATAGATAGGCGAGAAGCATCAATGTTAGGTGGTGGTGAAGAGCGAATCAAACGCCAACACGACCAAGGAAAACTTACGGCGCGTGAGCGTGTGACATTGTTGTTGGATGAGGGTTCATTCAACGAAATTGGTCAGTTTGTGGAACATCGAGCTACGTCGTTTGGACTGGAAAAGAATAAAATCCCTGGAGATGGTGTTGTAACTGGATTCGGGACGATTCACGGTCGATTGATCTACGTTTTTTCGCAAGATTTCACTGTACTTGGTGGATCGCTTTCTGAAACGCATGCAGCGAAAATATGCAATGTGATGGACCTTGCCATGAAGAATGGAGCGCCATTGATTGGGTTGAATGATTCAGGAGGAGCGCGGATCCAAGAAGGAGTAGTCTCTTTGGCAGGTTACGCCGATATTTTTTATAGAAACACTCGGGCTTCTGGGGTTATTCCGCAGATTAGCTTAATCATGGGACCTTGCGCTGGTGGTGCGGTTTATTCTCCTGCATTAACGGATTTTGTCATGATGGTGGAAGACACATCGTACATGTTCGTCACAGGACCGAACGTTGTAAAAACGGTAACACACGAAGAGGTGACTTCAGAAGATTTGGGTGGAGCAAAAGCACACGCTGAAAAATCAGGAGTGAACCATTTTACAGCAAGCAACGATGTCGAAGCATTGAAAAAAGTGCGCGATTTGATTACGTACATGCCTCAAAACGCAAACGAATTGCCGCCACGTCCGACAAAATTTGATTTTACAGAAGCAAAACTTGCAAGTATTGGTCAAATATTGCCAGAAAACAGCACGCTTCCATACGACATTCGTAAAGTGGTAGATTGCGTCATTGACGACAACAGCTTTAGAGAAGTACACGAAGATTTCGCCAAAAATATCGTTATCGGTTTCGCGCGAATTGAAGGAAAAACAATTGGTGTTGTTGCCAATCAACCTGCTGCAATGGCGGGGGTGTTGGACATTGACTCTTCACGAAAAGGTGCGCGTTTTGTGCGTTTCTGCGATGCCTTCAATATTCCATTGTTGGTATTTGAAGATGTTCCAGGATTCCTTCCGGGAACGGACCAAGAGTGGCGCGGAATTATTTCGCACGGTGCAAAACTATTGTATGCGTTTTCAGAAGCAACGGTTCCTAGAATCACAGTTATCACCCGTAAAGCCTACGGTGGAGCATTTGACGTCATGAACTCAAAAAGTATTGGTGCCGATCTCAATTATGCATGGCCAACAGCCGAAATCGCCGTGATGGGAGCCAAAGGAGCAGCAGAAATCATTTTCAAACGTGAAATTTCAGAAGCAGCAGATTCGGAAGCGAAATGGTTGGAAAAGGAAGCAGAATACGCAGAAATGTTCGCAAATCCATACCGAGCAGCAGAACGTGGAATCGTGGACGACGTAATTCTACCCGAAGAAACACGCGCAAAAGTCATCGCAGGATTTAAAATGCTGGAAAACAAAGCGGAAGTCCTACCGAAGAAAAAACATGGAAATATACCACTCTAGACTATAAGACTGTAAGAGTCAAGAGCCAAGACTTAATCCTACGTATAATTAAGTCTTTAAGCGACGCAGGAGCGATCTTGACTCTTTTAGTCCCGACAAGGGACGGTCTTATTATCCAAAAAAGATATCTTTGCAATCGATTAATTTTATCTCATGTATAGATCACACACGTGCGGCGAATTGCGCACCGAAAATATTGGCAACAAGGTAACCCTCGCTGGATGGGTGCAAAAGTCACGCGACTTAGGCGGAATGACGTTTATGGATTTACGCGATCGCTACGGAATCACACAACTGGCCTTTAATGAGGACGAAAATGCTGCGTTGACTGCTCAAGCGAGAAAGTGCGGACGTGAATTCGTGATTCAAGTGGAAGGAGAAGTGATTGAGCGTTCTAGTAAAAACACGAACATTCCAACAGGAGAAATTGAAATTAAAGTGACTTCGTTGAATGTCTTGAACGGTTCAAAAACACCACCGTTTACGATTGAAGACAATACCGATGGTGGAGAGGAATTACGTTTGCAGTACCGCTATTTGGACCTTCGAAGAAACCCAGTACAAGAAAAATTGCGTTTACGAAATAGAGTTTCCTTGGAGACAAGAAAATACTTGGACTCACAAGACTTTTTGGACGTTGAAACGCCTGTTTTGATAAAATCGACTCCTGAAGGGGCGCGTGATTTTGTTGTTCCTAGTCGCATGAACGAAGGACAATTTTATGCATTGCCGCAATCCCCTCAGACATTCAAGCAATTGTTGATGGTGTCGGGATTTGATCGTTATTACCAGATTGTAAAATGCTTCCGTGATGAAGATTTACGGGCAGATAGACAACCTGAGTTTACACAAATCGATTGCGAAATGGCGTTTGTGGAACAGGAAGACATCTTGAACATGTTTGAAGGAATGATTCAGCATTTGTTCCGTGAAGTACGTGGGGTTGAATTGGATGCTAAATTTCCACGCATGACATACGCCGAAGCGATGGAACGTTACGGATCTGACAAACCGGACATTCGCTTTGAGATGGAATTTGTGTACCTCAATGAGGTGGCAAAAGGAAAAGGATTTAGCATTTTCGACAATGCAGAAACGGTGATTGGAATCAATGCGCAAGACTGTTCAGAATACACACGTAAACAATTGGATGAATTAACGGATTGGGTAAAACGTCCGCAAATTGGTGCGCTAGGAATGGTGTACGTGAAATGCAACGCAGACGGAACGTTTAAATCGTCTGTCGATAAATTCTATTCTCAGGAAGATTTGGCTGAATGGGCGAAAGCTGCAAATGCGAAGGCTGGAGATTTAATTTTGGTGTTGAGCGGTGATTTGGAAAAAGTTCGAAAACAAATGAACGAATTGCGCCTGCACATGGGGAATGAATTGGGATTGAGAAATCCAAACGTCTTCAAACCTTTGTGGGTTGTTGACTTTCCGTTGTTGGAATGGGACGAAGATTCACAACGTTACCATGCGATGCACCATCCATTTACTTCGCCTAAACCAGAAGATTTTGAACTGATCGATACAGATCCAGGAAAAGTCCGTGCAAATGCCTACGATTTAGCGATGAACGGAGTAGAATTAGGAGGAGGATCAATCCGAATCCACGATAGAGCTTTGCAGTCACGCATGTTTGATTTGCTTGGATTCACCAAAGAAGAAGCACAAGCACAATTCGGATTTTTAATGAGCGCCTTTGAATACGGTGCACCTCCACACGGTGGATTGGCATTTGGTTTAGACCGATTGGTAGCAACGATGGGCGGCTCTGAATCCATCCGCGATTATATTGCATTTCCTAAAAACAACAGCGGTCGCGATGTCATGATTGATGCGCCCTCACCATTGAACGATGAACAAATGGCTGAATTAGGCATCAAACTCAGATAACATATGGTAGAATATATAGGCTACATCGCCTCCTTTTTTGTGCTGCTTTCTTTCGTAATGAAAAAAATGATGTATTTGCGCCTCATCAACTTGGTGGGTTGTGGAATGTTTATTTGGTACGGATTGCTTCTTGAATCGTTACCAATTATTATTACGAATGCGGCTATCGTTGTGGTGAATAGTTTTTACTTGCTAAAAATGAAAATTAAGTAGTTCAAAGTTCAACAAGTTCCCTGTCTGCCGACAGGCAGGAAAAGTTCAAAGGGTTGCACGCGAGCCAATTTTTAATAATAAAATGGTTTTAACCGCAAAGAGGTGCAAAGTTTTACAGAAGAGTTCTCTAAAGCTTCTTTGAGTAACTACCCTAATTCTCAGCGCAACTCTGAATTCAAACCCTGTGTTCATTTTTTTCTTTGCATAATTTCGATACGCTGACTAAGTAGGATACTCATTTAACACCTACACCTTCTCAGCGTAACTCTGCGAATCCTCAGCTCAACCCTGCGTTCAAACCCTGTCCATGAGTTTTTTTCTTAGCGGTTTTCAATCCTCACAAATCATTATATTTGTTCTACTGAAGAAATGAACCAATGAGCAAGCAGCAACTTTCAATCTACAATAGTCTTTCGGGACAAAAAGAAGTCTTTGAGCCAATCAACGAAGGAAAAGTTGGGATGTATGTATGTGGACCGACCTTGTACAGTGAACCTCACATGGGGAATATGCGCACGTTCATTAATTTTGATTTGATCTATCGTTACTTGTTAGTGTTGGGTTACAACGTGAAATATGTGCGTAACATAACGGATGCAGGACATATCACAAATAGCGCGGGTGATGAGGTGGATAGCATTGGAAAAGCAGCACGTCTAGAGCAAATGCAATCGTTGGAGATCGTTTATAAATACAACGTTATCTTTCAAGATTTGCAACGCACGTATAACATGTTGCCACCGAGCATTGAACCGACAGCAACGGGTCACATTCAAGAGCAAATAGAAGTTATTGAGAAAATCATTGAGAATGGTTTTGCATACGTGGTAAATGGTTCGGTGTATTTTGATGTGAAAGCGTACAGTGAAAAACATCAATACGGTATTTTAAGCGGAAGAAAGATTGACGAGTTGGCGGAAGAAACAAGAGAGCTCAATGCGCAAGATGAAAAGCGCTTCTTTGCGGATTTTGCCTTGTGGAAAAAAGCGAATCCTGAAGACATGCAAATTTGGCGCTCACCTTGGGGGGATGGAAATCCCGGTTGGCACATTGAATGTACAGCAATGAGTACAAAATACTTGGGAAATCATTTTGATATTCACGGCGGTGGAATGGATTTGAAATTTCCTCACCATGAAGACGAAATAGCACAAAATTGTGGTTCATTGGGTTGTTCACCTGCAAAATATTGGATGCATGCGAATATGTTGAATGTGAACGGACAAAAAATGAGTAAGTCGTTTGGGAATTACTTTTTGCCGATGGAAATTGTGAACGGATCTACTGAATTGTTTGAAAAACCATTTTCTCCAAATGTCATTCGTTTTGCAATGATGCAAGCACATTACCGCAGCACCATGGACATGACCAACGATGCGTTAAAAGCGACTGAAAAGGGATATTTGAAACTGATGGAAGCGATGAACTTGATGGAGAAACTCAAAACGAGTGATGCTTCGTCTTCCAATGTCACGGCGCTGGTGGATAGTTTTTATGCTGCCATGAACGATGATTTCAACGCACCGACTTTGATTGCCAATCTCTTTGAAGCGGTTCGATTGATCAATTCTGTCAACGATAGCAAAGCGACGATAACTGCGGATGATTTAACGTTGCTGCAACGCGAAATGAACGTGTTTGTGTTCGATGTTCTTGGAATGGCACCTGTCGCTTCATCAAACAACAATCAACTGAAACCTGTCATGGATTTAGTGCTCGATTTACGTCACGAAGCCCGCGAAAAGAAGGATTGGTCGACATCGGATAAAATTCGAGATGGACTTGCCGCAGCTGGAATTGTTGTCAAAGACACGAAGGACGGAACGACCTGGAGTTAAACAGCCGTCTTTGTTCCAATTATTTCCCTCGTTTCTACAATTAGTGGCACAGAGTTA
Organism: uncultured Flavobacteriales bacterium; assembly: GCA_937876195.1. GTDB lineage: Bacteria > Bacteroidota > Bacteroidia > Flavobacteriales_D > Crocinitomicaceae > UBA4466. The sequence continues at coordinate 7,772 of CALEIK010000005.1, forward strand.
AAGAAAATTTTCTCTGAGTGTCCTGCGAAATTGTAATTGGATTGTATGCAAACACCTTCCGTTTTTTAGCAAGCACTTAAATTTTCAAGCGAATTACTTTTCATTCCACCATCAATTTATTGCTCCGTAACAACGCATTGCCTTGGTACAAATTTACCATATACATTCCATTGGCTAAATTAGGACGAAGGGCATAGGTACCTTCTTTTGTGGTAAGTGAAATTTCATCTACTTTCTGCCCTTGCAGGTTGACAAAAGTGAGGTACACTTCTCCATTTTCAGGGGTTAATTCGTTCAAATAAACGTAAAGTTCATTCCCTAAAAGCACAGGGTTGGGAAAAATAGAAAAATACCCGTTGCCGTTGGATGTGACGAGTGGTTCTATGTGTAAATCAGGTTGTACCTGAAAAGACAAGGTATCTGCACTTCCATTGCACCCGTGTGCAATTAACAGCACCTCATACGTTTCACTACTTGGGAACGTATAAAACACAGTATCGGTGTACTCATCCGTGTATAACGTATCTACAGTTCCTGAGCTCGCCGAAGGACCAAAATACCACGTGTAACTGCCGGCTTGTGTACTCGTGTTCACAAATTGCACCGTAAAATCATCCATGATCTGATGGTTGGCTGCTGCTTCTGGTTCTCCTAAAAAACCTAAACAATTGGTTTTAACAATGTACCCGCGTTGAAAGGTTGGACCAAAGAAAGTCATTTGCCCAACCATGCAATACCCACTGTCTGCGGTGGCAATAACGTCCTTGATTTCTACACCGGGTACTGTTCCATCATCTGGTAAATGCAAATAACGTTGCCAAAGGAAATCTCCATCTTCAGTGAACTTCGTAATTTGAGCCGTACTTATGGAAAGTGACGTGTCTGGGAAACCACCAACAACCACATAATTGCCATCCAACGTAGGCTTTATTTCGTGTTGAAGTGTAAATTGATTAAATGTTTCAAATGTATCTTTGCGAATTGGTTTGCTCCAAATAGGATTAAAATTCTCATCTACTTTTCCCACGTGATGCACCGCATCCCAATTGCTACCGTCCCAATGTTGCCTTATATACGTAAAAAAATACCCCGATTGAGCGCTCTTGCAGAGACCGAGGGGAAGCGTAAGACGCTGTCCATCGGTGTAGGTTTCATCCAAAAGAATGGTGTTGGTATTGTCTATTTTTAGTAATCGTGCATTGCTTTCTGCGTTGATGCTATTTGGGGAGGTGCCTTTCACTTCGGATACTATACAAATTACATTACCATTGTTTCCCTCTACTAATTTACCGGCAGTATGGCCCCAATTAACAGAGGGGATCATTATTATTGTATCTAGAATATTAAAATCTGAATCTAAATGAATATATAAATTAAAACTACCTCTGTCCGGTAGATTACCATAAATACCACATGAAATAACATAACTACTGTCCTGTTTTACTTGTATAAAATCATTGAAATCGCCACCGACTGAATCATTTAAAGAATCTAATAAAAAGTCAAACTTTTTATCGAAAATTACCATACCTTCAGTACTGATTTCTTTGATCCTTGGATAACAGTTAGCAGTATCGCAATTACGGTAACAATACACAAAATTGCCACGCTCGTTCATGATTAACTTGTTCACCCCACCATACACCATTTGATCGTTGAGCGTATCATAATCTTTCAAGATTAACTGATGAGAACCATCATTATGGATAAAGCCAAGCATTAATTCACTAATTACTCCAAACCCTGGAGAGAGCGTTGAACCCATCACATAATATCCTGAGTCTACTTCAAACGCAGAAGTAAGAAAACTGGCGTATGTTCCATTGTAACTTGTGGTATCATGTAAATACACTTGTCCTTTGGAAACAAAGGCAACAAAAAATAATATTAAAAGCAAAACTCTCTTCATTTCAACAGCACAACTAATTAAATGGATTATTGCTTAAACAATCGTTGAACCCCTACAACTTCATTATCAATCAAAATATTTAATAGATAGACTCCATTTTCCAATTCGCTAATTGCCAATGAAGTTTTCTGTCCATTAATTTGTCCTCTCTTAATAAGACGTCCATTGAGGTCAAAAAGTTGGAATTGATTTGCTTCCAATTCGTTCAATTCAATTATTACCTGATTGTTTGCAGGGTTAGGATAAATAGTAAAATTGTTGGACTTACTATCAGTTGTACTTTCATAACTATTAGTTGCTGGCAAAATGATCATGGCAGAATTTCCCGGACTGTCCTCTGGAAATTCGGGCACTTCTGCACATTCATTCAAGAAAAAACACAATAGGTTTTGTGCTTGCACCTGTGCATGCCCTATTGCGTGCTCGGCGTACGCGCGAACCGTTGCTTCTGTGGTTGCATCCAACCCTTCCAACACTCCGTCGGCATTACTCAAATTCAGCATGTCCTTTTTAAAAGCACTGTAATCTTCCAACTCCTGTTTCAATATCCCCGCTGTCATGTCAGAAACTTGATCGTCTATGTTGTGTAAATGGTGTAAACAAGAATCTTTGAGCTTTTGCGATAGGAAAAAATCGGCAAATTGAAATTCACACAAAATATCACCACGCTTCGCCACCCATGTGTTGTACTCATCACTGTCAATACCTAAACTGTCTTGTGTAATGTCTTTCAGGATAAAATTGGCAATGCGGTTTTGTTCGGTATTTAACTGAATAACTTCGTGTTGTTTTACGGTTCTGTCCGTGTAGGTACCCATCGCATTGACAATTTGATTGTAAATCCCTTGTGGAACAGGATGTTCTTTGGTCAATAAATAATCCACAAATTCCTTGTTCCGCGTAACTTCAATGTTGGCTACAATGACCTCCTTTAACCATGTAGTCGGAAATTGACCGGGAGATTTATCTGCCAATTCGGTCAATAAACTCACAGATAAAAATGGAGCTTCGCTAAGCAATGCATTTTTTACCTGTACCTTGTTCGCTGGAGTTAAATTTGCCACCGCATCGTGCAATGTCTGACGATCTCCATGTGCAACTAGTGAATCAAATTCCGCCTTTTTCTGGAGCCATTCGCTCCGCGTGTCTTCAAAATCTATGATCAATTGCGCTTTTACAACCGGATTTGGAATCGGCTTGCCCGGTCCAGGACGAACAATAGTAAAATTAGTTGGGCAAGAAACTGGAGTAATGTTTGCACCGATTGGAAATACTCCAGAAGATATCAAAATCGGCTCTTGAATAGGAACATTCGTATTATAAATATAGTACAAATCATCGTTCACAAAATTGGCAAGGTGGTAGGTAACACCCGATCCAACAGTAGAAAATTCGTTGCGGGCAGGAACTTCCACCGTTCCCTGTACAATTTTCTCACCATCCAGTAACCCAAATCCAGCAATAGATTCATCGTACACCTGGTTGTTGGTGTGCTGGTTGCATAAAAACTCAAGCCCTTCATAATTAGCCAGTGCAATAGTTCCATCATTCCTATTTTTCCCAAAGGAATTAGCACCCCTGTGAACGCCGTCCAATCTATTTTTATACGCCTCGTTGTCCTCAAGACCCGAGTTATGAATGGTAATTCCGTACGAGTTTGCCCCGGTGGTGAGGTTATTTTCTACGGTGTTTCCTTCAATTTGGTACGCCGTACACTTGTCGGTATAAATGGCATGCTGTGAGAGGTAGAGTCCAAAATCTAATGTTTTCACCATTTTGTTGCGTGTAATCATGGCGTTATTCACTTGGCTTAGATTCACTCCAAACCTGCAATTCGTAAACAAACTTTGGTCTACCGTAATTGTGTTTTGTGTGTTCGCGTTCATGGCATGAACACCCGTAAGCAGATTGGTAAAAGTACAACCGTCATAATTGGCTGGGTTGTAATACTCATCTATGCTAGCTGTAGTACCTATAAATCTACCAAGCACCTTGTATTTCGCATCAATGGAAAATATACCTCTGTTGAGGCTCATTGGGTCAGTTGCAGCGACAAAACGTTGGTCGGTAAAATCACAGCCCGTAATACTTACACCACTCACTTTGTACATCGTAATGTGCGGAAAAATGCCTTCCAATTTGTAGTTATTATCGGTGGTAAATGTGGTGTTGGTAAAGAAACTTCTATTGTTCTGTTCTGAACCGTTCACAATATTGCTGTACGGCAGAAATTGTATGTCTCTCCTATTGTTTAGGAAATGAGCATTTGTTGCGCGTACAATTCCTCCTGTGGCTTCCCAGTCATTCCGTTTCCATACTTGAACTCCATTGTATGCGTTTTCAATTTTGGCATTGTTAGAAATCTCTAGAAACCCTTGATTTGAAGTGTTGTTTTGAGAGAGGTCTTCGTTCCCCCAAACTTCAATCCCTTTCCACATTGCTCGCGGGCAATCTGTCGAGGTCAAAGTAGCATTGTTCACCAAAAGGCGGGCACCCGGTTCTACAATTAATTTAGTGTCGTACACCATTTGTTCACCATCGGCAAAATGTATTACAAGTCCACCGCTAATTTGTAAAATTGTGTTGGGCAGCACGTGAATCTCTCCGCGTGCATATATTTCTGTGCTATCGTCAAATGTAGCTGGATTCCAATGAACTACACCGGGTCCAACATTCACCGTATTATCGGCAACAGGATCTGTGGGCGCAATCTCATAGGTTTTATCTAACTGGCAATTACCGTATACTTTTATGGTCAAATAATCATCCTTATTATGCGAACTGTTTCCTACAAAAACGTATTCTCCGTCTTCTCCCTTCATTACTTGGTACACACATTCTTGTTCTTTCCAATCTCCGGGGTACGGTTGTAGCGGAGCATCATCCCCATCGATTACCTTTTCCCAGCGTAATTGACCATCAATGGTGTAATTGGCGAGTAAAGCAGAACTTCTGGCATTATTGTAAGTAATCGGGGCTGAACCATCTCGTGGAGTATAGGTTTCGGTTGCTAAAAGAAAATCTTCAGAATTGCTACTCGTTCCATTCGAAATAACATCCATACTTTCTTCAAAAACGTCAAAATCAGGATCCGAAGCAACAATTTCACCATCAGCGACAGTCGTAATGAGGGTTATTTCATTAGGATCATCAGCTTCCAAGCCAATTTTCAAGTCAAATGCTTTAACATACCCATCTCCATTTTCATTTATCCGAATTGGTTGCCCTCCATTTACACTTGGGACCAACGCCGTACCATTTGAATCATAAATTCTAAGATTCCCAATACTAAGATTAGCCCCTGAAGAATGCTTACAACGTTCACAATCTTCAAGGGTAACAACAGCTACATTGCCATTGGCCAATTCTTTTGTGTCGAATACAATGTTATTGGGGTGTCCGCCTGGTAAATTTTCAACCCAAATAAATCCAAAATTCCGATCATCAAATGCGGAACCATTGTAGAAAGTTCCAAATTTTAATTCATGACCAAAATTTGTAGCAAGAACGGGATTTAGGTCAGCATCAAACTTTGTCACAAAAGCATGTGATCTTGGAAACGCAATGATCTCTTCCGCATAACCACCCACTAAAATATCATTTCCATATCTGGAGATTGATCTTGGATTCAATCTGTAATCATCCAAATTTACTTCTGTGCGTTTTAGGATTTCTCCATCCGAATTTACCTTAACTAGAAAAAGACTATTGTTGATTGAAAAACCACCATTCTGAGTTCCAACAACAACGTAATCACCATTTGAATCAACAATTAAATCCAACCCAAAAGTAGGTTTGGCGATTAAATCTTGGTCTGAATGCCCAAAATCGCCAAAATCATACATTGAATAGGTATGTGCCCAGATAAGATCACCGTTTGGTGCTATTTTAGCAATAAATGCTTTATTACCATTATAAACGCATAGTGAAACGTCCAAATCATGACCGGCAAAACCAGGTGTTGGATTGAACAATACAGGATTGCCATGAACATCCCTTGTTGAATTGGTCCATCCAGTTATAACTATGTTTCCATCCAAATCCTCTTTGCAACTATAAGCACCTTCGAATGCCGGTATGTACGCATTGTGCCAAATCATTTTACCTTTTTTATCATAATATGCCACAGTTGATAATTTAAACGAAAGGACTTCATCTTGTAAAACAGGCCGCTCAAGATCAGCAGGTGTAGGCGCAAATGATTTACAACCACCAGCGGGTGCTTCATTCATTTCAAAATTGACCCATGTAGCAAACCCAGCCGCATAATAACCGCCGTTTTGCATGGTAGCAGGCGCAATACTGTACCACCAATCTTCTCCGGTTCTGTGTCCTCGAAACTCATGTGAATAGTCCCCGTTCGGTTGCCCTGGTTGATAAATTGGATCGGTCGTTGTCGGAAAGACTATTGGGGAGACAGGAAATTGAGGAGGGTAATCACTTTTTTTCCATTCAACGGCAGGTGCATCCTGCTGTGCTAATGTGTACATCGGAATTAATAATAAAATAAATCCAAAAGTAATAGGCTTCAGTTTTGTAGTCATGGCTTAAAATTTTTGGACAATTTAATAAAAAATATAGTAATATGAAAATCAAATTGTTAGTCACGAAGAATTTGGCTGAAATGATTTGCTATTGTACACTGAAAATAAATTGAAGTACTTCTTGAAGATGATAAAAAAGAAGACGAAGGTGAAGAGGTCGTGCCTGATTTAGAGTGGTCAAAAACCTCTCTGCGCTCTGTGAAATTTTCTCTGTACGCACGATATGAATTGTTTTGTCAACACCAGACTAAAAGGAATCAAGGGATTTGTACAATTGATTCAGATGCTTTTAGGCAGCGAAACAATCAAGTCGAAGCGTTTTTCTTTATACATTTATAACCTTGAAGAACGGGCTAAAACATACCATCGAAAAATTACGGGTTGAGTGCATTCGGTTTAATGCAAACGACGTTCTCGTGCACATCGATGAACAACATTCCAAACTCTTTTCGTGTGGAAGTGAACTACAATTTTCAGTAGATGCCTTTCCAAAAAGAATCATCACTGAAACAGCGAAGACAATCAAGGAGACGGGTGTCAATCCGTTGTGTTTAGCGCAATATACAGTTGGACTGAATTTCAACGAAAAAACATTTGATGCGCCTTTGTTTTTAACGCCGTTGAGCTATAGGATCAACAAGAAAAATGCAACGCTCACCTTTCAGAAAATGGAAGATGAACTGTTCGTGAATCCATTCTTAATCTACCACATCACCCACCAGTTGGAGCTTAAGTTACCCGAAATGGAAGAACTAGTCGATTGGGTGGAGGTATTGGAAAAATTGGATTTCAGCGTCAACAAGGAAGTGGAAGGAGTGATTGGAAATTTCCACCACCACCGCTATCAGATTATCAAAGAATTGGATGATTTGCTTGCCGCGGAAGAACACAGCGCTCAACTGCATCGCATTTTTGGAGAGGAAACTGAGGAAATCACTTTACCGATTGAATTGGTGCCAAATACTTTGTTGGATGCTGACACCGATCATGAAAATGTGTTCAGAGAAATAGCCAATGGTGATGTGGTGATTCAAGGTCCTCCAGGAACTGGGAAATCGCAAGTGCTTACGAATGTCATCGGAAAACTGCTTGCGGGGAATTACACAACGGTTGTAGTTTCGGAAAAACGTGTGGCGCTGGAAGTCATTAAAAACAAACTGGCAGGATTTGGATTAGATAAGTTGTGTTACATCGCTTCTTCGGATCACAGCGATCACGCCTTTATGCAGGAATTGAAAGCAACGTGGGATTTCTTCGAGATGTACACGGAGAAAATTCAGCCTGACCTTCGTCTTTCTGAACAGTTGAAAGATCAACTCCAAATGACGTTGGACATGTTGCACAATGAAGATTTAATCGGAGGTGTTTCGTTCCAATCGTTCAAGGAATCTAGTGCTAGAATTTCACTCGATAAGTTTGCGTACAACAGTCAAGTGGATAGTGTTGCATCGTTTTTGAAGAACAAAGAAATCGTTCGTGAAATTTATACGAAGCGATTAAATTCAGTGGTCGGTGGATTAAAATCACAGACAATTGCCAGCGAAGGATTTTATCACTTGGATCAGAAAGTAGCGACTTGGCTTAAGAGCGTTGAACAGATTTCAGAAACTTTTGGAACGACTTCATGGCAGGGAATTAAAACCTTGATGAAAGAAGCGGTGCAATGTCAAATTTTTGAAAACGAATATTACAAAAAATACAGCGAGCTATTTGTTCCCGATGGCAAAAAACAAAAGGAATTCTTACGCTTAAAAAAGAAATACCAAGCGACAAAAATTGAGTTGGAGCGCATCCAAAAAAACCGCTCACAATGGAAAATTATTCCTTCCGAAATGGAAGCCATCAGCTTGTTGCAAACGAGTGAGAATGGAACTTTTTTTTCGCGCATCAAATTCAACCGCAGGTGGAAGGAAATTTCACATCTTCCTGCAAAATTTGCAGCGGCTGACTTAAAACAGCATCTCGCGAATTGCGAAGTAATCAATAATTTTACGCAGTTAACCATTAAATTTTGCGAATTAGGGATAGAAAACCCCGAAATTGATATCGAACAGATTGATTTTACCATTCACGCATTAACCAAGGAGCAATGGCTAGATGTGCAACAAATTCCAGTCGACCGCCGATTAAAAATCACGGAGTCACATCAGTTACTGACGAATTTACAACGCGAAATTTCGACCTATTTCAATGTGGATGAAACGCAAGATTTGAACGAGTTTTTGCAGCACGTGAAAACAAATTTGAGTGATCTCATCGGCATGAAAGAAGCGCTGCAACAATTGCCAAGTTATGCACTCAACGCTGTCGGTAGAAATCAAAATTTTGAAGCGTATCAAGGTGAACTTTTTGCGAGTCATTGGGCACAATTCAAAGATCGATTTCCTGTGTTTTCAAATTTTTCAATGAACGACATTGCGGTGAAAATTGATGAAATTAGCACCATCAAGAAAATCGAATCAACTCATTTTGCGCGATCCATTATTCATGCTCAACATGCGGTTTTCAGTCAATACCATAAATTGTTAAACACACCAGCGCGAAAATTATCGGAAGAAGAGCGGGAGAAAAAAACGCGTTTGCGCAAAGGAAAATCATTGTTGGTGAAGGAATTTTCGAAAACTAGAAGTCACCCGAGTTTGCGTGAAATGTATAACTCCGAAGCGCGTGAATGGATTCAATTGTTGAAACCAATTTGGTTGAGCAATCCAGCACAATTGGCGAAGTGTTTTCCCATGGAGATGAATCTATTCGACGTCGCAATTTTCGATGAAGCAAGTCAAATTCCGCTGGAGAATGCATTGGGTGCCATTCAACGTTCCAAGCGAATTGTCATTGCAGGCGATGAGCATCAAATGGGACCGAGCAGTTATTTCAAAAGCGGATCGACGGAGCCGATGGATGTCTTGCACCAAGCAAATTACTACCTCAAGCAAACGCCCTTGCACCATCATTATAGAAGCAAACATCCTGCGCTGATTCAATTTTCGAACACGCATTTTTACGACGGAAAATTAAAAGCGTATCCATCGTTCAATGGCGCTGAACCACTCCACCATCACTTTGTGGAAGGAGCCACATTTATCGACAGAAGGAATTTGGTTGAAGCGAAATACGTCGCACGTGTGATTGAAAACCGTTTAAAAGAAAAGGGAAGCACTGGAATTGTTGCATTTTCGGAGGAACAGCTCCAATGCATTTGGGAACAACTTTCTGCGAAGGTGCAGACGGAAATCACCAATCGTTTGGAGAATGGGGAAGATTTTTTCAAAGCGCTAGAGAATGTCCAAGGCGATGAGTGCGATCATTTAATCATCAGCTTTGGGTACGGAAAAAATGAAGACGGTGAGTTTCACATGCGTTTTGGACCACTGAATACGGCAAATGGAAGAAAACGATTGAACGTCCTTCTTACTCGCGCTACCACATCCATCGATTTTTGTTGTTCGGTACAATCCTCCGACTTTAAACTGAGCGAAAATGAATCGGTGAATCTCTTACGCCAATGGTTTCGTTTTTCGGAGAGTGAAATTCCGTCGGGAACGCCAGTCTTTCCGTATCAACTCGCTCCAAGTCAAAACAAAAATCAGTTGACCTTTCGGGACATTCACAAAACGCTTCCCACAGCAGAAGAGCTGGTGACCTTACAACAAGTCCTTCAACAACGTGGCTGGGTTGTGTGTTATGAATAGTGCGTTTGGCAAAATTATTGCTCCTTGTTCACAATAAAAAAGTAACTTTAATAAAAAATACGGTCATGAAATATACCCTCTCCATTTTAACACTTGCTCTTATCGTCGTTGCATGCGCGAACACGAAAGAACTTCCTGAAGAAAAGAACAACGCAATGTCAGAATTCAAAAACATCTCCGAAGAAGATTCTCTTTTCGCATCCATTAAGCGTGGATTCTGTTACGGAACATGCCCTGTTTATGAAATGAAGATCTACAACAGTGGATATACTAAGTTGGAAGGAACCCGTAACATTGAGTTAATCGGAAAATATACCACAACCATCACCGGGGATCAAATGCGTGCTTTACTCGAAAAAGCGATGACAATTGGTTACATGGACATGGAAGATAGTTATGACAATTCAAGCATAACAGATTTACCAGAATCCACGACATCCATTGTAGTGAACGGAAAACGCAAGCAAGTGCTTAAGCGTTACGGTTACCCAAAGTCATTATCAGAATTTGAAAAAATGTTTGATGAATTGTTGGTTTCTGAAGAGTGGACCAAACTCGATGACCCTTCTGCAGAGTAAACTTGTCGAATCTACCCGTTATCGAGCTTGTCCGGTTATCGAGCCTGTAAAATTTCTATCGTTGAGTATCGGTTATCGAGCTTGTCCGGTTATCGAGCTTGTCGAGATACCGAGACTATTCCTCCTCTATCCTCAAGCTCTCAATCTTATATTGATCACCTTCTTTTTTGAAGTGTATCGTGACTCTAAATTTCTCTCCGCGACTAGTATAATTACCAATAGCAAATGTTCCATCGGAAGATTCTTTCCCTTTGAAATAGAAGTTAAATTCAGAACCAGGTTTACGTGTGAAAAAATCCTTTAATACCAGAGCAGCTTGTGGTTGACTATAAACGCCTTCTTTTCCTAAGACATTGATCAAGATCTTTTGTTTCCCCAATGCAACAATGGCATTTGGATTATTAGCTTCGAATGCACCGTCTAACTGAGCATAGGGAACATCACCTAAAAGTCCTAAGGAAAACAAAATTGAGGCAAGTGCAGCGTATATAAAACTCATTATTTTTTGATTTGATCGAAACTAAAGTACAAAATTAGTGCCGAAGTACAAGGTTTAATTTTTTTAGTGGCACTTAATTAATCCTGCCCCTGCGAAGGGGGAAACAGAGCCACAACTAATTTTCCTTTAATTTTTCAAGCCCAATTATCAAAACTACCGAATGATTTCCTAACGAAGTGCGATTAGATTTCCCCCTTCGGAGGGGGACTAAGGGGGAGGACCTTGGCAATCATTTTGGGAGGACTCTTGTACTTTTAGCCCCACTTCCATGTGGAGGATTTTAACAATCACCTGGGGAGGACCTTGATCCCTATACTACTATCCCCCCTTCTCCCTCAAACAATAAACCGCATGTTGAATCTGAGTGAGAACCTCTCCAAAGTTTTGCATAACCTCACCTTCGTAGAATCGCAAAAAGGAATAACCATAAGATTCTAGCTTGTTTTGTCGGTACCGATCGTATTCACTTTTGGAAAAATGTGAACTCCCATCAACCTCTATGATTAGACCAATATCTTGGGCAAAAAAGTCTACAATGAAAAAGTCAATTGGTCTTTGACGCTTAAATTTTACACCACATTTTGCCTTACTCAACGCATGTTTCCAAAGGTATTTTTCAGCTATTGAAACCGATTCATGACGCAGTTCGTGTGCGTATTTTTTCAACTGTGGGTTGTATTGATTATTCATGGTGATGTAGGTTTAGGTACTTTAAGATAAAAACAAAAAATGAAATACAGCTTATTAAGTAGTGATTTTTGGACAGTCCTCCCCCTGTACTTTGATTGTAAATGTGTGGACTGTCCTCCCCCTGCACCCCCTCCAAAGGGGGAAACGGAGTCGAAACTATTTTTTGTTTAACTTTTTATGTAATACTATTAAAAAAACCGAATGATTTTTGACACGAAGAAGGATTAGAATTCCCCCTTTGGAGGGGGTGCAGGGGGAGGACCCTATAATGAGCTGCAACTAATTTTTCTTTTATTTTTTCAAGTACAACTATCAAAACTACCGAATGATTTCCTAACGAAGCGGGATTTAAACTTCCCCCTCAAGAGGGGGTGCAGGGGGAGGACTCCTGTAAAAATCTAATTTCCCCCCCAATTCCCTATATTTACCCCATGAAATTAAAGCTCATCTGCATAGGGAAAACCGTAAAAAAGCACTTGATTGAAGGCGAAAACGAGTACATCAAGCGCTTAAAACACTACCATGCAGTTGAAAAAGTGGAGATTCCAGAAATAAAAAACGCCAAAAAACTCACGCAGGAACAAATTAAGAAAGCTGAGGGGGAGTTGCTTTTGCAACATGTAAATTCCGCTGATTTACTCACCCTACTCGATGAAAACGGAAGCTCGTTTTCTTCTGTTGATTTTGCGACCTACATTCAGAAAAAATTCAACACCGGTGCGAAAACCATGGTGTTTGTGGTGGGCGGAGCCTATGGGTTTTCGGAGGAGGTCTACGCACGCGCAACGGATAAAATAAGCCTCTCCAAAATGACTTTCTCTCACCAAATGGTGCGGCTATTTTTTCTAGAACAACTCTACCGTGCATTTACCATTCTGAAAGGCGAACCCTATCACCACCAATGATCCAATAAATTTTGTAAATTCGTGCAAACTAAAGGAGTTACGTGCAGACCAGCTATCTTACTTTTCTTGACATCCTGCCCGCCATTTTTTGGTTCATCATTATTTTAGTTGCTGCGCTAGTAATTCGTGGAAATAAACGAGACCTTCCGCATTACAAATATTACATTCCTAATCTACTAGCAAAACTTTTCTTTGGTGTTGCTTTTGGGGCATTTTATGTTTTTATCTATCGAGGTGGAGATACTGTAGCATATTATGACACTGCATTAAGTCTGAACAATTTGTTTTTTAAATCCCCTGAATTGTATTTCCAACAGTTGTTTTCTCCAGGGAATACTTATTTCTATTCTACTTATTTCGATGCTACTACTGGGTATCCTCCAACTTGGATTTACAGAGAGCCCGAAGGATTTTTTGTTGCGAAAATAATGTCTGTCTTATCCTTTTTCACCTTGAAAAGCTATTTTGCCATGACTTTTCTGGTGGCTACATTAACCGCACACGCTTCCTGGAAAATGTACAGTCTTGTTCGGGCGTACAATTTCAGCAACCAGAAATTATTGGTCATGGGGGTCTTGTTTTTGCCTTCGGTAAATTTCTGGTGTTCAGGTGTTTCTAAAGACACCATTGTTTTTGCCGCAGCTATGTACCTAATTTACAATGCATTCAAGCTTATTTCAGAAGTGCATCGAGGAACTATCTTTAACCTTATTGGGGTGTTAGTGACTATGTTTATTATATATCACATTCGCTCCTTTGTGTTAACTGCCATTTTAATCCCCTTGTTTTTTGGAATCAGCGCTCGAATTGTGCGTGTATTTGGTGGTGGACACATGGCGGTGGTAGCGTTCAGAACGGTCATTGTTGTAGTCGGTGTTTTAAGCATTGGTAGGTCTTTTATTCTACAATCGGAACAAGATTTTTTAGCATCGAATAGTGCATTACAGCAAGCTTCGGTCATTCAAAATGACTTTAAACTAAATGATATTTACGGCGATAAAAAGTACGATTTGGGAGATGTAGAGTTTACCAGTATAGGACTCTTAAAAGTAATGCCATTGGCAACAATCACTGGTATTTTTCGTCCTTTTATCTGGGAGGCGTTAAGTCCTACTTTGATCTTGAATGGAGTGGAGAGCATTGTATTTTTGTACTTTACCTTTTTATTTTTCAGGCGAAACGTCTTGAAAAAGTGGACGCTGATTCGAGGGCATGAGTTTTTGATCTTCTGTTTGATCTTTATTTTGATCATCGGTTTTATGACAGGGATGACATCGATTTTGTACGGAGTATTGGTGCGGTTGAGAGCTCCGTTATTGCCTTTTTTGTTTGTGTTGTTGACCATTAGGTGGGATGCACTGGAAGTGGAATCACCTAAAATCGAAAGCAACGAATGAGTTCATTTTCGAAAAGCGCAATCTATACGTTTCTAACGCAGATTCCAACTCAATTGTTTGGGATAACCGCGGGTGTCTTTATTACGCGGATGCTTGGAGCTGAAGGTAGGGGGTTGTATGCGATTTTTTATGCTGATGTGAGTTTGTTTACAACGGTTTTGGGCTTTAGCATTAATACGGCTATAACACACTTTAAGGCGAAGGATGTGTTTTCAGAAAAAAAGCTTCTATCCGTAAGTTTGTTGTTCTCGTTGGTAACAGTGTTCCTTAGTTTGATTATTTTGTTTATTTGGCTCAACCTTCCCTTCGCCCATTTGCTGTTTCCGGTGGAATCAATTACGCCAGGTTATATACTGCTCTTTATTATGTTTATTATTCTCCATCAGGTGAATACTGTATACTCTTCATTGTTTCAAGGCGCACGGCGATTTGATGTTGTTAACAAAGTGCTTTTTTTTAACAGTGTCTTTAATTTAGTTCTTTTCGGCTCTGTATTCGTATTGCATCAATACGGTATTATTGAAGTCGGCATCGAGTTCATTTTGACTATTGCTGCGATAGTTTTGTTTCTCAATGGCCTGCAATGGCATAGACATTTTGGTAAAACCTTTGTTTATAGCTTTAATTTGAGATTAAAATGGGAATCGGAAATCAAGCCCTTTTTTTCTTTTATGGGACTAGGCCACTTATCCCTTATTATAAATTTCTTAAACTATAGATTAGTTCTCTGGGTGATGGTATATTATCTTGACAACGGTCAAATCGGTGTTTTTGCATTAGGTGCTGGATTGGCACAGATGTTAAATTTCATATCCAACCCCCTCAATCAGGTACTGATGCCATTTTTAAGCGCGGAAAAGGAGGGAAATCGATTGTCTCTTTTTAAACGTTTCGCTCGTTTCCATTTTACTGTAATTTTATGCTTGGGAATAGTGGCTATGTTTTTAGCAGGACCACTAATACCATTAATATACGGTGCTGAATTTGAGGAGTCAGCAACTATCTTTTACTTTATATTTTTTGGAGTTTTACTTTCATCACAGTCTCGTTATATTGCCAGCTATTTTATCTCCGAAAATAAGTTGCTTTTGAATTTGTGGGCAACCTTGTTTGGATTTCTTTTGACCTTTGGATTTAATATTTTTCTTGTGAAAAATTTTGGAATTAGAGGGGCAGCAATAGCACAAACGATTACCTACACTGGAATATTTTTGTTTGTATACATTGCAATGCTGAGGTTTACAAAGCATAGAATGTTAAACATCTTCATTTTAACGCGTGCAGATATTAATTATCTACGGAAGAGATTTGGGAGATCAACAAAGGGCGATTGATATACTTTCTTTTCCTAAAATAGATGGGTCAAAGCAGGTTTAGTTACCAGGTGTTTAATCAGTTGAGCTACAATGACTCAATTTAGAACTTACGCTGGAAATTTCTTGGTAGTATTTAACTTTTTACGTAAATTCGGCGACTTACAGTGGTTAAATAGTTTCATTCCAATTCCTACAGGTTATCTATATGTCAGAAGCAGACTTAAGTCAAGAAGAATCCAATGAGCGTACGGTAAAGTACTATGATGAATTTCTTGAACGTCAAGAGAAGATTGGAGTGAATGAACGTCATCAGTCAATTGCAAAGAAATCAGTTTCAAGGGGACTAAAAAAGGACCATGAGGTACTGGAAATTGGATGCGGTATAGGAACACTGACCTCGTTGATAATACCAGTAGTAACAGATGGTCATATCACGGCGGTAGACATTGGCACGAAAAACATTGAAGTGGCAAAAGAGCGATATAAATCTGCCAAGAACGTAACATTTATTGAAGCGGATGCTGTAGAGTATGATTTTGGCACAAAAAAGTTCGATACTATTGTTTTACCTGATGTTTTGGAGCATATCCCATTTGAATTGCATAACAAGCTGTTTACACGTCTAAATCTCCTACTCAAAGAAAGAGGAAAAGTGTTGATACATATACCAAGTCCTTATCATTCAGATTGGTGGCGAGCACTTGGCAGACCCATGCAGATTATAGACCTTTCGGTACATTTACCAATTGTGATTGAAAACCTGAAGAATACGGGATTGCACATAACCTATCTAGAAATTTATAGTGTTTGGCAGGAAGAAGGAGAGTATGAATTCATTGAGCTTCAAAAGGAATCCAAGTATCAAGAATTTACCCCGATCATCCAAACAAAGTCCTTCATTCAAAAGTTAAAAGAAAAAACGCTCTACGAAATCAATAAGCGTAAAAGAAAGTAGATATGGTCGAAGAAAATCACCGTGAGCGTATTTGCGTATTTTTCAGTTCTGACTATCCTTATGAAACTACACTCCAAAATGAATTTCCAGTCATGTCGAAAAAATTCGACAAAATCTATTACTTCCCAACATCAATCAATAATAAGGAAGGGTTAAAAGCACTCCCCGAAAACGTGATAATTAGTAATCTTCTTGCCAGCACTAGAGAACAATGGCGAAAACTGAAATTTAAGAATACACTAATTGCGTTGAAACTATATGGGCTGGAAAGTCTGAAAAAGGGAAATTTTAAGGCATATATCAAGAACTTCAAGCAATATTTTTCTATTCTGTTGAGAAATTTGGTTTGGGCCGAAGAGCTTGAGAAATTTATTAAACACAACCAGCTGGAAAAAGCATTTTATTATGACTATTGGTTTGAAGATGCCACCCTAGCAATCGCAATACTGAAAAAACGTAGGATTATTCATTCTGCAATCAGTAGATCGCACCGCTTTGATTTATATGATGAAGCATGGGGAGTGAATGGAAAAGTTCCTTTTCGCAACTTCAAATTGAAAAACATAGATGCTGTATATACTGTTGCAAAACACGGACAGCAGTATTTTCAAGAAAAGGTGAGCGATTCGCTAAAGAATAAAATTAAGTTGAGTTACTTGGGGATCGAAATTCCCCAACTTAACGGTTTAATAAAGAAAAAAGCTGAGGAAAAAGGCCAGCTTCTTATTGTTTCGGTCTCGAACACACAACCATTTAAAAGAGTTGATTTAATTCCTGATATTCTTTCTAACATCGATAAATCCATTAGGTGGATTCATTTTGGACGGGGCCCCTCAGACGACATTATCCGAGAAAAAATCAGAAAGCTGCCAGAAAATATTGAAGCGGAGTTCAGGGGGTTTGTACCTAACAGTGAGGTTATGAAGTTCTTAGAGAAAAATGAGATTAAGCTTTTTCTTTCTCTTAGTGTTTCAGAGGGTCTTCCTGTTTCAATGATGGAATCAATTGCCTATGGTATACCTGTTTTCGCTTGTGATGTTTGCGGTATCTCAGATCTAGTTAATGACGAAACTGGAGGGATGTTCAATGAAGATGATGACGTGCAAACGATTACAGAAAAATTGGAGCGAGTTCTTGAATATGAATATAGCACAGATCTCATTCGAGATTTTGCCAATCAAAAATTTGATTTTCGAAAAAATTATGAAACATTTTACGCACAAATGACATATGAAGAATAAGGAAAGTTGGAAACCATCAAGAATAATTAAGGAAAATGGACAACCTAAAATTGTCGAGAAATACTATTCTTTTGCTTCACGTTATACCGCTAACATGATCCTACCGACCTATTCTTCCATCATGCTAGAAAACTTGAAGGGAGAGATGTTGGATTGTGGGTGTGGACAGGCCCCATACTATATCATTTATAAGGATGTTGTAGAGAATGTGACATGCGTTGACTGGGATGTAACAGATCCAGAGCATGATTATCTGGATTTCAAAATGGATTTAAACGAACCTTTGAAATTCGAAAATCAAAAGTTCGATTCAATTCTATTGGCAGATGTTCTGGAGCACATCTATGAGCCAAAATTGCTCATAAGTGAACTAGCCAAAATTTTAAACCCAAAAGGCAATTTGGTGATTTTTGTTCCCTTTTATTACTGGATCCATAGTGAGCCTCACGATTATCATAGGTATACCGAATTTGCCTTAAGACGAATGTGCGAAGAAAATGATTTATACGTTACTCATCTTGAACCCTATGGTGGATATTTTGATATTGGATTTGACCTGATTAACAAATTCTTCATTAAGCGAGAATTTAGTCTAAGAATGTTGATGAGATTTGCTAAGTTCGTTAAAAACACAAGGTATTATAAGAAAAGAGCGGCCTTTCGATTGCGAACTTTTCCCTTAGGTTATGCTTTGGTCGCAACAAAGAAATAATTTTTGAATTTGGAAGCTAAAGCAGAATATAACAGAGAGTTATTGTCGATCATCATTCTCAATTATAATACATTTGAGATGACATGTAATTGCATTAATTCGGTATTGGAAAAAACGAAGGATTGGTCCATAGAAATAATTTTGGTGGACAATGCTTCGACTGAACGCAATGTTGATGATTTTCTTGTGCGATTTCCGGAAATAGTTCTGATTAAAAGTGAGCAAAACCTAGGATTCTCTAAGGGGAACAATCTAGGAATAGCAAGAGCAAAAGGTTCAATTCTTCTTCTTCTTAACAGTGATACAATTCTTCTGAATGATGCCGTTTCGATTTGTGCGGAAGAACTTATGAAACGAGAAGAAATTGGAATAATCACCTGTAAACTGCGCTATCCAAATGGTGATATTCAGCGTCAGTGTCGTAGGTTTGAGCGAATTTCGTTACGGTTAATTGAATTGCTTCGTATTCACAAATTTTGGTCTAAAAGCAAAAGAGCAAAAGTTCTTTTAAACGGATATTTCGATCACGAGACAGAAATTGTTGCCGATAGAATTTGGGGAACATTTTTTATGTTCAAAAAGGAAATTCTGAATGAGTTCCCTGAAAATAAGCTTGCCGATCGTTTTTTTATGTACGGCGAAGACAACGAATGGTGTTATCAATTAGCCAAATTCACTTCTAAAAAAATAGTATATTTTCCTAAAGCAGAAGTAGAACACCTAATGGGTGGGAGTAAATATGGTAAGGAGATCTCAAAGGAGAAAATGGAAACGATTCACCGGAACAGAAAAATTTATATGAATCAGTATTATGGAAAATTCAGAACGAGGATATTGGATTTTCTAAAAAGAGCAGTTTAAATTTATTAATTCTACACGATGTCAGTTTTAGGAACGGTATATTATAAATTAAAGAATAAGTTGGCGGTTAAACGCGAAAAGCACTTCAGGGATAGTGTCATAAAATCAATGGTACACTTTTATTCTTCCAACACGGACGAGGAAATTACTGAGGCAGTTAATTACTATAAAGACGGTGGCGTTAGCCCCTTTCCGTACAATTTAGAAGCTGAATTTGAGAATGCAGATACGTCAGTTGAATATGCAGATGGCTTTCCCTACATAAACCACGGGGAAAAAAAATTATTTTTCCCAAAGGAGTATAGCATTCAACACATTGTAAAGTTGTACAAAGGACTAATGGCTGAGCAGCTTGAGAAGTCACCTCATTGTTACACCCAAGGAGGATTCGCCATAGAAGAGAAGAGTGTGTTAGTAGATGTTGGGTGTGCTGAGGCCTTATTTTCCTTGGACAACATTGAATCACTAGATCACGCATTCCTCTTTGAACTGGATGAAAAATGGCACGAACCATTAGCCAAAACATTTGAATTGTGGAGTGATAAAGTAACGATAGTTGCCATGGCAGTATCGGACGAGGACATAGAGGGTAAAGTATGTACCTTGGATAAGTATTTTGAGAATAGAATTAAAGAAGGCGCGAATTTTTTTATAAAAATGGATGTGGAAGGGTATGAAGAAAGAGTGTTCGCGGGAATGAAAAACCTACTTGAGAAGTCAGACCTTAATATTAAGATATCTGTGGCAACTTACCATAATCAAGACGATTTCAATAAATTTGAAAAACACCTTAGCGATTTGGGTTTTAAGACACAAGGAACAAGAGGTTTTATTCTGTTTTATTACGATCATAGTATTGAGCAACCATTCTTAAGAAGGTGTATTCTTCAAGCGAAGAAATCGTAGCTTTAATCTGTATCCATAGTTTCTGCCATAAGTTTTTTAGCCAATTTTTGACTAAAGACCTCAGCTCCTTGTTTGTTTAGGTGTGTGGCATTGTAAAAGAGTTGTTTATTTAGACAAATTTCATCGTTCGAGTAATCATAGAATTTCAATTCATACTGTTTAGAAATTTCCTTGTAGAAATCAATTAATTCATTTCTATTCGATACAGAGTTTTGTCCCTCTATGTATTCTGGAGTGTAGATTAGAATCAATTCTATTTCCAAGTCCTTACATTCTTGAATGAACCTTTGAAATAAATCAACAGTTGATTCATCTATTTCAATTGTATAGATTTCCTTTTTTGCTTTGAAGTTTTCAAAATCTGAGTTCCATTGTATATCCATTCCAAGAAACCCATGATTTCTATACTTTTTAGGTGAGTTAGGTTTTAGTAACATTTTTAAACTTGTGCTCAGTGCGGACCTTTTTCCAGCATATCTTAAAAGGGGGATATAGTAATCAGCTGTATTAAATCCGATGTATGAGCTAGTATACTTTTTAATAGGCTCATTCCAAAGCATATATGGGAGGAATTGATCTGATTGATATAAGTCCGATCTTTTTTGTAGACTGAATAAATCGACTGAAAGAATTATTTGAGTCGGCTTATTGTTGTATTTAATCAACTCCAAGTGTCTCAAATACTGTATCCAAAAGTTGTGTCCATCTATACCAAAATTATAAACGCTTTTAGACAATGAGTCACTTAAAATTTGGGGGTTAATTTGTACCCAAGCTCTTGATGAGCCATATATTGCAATGTCACATTCAGCTTTTTTACTATATATATCATTCCAGACCTCATATTCACCAGGATATTGGTTTGATTGTCTAAGAGAATGTGAGATTATATAGTCTATTGGAAATGATAATACCAGTAAAGGGAGTAAAAAATAGAAAGTTCTTAGAATAAATAGTCTCATAGCTAAAACTGAAAATAGATGAATTGTTGTTCCTTACTACCAAACCAAAATATTGCAACCACTATTGCATAGTACATTGCAAACCTAAGAGGTCGCTTCCATCGCATTCCTAATCGTGAAATTCCGTACTGTCCTTCCCTCCCGTACCATTCAATTAGCACAAAAATTACGATTAGCACCATTATCGACAAGGACGCATTCCATTCGGAAAAATTTGGAATTGTAAAAAGTGAAGGTGAAAACAATCGGGAAATATAGGAGAAAGCATGTTCAATGTTATCTGCTCTGAAAAAAATCCATGCGAATACAGTTAATCCAAACGTAATAAGAATCAGCATTATCTCTTTAATGCTTGGCAGCAACTTGCCCTGTGCGACCACCTCAAGATTGTTTCTGTTGTTGCTAGTTAAAAGTAGGGGCAAGAAATAGATGGCATTCAATGTTCCCCAGACCACAAATGTCCAGTTCGCACCGTGCCAAAAGCCACTCACAATAAATATGAGAAAGGTGTTTCGCACTTTCATCCATGTACCACCTCTACTTCCTCCCAAAGGAATGTACAGATAATCTCTGAACCAAGTAGAAAGCGAAATGTGCCAGCGTCTCCAGAATTCTGCTATATCTCTCGAAAAATAAGGGAAAGCAAAATTTTGTTTCAAATCAAAACCGAAAAGGCGAGATGTCCCGATGGCTATATCCGAATAACCAGAAAAATCCCCATAAATTTGAAATGTAAAAAACACTGCACCCAGTGCCAGTGTACTTCCTGAAAGATCAGCTGAATTGCTAAAAATATAGTTTGCATATTCCGCACAATTATCAGCGATTACCATTTTCTTGAATAAGCCCCACAGAATCTGGCGCATCCCGTCAACAGCCTTTGTATAGTCGAATGTTCGGTGTTTGTAGAATTGCGGTAACAGGTGTGTGGCTCGTTCAATCGGTCCTGCTACGAGCTGCGGAAAAAAGCTGACAAATGCGGTAAATGCAATAAAATCCTTGGTTGGTTCCAGATTTTTTCTGTAGACATCTATTGTATAACTCAATGTCTGAAAGGTGTAAAAGCTAATTCCAACGGGTAAAATGATGTCCAGCGAGTTTGCACTGATTTCTGCACCGAAAAAAGAAAATGCGTTGACGAAGTTATCAATAAAGAAATTGAAGTATTTGAAGAATCCTAGAAACCCGAGATTGACAGCTATGCTTGTCCAAAGGAGAAATTTCCTCTTTCTACTATCCTCGGTTTCTTTAAGTCGAATCCCAACAGCATAGTCAACTAGTGTGCTGAATAGAATCAATGCTAAAAAACGCCAATCCCACCAGCCGTAAAAAACATAGCTCGCCACTACGATTAGTAGGTTTTGCAGTTTCAGATTTCTATGCGTCACAAACCAATAGAGTAGAAACACTATCGGTACGAAAACAGCAAAATCTATCGAGTTGAAAAGCATCGGTTAAATCTACTACTTAAATTTATCTCTGTTTGTATCTGCACTCAAATTTTTTCATAACTTTGATAAATGCCCAGCCCTCCCCAGTTAATTAACTGATTAATAGGGCGATATGGTTTTTTTTTAATTCATTAAACACTTTAATTTCTATTTGTGTGAGAGGAAAAGAGAATATTTCATGAAGTTACATTACTACAAAGGAACTAATTTTGGAGATATGCTCAACCCAATTGTATGGGAGCATTTTTTGCCAAACTTTTTTGATGAGAATTCAGACACTATTTTCCTTGGTTTTGGAAGTATTTTGGGTTTTGAATTGCCCAAAGAATCAAAAAAAATAGTTTTTTCAACGGGAATTGCTGTAGATGAAACCTTCCATTATTATGGAAGTATTCCTACAATTGATAAACAGTGGGATTTTAAATGCGTAAGAGGTCCGTTAACGGCTAAAACGCTGAATATACCAAAAGAACTTGCCGTTGTAGATGGTGCTGTACTAGTCAAGGATATTTTTCCTGAGAAAGTACAGAAACGTTATGATGTTTCTTATATGCCACACGTTGGTAGTTTAGAATTCTACGACATTGAAGATCTTTGCAATTCGATGGGAATAAAATTTCTTGACCCAAGGGGAAACTGTGTGGACGTAATTAGAGAAATAAAAGAATCCAAACTGGTATTGGCTGAGGCAATGCATGGCGCAATTGTCGCCGATGCTCTTGGAACCCCTTGGATACCAATGAAAATGTATAGACATATTAACACGTTTAAATGGAGTGATTGGTTTGCTTCCATGAATTTAGATCATGTGCAGTTTGAATTCGTGAAAGAGTTGTATAGCATTGATTATCTAAAGAAAATCATTCAAAACAAGCTCCCAATAAAAAATGCAATAGTCGTAACCACAATTGCACGCATGTACTTTTTCTATCAAAAAATAACTGTGATGGCTCGTATAAAAAGAAGTTTTAGAAAGATTGCCAAATCACATGGATTCTTATCCGAACGCTCACTCTTAGATGAAAAAATTCAAATCTTGAAGGAAAAAATTGCATCTTTAAAATCGGAATACGGCAGGTAAGTGCTAAAAATTATGAAGAATAGGATTATAGCTTACACGTGTGATGGTTATCCAGAAAGAAGGAACTTTCTAAACCTACCGTTTGATGGTGTTTTATTTAAAAGAAAGTTAGACTTTTATACTTTAATCCGAAAGATCAATAACTACAAGGGGGCACTGGATTGGTATACTCAATTTACACACAAGCCAATAAAGTTTCTTGAGTTCAATATCAAAGGTTACCATTTTTTTAATACGATAAGTGTAGGAAGCAAACCATACATTGTCACTTTTGAAACGAGAATTCCAAGATGGACAGAGCGGATTGATGAGGGCTTGAATATTTTGAATAGAAGAAATTGTATTGCTATGGTTGCAATAAGCGATAGGGCTTATGGACTTCAACATGATTTTATTGTTGGTCACTTTCTGAATCCTGAAGGAATGTTGAAAAAGCTCATAAAAATTCCCCCGGCTCAAGATGTTTTGCTTGATTCAAAGAATCTAGATACCAGTTGTACGGTGAAGTTCATATTTGTTGGGAATTTGTTTTTCTTGAAGGGAGGGTACGAATTAATTTTAGGAATTGATGCTTTGATAAAAGCTGGAAGAAATGTTGAGTTAACCATCGTATCAACATTGGAAGTGGATGATTGGTGCACGAACAGTAACGAGACTCATGTGAAAGAGGTAAAGAATATTGTTGAACGCCATTCAGCTAGTATTCAGGTTCTATCTTCCCTTTCCAACGATGACGTACTTGAAATGTTCAAGTCGCACCATGTTGCATTGTTACCTTCGTTTGCCGATACTTATGGCTATTCGGTATTGGAAGCAATGGCATGTATGTGTCCAGTAATAACAACGAATGTTGGAGCGCTCACCGAAATTAATAGCAACGAGCGAGGATGGATTATAGATTTACCACTCAACGAGTACGGAAGCGCCATCCTTCCAAGGGATTCTTCTAGCCACTTTTTCTCTGAAAAGTTGTATCACGGACTAAAAAGGGTTCTTTTAGAAATCGTTGATGATCCAAGTACAATTAATAATAAGGCCATAAAAGCAAGGGACTATATTCGAAGTAACCACTCCCCTGATAGCATTGCGAAAAAGTACGCGGAATTATATGACAAATTTTAACAAGTCGTTAATTTGCATTACCACATGCAACAGGTTGAGTCTTTTCAAAAGATTCATATGGAACTATTTGGTTTTTATCGAAGACAGGGATGATTTCTTTCTAACCGTATCACTGGACGGAACCGATCAAGCGTATATCGACTTCTGCGCAACATATAGAATCCCAATCGTATATTCGGATGAACGTGAAGGAGTTGGTTTATCTAAGAATAGGGTGCTTGAAGCATATCCTGATTATAATTACTATTTTTTTATTGAAGATGACGTTGAACTTTTAAATGAGGAAGTTTTTCAGCAGTGTCTCGACGTAATGGCTAGTGCTGGTTTGGAGCATTTATGTGGCAACCTGAATCATGCCAAAGTAGAAGTTAAAAAGATAGACAACTTTGTGCTTGACTGCAGTTGGTTTGGCGGTGGGTATTTTGCCGTTTACTCCAAAACTGGACTTGAAAAAGTCGGTGGGTGGAACACAATTTTCGCACAATATAAGCGCTTCGGGCATACGGAACATAGTTACAGGTTCTTCCATTCACAGATTCAGGAGTACCCTTTCATTTTCCCTAGGGTGTGTAATAAATACATACTTGTACATTCACCACCTTCTGTGACAACAAATTCAGTATTTGAAACCAATAATAATGACTTATTTGTCGAAGAGCAGTTACTGATTGACAATGAAACAAAGTATGTTGCTTTAGAAACACTTTCTCACTTTCAAACCGTCAACTACAGTGAAAAGCCAATCATTCCATATAGTGCTAACAGGAATAGCAAGAGGTATCCTTTACTAAAAGGGTTGGAACGACGGGTTGCACTTGCCGAGCATTACGGAAATAGAATACAGAATGCGTCGAACATACTGAATAAATTGGTGTTCATAGCTAAATCTTTCTATTTTTATCCGACAAACACTGCACTTAAACATTATATAAAAACGACACTCTTTGGTAAGCGATAGACATACTGCACTAGTAACCGTTTTAATGCCCTGCTACAATGCTCTACCTTATTTGCATGAAGCATTGAACTCTATTATCGATCAGACTTATCAAAATTTGGAAATTTTATGTATCAATGATGGATCCACTGATAGTACAGGAGTTGTTTTAAATGAGTACGCAGCTAAGGATTCTAGAATAAAAGTAATACACAATGAACAAAACATTAAGTTAATTGGCACTTTAAATAAGGGCATACAATTGGCAAAAGGAGAATTTATTGCTAGAATGGATTCAGACGACATTAGTGTTAAGAATAGGATAGAAAAATTATTGGATTTCTTAAAAAGTACAAATAGTGATGTTGTATCGTGCAATTTTGACGTAATCAATGAAAAGTCGAAAAAAATTAAAGCCAATTTATTAAGGGCATATTCTCATCAAGAAATATTGTCTAGTTCTTTTTTATTTACACCAATTTTACATGCTGGTTTACTAGCAAAGAGGGATGTTTTTCTTCAGTTTTCTTACTCATACGAATCTAGTAGTCTACACGTAGAAGATTATGAATTGTGGTGCAGAATGCTTAGAAATGGAGTGAAATTTCAAAATTCAAGTGAGGTGTTATATTATGTTCGAATGAACCAAGAAAGTGTATCCCATCAATATGAGTCAGTTCAAAAGGAAAATTTTGCTACTTGCGCATTAAACCATTACAATGAGGCGTTTAACAAGAAACTGTCTTATGATGAATATTGTATAGTAGCAAATCGTTTCGAAAAAATAACGCATACTCAACTTAAAAATGCATTTTCAATAATTGAAGGAATTGAAAACATCAGTATAAAAATTGTCAAAACACAAAAACTAGATGTTTTAATTAATGCTATAAGAATAGTAAAGGGAAAAGAAAAATTTTATTACTATTTTCAATTAGCCAAGTTGTTATTAACATCCTTAAACAATTATTTTATTGTAAAGTACATTAGGACTAAATTCTAACATTTTTGTCTCGAAAATATTATGAAAATATACAATTATCTTTTTCATCGAGTACATCCTCAAAGAGACTCTCTGTGGGATCCAATGAACCCTAAATTGTTTAAGAAGTGTATTAAACATATCCAAAACAAAAATGATATCGTTCTAATTGAAGATTATATCATGCATCCTGAGAATTACAAAGGGCAAAAAATAGCTACCGTAATGTTTGATGATGGATATAAAGATAATATTGAATATGCTGTACCAATTCTAGATGAAGCAAAAGTAAAAGCATCATTTTACATTGTTACAGATTCCATAGACAACAATAAGCCAACATGGACTCATATTCTAGAGCACCTATTTCAAAACACGAGTAAAAGCAAATTGGAACTAGATTTCTCTTTTTTACCTAACAATTTGAGAAGTGGTCAATTTTCATCGAATAATAACCGCTTAGAATTTGCAAAAAAACTAATACCATTTTTAAAAACAATTAACCATGAAGATCGAGAAGATGTTCTCAGTTCAATTCAAAATTGTTTTAACGATGTCGAACTTCCAAAAATAATGATGAATTGGGATGATATTCGTTCATTAAAGGATAACGGGCATTATATTGGTTCTCATACTGTTAATCATCCAATGCTTGGAACAATGAATAATCTTGAAAAACAAAAGTATGAATTAGAACAATCTGCAAAGCGAATTAAAGAAGAATTAGGATATTTTCCAAAAACAATATCATACCCAGTTGGTAGTTACAATGAAACCACAATTAAACTTTCGAAGGAAACTGGCTACGAGATAGGATTAGCGGTAAAGCAGTCTGTATATCATCCAGAAAAGGATGCTGTATTTGAAATACCGAGAATTGAACTGTACAATGAATCGTGGTGGAAAACAAAAATGAGGATTTCAAACTCGTTAGAAGAACTAAAAAAGGCAATAAGGTACAGATGAAAATTATACTGTGGATTGGTAATGAACCGAATCAAATAGCGCTAGCAAATAAAGTTTGCAATGAACTAAGCGTAATCGGTATGGTATTGGAAACAAAGCAAATTTCCAAAAGAAAAGCAATTAATTTAAAGCAATTAATTGATCGTGTAGTTTCAAAAGTATTATTTGATAAAAGTTCAAAAACTTGGAAGAAGCTAATGCTAGAATATAAAGAACAATTTCCAGCACTTCCAAATTTGCCTCATATTGTAGTAAATTCAATCAATGATCCTGAGACACTTACTTTCACTGAAAGCCTATCTCCTGACATAGTTATGGTTTCAGGGACTTTTCTTATTCGCAAACCAATAATAGAAATTAAACTACCTGTCGGCATATTGAATTTACACACAGGTCTTTCTCCCTATATTAAAGGAGGACCGAATTGCACAAACTGGTGTATTGCTAGCAACCAAGTGCATCTTATTGGTAATTCCATCATGTGGTTAGATGAAGGTATTGACAGTGGTAATTTAATTGCAACGGAAACTACAACTTTTACTGGTCAAGAAAGTTTTTATGAAGTACATCGAAAAGTGATGAACCATGCCCATCAATTATATATTGATGCAGTAAAGGCGATAATTAATGGTAAAAGAAATTCTGTAAAACAATCTAGTATTACTTCGGGGAGAATCTACTATAGTAAAGATTGGAATAGTATTCAAAAATATCAGTTGCAACGTAATTTCAAGAAGTTTTCTGCGGTTGTAAATTCGAAGAAATACAAAGCGTTGCAAAGTAAACTTACCCTAGTTGATTTAAATTAAAGGAATAAATTAAATTACCATTATAAGTTACTTCATTAAAGTCCTTTTTCTACATTTCCACTTGTAGCTCTCCCTTTTTAGTCAAGGGGATAATTTGAAGGGGTGGTTTGTGAAGTAGTGTTTGGAACCGCATTAATTCTCGCCTAACCCTCTCATTTTTAAATGTGATTTTGTTTCCCTACCTTTGAAATCCAACTAACACTATGAAAAATCTACTATTCCTCTTTTTTACCATTATTCAGTTGCATTGTTTAGCGCAATATACTGACACCATTACATGTTCAAACGGCACCGATAGTATCGTTGTGGTCAACACCTATTTTCAGGAGCAATGCCCCGATTCGTGCAGTGGAAGTTATTCCTTGAACGTTACCCATGGAAGCGGAAGTTACGATTACTTGATTACTTCAGGCGCTTATTCTTCAACCAGCAGTGCTGATATCGATTTATGTGTGGGAGTATATGATGTCCAGATAACAGATTTGACCAGCGGAATTGTATGCAATTTTAGTTTTTCTGTAGATGAGCTGATTCCATTGACTTACTCTTTTGCTTCCAACGATTGTACAGGAAATGGAGTCTGTGATGGAAATGCTGCATTAACAATTTCTGGTGGATTGCCGCCCTATCAAATAAATTGGTATTCGGACAACAATGGAACACCAGTGCTTATACCAGGGGAGAATGGAACAGATTTAACATCCCTCTGCGCAGGAACGTACTACTATGAATTTGTGGATAGTTTTGTCTCATGCTGTGATACGTGTACTGTAGGCAACTGGGTAGATCCAAGTGGAAGTGATGGGATTATAGCATTTGATATTGCCCAACCTGCTCCTTTGGTATTGGAAGCTGCCCCAACGACTCCGCAATGCTTTGTGGGGCCTAGCGGAAGTGTGAGTGTCTCAGCCAGTGGTGGAGTTCCTCCATACATCTATACATTGAATGGAGTGAGTAATTCGACGGGATATTTTAGTGTTGGGATGGGGGATTATACGGTAACCGTTACGGATGCAAATTCAAATACAGCCTCAGTCGATGTTACAGTACATTTCGCACAAGGATCACATATGACCTACACATACACAAGTGAATCGTGCCCAGGGGCATGTGATGGAACCTTGACGGTTACCAACTTTGCACAAGGTTTTATTAGCACTGATTTCGGTACAGTTGTCCACCACTTGCTCTTGCAAAATAATACAACAAATGCTTTGACTGAGTTATATCCTGGAATGGTCGTCACTGGTCTATGTGCTGGGGATTATTCAATAGAAGAAAGTGCATTCAACAATCAAATGTATCCCACATTTTCACCTTGCTCTAACTTCTATAGCGCTTTTACCATTCAACAGGGCACGTTCAATCCTAATTTAAGTGTCACCGTTGAGGACGAAACATGTTTTTCTGGCTGCAACGGAAGCATTACAATCGTGGATAATTCTGGAGGTGCGACCCAGTACAATATCGGAAGCGGTTTCGTGTCAGGAAATACTTTTGAAAATTTGTGCGCTGGGGATTATACGATTTCAGTAACCAATGCAAGTGGTTGTGTCCACAATTATGGAACTGTTACAGTTGAAGATGGCGATGAAGTCATTGTTAACAATGTAGACACCTCACCCGCGGGAACAATAATGGGTGGTTGCATTAATAACGCTGATGTTTCTGGAGGAGTTGGACCGTATGGTTTCAATCTGGATGGTGGGCCGATCACCTTGCCACAATGTGGTTTAACGGCAGGAACCTATGAATTGTGTGCAATAGACGCCAATGGTTGTATTTCTTGCGAAAACATAACGATTGAGGCATGTGGAATTGATACAAGTGCAGTCAGTATTTTGCAAGAAGATGAAGTTTGTGCGAATGCGTGCAACGGTTCGATTACAATTGTAGATGCATCAGGAACCATTACGCAATTTGACATAGGATCTGGATACGGATCAGCAAATACATTTGAAGATTTATGTCCCGCAGATTATACCGTTTCCATGATTGACGCAGACGGATGTATATATTCAGCAGACATTATTACCATCTTGGAAGGATCGACTGTATCGCTAAATCAAGGGTATACATCGCCTAATGGAACGTTAACGGGCGGTTGCATTGATAGTGCCGATGTTACTGGAGGAGTTGGAACGTATGATTTCACCTTGGATGGAACGCCAATCACCTTACCACATTGTGGTTTAACGGCAGGAACCTATGAATTGTGTGCCATAGATGCGAATGGTTGTATTGCGTGTGAAGACATTGTTATTGGACAATGTACGATTACAATAAATGCAGATTATGCGCATGAAGGCTGCGGTTATCCGTGCAACGGCGTGATCGAAATCTCAGCCGACAATGGAACTGGTTTGTATGAGTACTCCATGGACAATGGTGCGAGTTGGTTCAGTGAGGAGGTGGTTGAAAATCTTTGTCCTGATAACTACACAATTGCCGTGAGAGATGAACTGGGTTGCTTGGCTGAAATGGACGTTGAAGTAGTGGAATATGACGCAATTTTGATTTCCACAAACCCCACACCAAGCCCCGGAAACTGTTCGGGACAATTGGAAGCAAACGTTTCTGGTGGACAAACTCCATACGTTTACAGATGGTCTGAATGCGATGAAAGCATCATTATTTCAACGAATCAAATAGCAAACAACCTCTGCGCTGGTGAGTACAAAGTAGAAATTGAAGATTTTGGTGGATGTATTGTTGTCGGCAGTTGTGACACCGTCCAGAGCACACTTGCATTAAGCGATTTTTCATCTGGTGCATGGTCGATTCATCCAAATCCTGCAAAAACGAAACTTGTCATTACGACAGATTTCACCGATGGTTATCAAATTCAACTCATGGATTTGAATGGACGTATCGTATTGGATGTTAGTGCCGAAAAAGCGTCAACACATCTTAATCTTGCGGGTAAAAACGTGAGTCCAGGCGTGTACATTGTTCAACTCAGTCATGACGGAATTACGTTGCAGAAAAGGTTGGTGATAGAGTAAATTAATGCGCATCCAACCAATTATCCGCCACTTCAATTTCCACTTCCATGGGAACGGCTAGTTGCACGGCAGCTTCCATTTCTTGTTGAACGAGCGCTTTCATTTGGTCGAGTTCACTCTCGTGGACGTCAAACACCAATTCATCATGTACTTGAAGCAACAATTTGGATTTCACCTTCGCTTTCACCATTGCATTGTGGACGCGAATCATTGCCAATTTAATGACATCGGCAGCTGAACCTTGAATAGGCGCATTGACCGCATTTCGCTCGGCAAATCCACGTACCACTGCATTTGCAGAGTTGATGTCTGCTAAATAACGTCGGCGTTGCATGATCGTTTCCACGTAACCTTTTTCACGGGCGCTTGCAATGGCACCGTCCATGTAACCTTTGATGGTTGGGTACTGCTCAAAATAACTGTCGATGATTTGTTTTGCCTCGGTGCGCGAAATGTTGAGGTTTTGTGCCAATCCAAATGCTGATTGACCGTAAATAATTCCAAAATTGACTGCTTTCGCTGAACTTCGTTGGTCGCGTGTCACTTCTTCCAAGGGTACGTTAAACACCTTCGATGCTGTTGCTGCGTGAATGTCCTGACCGTTTTTAAACGCTGCAATCATGTTTTTATCTTCACTCAATGCTGCGATGATGCGCAATTCAATTTGAGAGTAATCCGCCGCCATCAACTTAAATTCGTTGCCGCGTGAAATAAATGCACGACGAATTTCACGTCCTTTTTCAGAACGGATAGGAATGTTCTGCAAATTGGGATTGTTGGAGCTCAATCGTCCCGTAGCGGCAACTGCTTGCATGTAATTCGTGTGAATGCGCCCATCCACTGGATCCATCATCGTTGGAAGCGGATCGACGTAGGTGTTTTTCAATTTACGCAACTGACGGTAGTCCAAGATCAATTCAATAATCGGGTGGGCATGCTTCAACTTCTGAAGCACATCTTCCCCAGTGGCATACTGTCCCGTTTTTGTCTTTTTCGCTTTCGAAACGATTTGCAGGTGGTCAAAAAGTACTTCTCCCAACTGTTTGGGTGAATCAATATTGAAATCCATTCCAGCTTCTTTTTTTATGGAGATGTCCAACTCGTCGAGCGTTTTTCCTAATTCTTCCGAATAGACCTTCAACCCTTCTGCATCAATGGTGATTCCTTCTTGTTCCATACATTTGAGCACTTCAACAAGTGGCATTTCCATGTTGTAGAACAATTCTTTTAAATGTTCTTTTTGTACCTCTGGTTCGAAAATTTGCTTCAGTTGAAAGGTGATATCAGCATCCTCGCACGCGTAATCGTACACCTCTTCAGGCGACAATTCAGACATATTTTTCTGATTCTTTCCTTTTTTACCGAGCAATTCAGTAATCGATACTGGTTTGTAGTTCAAGTAAAACTCAGAAAGAAAATCCATGCCATGTTTTGAGTCCGCATTGATCAAGTAATGCGCGATCATCGTATCGAATGTGGGAGCAGCGACCTGCACACCGTAACGGTTGATGACTTTTATGTCAAACTTAATGTTGTGTGCAATCTTTTCAATGGTCGGCGATTCAAAAAACGGACGAAATTCTTCGACAATCTTTTTGGCGTCCTCAAAATTTGTCGGCGTCGCGACGTAAAATGCTTCTCTCGCTTTGTAAGAGAAAGACATTCCAACAAGGTTGGCGTGCAAGGGTTCAATGTTGTCTGTTTCCGTATCGAAGCAAACCGAGGGTTGTTTTAGCAACAGTTCCAGTAATTCTTTGCGTTCTTCAGGTCGAGTAATCAGATGATAACTCGGTTTTTCAGTCGCTAACGTTTTATAGGTCGATGTCTCACTCGGCGTTTGTTCTTCCACCAAACTTTGCGTGCTGAACAAGTCCATTTGTGCGCCTGGTTCGCTGGTTTGTTGTCCCACCACAATTTCTTCTCCCAACACACGTCGTGCAAGGTTGCGAAATTCCAACTCAGTAAAAATGGCGCGAATTCTTTCTGGATCACTGTCGCACATCAAGAGGTTTTCCTCGTCCAAGTCAATATCAATATCTAAAATTATCGTTGCAAGTGATTTTGACATCAGTCCTTGTTCTGCGAAGGTTTCAATGTTCTCCCGTTGTTTTCCTTTCAGTTCGTGTGCATTAGCGATGATACCTTCCACAGACCCGTAATCTTTCAATAATTTGGAAGCTGTTTTTGGTCCAATCCCTGGAATTCCTGGGATATTATCTGCAACATCACCCTGTAAACCGAGGACATCAATCACCTGAGAAACATTGTCAATGTCAAATTTCTCGCAAACCTCATTTACGCCCCATACTTCTGCTGGTCCGCCACCACGTCCCGGTCGGAACATAAAAATATTTTCACTGACCAACTGCGCGAAATCCTTATCGGGTGTCATCATGTAGGTTTTGTATCCTTTTTTCTCTGCTTTTTTCGCCAAGGTTCCGATTACGTCATCCGCCTCAAATCCGTTCACTTGAATCATCGGCACGTTAAACGCACGTACAATCTCCTTGATCGGTTCAATCATCGTTGTAATTCCTTCGGGTGTCTCTTCACGGTGTGCTTTGTAGGCTTCAAATTCTTCTCGTCTTGAAACCGAACCACCAGGAGGATCAAACACAACTGCTAAATGTGTAGGCTTTTCATTCTTGATGACATCAATTAACGCGTTGGTAAACCCAAAAGCCGCTGAAGTATTCAACCCTTGTGAATTCACCCGTGGATTTTTAGCAAACGCAAAGTAAGCACGGAAAATCAACGCATACGCATCAATGAGAAATAGTTTTTTATCGTGTTCAGGCGAAATCATACGGCGAGTTTTGTTATTGGGGACTAAATTAATAAAATCTTAGGGTTGTGTAGTTCAAAGTTAGAAAGTTCAAAAAGTTCAAAGGGTTGCAAGCGATTGGATTTTATTACAAACGAAGTCAAGTTTTGAATCTCTGCGTCTTTGAACTTTGAACTCTTCAACTTTGAGCTGGTTTGAACCTGGAACTGACTAATGTTTACTACATTTGTCCAAAGCATTCATTAATAAAAAACAAAACACTATGAAGTTCGGAACAAAAGCCATTCATGCAGGAGTTCATCCAGACGAAACAACTGGAGCCATCATGACCCCAATTTATCAAACATCTACCTACGTGCAGGAAGCACCTGGAGTTAACAAGGGGTATGGTTATGCGCGGGGAAAAAACCCTACGCGTGAAGCACTTCAAGATAGTATTGCGGCGTTAGAGAATGGAAAACATTGCGTTTGTTTTAGTAGTGGTGTGGCAGCAACTGATGCTGTACTGAAAATGTTAAGTCCTGGTGATGAGGTCATCACAGGAGATGATTTGTATGGCGGAACGTACCGTTTATTCACGAAAATCTACGAGAAATTTGGCATTAAATTTCGCTTTATTGATTTAACGAATGCGGAAAACATTCACGCACATATCAACGAGAACACAAAACTGATTTGGGCAGAGACGCCTACCAATCCAACCATGCAAATTATTGATATTGCGGCATGTGCTGCGATTGCAAAAAAACATAACCTTACCATGGTTGCGGACAATACCTTTGCGTCACCGTATTTGCAAAACCCCTTGGAATTGGGCGCTGACATCGTTATGCACTCAGTGACAAAATACATCGGTGGTCACTCAGACGTCGTGATGGGAGCATTAATAACAAATGACCCAGCCATTCACGAGCAATTGTATTTTATATTGAACAGTTCAGGAGCAAACCCTGGTCCGATGGATTCATTTTTAGTGTTGAGAGGAATAAAAACCTTGCATTTGAGAATGGAAAGACATTGCTACAATGGAAGAATTGTCGCTGAATTTTTAAAGAATCACCCAAAGGTTAAAAAAGTATACTGGCCAGGATTTCCAGAGCACCCGAATCACGAAATTGCGAAGAAGCAAATGAAAGATTTTGGTGGAATGATTTCCATCGTTCTAAAAGACAAGAGCATTGAAAACACCTACAAAGTAGCATCTTCGTTTAAAGTGTTCTCTCTAGCAGAATCTTTAGGTGGTGTTGAGTCATTAATTAATCATCCTGCAACGATGACGCATGGTGCTATTCCTAAAGAAATCAGAGAAAAAGCGGGAGTAGTAGATAATTTACTACGTTTGAGTGTTGGAGTTGAAGATGTAGAAGACATTGTAGAAGACTTAAAACAAGCGTTGGCATAAATAGCTAAAAATGATATACAGTAAGTTCGCAGTTATTGGAGTGGGAAGGTACGGTGCAACAATTGCCCGAAGACTTGCCGAAAGAGGAGCACAGGTATTTGCGTTTGATCCCAATGAGGAAAAAATTGAAGGCATTAAAGACGATGTTGCTTTTGCGGTGACCTTGGATGCAACAGATATTCGTGCGCTGAAAAGTCAAAATTTAGACGAAATGGATGCCGCAGTTGTTGCGATTGGTGAAAATTTCGAGGCAACTGTACTTACTTGTGTACATTTAATGGACATTGGTGTGAAACGAATCATTGCGAGAGCAAGCGGAGATCATCAGCGATTAATTCTTGAGAAAATAGGAATCACAGAGATTTTAACTCCTGAAAATGAGGTAGCGTACGTAGTACGTGAAAAGCTGTTGAACCCAAACATTGTTTCGTTCTTGCAACTTCCAGACGACCATGAGATAGCCGAAATTCGGGCGCCGAAAGGGATTATCGGGAGAAGAATTGATGCGATTGGGTTTAGAAACAAGTACGAAATAACCTTGATTACCATTAAGCGCGAATACAACATTACCAAGAACAGTGAGGACAGTGTGGAAACGCATATTATGGGAGTACCAAAGAGCGATATTGAAATCAGGGAGAAGGACACGTTAGTTATTTTTGGAGCAGCAAAGAGCGTTGAGCGCTTCATAGAAATCAATGAATCACTGTAATGTATATTGTAACTGGCATATCGAGAGGACTTGGGAAAGCAATTGTCGAGCAGTTACTTCAAAATGGTGAAACTGTTATAGGTGTCGGTCGATCGCATGATTTTTCGCACTCCAATTTTTCATTTGTTTCTTGCGACCTAGGCGATAGTGAAGCGATTAAGGATTTAAAAATTGATCTTCCCGAAGAGCCAATTACGCTCATCAACAATGCTGGAATCCTTGGAAACATCCAGCGCTTGAGCGATCAGGAGGAACTGGATGTGCAGGAGGTCATGCAGGTGAACGTCGTTGCACCAATGCTTTTGCTTCATAACATTTACAACCAACTTAGCGATCCATCTAGTTTCACACTTGTCAATATCAGTTCTGGAGCAGCAACACGTGCAATTCCCTCTTGGGCAAATTACTGTGCATCAAAAGCAGCACTGAATATGCTGACAGAGACCTTTTACTTGGAAGAAAAGGAAAAGGAAAACCACCCTAAAGTCTATGCTGTGGCTCCTGGAGTTATTGACACCGATATGCAAGTTCAAATTCGTGCAACAAGTCAAACCGATTTTTCATCCGTTGATAATTTCAAGGAATTAAAAGCGTCAAATAGTTTATATTCACCAGAATTGGCTGCAAAGAAGCTATTGAACTTGTTAAAACAACCTTTTTCTGGAACTATTTTTCAAGATTTGAGAACCATCGAAACGGTTTAATCAATTCTTAATACACTTCATCCTTAATTTAATACCATAGAAACGATTAATTTGCATTTATGTAAGGTCTTTCGTATTTTCACAGTCTAAGAATTGTATTTTAAAACTAAAACTATGAAAAAAACTTTCTTCTCCTTGTTAGGGATCCTCCTGTTTTCAACAAGTTTACTTGCCCAAAAGGCAAATTTTGATCCATCCAATGCGAGAGATGGTGAAACCGTAGAATTTTGTGCTCAGCACAAAAAATCTGCCCAAATTCAAGCAATCCAAGAATATGTTGATGGAATTGTTGTGGATGATCTTGCGCCAGTAAATACTCCAAAAGGAGTGGTTTATTATATTCCAGTAGTTTTTCACGTGCTTCACAATGGAGGAAATGAGAATATTTCGGATGCTCAAATTTTTGATGCAGTTGACATTTTGAACCGCGATTTTAGACGACTGAATGCAGATGCAGATAATGTGCATGCTGATTTCCAAGGAATGCCTTCAGATGCTGAAATAGAATTTCGTTTGGCAACAAAAGCACCGAACGGAGATTGTTTTACTGGAATTACAAGAACGAACAATCCTATTACATTCGATGGATCGAGTGGTTATTCTCAGGTTCAGGCGATTGTAAATGGAAACGATATTTACCAAGGAAATTGGGCAGGGAACAATTATTTAAACATTTTCGTTGTAGCCGATGCGGGAGGTGCTGCTGGGTACACAACAACACCATGGTCTACAGCAATGACGAATGGGATTTGGATTTTACACTCCTATGTTGGGTCTATTGGCACAGGTAGTACTGGTGCAAGCCGCGCGTTAACACATGAGGTGGGTCACTGGTTGAATTTGGAACACACGTGGGGGCCAAACAATAACCCTGGAAATGGGGCAAGCTGTTCGAGTGATGATTATGTTGCCGATACACCGAATACCATTGGTGTAACATCGTGTGCATTGAATGAGAATACATGTGGACCGCGTGCAAACGTGGAAAACTATATGGACTATTCATACTGTTCAAAAATGTTTACTGCAGGTCAAGTAACCCGAATGCGTAATGCATTAAACTCTGGTACAGGAGGAAGAAGCACAGTAAAATCAGCGTCAAACTTAACCAATGTGGGAGCAGATGGTAACTTGTATTTATGCGAGGCAGGTTTTTCAGCAGATAGAACGTCAATTTGTCCTGGAGACCAAATTCAATTTACAGATGAGTCTTTTAATTTAACAACTGGTTGGACATGGACATTTACTGGAGGTGTTCCAGCAAGTTCTACAGATCAGAATCCAACTGTTACCTATTCGACACCGGGTATTTATGAGGTAACACTAGTTGCAACGGATGGATCAACCAACGACACTGAAACTAAAACGGCATATATCCGCGTGGTTCCTGCACCAGCAAGTATTCCTTTATTGGAAGGGTTTGAGGCGTATTCAACCTTTTCAGGAATCGATCAGTGGGAGGTGTACAATCCAAATGGGAATGGTTTCGAATTAACCACTGCTGCAGGATTGAACAGTGCTAAGTCGGCTCGTTTATTGAATTTTGGACAAACCGCTGGATCAAAAGATGAACTTATATCAGCACCGGTGGACTTGTCTGCAGTAGCATCTTCAATGACGTTGAGTTATAGATATGCTTACAAACGTAGAAACACCAGCGATGGAGATAAAATGCGTTTGTTTGTTACGAGCAATTGTGGTGAAACTTGGGCAATCCGTAACACATTACTGTTGTACATTATTACAGCGGATGTTCAATCTTCTTCGTATACGCCAGCTTCAGAAACTGACTGGAAAACTGTGCACGTAACAAACATTACAGGCACCTATTTCGTCGAAAATTTCCGTTACAAATTTGAATTTGAATCAGATGGAGGAAATAATATGTACATCGACAATATTAATATTTATGAGGGTGGACCTTCCGACAACGTAGTGGTTGGCTTGTCTGACATGGGAGAGTCTGTATTGGCTGGGTTCAATATGTATCCAAACCCAACAGACAATGAGCTAAACGTTGAGTTTAGTGTGGAATCACCTCAGGATGTAGTGTTTAACATTCAAGACCTTACTGGTAAAGTAGCGGTGCGAAGCTTGATTAAGGCAGATACTGGTGCAAACCATGTGTTTGTAAATACAAGTGAATTGGCTGCAGGGATTTATTTCTTAGAAATTCAGGCAGGTGGATTGAAAGAAACACGTCAGTTTATCGTTAAATAACGAATAGAATTATATAGAAATAAGTAGAACAAAGGGAACTCTGAAAGGTTCCCTTTGTTATCTAACAAATAGAAGCATGAAAAAAATATTATTTTTAATTGTTTGTGGTTTTGGTCTGTCAAGCATTACAATGGCTCAGTCTTCGAATGAAGTTGTGGGCAACTGGTGCGGGACATCTCAAAGGATGAACTCCATGTGGAATAATCCACAAACCAATGATATTCTTACTCAGGATCAACTATTGCGAGAGCAAGAGGCGTTGAACCCAGTAAATATCCCAAAGGGAACAATTTATAAAATTCCAACGGTTTTTCATATTCTTCATAATGGAGGAGCAGAAAACATCTCGGAAGAGCAGATTTTCAATGCCATAGAGGTGATGACTCGTGATTTTAGAAAGCAAAACGCGGACACCACTGAACTACCTCTTGTGTTTGATACGATAGCAGGTGATGCAGAAATTGAATTTGTATTGGCAACAAAAGCCCCAGATGGAACATGCTTTCAAGGCTATACAAGAACTCAGTCGCAGTTGACCCATGAAGGAGATGATGGTGGTGCACAAGTAGATGCTATTAGGAATGGAAACGATGTGTACCAAGGAAACTGGCCAAGCAATCAGTACCTAAACGTTTTTGTTATTGCTGATGCAGGTGGTGCTGGAGGGTATACAAATTACCCGAATAACTGGAATCCTGGCGACATGTCCAATGGAATATGGATTCTACATACGCAGTTCGGTGAAATAGGAACTAGCAGTCCTTCTGGAGGTCGTTCCATGACTCACGAAGTTGGACATTGGCTCAACCTACCACATACTTGGGGATCAAATAACGATCCAGGATCTGGCACATGCGATATTGATATAGGATGGGGAGGACAAGATAATAACGACGATGGTGTGGCTGACACTCCAAGATGTTTAGGAACTTCTTCTTGTTCAACGGCACACAATTCTTGTTCCAATGATGATATAGATGGATACTGGACAATAGACGTTCCAGATAACGTTCAAAACTATATGGATTACGCACTATCATGTCAAACAATGTTCACACTAGGACAGGTGGATCGAATGCGAACCGCTATTACTTCAAGTGTAGGGGGAAGAAATAATTTATGGACGCCGGGAAATTTAACAGCAACAGGAGCCGATGGAGATCTTTATTTGTGCGAAACACGTTTTTCAGCAGATAGAACATCCATTTGTTCTGGGGAAGTTGTTCAGTTCACGGATGAATCGTTCAATTCGGTAAACGGATGGGAATGGGATTTTGCAGGTGGAACCCCAGCAACATCCACGGATCAACACCCTACTGTAACATATAATACGCCAGGGATCTATGAGGTATCATTGACAGCAACGGACGGAACGACGGATGAAACGGAAACTAAAACAGCATACATTCGTGTGGTACCGTCATCTTCAAGTTTGCCGTTTTTAGAGGGATTTGAATCCTTTTCTACATTGGATGGCATAGACGAGTGGGAAGTAATCAACCTCAATGGAAATGGATTTGAGCTAGAAACTGCTACTGGTTTGAACAGCGCTAAATCAGCGCGTTTATTGAACCATAGTGAGACAGTTGGTTCTAAGGATGAATTGGTAGCTTCACCGGTTGATTTATCTGCAGCGACGGACATCACCTTAAGCTACCGTTATGCATACAAGAGAAGAAACTCATCAGATCAAGACAGAATGAGGGTGTTTGTAACGAATAACTGTGGTGACACCTGGGCGGTACGTAATACGTTGTTGTTGAATATTATTACAGCTGAAATCCAAACAACTTCTTTTACTCCAGCTGCTGAAAGCGACTGGAAAACGGTGCACGTTACGAACATTACAAGTACTTATTTCGTGGAGAATTTTAGATTCAAATTTGCCTTTGAAGCAGGCGGGGGAAACAATATGTACCTTGACAATATCAATATTTATGAAGGAGAACCTTCAGACGATATAGTGGTGGTAGGTACAACAGATCTTGAAGGCACTGCGCTATCAGGACTCAGTTTATATCCAAATCCAACAGATAGTGAATTGAATGTTGAATTTAGCGTGGAATCGACACAGGATATTGTATTAAGTATGCAAGACCTTACGGGGAAGGTTGTACAACAACATTTAATCAAAGCTGAAACAGGTGCCAATCACGTGTTTATTGAAACAAGTGGAATGGCAGCTGGAGTATACTTCCTTGAAATTTATGTAGGTGGATCTAAAGAAACACGACAGGTTATTGTGAAGTAATAACTTTTTTGAAAGCATTGTAAAAACTGCCAATCCGTTTACTTCGGATTGGCAGTTTTTTTTGACCAATTTTTTTGATGCAGTTTAAGTGCTCCTGTGGAATTTATTTTCCCCGCAATAGTTCAATTAAATCCTCAATGGAGGAGTTCTTTAAGGTGGCCGTTACCTGGACACCACGTTGCGCTAAATAGTTCGTTGTACTTTCTCCCCACGAGTAGACTTCTGCTTCACTAGGAATGGTGTTGAGTGTCAAAAAACCCTCCACGTTGGACGGACTGGTAAAAGCATAAGCTCCGCAGTAAGAAAGTGGTTTTGAAACAATGTTCGTTTTGTAAACGGCAACTTCCTCCTTGAATTCTGCATCCAATAAAGACGAAATAGAATTTTTTGAAATATCAGAACTTGGAAATAGAACGCGCTTGTTTGCCGACCACTCCTTAAACTCCGCTGCTACAGTGGAAATAGCTCCACTTTCCTGACCTTGAAAATGAACAGTGTAGCCCAATCCTTGAAGGAGTTCCGCGGTTTTATTTCCCGTACAGGCGATAAGAACATTTTCAGGAATTTTATGTTGGTATCGAAAGAAAATAACGCTGCGTGGACTGCTAAAATAGAGAATATCAAAAGGATGTTTGATTGAAAATTGAACGGGCTCAAAATGCAAAAAAGATTGCGCAATTAAGGTGACACCCTGTTTATCCAAAAACGCTGCGAGGGATGAAACTTCGTCGTAGTTTTTTGATATGAAGAAGGGTGATTTCAATCTGAATGATTCTTAAGTTCTGCAATAACCTTTTCAGCAACTCCTTCGAACCCATCTAATGCATAATTGAGATAAATGCAATTGCTTTGAGCATTCTTTGCATACGACACGAACAGTTCATTTTCTTCTGTGCAATACACACCTAGGGGGAGCTGACATCCACCGTCCAATAAGTTCAGTACCTTGCGTTCCAATTGAATGCGCTCTTGAACGGCAGGGGAATTTAATTTTTGTAGGATAGTGAATAATTCTTGATCAGCTTCACGAATTTGCAATCCTAAAACACCCTGTGCAGGTGCTGGAACAAATTCTTTGGGATCTAACACTTCTACATGAAATTCGGAAAGATCAAGTTCGAGTCGATCCACACCCGCTTTTGCGAGTAGAATGGCGTCGTAGTTCCCTTCTCGTAGTTTATTGATGCGCGTTGGAACATTGCCACGTAAATCGTGAATGGTAGCGTCTGGTCGATGCGTTAATACCTGCGATTTTCGTCGAGCCGAAGAGGTACCAACAATGCTATTTGCCTTTAACTGCCATTTCTGTTCCGAGTCGACAGCATTCTTATTGATGAGTAACAAGTCAGCAGGATTGGCGCGCTGAGAAACAGCAGCAATCATAAGTTTTTCAGGGGGCGTCGTTTCTAAATCCTTGTGTGAGTGAACGGCTAAATCAATACTTCCATCCAGCAAGGCATCTTCAATTTCTTTCGTGAAAAATCCTTTTCCCTCTAATTTGTCAAAACTCAGGTGCTGAATTTTATCACCCTGTGTTTTGATGATTTTAATTTCTACGCTGCAATTGATTTTTTCAAGTTCGGACTTCACAAAATAAGCTTGCCATAACGCAAGGTCACTTCCTCTAGATCCAATAACAATGTGCTTCATTAAGAATGTTTTTTGAGCAGAATTTCCTTTGCCATAAGCATCGGCATACTCATGTATTTTTTCTCCATGTATCCGACGATTTTTTCCAAAACTTCGCGTGAATTTGCATCCATGGAATTGAGTTCGTTTTTAAATACCTCCGTCATTGCGGTGTGCTTAATTTCCTTCACCTTTTGAGGGACATCACGCATCGCAAGTTCAACGGTTCTGACCTGTTGAATGTGTTGAAATTCATACAACGCTTCCGATACGATTTCTTCCACATGTTGAATCTCTGCGGAACGCAATTTTAAATTCTCGTTGGAAATTTTCTGAAGAACTTCCACTGAAATATGGGTGACATGGTACTTATCAATGATGGTCGGAGATAAATCTTGTGGTATTGCAATATCAATTACCACTTTTCGACTTGTATCTCCGTTCAACAATTGTGAATAGATT
Source organism: uncultured Flavobacteriales bacterium (assembly GCA_937876195.1). GTDB lineage: Bacteria > Bacteroidota > Bacteroidia > Flavobacteriales_D > Crocinitomicaceae > UBA4466. The sequence goes on from CALEIK010000005.1 coordinate 51,457, forward strand.
TCATCCGTAAGAATGTGGCTTTCGGCACCTGTGCAAGTAATAATGACATCAAAACCTTTGTCAAACGTATTTAAATCCGACAATGGGTGAGCAATTCCATGCAATTCATTGGCAAGAACTTGCGCCTTTTCAAAAGTTCGGTTGAACACATGAAAATTGGTAAAGCCATGCTTCTTGAGGAACTTGCTCATATTTGTATTCGTCACACCAGCACCAATAATCAAGATACGAGAGTCCAATGGGACGTTCAACGATTTTAATTTATGATATGCCAACGAAACTACAGAAACTGGTTTCCGTGCGATGCTCGTCTCTGTGTATACTTTTTTAGCCGTTTCAATCGTGTGTCGCATCAATAATCGAATTAAATCACCCGTCAATTTCATGTCACGAGATGCCTCAAAAGCGTTGCGAACTTGTGTGATGATTTCGCGTTCACCAATAACCATCGAATCGATAGAAGATGCAACAATTAACTGGTGTTCCACGGCTTGTATTCCCGTAAATAAAATGCCAGAATTTGAAAAGTGCTCGACTTTATCGATTTCAAAAGAAGGATAAAGTGTCTCAAAGAAGATGTTGAGAAAATGATGATCCACAATTTGCTCCGTGGTAAAGGTAAATTCAACGCGGTTGCAGGTGGATAAGAACATTAGTTCTCCGAGAGAAAGGGTCTCTTTTAAATGCGTTAATCTCGCTTGTTGATGATCTTCTTCAATATGCAACTCACCGATCTCATTTACAGAGAGGTTACGATGTGTAAAAGCGACAATATGTAGGGCATTCAAGCCTTTTGATGGTAACACAAGTGCAAATATGCTGAGTTATTCGTGTTTATTTGTCACGCAATTGTCATATTCACTATATTTAGAACTGTTCTAAACTAGGCGGTAAACCTCATGCCAGCAAATGACCGTGTTAACTGTTCTGAAGGGATCGATATGAACGCATTTTATTCCACGCATTTTTCCTACTTTACATTCAAAAAACTATCTTTAAGCCAAGTTTAGAGGATGAAATCAATAGAGTTTGAATCAGCACAGAATGTAAAAATTGAGTACGAACTTGCTTCAGTAGCTCAGCGCACGGCTGCGGCATTTATTGATTTTTCAGCTTTTGTCATCTACTTCTTCGTGTTTGGAATGGTCATCGGCTTTACGGGTTATTTTGAAGCGGATTATGGAACCTTTCTTTTCGTTCAATTGCTGTTAATGAAACTTCCATGGATCTTTTACCATCCAATCATTGAATATTTGACCCATGGGCAAAGCCTTGGTAAGTATATTTTGGGCATTCGTGTCGTGACCGTTTCAGGAGAACGACCAGGACTTCGCGAGGTGTTTACGCGGTGGATTTTTCGTGGAGATTTTCTTTGGATCAGCGCTGACTTTTTCGCGCTGTTTTGGTTCGGAATTGGGATTCTGGGGATTGTATTTGCTGGAACGTCTGAGCGCAGACAGCGCATGGGAGATGTGATGGCGAATACTGTAGTCATCAAGAATAAGTCATCTATTCGCTATACGTTAAGGGACGTACTTGACATTAAAAACCAAGAAAACTACACGCCAGAATACCCGAATGCGGTTCAGTTTACCGACGAGGATATGCTCTTAATTAAAAATACAATCCAACGATTGCGCTCCAATCCAACCCCTGAAACAAAGAAGTTTGCCATTGAACTGGCGGATGAATCAGCCCGTCTTCTTGGCTTGGCTGAAACACCGGATAAACGCATGAAATTTTTACAAACACTGCTACAAGATTATGTAGTTTTAACGCGATAACGTCGATAGTATGCCGAAGCTAATTCTTGTACCAACACCCATAGGAAACTTAGAAGATATTACCCTTCGAGCGATTCGAATTTTAGAAGAAACTGAACTGATTTTTGCTGAGGACACACGCGTGACGAAGAAATTGCTCAACCATTTGAATATTCAAAAAACGGTGTACCCATTTCATGCCCACAATGAGCATAAATCATTAAGTGGAGCTTTGGATCGAATTAAAGCCAACACGACGACTGTACTCGTATCAGATGCCGGGACTCCTGGAATTTCTGATCCTGGATTTTTGTTGGTCAGAGCATGCCTAGAGGAAGGAATAGATATTGAATGTCTCCCTGGACCTGTTGCACTAATACCAGCATTGGTGGCGAGTGGTTTCCCGTGTGACAAGTTTGTCTTTGAAGGATTTTTACCACACAAGAAGGGGCGACAGACACGTTTAAAAATCATCGCCGAAGAAACCAGAACGATTGTTTTGTATGAATCACCACATCGATTGGTAAAGTGCTTAGGCCAAATAGAAGAATTTATGGGCGGTGAGCGAAAAGTGTGTGTAGCTCGAGAAATATCCAAAATGTTTGAAGAGTACAAACGGGGAACAGCCACTGAAGTAAAAGCATACTACGAGGCACATCCACCAAAGGGTGAAATAGTAATTGTGATTGAGGGAAAACATGAGTAAGTTGAAAAGCGAAGGATTTTTTATCACCAAAACGGGAAGCGCTGAGGAGGCATTTCAATTGCGCGAATTTGAATTAGATGCACCTTCAGAAGGCAGAGTCCGGATACAAGTGGAAGCGTTTGGGTTGAATTATGCGGATGTCATGGCGCGCAGAGGATTGTACCGAGAGGCACCACCTTTTCCTTGTGTGGTCGGTTATGAAGTGGTAGGAAAAATCACTGATTGTGGTAGTGAATCCGATCAACATTTAATAGGAAAAAGAGTGCTTGCGTTTTGTCGTTTTGGAGGTTATGCGCGACATATTTTGACTGAAAGTCACGCCGTGGTAGAAGTCCAACAACAACGCGCTGAGGAATTACTGGCACTTTGCACACAAGCAGTGACGGCCTATTACATGGCTGAATATTTAACGCCAGTTCATCAAGCAGACATTGTTCTAATTCACGCGGCTGCTGGAGGTGTTGGGACATTATTGATTCAGCTCGCAAAAAACAAGGGTGCAACGGTGATTGCAAAAATTGGTGATGAAAAAAAACGAGCTTTGGTCGAACAATTGGGTGCTGATTTCGTGGTGAATTACAATACATCTGATTATGCACTAGAAATAGAGAATTACCTCAAAGGTCGACGGCTGGATATTAGTTACAATCCAGTGGCGGGAGGAACGTATAAAAAGGACATGCAACTGCTAGGTTCTGGGGGTAGAATGATTCTTTTTGGTGGTTCAGAATTGTCCAAAGGAAAATGGGGATTCTTCTCTAAACTGAATTTTGTGCTAAAGATGGGATTGATCCTTCCAATTGGATTGATGATGCGGTCCAAGAATGTGCTTGGAGTCAATATGCTTAAGATTGCTGACAACAAGCCAGAAGTACTTGAACATTGTTTAAATGCGGTTGTTAAATTGTATCAGGAAGGAAAAATTGTCCCACAAGTCGGAGGGGTGTATACTTCTGAGCAACTCCCTGATGCGCACACCGCATTGGAAAGTGGTAAATCGGTAGGGAAACTATCTGTTTTTTGGGACTAAAATCCGTCAAAATCTTGGTTCTCAGTGTTTTCAGCCACTCTACGCCTTAATTCTTCCTTTACTTCTTTACTGTCGGAAGACTTTATTAGCGGAATGTTCGGAAAGAGAATATCTTTAACCTTGTCGCCTCGATAAGAAATCAAAGCAATCATCATGATGATACTGGTGATAAGAATGGGATAAAGCAGTAATCCGGTATCAAAATTTGGAATATTTATGGTTTCACTTTTTAATAAAGTAAAGTATAATAATACGGTGATTAATCCTCTGGGGGCGATAAAAACTTCAGGAAAAATAAATTTTTTGGCAAAAATTCTCAATGAAATATAACGGAGTAGATATATTACTGCGACAATAACCAAACTGTTTACAGCGACTTCTAAATTATAGAGTGAAGCCATAGTGAGGCTAAGTCCAAACACTACGAAGAAAAATGTTCTGATCAGAAATGCTGACTCTAATGTTAGATTGTGAAAGTCATGCAAAATAGGTTTCACCTTTTCCTGATCGAAGAATTTGGAAAGAAATCCGCGGAAAAACACATTCGTATTGTTTAGAACAACTCCAAACGCCATTATGATAAGGAGCGAGGAAATATGGAAAAATTTTCCTGCTGCAAAAAGGATTAAAAGTACTGCTATGATCAAAAACAATTTAACTTGCATTTGCAGATGTTGAAAAAGGTAGACCATCACATAAGAAACAACAATAGCAAGTAGTAGCGTAATAATAATATTTAATAAAATTCCCAAAATCAAGGATCCTTCACCACTACTATTGTCTGCGCCAATCATGAAGTTAAAGACCATAATTCCTATGATGTCAGAAAATGTAGCTTCGTAAACAATGAATTCTTTCTTGGCACCCGTTAGCCTTCCTACACTTGGAAGGATAATAGAACTACTCATGATGCTCAAGGGGATTGCATATACTACTGCAGTGTATAAATCTGTGCTTGGAAAAATGTATAAGAAAAAAGCAGCAAGAGCAAACATACACCCAGCTATCCCCAGTGCAGAAACTAATAGTGATCTCAAAATCATATCTAGCTTATTGCGGTCGAGTTTTAAATCGAGTGCCGCTTCTAACACGATCATCACAATACCAACATTACCGAGCACTTCGAGAAGGGTGTCAAGCTTTAAATCCTCTCCAATAATATTGTAAGCACCCATCACAGCTTTGATTCCGATGCCAAGCCCAATCAGTAATAATACTGAGGGGATATTCGTTTTCTTTGAAATAATATTAAAAAAGAAACTTAAAATGACGATACAGGCTAAAGCAATAATGAGCACGTATGGATTCATACAATTGTATTTTACACAAACGTAATGAAAAAATTCGAGGGGGTATTTCTTTGTTTTAATAAAGTACAGCGTTTCTTAGTACAGAGAAGAAAATTGTTTTACCATGCCGTCGAATAATTTTTTATGGTTTTTTTAGAATTTGACGTACACCTTTTTTGATCATATTGTATAGTAATAATGGATTGCGTTGAGCGCACTTCTTTAGACGCTTTCCCCAAGGAATTCTCATATTTTTAACGTAATTTTGTGCCAGAAAATTAAAAGTTAACACAAGTATACAATGGCAGCAGTAATGACCGATCTAGGAATCGGAACAATATTAAACCAATTAGGAATTGAAAAAGAGAACAATGGCGCATCAACAGGTGGACATTGGTTCAATACACGTGGAGAGCTAATCGCCTCTGTTTCTCCAGTAGATGGGCAAGTAATCGCATCGGTGTATTCAGCAACGGAAGTCGATTATGAGGCGGTAATTTTAAAAGCACAGGAAGCATTTTTAGAATGGCGAAAATGGCCTGCGCCAAAAAGAGGAGAGGTTGTACGTCAACTAGCAGAGAAATTACGTGAATACAAAGAGCCTCTTGGAAAATTGGTTTCTTACGAGATGGGAAAATCATTACAGGAAGGTTTAGGTGAAGTACAAGAGATGATTGATATTTGCGATTTTGCTGTTGGGCTTTCACGTCAATTGCACGGTTTGACAATGCACTCTGAGCGACCAGGACATAGAATGTACGAGCAATACCACCCATTGGGAATTGTAGGAATTATTTCAGCGTTTAATTTTCCAGTAGCAGTTTGGAACTGGAACACAGCACTAGCATGGATTTGTGGTGATGTTTGCGTTTGGAAGCCATCTGAAAAGGCACCAATTACGGCTATCGCTTGTCAGCAAATTACAAAACAAGTATTTGATGCAAACGGAGTCCCAGAAGGAGTTTCTGGCTTGGTTATCGGTGGAGCTGACATAGGAAAGTTAATGGCAGAAGACAAACGCGTCCCTTTGGTTTCGGCAACAGGATCTACACGCATGGGTAAATCGGTAGGTGCAGCTGTTGGAGAAAGACTTGGAAAATCATTGTTGGAACTTGGAGGAAATAACGCGATCATCATTACACCAAGTGCAGATTTAAAAATTGTTCTTCCAGGAGCAGTTTTTGGAGCAGTTGGGACATGTGGTCAACGTTGTACATCAACACGTAGATTAATTGTTCACGATTCGGTTTACGATAAAGTGAAAGACGCATTGGTGAAGGCTTACGGTCAATTGAAGATTGGAAATCCGTTGGATCAAAACAATCATGTTGGACCGTTGATTGATAAAGACGCTGTTGCAGCATACGAAGATGCGTTGAACAAAGCAGTTGCAGAAGGAGGAACAATTATCACTGAAAGTGGTGTACTTTCTGGTGATGGACACGAATCAGGATGTTATGTGAAACCAGCAATGGTGGAAGCAAAGAACGAGTTTAAGATTGTTCAACATGAAACATTCGCTCCTATTTTGTACATCATGAAGTACAGTGGTGGAGTTGAAAATGCCATCAAAATTCAAAACAACGTACCTCAAGGGTTGTCCTCGGCGATTATGACCAATGACTTGAAGGAATCTGAAATTTTCCTTTCTGTCGCAGGATCTGATTGTGGAATTGCCAATGTGAACATCGGAACTTCAGGAGCTGAAATCGGTGGTGCCTTTGGTGGAGAAAAAGAAACTGGTGGTGGACGTGAGTCTGGATCAGATGCTTGGAAAATTTACATGAGACGTCAAACAAATACAATCAATTACACAGACAGCTTGCCGTTAGCGCAGGGAATCAAGTTTGAGTTGTAATTCGACAATAAATCATATTTTTGAAGGCTATCCGCATTTTTCGGGTAGCCTTTTTTGTTCCAATGGCAGGCATCTACATCCATATTCCTTTTTGTAAGCAACAGTGTACCTATTGTGATTTTCACTTTAGTACAACGTTTGAAAGTTATCGCTCTCAGATGGTAAACGCGATTGCTACTGAATTGCATACACGGATTGATTACCTAGAAGGAAGGTCTATTGAAAGCATCTATTTTGGAGGTGGCACGCCGAGTATTTTGAATGAACAAGAACTTTCTTTGCTTTTAACGGACATTCGCGCGAATTATCAAGTAAATCCTGAAGCGGAGATTACACTCGAAACAAATCCAGATGATATTACTCAGGAGAAGTTAACAACGTGGAAAAATGCTGGGGTGAATCGCCTAAGCATTGGTCTGCAATCGTTCAAAGCAGAGGATTTGGAATGGATGAATCGTGCTCACACAGCTGATGAAAGTCGAAACTGCGCGGCATTAGCGAAAGCACATAATTTTGAGAATTTAACCGTGGATTTGATGTACGGACTTCCCAATTTGAGCAATGAGGAGTGGAAGAATCATGTCTTGCAGGTAATAGAAATGGGAGTCACGCATATTTCTGCGTACTGTCTTACTGTTGAAGAAAAGACTGTTTTAAATAAATGGGTCCAAGAAGGAAAAATTTATCCAGCCTCTGAAAATCAACAAAGCGAACAGTTTTTATTATTGGTGGAAACCTTAGAAGAGCATGGATTTGAACAATACGAAATTTCGAATTTCTGTCGACCTGGTCACGAAGCAGTGCACAATTCAAATTATTGGAAAGGTGAGTGGTATATAGGGGTTGGACCTTCGGCGCATTCGTTCAATGGAACTTCAAGAAGTTGGAATATCGCCAACAATCAAAAATACATGCTGCGAATTGCTGAAAACGAAGCTTTTTTTGAGACAGAAATCCTTTCCAAGAAGGATCAATACAATGAACTACTATTGACAGGTTTGCGCACAAAGTACGGAGTGTCATTGAAGACCTTAGCAACGCTTCGTGTTATTCCTGAATCAACGCAATTGAAAATTGGTGAGTTTAAAACAGTTGGCTGGATGACAGAAAAAAATGGGGTACTTGCACTGACGAAATCGGGGAGATTGAAAGCAGATTATATTGCTGCTGAATTATTTCTGGACGCAAATGAATAGGTAATGGGATTAAAGATTACGTTGATTATTCTAATTTTGGCAATCGGATATTTGAGCCTAACACCATCCGACACACTCGTTGTTGGCAACGACAAAATCAGTCATTTTATCGCGTACAGCGTTCTAACATTCAATATTGGATTACTGGTATTTCCTACAAGACGGCATCTGTTTGTCGGAATGTTGGCTGCATTAGTATTTGGAATTCTCATTGAATTCATTCAACAGTATATCCCTGGACGTTTCAGGTCGATTGAGGACGTATATGCAAACGCCATCGGTGTTGCACTGGGTGGATTATTAACGCTTGTTTTTGGAAAGAGCCTCCTTTTACTGCTTCGCAAAATGAGAATATTTAGGTAGTTTTACAATTAGATTTTTTTACCATGGAAAAGCTTCAAAATTTTATTGACGGAAAGTATTGCGCTCCTGCAAACGGAAATTACATTGACAACTACGAACCAGCTTCGGGCAAGGTTTATTGTTTGATTCCTAATTCGGATGCCGAAGACGTTGAAATGGCGGTGAAAGCCGCTGAACGGGCGTTTCCAATTTGGTCAAAAATGAGCATTGATGAACGCAGTGCTATCCTCGTGAAATTATCAGAAGGGATTGAAGCACGGATGGACGAATTTGTGAAAGCAGAATCGCGCGACAATGGGAAACCACTATCATTGGCGGCCCATGTCGACATTCCACGAGCAGTATCGAATTTTCACTTTTTTGCCACAGCAATTTTGCATTATGCATCTGAATCGCATAACATGGAAGGAGTTGGTGTCAACTATACCTTGCGCAAACCGTTGGGAATCGTTGGATGTATTTCTCCGTGGAATTTACCGCTCTATCTTTTTTCATGGAAAATCGCTCCTGCATTGGCAGCAGGGAATTGTGTGATTGCAAAACCATCTGAAGTTACGCCATACACGGCATATCTGTTGGGGAAAGTCGCACAAGAAGCTGGATTACCCGATGGTGTTTTGAATATTCTTCATGGAGAAGGTGGTGCAGCGGGTGATGCCATCGTCAAACATCCAAAAATTAAAGCAATTTCATTTACCGGAGGGACAAAAACGGGTGAGTACATCGCCCGAACAGCTGCTCCGATGTTTAAAAAATTATCGCTTGAATTGGGCGGAAAAAATCCCAACATCATTTTTGCCGACTGCGATTGGAAGGAGATGATGAGTACTACGTTACGCTCTTCATTTGCGAACCAAGGTCAAATTTGCTTATGCGGTTCACGTATTTTTGTCGAACGATCTATTTACGACAAATTCAAAGATGAGTTTGTCCAAAAAGTAGCTTCCACAGTGGTTGCTCATCCAGATAACCCGGCAGCAAAGCTTGGAGCAGTTGTCTCAAAAATGCACATGGAGAAAGTACTTTCATACGTTGAACTTGCCAAAGAAGAAGGCGGAACTGTTTTGACTGGTGGAGAGCGCGTTGTGTTGGAAGCGCCTTATGAAAATGGATATTATTTGCGACCAACAGTAATTGAAGGATTGGCATTTGACTGTCGCACCAACCAAGAAGAGATTTTTGGACCTGTGGTAACCATTACACCATTTGATACAGAAGAAGAAGTGCTCATGATGGCGAACTCAACACAATATGGACTCAGCGCAACTTTGTGGACGTCTAACTTGCAACGAGCGCACCGAATGGCAAATGAGATTGACGCTGGCATCGTTTGGATCAACGCATGGTTGGTGAGGGATTTAAGAACGCCGTTTGGAGGAGTAAAGGCTTCAGGTGTTGGTCGCGAAGGTGGCTGGGAGGCGCTGCGCTTTTTCACAGAACCGAAAAACGTATTTGTGAAGTACTAAAAAAGGGACAGTTATTTATCAACCATCCCTTTCTTCAATTCTATTGGTGAATTACTTCTGAAGAAGAATTCGCTTCGTAATGCTTTTATTTTCTGTAATTACCTTGACAAAATAGGCGCCAGACTCTTGGGTACTTAAATCAATCGTCGTAGTGTTATCCTGTTGAACAAGCACTTTTCCTGAAAGATCAGCTACTAGTACGGTATAATTGGAAACTCCGGGCTCATTGATTGTAAGGTTGAGATTTCCGTTCGAAGGGTTGGGGGCTAACGTAACGGCCAGTTCATTCGACAATTCCTCAACATTTGCATAATCAATCCATTCAATTTCGATTTCCATAAAATAAATTCCGCCCAATGAAATCGTATCTAAAACTGGTGTACCAGAAGGGATGTCTGCTAATGTAATTTGCTCAACGGCGGTTCGCGCAATTACTTGATCATCTCCTGATTCTGTAGTACAAGAAGTAGAGACCGCATCACTTTCAAACCCTTCCATTTCAAATGAAATATAGCTTGAAGTTACAATGGCTACGTCGGCCACTTCAAGGTTGGGGATGTCATTCCACAAGCCATATTCTTGGTCGTCATCATTGTCAAACGTCCAGCAGTAATAGTTTTCATTCGCTCCAGCATCGGTAATCCAAACTTTAAACGTGGGATCTTGTGGTGCAAGTACGCAAAATGGTGCTCCTCCATCACAATCGTCGGCCAAAGCCATTAATTGCGTTACAGAAACCGTGTAACCAACAATTTGAGATTGTCCGATAAAGGGAAGCGCTAGAAGCACCATAAATAGGCACTTAGAAAGTTTGTAGTGTGTTTTCATAGTAATAAGTTTGAGGTAAATGTAAACTAAGTTTTTAAAATTTCAGCAAAAAAAAGCAGGACGATTAAAATCGCCCTGCCTTTACCTATATAGTTATTACTTAGTTCTGTATCGCAATTCGCTTAATAGAGTGCATTCCGTTATTGTTGATTTGCAACAAATAAGTACCAGTCGATGCGCTTGAAAGATCCACGATTAAGTGATTGCCTATGCGCTCAGAAGAATAAACCGTTCTGCCAGAAATATCTGTCACTATTAATTCAGTTTTCCCTACCGCTGAGCCTTCCAATTCTATGGTAAATACACCGTTGTTTGGATTTGGATAGAGTCTAAATTCTAGGGTGGTTTTCTCAGCAACGCTCGCTGTTGGACTGAAACCATCCAATGTAACCAATCCATCATCGTTTGGATCTAACCAAAACTTCAATTGGTTGGTAGAAGTACTTCCAGCGGGATCCCATGAGTAAGACACTTTTCCATAAAAATCAGGAGCACTTAGATTCCAACAAGAAGCTCCACCTCCCCATAATTGTCCAATAATGCGCCCGTTCTGATCAAACAATGGTGATCCTGAAGAGCCTCCTTCAGTTGTGGTATTACGATCCCATTCAACTTCCCATTGGCTGTCAGCTTCAGATGAACCCATCCCATTTCCAGATACAGCCGGAGCATCATCAAAGGCAATTTTTTTAATATCACCAGAAGGATGATGCACACACATGCTTGTTGTAGGAATATCATCAGAATTGTCCCAGCCAGGGAAGTATGTACCATAGCTTAATGGAACAGAACCACTTTCAAGCCCACCAGTTATTTCTACCAAACAAAAATCAGAAGGTGTTCTGCGGGCTCTTAAAACTGCACCAGAAAGTGAATTAAATGATGGAGAACTTCCTGGGTTGGTGCATCCAGACGCTTGCCAATTGAACCTGAAGATCCAACTCGTGGGGTTGCTGTAACAGTGATTCGCTGTTAACACATACGGAGTACCATCATTTAGGGCGTTGTTAATCATAGAACCAGAACAAAATCCATTTGATCCAGAAACGAGCATCACAGCCGCACGACGTTGGAAATCCCATGGATCACCGTCTGGACAGTTCGCGTTCATATTGCAGTTGCCAGAAGAACCAAATGCCTTTGCTTGAAATTCAGTGGCAGTTCTATAACCATGTGTAACTGTGTTTATTTGTAAGCTTCGCTTTGCATCAACGTTTTGAGGCGCAACATAATACTCAACAATCACCGTGCTTCCTGGGACAAGCTCAGTTCCAAGTTGTCCTTCATACAAGTGCTTTGAAGTAAATGAGCCTAGGATAAAATCTTTCTCTGGATTGTACACATAAAGCTCATTGCCCTCTGGAATCACCACATTGTCCATGGTTAAATTAACAGTCAATGCTTGATCACAGGTCAATTCCAATTGCCAGATTTTCCCGCCATTGGATAGATCATTCCATGTTCCTGAATTTGTCATGTTGAGTGCCACGTAGTTATTAAAACCAAAACGCCATGGCCCAGTTTTTTCTGCATCAACTTGAGAATCTTCCGTCCGCAATGCTTCAATGTTGGGTTGAGCAAAAGGGCGAGTGTCTACTTGACTTAAAGTTGTGTTTAGTTCACTAGATTTTGGCAATCCGCCATCACCCTGCTGTGCGAAACTCATTCCTGAGAAGAGCAGAATTGAGAAAATATTAAGTAGTTGTTTTTTCATTATTCTAGTTTTAGTTTATTTTCGTTTTATACTACACCCCCGAGGAGGCGTATCATCATTTTTTAGTTCAGTATTATTGGTGATATGATCCATTACATCATATAAATAAGGAATGGTTTCAGTTCGTTTACTGTCCCAAATGTTGTCAATGCTGCCTTTGTAGATAAGAACGTTTTTCGCATTCAAAACATACACGTGTGGAGTTGTTTTTGCACCATAGGCGTCAGCAACTTTAGAATCTACATCCACGAGGTAGGGCATTTTATAACCCATTTTTTCAGCCCGTTGTTGCATGGCCTCCAATGAATCATCCCCATCTCTTTTGGCTTCATTGGAGTTCACCAATACCAATCCTATATTTTTTTCAGCTGCTTTTTCATATAGGTCGTTGTATTGGCGTTCCCATCCTTCAAAATCATCATTTCCAACAACAAAAGGACAGGTGTTACAGGAGAAAATGACGATTAAACCGTTCTCTTTTTTGAGGCCGTCAAATGTGAGTGTTTCACCATCAATATTTACCAATTTTTCTGAGGTCATCGGCGCTTTTTTTCCAATCTTTAATTCTTTTCCACCACCACTTATCATAAACGAACCTAGCAATAGAATCGTTGGAATAAAAAACAAATGGTGAATTATATTAAAGTTCTTCAATCGATTTGCGATTAAATGCTTAACTTGATATTTTAGCATGATAATTGTTTAATTTAGGCATCCAAAATACAACAAATTCATGAAAAACGCACTCTTTTTTATCCTTTTTGTATCGGGACTTCAGGTTCAAGCTCAGACGTTTGAAATTCCACCATCCACTCACCCGTACTCGGATATAATAGAATGGAAGGGCATGGGATCGATTTTAATCAGCATGGATCCAGCAAAAGTTTCGAAGCAGGTCAACCTTACATTAGTGAATGGTGAAATGAGAAGTGTGTGGGATCAAAAATTCACACCAAAGAACGATGAGTATTACTATATTTCTAGTGAAAATGCGCGGTATGTCTACTTTTTGGACAATCTTAACCTGGACAATGGGAAAGTGTACCTCAATCAACTAAACTCAGCTGGAAACATCAAATCTACCTCTGTTTCGATTGGTACTGCCGTGAAGAAAATTGGTGTAAACGATTACAATGATTTAGAATTAATTAATTGTGTGGTGACCGACAAAGCATTGGTGCATCATTTCAGATACATGGACAAGAAGAATAAAAGCGTTGTCGAGATTGCGACCTTTATTACACATCACAACTTCTTGTGTTATGCAGTGGAATTAGGGGCAATTCCAGAGGATGCCTTCAAAAATGAGCACATTGGAAATTGGGAATATGTAGGGTTTACCGACGATCAAATTTGTTTTGCTGCGCGAGATTTTCAAAACAAAACTTCGGGATGGAGTGTGAAAGAATATACTTCGAAAGCGAAACCGTTGAAGGGTTATTTTATCCAAGGACCGAAGGACTTAATTCCCATTGAAAACATTGGATTTGGTACAACGGGGAAATATTACTTGAAGGATAAATACACCGTTGAACGTGGACTATTGACCTTCATTAATGGCCAATTCTACATGGTTGGTGGTCAACGAAAATCTGGAACTGGCGCCGAAATCACGCTGTATCAATTAAAGGAGAACCAATGGGAAGAAATAAATCATATGAATTTAAATTATTTCATCGAAAAGAAAAATCTAAAGTTGGGGATTTATCCAATGAACGAGGGAATAGGATATCATTTAGATCACAACGGTTATGATAAAGTCAGCCTTATTGCTTTTGTTCCACAAAAGGAAACTGCACACAATGATTTCACGGAACTCACAATTTTTAATCCAAGTAGTGTCTTTGAACGTAAGCAAAAAGAAGAATTTAATGTAATTTTACCGGAAGGTTTATTGACATTTAAAACAAGTCAATTTGGAAAGGAAGGTGCCGTTACATTTGAATTGAAAGGGAAATGATTATTGGAATTTGTGGTGGAAGTGGATCAGGGAAAACAACACTATTAAAGCGACTCTATACGAAGTATAGTGAGTTGAAACCAAGTGTTTTTTCGATGGATAACTATTACTTACCTATTGAAAAACAGCAGGTAGATGGGAACGGACATTATAATTTCGACCTTCCATCGGCGTTGGATGAAGAGCGCTTAACAAGTGATTTACATCGCCTGAAGAAAGGTCAGGAAATAACGGTAAAGGAGTATCATTTTAATTCCCCACCAGACAAGCACGTATTAATTTCCTTAGAGCCCTCGGAACTCATCATCGTAGAAGGATTGTTTTTGTTTCACTACCCTGGAGTTCGTGAAGTATTGGATTTCAGCATATTTGTGGATGTGGACCCAAAAATTCAACTTGACAGAAGACTATACCGGGATCAAGAAACCAGAGGTTACTCCCGTGAGGATATTATTTACCAATGGGAAAATCATGTTTCACCCTGCTACCAAAATTATTTGCTACCTTACCAGAGTAATGCTGACTTCCTTTTTAGAAATGATTCTAATTCGGAAGTAGATTTTGAACGATTAGTGCAAGAAATATCGTTTAGATTTGAGGAAGCGAAAGCAATGTGATAACATTATTCAAAAAATATTACCTCCTTATAATTGCTGTACTATGCAGCCTTGCCTTTATTGGGTACTATTTTCAAACTTATTCTAAGGATTACCAATCCCATTTTGAGACGTTCAAGAAGAATTTTCAAAAGATGGAACTTGCTTTGGACAATGCACTTCGGTATCAAGAAGATGAGGTGTTGAAAGAAGATGTTGGGGAGCAATGGAAGAAAGTAAAGGAGGAGAACACCATCAACATTCATGTTTACCGAAATGATTCGTTGATATTATGGAACACAAATCAATTGCCCATCATTCGCTTTGCGGAAATTCATTTTCCATCAAACGGTTTATTGCACCTGCAAAATGGTTGGTATTACGCAAAAACAAGAGAGATTGGAGATTACTTGGTGTGCGCATCATTTTTAATTAAGCAAGACTATTCGTACAGGAACAACGAACTAATTAATGATTTCTCTCCCGACTTAAGTTTGCCATTCGGTGCAAAAATTTCTCTGGACTCAGAAAGTAAGTTTGCCGTTTATTCTCAAGAAGACAAGTTTATATTCTCCATCCACCCGAATGAATACCAGAGTGCCACTCGTACGGAATCGATTGTCTTAATGACATTGCTATTACTGGCGATTATTCTGTGGTTGATTTGGCTGACGAAAATCAAGAAACAATTGCCCGTTAAGTGGCGTTGGATTTTACCACTCGTTGTGGTCGGGACTCATGTAGTGTCTCTAAAATTCAACTGGTTGGGCTTTATGCATGGAACGCTGGCCTTTGATCCAAGCCTGTATGGCGCCAGTTGGTGGTCTCCCAACTTTTTTGAATACCTACTGAACATTTCAGTTTTTGTTTATTTGCTTAGGGCAATTACTGCTCATATAAAAAGGTGGCAACCGACACAGGTGAACAAGTATTTAGCATTTGGACTTTTTATCGCAACTTTTTTCATTTGGATCATTTATTTATTTATTACGAAGGGTTTGATCGAGGATTCGTCCATTCCACTAGTGGTTGATAAATTATTTTCCCTGAATATTTTTTCTGTTTTGTCTTTTTGTGGCTTGGGAGTGTTTTTTTATGCCTACTTCCATTTTGTACGCGCCGTTACGCTCTTGTGCAAACAGCAGGAGCTAACGGGGGCACAACTTGCTGTCACAAGTTTTATTCTAAGCTGTACTTTTTTCTTCTATGAAATTAACTATGGCTATGAATTGTTGTTGGCAGCAATCTTTCCCTTGATTTTTTATGAACTCGTTCTCTATTTGGTGTACCGACATGTAAAGTCAAATCAGATGGGTACTGGAATAGTTTTGCTGTTGTTATTTTCAATTGTTACCGCCCAAACTATAAGTTCGTTTAATGAGCGAAAGGAACGAGGAGAGAGAGAATTGTATGCACAACAGCTAATCACCGAACGGGATATTGTAACCGAAGTAGAATACTCTTCCACTGCAGAAGTATTAAAAGCAGACAATTTCTTGAATAGATTTATTCATGAACCTCACTTTATTAGTGTGGCAGCATTTCAGGAAGGCATCGAACGAAGAGTGTTTAATGGCTTCTGGGAAAGGTATGAAATGAAATTTAACCTGTTCAATGAAGACCATATTCCTCTCATTGATAAAAGAAATGAAACGACAAATTTATACGATGAATTACAGCGAATAATTGATCAATCGGGAAAGGTGTCAGAAATTGATTCCAATATTTATTTTATAAGTGATTACGCAAAGCAATATAGCTATATTATACGCCAGGAAATCTATGGCAGGGATTCAACCAAAGCGATTTTGTTCTGCACACTAAAATCAAAAAAAATACCCGAAGAAATAGGTTTTCCTCGATTGCTGATTTCCTCTAAGGCGAATGTCTTAGAATCGCTAGAGTCATATTCCATAGGTAAATATCACAACCGCAGACTAGTCACAAAATACGGAGCATACAAATATCCTTCGTCCGATGAAATTATGGTGCCAACCCATATTGCTGAAAAGGGCTTTTACGATTATGGCGGCTACAATCACTATGTGCTGAAAAGATCGGACAGCAACAGCGTTATTCTTTCGCGAAAGAACAGAACACTTGTCGATTTCGTTACATCATTTTCCTATTTATTCACTTTTTTTGGTTTATTACTGTTGCCGCTGGTGTTTCGATTGAATTCAGAAAAAGGGTTCAGTTCTACGTTGACGTTAGCCTTAAAAATACAAATTGTACTTATTGGACTTGTATTCATTTCCTTGTTGGCATTTGGTTGGGGGAGCGGTGTTTTTGTGAGCAACCAGTACCATGAATTCACCAATGACGTGATCCGAGAAAAATTGAGTTCAGTTGAAACCGAGCTGAAGCCCAAAATCAATGACATTGAGCAACTCACCATTGTAGACCACGGTAACAACATGCAATTTTTCTTGCAAAATTTTGCCAAAGTATTTTTTACAGACATTAATATGTATGACATTGATGGGTATTTGGTAGCAACGTCCCGACCCAAAGTGTTTAATGTGGGCTTACTTAGCGAACAAATGAATCCTGTTGCTTTTAAACATGTCAAACACCTCAAACAAAGCGAGTTCATTCAAACCGAGAGAATTGGTCAGTTGAATTATTCGTCCGCCTATCAACCAGTTTACAATGCGAAGAACATCTTGTTGGGATACATCAATTTGCAACATTTTGGACAACAACGAGAGTTTGAAAATCAAATTCAAAAGTTCTTAGTCGCAATAATTAATGTGTTTATTCTATTGTTAGCCATATCAATAATTCTGGCAATTTTCATCTCAAACTGGTTAACCGCACCACTTCGAATTCTACAGTCAAGCTTCTCACGTGTAAAATTTGGAAAGCACAATGAACAGATTCACTATGAAAAGGACGATGAGATTGGTGCTCTGGTGAAGGATTACAATAAAAAGCTTGAAGAACTGGAGTTTGCGGCGCAACAATTGGCTAAGAATGAGCGTGAAATTGCCTGGAGAGAAATGGCCAAACAGGTTGCGCATGAGATTAAGAATCCGCTCACTCCGATGAAGTTAAGCGTTCAACATCTGCTTCGATCATACAACCCAGAAGATCCAAAAAGCGCTGAAAAGTTGACATCAGTAGCCAACTCAATTATAGAACAAATAGATGCGCTGACTAAAATCGCCAATGAATTTTCGACCTTTGCCAAAATGCCAATGCCCAATGAGGAAAAAATTGAATTGGTTCAGCTGATCACCAATGTAATTGACTTATTCATCGGCACTGAAGATGTTCATTTGACGGTGCGTTCATCGAATGAGAAAATTTTTGTGATGGGAGACAAGGATCAGTTTGTTCGTGTGTTCAACAATCTTATAAAAAATGCAGTTCAAGCAATTCCGAGAGATCGAGAAGGAAGGGTAGAAATAGAAATAGAAAAGCAGCGGAATCAAGTCGTAATTTTAATCAAAGATAACGGTGTAGGAATAGATGATAATCAACGATCCAAAATCTTTGTCCCTTACTTCACAACTAAAAATACAGGAACGGGGTTAGGTTTGGCAATGGTAAAACAAATGATTGAAAACCATAAAGGAACAATAGAATTTGAATCGCTGAAAGATCAAGGAACTACTTTTATAATTAGAGTTCCATGCTTGTAATACTTATAGAAAGAATAAGTAAATCAACATTAAAATATCAATAGTTACTGCGATAATCCCTGCAGTCACAATTTGTTTCATTGGCGCAACTGCAATCAGTAAGCTAAGCGTTACCATTGTTGGAATTACTATAAGAATCAGTGACCATACTTCTTTTACAGCACCAGCTCCAACGGTTAATCCTCCAAGGCATCCAACGATTAGCAGAATCATTGAGATAAGTCCAAACCGATTGAACTCGACCGCGTTTTCTTTCATATTTTCTGACATAACATTAACTTTTTTAGATTGTTAGACAAAGATGAGAAGGTGTGCCTGTTTAAACTATGACCTGATTTCAATAAAAAACATGATTATTGTCAGTAGATTTTCATCATCCGCAGGGTTTTTGCCTTGAAAATCTTTTTTTTATAAAAAAAGAGTTATTTTTAAGCAAACTATTAAAACTAAACTAGAATGAACAAACTTCTCTCTTGGGGGATAGTGTGCCTATTTATTAGTGTACATTTCTTTAATTTCTCCCAAAACATCAAAACAGTAAAATTCTCTCAAACAGAATTAAAAAAAGAGACCGCTAATTTTTTAGGAACACCGCAAATTGAAGCAACTGACTACAAGGTTTTTCAAATGAACATTGAAGAACTGAAAAATCAGCTGGAAGGGATTATGCATCGTGAAGATGAAAGTAATGGCTTTATAGCTCAACTTGAATTACCACATCCAGACGGAACAATGCATGTGTACAATGCAAAGGAGAATAGCACTATGCATCCTGAGTTGGCGGCACAGTTTCCTGAAATTAAGTCGTACGACGCAAGTGGAGAAAATGGTGCTTTTGTAAAATGGGACATTACACCCCATGGTTTTCACGCGATGATTATGCAAGATGGAAAAAATACAATCTTCATAGATCCGTTAATTAAAGGAAATAGTGACTATTATATCGTCTATGAAAAATCAAATTTCATTACGAATAAAACGAAGGATTGTCTATTTGACAGTGCACTCGAAGAATTGGAAAATAAAAAATCACCAACATCGGGTATCGTAAAGACATTTGGAACGTGTGAACTGAGAACCTATCGCTTAGCACTTTCTGCAACTGGGGAATACACAGCCTTTCATGGAGGAACTGTTGGTCAGGCGCTCGGAGCGCAAGTCACAACAATGAATCGTGTGAATGGTATTTATGAGCGCGACATGGCAATCACCATGGTCATTATTCCCAACAATAATTTGATAGTATATACGAATGCAGGATCTGATCCATTTACCAATGGAACACCTGGAACAATGATCAATCAAAATCAATCAAACACCGATGCAGTCATTGGTAACGGAAACTATGACATTGGACACGTGTTTGGGACCAACAGTGGTGGTTTAGCTGGTTTGGGAGTTGTATGTAACAACAGTAATAAAGCCAGAGGTGTGACAGGAAGTGGAGCGCCAATTGGTGATCCTTTTGATGTCGATTATGTAGCCCATGAAATGGGACATCAATTTGGAGCGAATCATACACAGAACAATAACTGCAATAGAAACGGTGCGACAGCAATGGAACCGGGAAGTGCATCAACAATTATGGGGTATGCAGGAATTTGTGCACCAAATGTTCAAAACAATAGCGATGATCACTTTCATGGCGTAAGTTTGGGAGAAATAAGTATAGAGATTTTAAGTGCTGGACATACGTGCGAGGTGCTTACCCCAATCGCGAATTCGGCGCCAGTTTTAGTGTCTACGAATGGAAACGTAACAGTTCCAGCGAACACACCATTTGCATTAACAGCAATTGCTACAGATGCCGATGGAGACCCGTTGACATACAACTGGGAGCAAATGGATAACAATGTGAGTACCCAACCACCAGTGGCAACCTCCACAGGTGGACCTAACTTTAGAAGTAACCCTTCTTCGACAAGTCCAACACGCTACTTCCCTAATTTGGTAGATTTAGCGGCAGGTGGTCCTTTCACATGGGAGGTTATTCCTTCTGTTACCAGAACTATGGACTTCAGAGTAACCATTCGAGATAACGCTGCGGGCGGAGGTTGTAACGATCATGACGATGTTACACTATCAACGGATGCAGGATCAGGACCATTTGTGGTAACATACCCTTCTGCAACAGGAATTGTATGGGCTGGTGCCACGCAAGAAACGGTTACCTGGGATGTCGCAAATACCAATAATGCACCAGTGTCCTGTTCAAATGTAGACATTTTGCTTTCTACTGATGGTGGACAGACCTACCCAACAGTGTTGGCATCAAATGTGCCAAACGATGGCACTCAATTAGTTACGGTGCCTAATGTTGCAACAACGACGGCTCGTGTAATGGTTATGAGCGAAAACGGAACTTTTTTCGATATTTCAAACAACAATTTCGAAATTACAATGGCAACGTTTGACTATACATTGGATGTGACGAATCCAGTTGTAAATGTGTGCCAACCAAATGATGCCACATTCAACATTGAAATTGGTGAAATAGGAGGGTACAATGACCCTGTAAATCTCTCGGTTGCAGGAATTCCAGCTGGTGCAACATCTAATTTTACTATAAATCCAGTAATACCGGTTGGAACAAGTCAATTAATTGTATCCAATACTGGAGCTGCCGCGCCAGGATCATACGTGGTAACGATTACCGCGAACAGTACTTCCGGAGTCAAGCAGTCAAATGTTACGCTCAACATCGCTTCTGGAGCCCCTGCAGCGGTAGCGCAAATCAGCCCGACAAATGGAGCAACAGGAGTAGACGTTCCGACAGATTTTTCTTGGACGGCATCTCCTGAAATTGGGGTGACTTATGAAATTGATATAGCGACAGATGCAGGGTTCTCATCCATTGTGGATCAAGCAACTGGACTTGGCACACCCGACTACATATCAGTGGTGTTAAACCCATCCTCCACATATTTTTGGAGAGTAAGAGCTGTTACAGGTTGTGGAAATTCAGCTTGGTCATCAACATTTGATTTTTCAACAAGCTCTTGTTTGACATATGCAAGCGCGGACGTCGGTCAAGTGATCACAAATGGGTCAACTACGGTGACATCGACAATTGTCATTACTGACGGAGGAACAATTACCGATGCAAATATTCCTTTACTTGATGTTTCTCACTCTTGGGTGGGTGATTTGAGTGCGACGTTAACTTCACCGTTGGGAACCGTTGTACAATTGTTTGACGGCCCTGGAATGCCCGCATCTCAATTCGGATGTGATGGTGACGACATAGATGCGTCGTTTGATGACGATGCAACCCTTACAGCGGCAGATTTTGAAAACATGTGTAATGGAACTCCCCCAGCAATTGTTGGAGATTTTCAAACAATGGATCCCATGGCAAACTTCAATGGAGAATCTATAACGGGGACGTGGACATTGACTGTAGTGGATAGTTATGCCGCTGAAGATGATGGAGTGTTGAACGATTGGAGTTTGGAGTTGTGTGTTGATGTGCCATGTAATGATCCAGACGTTCCTACAGTTTCTGGAACAACAACCATTTGTGAAGGTAGTAACACGACTTTATCAGTAAGTGCAGGTGACTTAAATGATGCTGTGGATTGGGAATGGTACACTGGTTCATGTGGCGGAACATCTGCAGGAAGTGGAGCAAGTTTATTGGTGAGTCCAGCCGTTACAACCACGTATTTCGTACGTGGTGAAGGTGGATGTGTTACTCCAGGAGCATGTGCTACAATCACAGTAACCGTTCAAACAGTTGATAACACAGTAACTAATAATGGTACTTCATTGATGTCAAATCAAGGAGGCGCAAGTTACCAATGGTTGGATTGTGACAATGGAAATGCACCGATTGGTGGTGAGACGGGACAAACGTTCGTTCCAACTGTAACAGGAAACTACGCAGTGGAAGTTACGATTGGTGGGTGTACAGAAATTTCTGGATGTGAATTGATTACCGTTTGCGTTGATCCAGATGTTCCAACACTATCAGGAACAACAACCATTTGTGAAGGTAGTAACACGACTTTATCTGTTTCAGCAGGTAACTTGAATGATGCAACGGACTGGGAATGGTACACGACTTCATGTGGTGGAACATCTGCAGGAAGTGGAGCAAGTTTATTGGTGAGTCCTGCCGTTACAACCACGTATTTCGTACGTGGTGAAGGTGGATGTGTTACTCCAGGAGCATGTGCTACAATCACAGTAACCGTTCAAACAGTTGATAACACAGTAACTAATAATGGTACTTCATTGATGTCAAACCAAGGTGGAGCAGTTTATCAATGGTTGGATTGCGACAATGGAAATGCACCGATTGGTGGTGAGACAGGACAAACATTCGTTCCAACTGTAA
>CALEIK010000006.1 GCA_937876195.1 uncultured Flavobacteriales bacterium
AAACACCAACTAAGTTTTAACTTATGATCGGTCCACTTTATGCTGACGATTTACAGTCGAAAGGGGACAGGAATTCAAACTCCTGTCCCCTTTCGATTTTAATAAAAAAGGCTGATCAATTAAATGAACAGCCTTTCAACATAATTCTAACCAAAAAATTATACCTAGTAGTGAACGACTAACTGATGTTTTTCTATCAATTTTCGTAGATTGATTAACGCATAACGCATTCGCCCAAGGGCTGTGTTTATACTGATATCTTCTAACTCAGCGATGTCCTTGAAAGACATTTCCTTGAAGATTCTCATTTTTAAGATTTCCTTTTGTGAATCAGGCAAGTGCTCAAGCAATTCAACCATTTGAGATTCTAGCTCTACTCGAGTGATTTCATCCTGAACGTTCTCATCCTCTAATTTTAGCGTGTGAAATATATTAAAGTCATCACGTTGCGAAGACGATTCAGAAATCATTTTTACTTTATTGTTCTTACGAAAGAAGTCAATCACCAAATTGTGCGCAATTCTCATTGACCAAGGCAAAAACTTACCTTCTTCATTGTAATTACCCGCTTTTAAGGTGTTAACAATCTTAATGAACGTATCTTGAAAGATATCCTGCGCCAAAGCACTGTCCTTCACCTTCATGTAAATAAATCTGTAAATTTTGTCTTTATGACGCATCAACAAAGCTTCAAATGCTTTTTCCTCTCCGTTAATATATGCGTTGACTAAATCGCGGTCATCGATATTCTCCATTGCCATAACTTACTGTTTTAGTAGTTTAATTTAAGATCAAACTTGTTTAAGAGTAATGTTATTTCTATAGGCTTCCGCGGTTTTTAAATTAAAATATGAACTACTAATATACTGCTAATATTTGAATTACCAAATTTCACACCATTTTTTGTTTTGTCTTCTACCTTAACGAGAGGAAAAAGGAAAAGGTTGGGAAGGGAGATTAAAAAATTCAAAAATTTACTTACAATACTAATTCTTATTACAATACTAATTCTTAAATAGCGAAGCGATTGACCTGCGAAGCAAGCAATGTTGTTAATCTTTGAATTCTTGAATCTTTAAACCCCAAAGTCCACAATTAACAATTATATTTGATACCTATCAAAAACCCATCAAATTGAGCCAGAAATTTATCGAAATTAAAGGAGCGAGAATGCACAACCTGAAAAATATGGATGTGAAAATTCCGCATGGTAAATTTACAGTGATTACGGGTTTATCTGGATCTGGGAAATCATCTCTGGCATTTGATACGCTCTATGCGGAAGGTCAACGACGTTACATCGAAAGCCTCTCGTCGTATGCACGACAGTTCCTCGGAAAACTCAATAAACCCGAAGCGGATTACATCAAAGGAATTGCACCTGCCATTGCGATTGAGCAAAAAGTGACAAGTTCCAATCCGCGTTCGACAGTTGGAACCACCACAGAAATTTATGATTACCTCAAGGTACTTTTCACCCGCATGGGAACGACCTACTCTCCTATTTCGGGCAATGAAGTAAAAAAACATACGGTTGCAAATGTTGTCGATTTTCTTCGTCAACAACAACCCAACGATAAATGCTTGTTGCTGGCTCCGTTGGAAGGATTTGAAAAATATGGAAACCAGCGTCAATTGGAAATATTGAAACAACAAGGATACGTTCGCCTCTTTCTAAACGATGATTTTGTGCTGATTGAAGACGCGCTTACAACTGTCCCAAAAGACGTGGAGAAGGCGCTTTTGGTCGTGGATCGGATCAGTATTGACTTCTCCGTAGATGATAACATCTCACGCTATGGCGATTCAATTGCTCTAGCTTTTGTCGAAGGAAATGGTAATTGCATTGTACGTACCATGAAAGATGGCAAAATGCAACTTTTTTCCAATCGTTTTGAGCTGGACGGCATGGAGTTTCAAGAGCCCAATGAACACTTTTTCACATTCAATAATCCGTTCGGTGCCTGCAAAAAATGTGAAGGGTTTGGACAGGTCATTGGCATTGATCGAAATTTAGTGATTCCCAACAAGGATTTAAGTGTTTACGAAGGAGCTGTTGCGCCATGGAAAGGTGGTACAATGAGCAAGTACCTGACTAAATTTATTGACAAGGCCGTGGATTTCAATTTTCCGATTCATCGCCCAATCATCGATCTAACAGAGGACGAATTAGAACTCCTCTGGAAAGGAAACAAAACAGTGAAAGGAATCAATCATTTTTTTGAATTTGTTGAGAGTAAAGCCTACAAAATTCAATACCGCGTAATGTTGTCCCGCTACCGTGGAAAAACAGATTGTACCGACTGCCATGGAACGCGCTTGCGAAAAGATACCAATTACGTAAAGATTGCGGGGAAATCTATCACGGATATTGTACTAATGCCCATTGAAGATGCATTGGAGTTTTTCAAATCAATAGAAAAAGATGGGGTTGCAAACAACATCACCAAACGAATCTTTCCAGAAATTATCAATCGATTGAGTTTTTTGAACGAAGTAGGACTGGGTTATTTGACTTTAAATCGTGCTTCCAACTCGCTCTCAGGTGGAGAATCACAACGAATCCACTTGGCGACTTCACTCGGCAGTAGCTTAGTTGGATCGATGTATATTTTAGATGAACCGTCCATAGGACTGCATCCAAAAGATACTACCCGCTTAATCGGTGTGCTGAAATCGTTACGCGACTTAGGAAATACGGTCATTGTGGTGGAACACGAAGAAGACATTATGCAAGCAGCAGATGAAATTCTTGATATCGGCCCCATGGCTGGGATTTACGGAGGAGAAGTGGTGTTTCAAGGGACGCACTCGCAATTAATCAAGGCAAAAAATAGTCTGACCGCGGATTACCTAACTGGAAAAGCATCCATTCCTGTTCCAACGCGTCGTCGGAAATCAGTGAATAAATTGAGTATTACTGGTGCACGTCATCACAATTTAAAAAATATTGATGTCGATTTTCCTTTGCACAGCTTGGTCTGCGTGACGGGAGTCAGTGGTTCTGGGAAATCAACATTGGTCAAAGAGATTTTACTTCCAGCAGTGCGCAACGGACTTCATCTTTATGGTGACAAGCCAGGCGATTATAAATCATTTTCAGGTGATCTAAAATTGGTGAAAAATGTTGAGTTCGTTGATCAAAATCCCATCGGTAAATCTTCGAGAAGTAATCCAATTACCTATGTCAAAGCCTTTGATGATATTCGCGAATTGTATGCGAGACTACCGTTATCGAAAACAAGAAATTATAAGCCTGGATTTTTCAGCTTCAACGTAGATGGAGGTCGCTGCGAAGTCTGCGAGGGTGAAGGAGAAATTACGGTAGGAATGCAATTTATGGCGGATGTCCACCTGCAATGTGACCAATGTAAAGGAAAACGTTACAAAGCAGAAACGCTTGAAATTGAATACCGTGGAAAATCCATCGCCGATTTATTGGAAATGGACATTGCTGCAGCGTTTGAATTCTTTCAGGAAGTAGACGATCGTTTGGAAAACAAAATCGTGGAGAAAATTGCACCACTCGTGGATGTGGGACTAGGATATTTAAAATTGGGACAAGCCTCGAGTACACTAAGTGGTGGAGAAGCACAGCGCATCAAATTGGCTTCGTTCTTAGCGAAAGGAAAAGGAAGCCCCTCTACCCTGTTCATTTTCGATGAACCGACGACAGGTTTGCATTTTTACGATGTCAACAAGTTAATCATTGCGCTAAACGCATTGATTGATGCAGGTCACTCGGTTATTGTCATCGAGCACAATTTAGACGTAATCAAATGCGCCGATTATATTATTGACATTGGTCCCGAAGGTGGAAAAAAAGGAGGAAACATCTTATTTTCAGGCACTCCTGAAGAAATCATCAATGAAAAAAAGAGTTTTACGGGGCAATATTTGAAGGAGAAGCTGGTGTAATCGGTTACTTCCTCCAACGGTCAAATGCGATTTGCTGCCTCTTGGTAGGATCAGCAATTTTCTTGATGAAGTAGTTCGAATAAAAATTACGATTGACCTCAGGGAACGTTAAGTCGAGCATCATTCCAGCGCGATTAATCGTGACTGTTTTTACGTCGTCATCATAATAGGTCAGCCATTTGTCGAGTTCACCATCACAGGCAAATCCGTTGACTGCCACAATTCGATCTCCAATCATAATTCCAGCAATTTCTGCAGGTCCGCCTTGATACATATTTTGGACAACAAAATCTTTTCCCACCGGTGCAGCTTTAAAGCCCAAACGTCCTTGAGAGTAGATTTTGGATGGTTCGTGATCCAACTCTAATCCAATATGCTCCAATGCATTCGTAATAATCGATTCAAACGGCTTAGATCCGTTGATGTAATCGTCGAACAACCACTGAAATGAGCAACCTGCAATGTTCTCAATCGCCGCTTGGTAGTCCTTTTCAGAAACTCCCTTTCCTTCTAATGCAAAATTGAAATACAAATACTTCATCACTTCGTCCAGTCCAAATTTATCATCATTGGCTCTGCGAATTTCGATGTCGGTAACGAAAGCCAACAAACACCCTTCTGTATAAATCGATACTTTTCTATTCGGAGCACCCGCCTCGTATCCGTCCAACCATGTGTCAAAAGAGGATTCTGCCACCGAATAATTGAAACGACCGAAATTGTCGAAATGCTTTTGAAGCTGTTCTGTAAATTCTTGGAAATATTGCTTTTCATTAAAAACACCACTCTTCCACAAGAATAAATCGCCCATGTAAGTTGTCACGCCCTCACACAAGTAACCAAGTCTTGAATAGTTTTCTTTGGTGAAATCGTAGGGAAACATTTCAATAGGTCGAATTGCTTTTACATTCCACGTGTGATACAGTTCATGAGAGCTCACGCCCAATAGTTCCTTGTACAAGTCACCAAAAACATCGTACGACGGTCCAAGTGATATTACTGTCGATTTTTGATGTTCAACTCCATGATAGGCCTTGTAGGGCAGTATCAAATTGATGAAATGGTATTCCTTCACTGGAAATTCGTTGAAACGCTTGATTTGCTCGTCGGTAAATTTTTTAAAATCCTTCAACAAACGATCCCAGTCAGGTTTTACTTCACCGTTGAACCAAACATAAAAACGTGTTCCATTTGATTCGTATTCTCTATGTTGTAGCTGTTCTGATGCTATAAATGGCGCATCCAAGAATTCTTCCATGTTCGCCACCTGATATCCGTTTTCGGCCTTTTCCATCGAAGAAGCGACCTCCCAATGATTGGGGACTTTCAACGAGATATGAACAGGGTCATTAAACGTTTCATGTACAAAAACACAGCAATTTACAGGGTTGACATACAGCTGTGTGGCATCCAGATAGCTAGAACCAGCATTTATTGTATCGGCAAAATAGTTGTAGCTGATTTTAATTTCCTTGTGACCTGCAGTTTTAACCGCCCAGCAATCCTTGTTTGCCTTTTGAAATTCTAATTTTTGATTGTTAGCGTCGGTCACCACAAAATTGCGCACATTCTTTGCGAAATTCGCCAATTGGTAGCGTCCTGGTCGCCAGCTAGGTAAATGAACAAAGGTGACGTCCTCCGTTGTTTTAAATTCAACAGAAATATGAATGTACTGCTGTGAAGGATTTTCTATGCTGAAGGTAAATTTTGTCATTTCTTTGCTTTGCGTAAAGTTAAAACGATCCTTGTGGAATACAAATGATATTATCGTGATCTGGCAAATCGGCTAACGACAGAATTGGAACCAATTTGGATACACGTTCTTTTCCTCCTTTCAACTTATACAATGAATAAAACCCGAAGGAATTCACAAAATCATAGATCTCTTTCGATTCATCTGATTGATCACGTCCCTTGGAAATTTCA
This sequence comes from uncultured Flavobacteriales bacterium, assembly GCA_937876195.1. Taxonomy (GTDB): domain Bacteria; phylum Bacteroidota; class Bacteroidia; order Flavobacteriales_D; family Crocinitomicaceae; genus UBA4466. The sequence continues at coordinate 5,845 of CALEIK010000006.1, forward strand.
ATAATCAAGATAGGTCGATACGCTTCAATTTTACCTTTTGCACCTTGAAGAACTTCCAATTCGGCACCTTCCACATCAATTTTAAGCATGGTAGGAGCAATGGAAGCAAAACTATCCAGTCGATCGCAACTTACTTGATGGCTGTCTGATTGACCTTTGTTTACCTTAATCGATGCACCTCCACGGTTGACTTCCCAATTGTCGAAAATAGCAACGTTTCCTGCTGTGTTACTGAGTGCAGATGCATGCACTTCAATGATCTTCACCTTGTTCAAGCGAATGTTCTCATTCAAAATCTTGACTGTATTTGGGTGTGCTTCATAGGCAATCACTGTCGAATGTGGAAATTTAGTTGCAGCAAAAATTGACATCAATCCAATGTTTGCGCCCACATCAACAAAACAACCGTCTGGCTTGAAGTTGTTTTTAATAAAGTGAAGGATTCCCTTCTCGTAGGTGCCTGTTTCGAACAAACTATGCTCTACACCTTTATCGACCGATGGGTCAATCACCAGTGAAAAACCGTGCAATGTCTCTAAAATATGATTTCCAACACTTTCAGGTGCAGGCAAAATCCAACGTGGAAGTAAAACAGAAAGTTTTCTTATTCCTCGAACATCTTTGTCCCTCAAGAAACTTATCAGGGCATGTCGAAGCTTTGTATTGCGATATTTGAGCGGTGCGTTTGAAATAATTACACGTAATATTCTTCTTGCAGTTGTGCGATTTTAGCATCTTTCAAATAATCATCGTAGGGCATCATCTTATCAATAATTCCGCTTGGAGTAATTTCAATGATTCGATTCGCTACGGTATTCACCAACTCGTGGTCATGAGAAGTAAAGAGCAATGTCCCTTTAAACTCGTTCATCCCCTGGTTCAATGCTGTAATTGACTCTAGATCAAGGTGATTGGTAGGTTCGTCCATTAATAATAAATTCGCCTTCGCCAACATCATTCGAGACAACATACATCTTACCTTCTCACCTCCGGAAAGAACATTTGCTGTTTTCAGCGCCTCTTCTCCAGTGAATAGCATACGACCTAAGAATGTTCTCAAGTAGACCTCTTCTTTTTCTTCATCTGTTTGAGCATATTGACGCAACCAATCAATCAATGGTAACTTATCTTGAAAAAAGTGATGATTCTCATTCGGCAAGTAAGCCGTTGTAATCGTTGTTCCATAAATGAACTCGCCTTTATCCGCTTTTTCGTTTCCTGCTAAAATTTCAAAAAACGTTGTTAGTGCCAAGGAATTCTTAGAAATGAAGGCTATTTTATCTCCTTTACTAACAATGATGTTCACATCTTTGAAAAGTTGAACGCCATCCAATGATTTCGCCAATCCTTCGATGTTCAATACTTGATTTCCTGCATCGCGCTCTTGGTGGAAAGTAATTCCTGGATATTTTCTACTCGATGGTTGAATCTCAGAGATATCCAAGTTATCCAACATTTTTCTTCTACTTGTCGCCTGTTTCGATTTGGAAGCATTCGCAGAAAAACGCGCGATAAAATCCATTAAATCCTTTTTCTTTTCCTCTGCTTTCTTGTTCTTATCTGCACGCTGACGGGCAGCTAATTGCGAAGACTGGTACCAAAATGAGTAGTTACCAGTAAATACGTTCAATTTGTTAAAATCGATGTCACAAATGTGCGTACACACCGTATCCAAAAAGTGTCTATCGTGCGAAACGACAATCACTGTGTTTTTAAAGTCAAGTAAAAAGTCTTCCAACCAGCTGATCGTTTTCAAATCCAAGTCATTGGTTGGCTCATCAAGTACTAGCACATCAGGATTTCCAAAGAGCGCTTGTGCCAGTAACACGCGTACCTTCAAATCATTGGAAAGATCCTCCATTTTGAGGTAGTGTTTCGACTCATCAATTCCCAAATTCGACAACAACGAAGCAGCATCAGTTTCTGCATTCCATCCCTCCAAATCAGCAAACTCTCCTTCCAATTCAGCTGTACGCATACCGTCTGCATCTGAGAAATCTGGTTTTGCATACAGCGCGTCTTTCTCCGTCATGATTTCGAACAAACGCGTATGTCCCATGATCACAGTATTCAAGACTTGATGCTCATCAAACTCAAAGTGATCTTGTTTCAACACGGCCATACGTTTACCTGGCTCTAACACCACATGTCCCGTTGTTGGATCTTGATCACCCGTTAAAATCTTTAAAAAGGTAGACTTACCCGCACCATTCGCACCGATAACGCCGTAGCAGTTACCGTTGACAAATTTTACGTTTACATCGTCAAATAGAACACGCTTTCCAAATTGAAGCGATAAATTGTTTACTGAAATCATTGCATCGAAATTTGGCGCAAAGATAGTGATTTAAGTTAGCAAGTTCAAAGTTGTACAGTTCAAATATCAAAGATTAAAGAGTGAAAGCCCACCGACTTCGACGTGTAGGAAAGTTCATGCTTCGACTGGGCTTATCGTTACCTTCGACTTCGCTCAGTCAACGATAAGCCGAAGAGACATTAAGACACTTCAATAGAACAAGTCTTTAAATCTTGGCTCTTGAAGTCTTAATATCTTGCTTTACTTCGTCATCCAGTGTAAATTTCTGGAATACATGAAAACAAAGATTGCTGATAAAATCACATTAACAATCACCACAAAACTTGGAATATTTCCTGGCGAAACGTAAAGATAAGCACCTGCAATTGCTAGTAAATTGTAAACAATGTACAAGTGAAAGCCAACCTTAAAGCCCTTCCACATTTTTAAAGCAGAAAACAAGCCAATCGCTACAGTAATAAGCGATACAATTGCTGCCATGTAGAAGTTATCGTTAATCTCTACGGTCATTCGTTCCAGTTTTTCCATGAAGTCGACAAAGGACGTCATACCTAGTTCCTGTAGACCGTTTACCGACTCTGCCATTTGCACCTTTGCCTCGAGCATAGCCTCTTCCGATTGCTTGCCCGTGATTACCATATTAAACAAGCCAGCTACTAGATTAAAACCAGTAGTTATAAATGTTAGAATACACAAAACCGTTAAAAAAGTAGGTCTTCGTTTGTTTTCTTCGTGTAGGGTGTCTAAAGTGTCTGTCATATTGATTGGTTTTTTAGGTAAATATACAAGGAACTTTTAAAATTTGAATCACTAAAATTCATGCATTACAAACCACTTGCTTTTTTCAATCAGCGGATGCATGTAACAATCCTCGTTGACAAATGGAACGTGCTTACGGTAGTTTTTACGTAGTTTTTCAATTATTTCTGAGCTTTTCTCCTTTCTGAAATCCATTGCTTGCGCGGCGTTGAGAATTTCTATTCCCTGAATCGTGTAACAATTCTGAATGATTCTGTACAGCTTTGTCGCTGCATTTGCTCCCATGCTCACATGATCTTCCTGGCCATTGCTAGAGTCAATCGTATCGACACTTGCAGGTGTGCAGAGCTGTTTGTTTTGACTTACAATTGAAGCTGCTGTGTATTGTGGAATCATAAATCCTGAGTTCAATCCTGGTTCAGCGACTAGAAATGCAGGTAATTCCCGTTGTCCCGAAATCAATTTATAAACTCTGCGCTCAGAAATACTTCCCAATTCAGCCATAGCAATTGCAAGGAAATCCATCGCCAATGCCAACGGTTGTCCGTGAAAATTCCCAGCGGAAACAACATCATCTTCTTCGTAAAATACAGTTGGATTGTCTGTAACCGCATTCATTTCGCGTTCTACAATTTGCTGGCAATAATCGAGGGTGTCTTTGGATGCTCCATGCACCTGAGGAATGCAACGAAACGAGTAAGGATCTTGCACATGTGCTTTGGAGCGAGCAATCATTTCGCTTCCGTCCAGCAATTCGCGCATTTTTTCAGCAGTTTGGATTTGTCCTACCTGGTTGCGAATTTCGTTCACATTCGCTTGAAAAGGGTTCAGTCGCCCGTCATAGGCTTCGAGCGAAAGAGCACCAATCAAATTGAATTGATTCCAGAGTTTCAATCCATTCGAAACGGCATATGACGCATACGCGCACATAAATTGGGTTCCATTAAGCAATGCCAATCCTTCTTTTGACCTTAATATAATTGGGTCCAGATTGAATTTTGTCAAAAATTCCGAAGAAGTTACTTTTTTATTTTCCATGTACACTTCCCCTTCGCCAAGCAATGGAAGTGACAAATGTGCCAATGGCGCTAAATCACCCGATGCACCTAGACTTCCTTGCTGATAGACCACCGGTAAAACATTATTGTTGTACATGAAAAGCAGACGTTCAACCGTTGCTAATTGCGCTCCAGAGTTACCATGAGATAGACCCAACGCTTTTAGCAGCAACATGCGTTTTACAATATGCTGAGGGACTTCCTCCCCTGTTCCACATGCATGTGAAAGCACCAAGTTTCGTTGTAACTGCTCCAAGTCCACACGTGAAATTGCAGTATTACACAAGGATCCAAATCCAGTGTTTACTCCGTAAATTAGTTGATCCGAATTTCTTACTTTTTCATCGAGGTAGGCACGGCATTTTTCAATTTCGTTCTTAGCATTCTCTGCCAATCGCACCTCCATATTCGAAGCAATAATTCCCTCCAATGTTGCAAGTGCAACCCATTCATTGTTTATTTCGTGATGCGCCATGCGTTTTACTTCAGATGTTTGATTAATTCAATCAAAGTCGCTTCTACCTGTTCGCCAGATTCCATGTTCTTTAACTGAATGATTCCTTTATTTATCTCGTCCTGCCCAACTAATGCGATGTTCTTAACTCCGCGATCGTTGGCGTACTTCATTTGCTTTTTCATTTTTGCATCTGTCGGATAGATTTCGCTCGAAATTCCTGCAGCGCGGGTTTCTTTGACGAGTTGTTGGCAATGTTTTGCTTCTGCTTCACCAAAGTTAATGAACAGCAATTCAAGGCGATTATCTACTGTTTGCGGAAAAAGTTCCAACTCCGTAAGCACATCATAAATTCGATCTGCGCCAAAAGAAATTCCCACACCAGACATGTCTGACATTCCGAAAACACCTGTTAAGTCATCATAGCGACCACCTCCGCAGATACTTCCCATGTTCACACCGTTTGCTTTGACTTCAAAAATGGCACCGGTGTAATAATTGAGACCACGTGCTAATGTCACATCAAACTCAATTTTCGCTTGCTTCAAGCCAAGTTCTTTGACTGTCGTGAAAACATAATTCAACTCTTCAATTCCCTTCAATCCAATTTCGCTGGTCGATAAAAAAGTGTGCATCTGAGCAAGTCGACTTTCAGTGTCACCAGAAATCTCAAACAACGGTGTGATCTTCTCCAAAGCAGCGTCAGAGACACCTTTTTCCTTCAATTCTTTAGTCACACCATCGACACCAATTTTATCAAGTTTATCGATGGCTACTGTGACGGCAATCAATTTATCCGTTTCACCGCTCACCTCTGCAATGCCCGATAATATTTTTCTATTGTTGATTTTAATCGTGAAGTCCGGAATTCCAAGGTTGAATAGCACCTCATCAAACAACTGGACAAAATCCACTTCGTACATGAGTGAATCACTGCCTACAGCATCTGCGTCGCATTGATAAAATTCCTGGTACCTTCCATGTTGCGGTCTGTCCGCGCGCCAAACTGGTTGAATTTGGTAACGTTTGAAAGGAAAGGATAAGTCATTTTGGTGTTGAACGACGAAACGTGCAAAGGGCACCGTTAAATCATAACGCAAGGCTTTTTCAGCCAAAGAATTGGAAAAACGCGCTAAATTTCCTTCTGCCAGTGCGTCTAAATCAGCCTTCTTTACCTTTTCTCCTGAATTTAATATCTTAAAAATCAATCGATCACCTTCTTCTCCATACTTTCCTAGTAAGGTGGAAGAAAGTTCAAAAGAAGGAGTTTCGATAGGTGAAAATCCATACGTTTCAAATGAACGACGAATTACATCGAAAATATAGTTTCTTTTAGCTACTTCTGCAGGAAGAAAATCTCTTGTACCTTTTGGTATAGAAGGTTTTTGTGCCATTTACGCTTGTTTATGGCGATAAAGATAATAATTAGAGTTGAAACTGGTGATTGAAGTAGAAAACAGCGTCGAAAGCCCTCGCTTAATTACAAAGTATCCTTCCCTAGCCATCTTAGTACATTGTCGTACCAAATTTCGTTGGATTCCTGCTGTGTAAGAATGTTCGCTTCCACGGCAAAATCAATCACTCGACCTGGATACGAGTTTCGAACTCCTTCCATTTCACCCAATGGATAAGGATCGTCCAGTCCAGCAACTATTTGACTGGAGCCTACTCGGATTTTTAGCAATTGAAGTGTGTAAGAATCATGCACAAGTGTATCAAAAAACAGGTTCTTATGCCCCAATGAACAGCGTGGGTCATTTGTATCAGTGAATAAATCTGGACGACCGTCAAAGCCTTGAAGTCTTCTGCCGTAGTTTGCCTGACCAAGCATGCATCCATGCGCGAAACAGGTACGAATGTTCGGAAAGCGATTCACAAAATCTTTCAGTGCAAATAAGTGCAGGGTGTCAGCCGTTTGTGCCATCATCCATACCAGGTGAAAACGCCAGTATTCATCTTTCAATTTCACCATCTTCTCTGCATCGTATGGATGTAATTCAATCGCTAATCCATAGTGATTTGCCAATTCAAAAATTGGAATGGTGCTCTCGTCAACAACGGAAAGCCATTCTTCGTTTTCATTGAGAAAATGTGTAGGTAAACACAATAGTTTCATGTTGAGCACTGTGACGCAACGCTCAATTTCCTTAAGCGCATCCTCGACGAACAATGGCTGAACGACAAAACCACATGTAAATTTATCAGGTCGACGCAATTGAACACTTGCATTGAAATCATTTTGCCACCGAATCGCATCGTATGCATCCTGTCGACTCCAGCCATTGCAATACAATTGAGAAAGATTTAACATTACCCCATGATCGATCTTGTACTTGTCCATCCATTCAATTTTCTCATTGAAGAAAAAACTAGCATCTGTGATAGGGCGTGCCCAATCTCCTTGTCGCATAAACCTTTTATCATCATCAATCCAAAACAGTTTTTTATCCCGCATAAATTTTGGGATTTCGTTTGGTTCTGGGAGCACGTGTCCGTGTCCATTGATTTTAATGTTCCTCATGAATTTCGTCCGTTGTAATATCCTACTTCAAAAATACGAAAAGCATTGAAACAGCAGCAAGAAACAAAAAAGGGCATTTCGAAAAATGCCCTCTCAATGATTAAATCAGCCTGCTTAGTTTCGCATGACTCTTTTTCTATGCGTAGAATTCTCGCTTTCTATTTCCAAATTGTAGACTCCGTAAGCATATTCTAACATATTAATTTGAATCGTGTTCTGATTAAGATTCGTTAAATGCTCAATCAATCTACCCGCCGCATCGAACACTTTAATCGATTCAATCTTGGAAGACTCCGAAGTGATGTTTAACACGCCAAAAGTAGGATTAGGATATACAGAGATAATGTCATTCGCTAACTCATCAAGACCTGCACAATCGTCCACGGTTACATCAGATGTTGCAGTGTTCTCACAACCATTCGTATCAACATACGTGTATGATAAAGTATGAACTCCGACTCCTGCGGTACCTGGATCAAAGGTACTACCTATTACACCTGGACCTGAATAAACACCACCTGCAGGAGAACCTTCTGTGAGTACAATTGAATCATGATAAACACAGTGCGTTGACGTTGTTGGAATAAAGCTAACTGTCGGAAGCGGATTTACTGTTACTGTCATCGGTGCGGAGATTGTAGAACACCCATTTCCATCTGTGTAAGTTACCGTATAGTCGTCACTCGAAGAAGCAGTTATACTATCAGTAGACGCTCCAGTTGACCACATGTTTCCAGTTGGTTCGGAAGAAGTCAATACTACATCATCGCCATCACAGAAGGTCGTTGGTCCACTTGCAGTAATTGTCGGTGCTGGTGGATTTGGATTCACCACAACAGCTATTCCTGAAGTCGTTGCAGAACATCCATTGCCATCAGTAAAGGTAACAGTATAGATTCCTGCTGTTGAAACTACAGTACTGTTGTTTGTTTCACCATTCGACCATACATTTCCAGTTGGTTCAGAAGATGTCAAGGTTACATCATCGCCATCACAAATTGTGGTAGAACCACTTGTTGTAATTATTGGAGCTGTTGGACTCGCATTTACTGTAACTGCTATTGGAGTAGAAACCGCTGAACATCCATTTGGAGCTGTATAAGTTACGCTATATGACCCCGAAGAAGTAACCATGATAGTTTGTGCACCAGAACCAGTGGTCCACATATTTCCAGATGGTTCAGAAGATGTTAAATCAACCGAGCCTCCCGCACAGAACGTTGTTGAACCACTTTGAGTAATCGTCGGAGCGGCAGGTGTTGAATTTACAGTGACACTGACGGGCGCTGCATTCGAAAAACAACCATTCGCATCCAAGTGGATGACGTTGTAAAAACCACTTGTGGTTACAGTAATTGATTGAGTGGTTTCCGTTGTAGACCAAATAATTCCTGTTGCTTGCGATGAAGTCAAAACAACCGAATCACCGTCGCAGAATGTTGTCGGTCCACTTGGAGTAATCGTTGGTGCTGGTGGATTCGGATTTACCGTAACAGTCACTGGTGCCGATGTTGCTGAGCATCCGTTAACCGCTGTATACGTCACCGTGTAACTTCCCGAAGTCGTTACCGAAATCGTTTGAGTTGTCTCTCCTGATGACCACAAGATGTTACTTGGCTCTGACGAAGTCAAATCAACAGATCCTCCTTCGCAGAATGTTGTTGAACCACTCGTTGTGATGGTAGGTGCAGCAGGTGTTGGATTTACTGTAACATTGACAGGTACTCCATTCGCAAAACAACCATTCGCATCCATGTACATTACATTGTAAAAACCGCTGGTTGTTACCGTGATGGATTGGGTATTTTCTGTTGTTGACCATATAATCCCTGTAGCTTGCGACGAAGTCAAAATAACCGAATCACCGTTGCAGAATGTTGTCGGTCCACTTGCCGTAATAATTGGTGTAGGAGGTGCTGGATTCACGGTCACATTCGTCGTTGCTGACGTTGCCGAACATCCGTTACCATCTGTGTATGTCACTGAATAACTTCCTGAAGTTGTTACAGATATCATTTGCGTTGTCTCTCCAGTTGACCATAAGTTGCCACTCGCTTGTGACGATGTTAAGTTCACCGATCCTCCTTCACAGAATGTTGTTGTTCCACTTGATGTGATGGTTGGTGGTGCAGGAGACGTGTTGACAGTGACGTTCGTTGTTGCCGACGTCGCTGAACATCCATTGCCGTCAGTGTAGGTTACTGAATAACTTCCTGAAGTTGTTACAGTTATCATTTGGGTAGTTTCACCCGTTGACCAAAGATTGCCACTTGCTTGTGACGAAGTCAAATCAACCGATCCTCCATCGCAGAGCGTTGTCGATCCACTTGGTGTGATGATTGGTGTTGCAGGCGTTGGGTTCACTGTAACATTCGTGGTTGCCGATGTCGCTGAACATCCGTTGCCATCTGTGAACGTCACTGAATAACTACCAGAAGTCGTTACAGTTATCATTTGCGTTGTTTCACCAGTTGACCATAGATTTCCACTCGCTTGTGACGACGTCAAATCAACCGAACCTCCGTCGCAGAAAGTAGTTGCTCCACTTTGTGTAATCGTTGGTGTTGCTGGGGTTGGATTAACAGTGAGATTCGTAGTTGCCGATGTCGCTGAACATCCATTTCCATCAGTAAAGGTCACTGAATAGCTTCCTGAAGTCGTTACAGAAATCATTTGAGTTGTTTCACCTGTTGACCATAAGTTGCCACTTGCTTGTGATGAAGTCAAATCAACTGATCCACCATCACATATCGTTGTTGATCCGCTTGGTGTAATAATCGGTGTTGCCGGCGTTGGATTAACAGTAACATTCGTTGTAGCCGATGTCGCTGAACATCCATTTCCATCGGTAAACGTCACAGAATAACTTCCAGAAATTGTTACAGAAATCATTTGCGTTGTTTCACCCGTTGACCACAGATTACCACTCGCTTGGGACGATGTTAAATCAACTGATCCACCGTCGCAGAACGTTGTTGATCCACTTGGTGTAATCGTTGGCGCGGAAGGAGTTGGGTTTACAGTCACATTCGTTGTTGCCGATGTCGCTGAGCATCCATTGCCATCTGTGAATGTCACTGAATAACTGCCTGATGTTGTTACCGAGATCATTTGCGTTGTTTCACCCGTTGACCATAAGTTGCCACTCGCCTGTGACGATGTTAAATCAACTGATCCTCCAGCACAGAACGTTGTCGATCCACTTGCTGTAATCGTTGGTGCTGCTGGTGTTGGATTTACTGTGACAACCACTGGTACTGAAGAAGAAGAAGTACAACCAAAACCATCTGTATATGTTGCTGTGTACGTTCCAGATGTCGTCACTGATATCATTTGTGTTGTTGCTCCTGTTGACCATAAGTTACCACTTGGCTGTGATGACGTCAGATCAACCGATCCTCCATCACAGAACGTTGTCGATCCACTTGCTGTAATAATCGGCGCTGGTGGTGCAGAAGGGTCTGTTAAACTCTGATTCAACACATTTGAAATACATCCTGCCTGATCGAATGAGATGGTATACGATCCCGCTGGTAATCCTGTTATCGCATAAGGTAAGGTCACTGAACCTGATGAACCAGAAACCGTACCTGACCAGTTCACAATTCCTGTTCCTGTCCCAGTAATCTCAAGCGAGCCAGTTGATGTTCCACATGTTGCTGGGTCCGTTATCGTGCCAAAAGCAATTACCGCAGATGGATTTACCGTAACATTTGTTGCTGCTGATGTTGCTGAACATCCATTTCCATCAGTGAAAGTCACTGAATAACTTCCCGAAGTCGTAACCGAGATCATTTGGGTGGTTTCACCTGTTGACCAAAGGTTTCCACTTGCTTGCGAGGAAGTCAAGTCAACTGATCCTCCATCGCAGAACGTTATTGGTCCACTCGGAGTGATCGTTGGTGTTGCTGGCGTTGGATTTACTGTCACGTTCGTCGTTGCCGAGGTCGCTGAACATCCATTACCATCAGTGAAGGTCACTGAGTAGCTACCTGAAGTTGTTACCGAAATCAACTGGGTTGTCTCTCCAGTTGACCACAAATTACCTGATCCTTCTGATGATACCAAATCAACTGATCCTCCATCACAAAATGTTGTTGATCCGCTAGGCGTAATCGTTGGAGCTGCTGGATTAGCATTCACTGTTACTACGACTGGTGCTGAAGAGGAAGAACAACCAAAACCATCTGTATAAGTTACAGAGTACGTTCCAGATGTCGTTACCGATATCAATTGCGTTGTTGCTCCCGTCGACCACAAGTTGCCACTTGGCTCTGAAGATGTTAAATCAACTGATCCTCCAGCACAGAACGTTGTTGGTCCGCTTGGGGTGATCGTTGGTGCTGGTGGTGCAGATGGATCCGTTAAGGTTTGGTTCAACGAATTTGATACACACGTTGAAGCATCGGTAAATGTTATATTGTAGGATCCCGCGGTTAAACCTGAAATGACATAAGGTAATGTTACTGAACCTGAGCTTCCAGTGGCAGTCCCTGTCCAGTTTACAACTCCAGTTCCAGCTCCTGTAATTTCAATATCACCAGTTGCAGTTGCACATGTTGATGGGTCATTTACAGTTCCAATCGAAATGACTGGTGCTGGGTTCACTGTAACAACAGTTGCTGCTGATGTTGCCGAGCATCCGTTGCCATCTGTAAATGTCACGGTATATGACCCAGAAGTCGTTACAATAATATTGTTTGATGTCGAAGAAGTTGACCATAAATTTCCACTCCCTTGAGATGAAGTCAATGTTACTGATCCACCATCGCAGAAAGTTGTCGATCCACTTGGCGTAATGGTTGGTGTTGCAGGAGTTGGATTAACCGTGACATTCGTTGTTGCCGAAGTCGCTGAACATCCGTTGCCGTCAGTAAAGGTCACTGAGTAACTTCCAGAAGTCGCTACAGAAATCATTTGCGTTGTTTCTCCAGTTGACCATAGATTGCCGCTCGCTTGCGATGAAGTCAAATTAACTGATCCACCATCGCAGAAAGTTGTCGATCCACTTGGCGTAATGGTTGGTGTTGCAGGAGTTGGGTTTACAGTCACATTCGTTGTTGCCGATGTCGCTGAACATCCATTGCCGTCAGTAAAGGTCACTGAATAGCTACCAGAAGTAGTTACTGAAATCATTTGCGTTGTTTCACCCGTTGACCATAAGTTGCCACTTGCTTGTGACGACGTCAAATCAACTGATCCACCATCGCAGAACGTTGTCGATCCACTTGGCGTAATGGTTGGTGTTGCAGGCGTTGGGTTTACTGTGACATTCGTCGTTGCCGATGTCGCTGAACATCCATTGCCGTCAGTAAAGGTCACTGAATAACTTCCTGAAGTAGTTACTGAAATCACTTGCGTTGTTTCACCTGTTGACCATAGATTACCACTCGCTTGTGACGATGTCAAATCAACTGAACCTCCGTCACAGAAAGTAGTTGATCCACTTGGGGTTATCGCTG
>CALEIK010000007.1 GCA_937876195.1 uncultured Flavobacteriales bacterium
TTTTCAACTTTTTAAATGGTTGAATCTCCGCAGATACAAACCCCGAAGAATTATTGATGTTCGAATTGAATTGATTTGGATTGGTAGGAACAAAGGTCGCCTCGTAAGTTGTTCCTTGTGACGGATTGTCATTATGTGGCCATAAATTCTCTTCACTGAACAACTCATCTGGATCACCCGTTAAATCGATGTTACGTACATTAATCATAAACGTTCTTACGTTAAAGTCACGTTCCTTATAAATATGACCACCTCCAAATTTAACCTCTCCTCTGTTTCCAAAAAGTTTGAACTCTCTAGAAACACTTGCTTTTCCTTCTAAGTTAACCTCTTGCAGTTCTCTCCAAATCCTTTCTGGAAATCCTGATTCAGTACTAATTGATAAAAACGTCTCACGATCTTCATACCTTGTAAAGCGAATGTCCGGATCTTCAATCTTAGAATATGTTGGTGCTAATTTCCATTCCAACGCCCACGGCGAAGATTCAGACAAAGTGTGTTTCCCGATTAACTGTGCATTTGTGAGAGACCGTTGACTGTATTCTAAATTGTGCTGAAACCCACCAAATTCTGCTCCCTGATCGCTATTTTGAAAATCAAAAATACCAGCTTTGGACTCTCCGTTTTGCAAATGAAGTACATTGAAGGTTACTTTAGAAAATCTTGTTTTTAATCCAACTCCTACCATAGCACTCAAGAAAACATTGTTTACGCCATACTCACCCTTTTGAACCTCCCTTGCTTCCATTTCATTGATAGTTGCATCTCCCTGAAGTCCATAGCGCCCAAATTCTGCATCTTGATAAAACTCTGTACTATTGTTGTAGGAGAGCATAAAGTTGTACCCCAGGGCACTCTTCTTTAGTTTCTTTTGATCTCCAATTGAAAAACCGAGTCCATAATCCATAAAGCTTGTCTGACGAATTGCCGCCATGTTTGGATTAAAGTTTCTGAGTATTTCTTTATATCTGTCAGCAGTTGCCCCATCTGGATTTCCAATAACATTGGCATAAAATGGGATATTGTTCACCGCAGGAATTTCTCTTGTACCGTCATCGAAACCAAGAAAATCCGTTTTTCCTCCCTCATAGGTGAGGTAATCTTTGTTAAAATGATAATTCGGGTTATATCCTAAACTTACAGAGACATTCGTTTGCTTTGAATCTGGAAAAGCCTTCAACGCAATATCAATAATTCCACCTGAAAAATCTGCTCCTAAATCTGCTACAAACGATTTATTTACAACCATGTTATCAATGATACTCGTTGGAAAGATGTCCATTTGTAAGGTGTTTCTGTCTGGATCGAGTCCAGGGATGTCCATCCCGTTCAATACTGTCTTGTTGTATCTATCACCTAAACCTCGAATAAATACATACTTACCTCCTGCCAGAGAAACTCCCGGTACTCTTGTCATGGCAGAGGCAGCATCTGAATCACCAATTTTTCTGAAACTTGCAGCTGAGATCCCGTCAATCATATTCAATGATTTTCGTTTCAATGTCATTACTGCAAGCTCTGTATTGGTTTGTTTGGATGCACTAACCGTAACGGTGGTGTATTCAGTTACTGGCTCTCCCAGTTTTACTTCATTCAATAATGTGACTTGGTTTTCAGTCACTCGCACCTCAGTCACTCGAACGGTATCAAACAACATCGCTGAAAATGTCAAGTTGTATACACCAGGTGCTATTTCGATATCGTACTTTCCGTCAATATCGGTGTGAGCTCCCTTGTTTAACCCATCCACCAACACTTTAATACCCGGTAAAAATTCACCAGTGGCATCATCAACTACTGATCCACGAATGTTACCATTTTGTGCAACGATGTTATGTATACTATTTAAAAAGATAAGAACAAAAACTATTTTAATTTTACTTTTCATCACGATGTTTTTTTCAATCATTCTATTTACGAAGTAAACCCGCAGCAAAAAAAGCTGCGAGTTTAACCAAATTATTAATATGTAATCTATGCTTTAGTTTCATTTAGAGCTCATCCAAAGCTCCTGCTACAGCAGACCAAGACCAACCTGCAAATACTGAAACATCTGCACCAACTGTATTAGCACCCATGGAAACTTCTGTGGCGTGTACGTCAACACCTCCTAAGAAAATAGTGTTCAAAGCTGCACCACCAGTATGCGGTGTAATTTGCAATCCACTAAATACAAGGTAACTATTTGCAAAATTATCGGTAGTTCCTGTTCCAGACAATGATAAATCACCTCTACCACTTGTTGCTGGATCTGCAAAACCAAACGCATAAATATTAGAAAACGTTCCTCTCGCTCCATCTCTAAAATCTCCGATTTCTGCATCTGTACTTCCTTTGATTGAACCATTGATTAATGTATGTCCATCCAATAAAGCTCCTTCTGGTCCATCGATTTCAAGCGCGTGATCCGTATTATCTCCACAAATAATTGCGAAGTTGTTCATTGTTCCAGCCCAAGCTTGATCTGTATCCAATGCATCATCACCTGCGTTCCATACAACTGCATTTGTTACACTTACAGTACCACCAAACCACTCAATTCCATCGTCTTGATTTCCAATAACCTCTACATTCTCAATCACAGTTCCACTTCCAACTCCACCTAATGTTAAACCATTGATTTCATTTCCTTCACCAATGTTTGCTCCACCGTGACGAATTGAAATGTAGCGTATAACTCCAGAATTATCTGTAGCACTTGTACCACCATATAAACCATTTGGATCTGATGCTGGAATTCCTTCAATCTGAACCGCTTGTGCATCAGCAGAAATTGGCGCATAACCAAGAACAATTACACCGCCCCAAAGACCATCCATGGTAGGCTCTAAGTTTGGACTTGCAATTTGTCCTGGTTGAATCTCATCAGCAATCGTTGTGAAAATAATTGGTTGAGCTGCTGTTCCTTCCGCCATTAATTTTGCTCCTCTGGCTACGATTAAAGCAGTTGCATTAGCTCCTGTTCCAACTTCACCTTTTACTATAACTCCAGGTTGAATCGTTAAAGTAGCTCCGTTTGTAACCGCGACACGTCCACCAAGTATGTATACATTGCCTGTTTCCCATGTAGTGTTTGAAGTAATATTTCCAGTAATTACATTACTTGGCTCTTCTTCATACGTACAAGACCCATCGTCTTTTTTAGCTTCCTCATTGTAGTTGATAGCTGTTTCATCTGTACAACCTTTCTTCTTACAAGAAACGGTTCCCAATGTAAGTGATGCTGCTAGAAGCATAACTCCAAATTGTAAATTGTTAACTTTCATTTTTGTTCTTTTTTAGTTTAA
>CALEIK010000008.1 GCA_937876195.1 uncultured Flavobacteriales bacterium
AAACACCAACTAAGTTTTAACTTATGATCGGTCCACTTTATGCTGACGATTTACACAGACAAAATCCACATTTCATTTTATATTGATGTTGATACTTCCGATATATTACTATATCTATCACATAATAGCTACATTACAAAAGATAATACAACACATATTAACCACGCATTTGAATTACAAAAAGATGTCTATTATGATAATACCCTTCTAGGTTCTATTTTGTTTAAACATCGTACCGTTAAAGGTTTTTGTAAATTTCAATTCACAAATAAAGTACTATATACTAATAAAAATGATGTGATAAAATTCGCTCATTTCCTACTCAATTCTAGTGAGTTCATTGATACAAGTATATGTGCCTTGGAAATAGCCATTGACACCGATACTAATATCCTGAAACGTTACAATAGATTACTTAAAAATCAGTCAATCAAATTAGATAAAAACTACCAAAGTGATTACTATTCAACTGAGTATCTGAACAATAATTATATAAGAAATATTGATACAGAAACAAAGTACATAATTGATAAAAAGTGCCAATTTTCTAAAGATGTAATTGTAAGTAAAAAGCGTTACTTACGAATTGAGAATAAGAAAAACCTAATTGAAAATAATCCCAATCGTGGATATATTAAAAATTATCTAATTGATAATAAAATTGACCTATCAGGTGACTACTTTCGATTTGAATTAATACTACCCGTAAAGGAAAGCTTTATCTCTAGCAACAACGCAGCATATTATAATCTAGGTGGTGCATACGTAACAAACTATGTATATCAAAAAGCATTAAAAACGATTGAGAAATACAATAATAAAGATGTGATAATTTTCGGTAGTTCTAAAGATTTTGATAATGCTAAAAAAATTATTGATGAATACAAAACTAAATCAACTCTAAGAACTATAATTGATATAGACATAGACCAGATTTTTGATAAACACTATCTGTATAATCTGTTCACTTTTTACGCTGAAAAAATAATATATAATCTAAGTTCGGTTGTACAGCTGAGTTATAAAAAAACAACGATTAAGATGAAAACTATGGACAAAAAACCAAAAACAAAAAGCATTAAAAATGACTATGATAATTTAGAAATTCAAAGTTTGAATTACTTACATAGGCGTAAGTTAATTAGTGATAATGATTATAACGATGTGATGGAGCGCATTGATAATAATTATAATGAGTTGGATATATTTTCGTAGTGGTCGATTATCCAATTGAAAATTAATAGGTGTTCGTTCGGATACCTATTTTTTTTCGGCGTAAAGTGCATTAAAAAGTGAAATAAAGTGAAATAATGAGTTTCTAACTTGTATCATAATCTAGTGTAAAAACGAAAAAGTTCAGTAATGAAGATATAGAAATTAGAAGTTTAGTAAAAAGTGAAATGATGTGTTTCTAACCCTGTATCGTAATCTAGCGCAAAATAGCGCAAAATAGGGAAAGGTAGAATAAGTGTAAAAAGTGTAGTAAAAGCGAAGTAAAAGCGGTGTACAAATTGGTGTACAGAATTAGTGAATAGTGTGCTAATAGTGTACAAATTGGTGTATTAAAAATGTGTAGGTTTAAGTACAGATATGTTGCTGGGATGTACTGTTTATGTGACTTTCGTGTGTTACCAGGGGCGTTAACCCCTGGTATCTATACACGTTTTAGTGACCTCGTCAGGATTCAAACCTGAAACCTCTACAGCCGTAATGTAGTGCTCTATTCAGTTGAGCTACGAAGCCATTTTTTTGCTACAACTCACGTTGTTTGCGAGTGCAAATATACGTCGTTTTTCTTTTTAAACAACAAAAACAGTTGAAATTATTGTATTTCAGCTGTGATTCCTCTGTTCAATAATGCGGTGCACATTCCCTCTAACATCTCGTACTCCCCACGTTTTACTTGACATTTACCTTTGTAGTGAACAAGCCATGTGCATTGTTCCGCTTGAAGTGCATCGTGTTTACACACCTTAATTAACGATTCAATGACGTGATCAAATGTGTTCACCTCATCGTTAAAAACAATCAAATTTTTCTGGTCAACTACCTGATCAATGACTAACTCATCAAACTCCGTCTCTACTTGTGACATACCTTCAAATTTTTAAATCCTTACTTTTCAAATTCAACCTCTGCTGCATTGCGAATTTCGGTTGATGTACCAAAGGTACGAATAAGCTCTTGTACCTCCAAAATTCTATTTGGTTCAATTCCAGACAGCGTAATTTCAATGCCTTCCTCACTTCGGGTATATGCACGTTGATACGATTGTCTATTCAACCAATCCATAAAATCACCAGGAATGCTCGAATTGGCAATTTTAACCACCAACAACTGCTGCTCCGCTAATTCAACTTCGTCCGCGGCAATGTAGACCGTATCAATCATATCTTTAAAATTCCATAAACGCGGCAAATCATCCGTATGATTGTAGATAATAGATTTTAAACGCTGGTCGGTTTGGTCATAGTAAAAATTACCTTCTGCATTGTATCTGTTCAACTCATCACGTGGAAACTCTTCGTAACGCTGCTTTGACACCAATTGAATTCTTTGTGTATTCACCTCAACAGAAGTGGAAATATTCTCTACCGAAACTGAATCTGTTCGAACTCCTTTCGTAGGTTTTTCCAATTCAATGACCGCAGTTGTTTTTTCTATTTCCGATTGTAAAATGGTAGTACCTTTTTCATCCAGTAAACGTTTCGCTTCTGTGAGACTGATGCGCTCGCCATTGTAATATGCAGTAATAAAGGCACCATTAATTCCTTTCTGCAAAGCCTCTGCTCTTCTAGGTTTGGCTTCATCCACTGAATCAAATGTTCCCGAAGAATAACGAATCTGTCCATTTGGTAAACGCAATGTAATGAGCTCATCCATCCCGAAAACGTTTTCGGCAGCGATTGGTCGGTTGTACACTCCGACTTGAACTGTATAGAACAGACCTTTCTTCAACTCAATTGGTTCCGCTTCCACAGCTCCAGGAGATTGGTTGTAACTGTATTCTGGAACTTCTTTGACTTCTTTTGTCATTGGGAGACCCAATTTCTCAGCCGTATTTGTCACGACCTCAAGTACCAATTCATTTTCACCTTTTGGAACGCACAGACCTTGTTCTTCCAGTCTTCGTGCCTCACCAAAATTGATTCGTTTTCCGTCGCAATACGCAACAATAAAGGCATCTGAATAACCCAGTGCACGAATTTTACTGCGCGCATCTGTTACTGTTGAACTGTTATTAAAGAACCCTGCCATGTAACGAACAATGTTGGAGCCTTCTATCTTTTCACCAGAAACGGGTGTGAACTCACTGAATAAATCTTGAGGTATCGGTCGTGCAAATGCACCAATTTGAACCCGGTAATATAAACCAGAAGGACTTTCAACGTCGATTGGAATTGGATTTTCCGCTGTATACGCACTCGGTGCATCAGCATCAATTGCAAATCCAGTGCTCGGCATAGCAATCAAAGCAGTGGCAATGGCCGTTGCTTGAATTGGCTTAATTCCACGAAGTACTAAATTTTGCATTTTCATAGCCTCTTCTGTATTTTCCGAAAGTAATTGATCCGCAGCATATTTTTGTTGTGTGTGTTCAATTTTTAAGCGATCAATTTGTTCTTCAATGCTTTTAATTTTATTCACTGACAACTGAATCTCCTCTGCTTTTTCATTTGCCAATTGCATTTCAAGGAGACTGCGCACATGCTTTTGTTCGTTGTTTAAGTCGGATTCCAAAGTAGCAATTTCGCGTTCTATTTCCAACGTTTTTGTCGCCAATTCATAATAGGGTTCGTAATTTTCGTTGGATGCCACTTTGCGTTCTTCATTGAATGAGATTGTTTGTTCCATCGATTCTGCGGTAACGACAGGTGTTAATGGTTGTTTTTCGTTCACTAAGCGCTCTTCAATGGTTCTTAACTGCATTTCCAACAACGAACGCTGATTGATTAATTGTTGCTTTTTCGTTTCTAGGGCAGGAATTTCTTTTTTCTTGGCGTTTGCGATTTGGTTCTCCGTTTCGACAATTTGCGTCGTCAACTCTCCCATTTGAATGGTGAACTTACGTTTCTGTACCTCCAATTCTTCGCGAGAAGTAACTGAAATATTTTCCTTTTCCTCGATATCGATTTGTTTTTGAGTCGTAACAACTTCCTTGAGTGCACTGTTCAAGAGCGACTGTCGTTCCTCAGCTTCCTGCAACAAGTGTTGTTTCTCTTTTTCGGATTTCGCCGCTGCAGCCTCTTTTTCGATGGATTCTATACTCTCCAATTCTGCCTCGTTGACTTCTGTTGCTTTCTCAACAAGTATTGAATTGGTCTCTACACCTGTATTTAAACTCTTTATGAGTTCTTGATTCTCAGTTTTGCTTTCTCGAAGTGCCTTTTCTGACTGCTCGTTTTCGATTGTTGCTTCTTCATTTTCGATGCTGTCCAACGTTTTTCGCAACTGTTTCTTTTCACTGCTAGCGACTGTGTTATCGTTTAACTTGGTTAAAATCTCTTGCTTCTCCTCTGCAATCTCGTTCAATCGCTCGTTTGATTCGTTCGAGGAAACAACATTCGTCTCTAACTCACCAAAGGAAACACTGAACTGACGTCGCTTTTGCTGCACTTGCGTCAACTCCTCTTCCAACCATTGCTTTTTAGTGGATAATTCTTCCGAAGTATTCGAATTCATTTCTTCTGTTACCCCAGCAATACGCTCTTTCAATCCAGCTTCATATTCAGCAAGAACAGCATCATTTCGTTCAAGTTCTTCTTTCGTTTTCGGGTTGGAGTTCATTGAAGAGTTGATCTCACGCTCATTCTCGGATCGAGCTTCGGCGATAACTGCCAATTTCTCTGTACTATCTGATGTTGAACGTACATTTTCTTCACGTGCTTTGCTCTCTTCGAGTGCCTTCTCGAAAATTGCCTTTTCAAGCTCCACTGTAACTGAATAGCTTCTTTTCAGTGCCTTTTCTTTCTCCTCGATTGCTTCTTGAAGCTTCTCTTGTAAAACGACCTCTCTTTCAGCAATATCATTTCCTTTCGTCGCACTGTTCTCATCGATGATTTCTTTCACATCCTCTGCATAACTTGCATCTACAGCTGTCACTTGCTCCGCCATTTCTTCTGCTGAAATTGAATTGATTGCACGGACTTTAAGCGCTTCGATTTCCGTCTTTTGTTCGCTGATTAACTCCCCTATCGCTTGCTTCTGCGCTATCAGAGCTTCATCAGACGAATTACGTTTCACAGCTTTCTCAATTTCAGCTTCTTTCTCTTCCAGTCGTTCTAACTGTTCGACTGCTATATCAATGATTGCTCTCGATTTTTCGTAATTGGTTTGTGCCGAGTTTTCAATTGATTGCTTCTCTTGCTCATAATCATTGCTTACCTCTTCTAGCAATGTCGACTTCACCTCAGCTAAATCCGTAACAGAGGACACTTGATTTTTCGCATTGATGACCTGCGTTCGTTCGGCAATTTCACTTTCCTTTTGTGCAATGAGATCTTCTAGCAATTGTTTTTTCGCTTTCTCATTCACATCTTCAGGTCGCTTTGACAGGTTCTTCTCCGTTGCGGACAGTTCCTTCTTCAATTCTTTGACCAACTCTTGATCCAATGCTTGCTGCTCATTTAATTTTTCCAATTCAGAAAGCGCGCCGTTTGAAGCTATTTCTTCTGTTCTCTCTGTATAATCCGGTGAGACCGAAGTGAGCACTACTTCCTTGGTCAATGCCGTTTCCGTTGTTGCATTTTGGAGTGCCAACAACTGCTCACTCAACACACGATTTTCCTCTTCCAATTCAGATTTGAACTCCATCAACGCAGTCTG
>CALEIK010000009.1 GCA_937876195.1 uncultured Flavobacteriales bacterium
GACTCGGAAACACGTTTGGCACCAATGCTACAGGCATGGCTGCTGCTGCGTACATTGATCCTCAAAGTTTGCTCCACATGAGTTATGACTGGAGAGCGGGTGTGGCCAATGAGCGATTCGGATTTTTACAAATTACCTATCGTAGAGACGGTGCAGCAACACCTGGCACAGGAGAAACGGTGAATGACGGGTTACGTCTTGGTATAGACAATGGCTTGGTGAACGGGGCTTTAAATGGTTACCTCCGCTGGCAAGAAAATACACCATTCATTGTACAAACAGATTGGAACGATGTAGCAGGAGGCATTAATAGCGGAGAACGGATGCGCATAAGTTCTATCAACGCTCCAAACATTCCAAATCCAGCTGGATTAGATGAAAACACAACACGTGTTGCAATTAGTCATATGGGTAATCAACCAATTACCCAACCTAGAAGTCTATTACATTTGGGCTATAATACAGGAGCTCTGGTTGGGCCAAATGGTGCTTCAGACGGTTGGAGATCATGGATGGATGTGGGAACATTTACGGCGCAAGATTCAGACAACATGTATGTCGGACTGAAAAATGAAGGAAGTGACCGTCAAGATGCCGTAATTAATTGGGGAGACAATCAAGTACCCGGAATTGCACCAAACGGACCTGATAATCTTAGATTTATTTTTACTTCCACAACAACTGCGGTTACTGGTCAAGGCGATCCTGTTTCACAGTCACAGGAGGGGTTAGAAGTCGTTCGTATGGAACCAAGACTTGCTTCAACCTTACCTACCACAAATTATGGTATGGTGGGAATAGGTAATTTTTCTGGTAACAATCCGTCAGCACCAGCTGCAATTGATGCAAAACTAGATATCGATGGAGATTTGAGAATTAGACAAGTTTTACAAGATGATGATCTAACACAAGTATTGGTGATTGATCCAAATGATTTGAATCGTGTTTATTGGAAAAACATTCAGCCTAGTGGGTTAGCATGTTGGGATTTGAATGGAGATGGAATAGAAGATCCCAATGAAGATACAAATGGCGATGGAGTATGGGATGCTTTGGATTGTCAAGGTGCACAGGGAGTAGCAGGTCCAGCAGGACCAATGGGTCCACAGGGATTAACAGGTGCTACCGGTCCACAAGGACCACAAGGTTTAACAGGTGCAACCGGACCACAAGGCCCAGCAGGTATAGATGGAGCAGACGGTGCTACCGGCCCTCAAGGACCACAAGGTTTAACAGGCCCCGCGGGTCCACAAGGTCCACAGGGATTAACGGGAGCTACAGGTGCTACTGGTCCAGCAGGTCCTCAAGGAGCGACTGGCCCTCAAGGTCCGCAGGGAATTGCGGGTCCACAAGGACCAGCAGGTTTCTCTACAGGTGCGCACAATGGAACATCGATGAGTATAATTGACCCAACCAAAGTTTCTTTTGGAAATGATCTTGGAGGAACAGCAGCTCAACTCTTAAACGATAGAGAAGTTCCGATGAATGATAGGAACATTGTATTTACGAACAACACACCAAATAATGTTGGTGGGAGGATCGCAATAGGTAATAGCAACCCGACAGGTAAATTGCACATTACTAATCCTAATCGTACAGGGTCTAATCCAGTTGGTTTGTTAATTGAAAACGAAACCACAATCCAGAATGCGGGATTTTATCGAGGAGCAGAAATCAATACGGATGGCTCAAACACCTCTAATTTTGGAATGTTAGTTTCAACCACAAATGGTATTGCTTTAAACACAGGATTGGAGTTGAGCACGATTTCAGCAGTAACACCAGAGAACAGGGGATTACGTTCTGTAGCGGCTAATGCTACAACTGTGAATATAGGAGTTATGTCTTCTGCTATTTCGAATGTTGACCAAGGCGCTCCACAGGCCGAGTCTAATTTAGGTGTACAAGGATCAGCGAGTAACGCGGAATACAATACTGGAGGCTCATTTTCAGCACAAGGTGCTGTTGGAACTGTGGCAAATATTGCTACTTCAGGTAACGCAACTGGGTATGGGGATATCAGTATAGGTGGTCGTTTTTTGGTAAACAGTGCTTTTAGTACAACAAATTATGGTGTATACGGATCCGCAGTGGGTGGAACTTTTACTCGTGCAGGTTTTTTCGCAGGCTATGTTACCGCGGTTGGGGGTTATTATACTTCAGATTCAGCGTTTAAGAATGATGTAAACACAATTGGAAATGGGTTGGATATTGTACGCAAGCTCCAACCAAAATCCTATTTTATGGATACGACCAATTACAATTTTATGGGCTTTGAGTCTAAAAAACAATATGGGTTTATTGCACAGGACGTTGAAAATGTAATGCCAGAACTGGTGTCGACGGAACGCTTCCCAGGTGATCTTGATTCAGCAGGGAATATTATTAATGCACCATTTGACTACAAATCGTTGAATTATAATGCAATTATTCCGATCAACACTCAAGCCATTAATGAGCTTAATCAAAAGGTGGAGAAGGCAACGTTAAGTGATGAATCGATTAAAACAAATGTTGCGGATTTATCGGGTTCTTTGGATAAAGTTCTAGCCATGAGAGGAGTCTCATACGACTGGAATACTTCAGTAAATCCTTCTTTAGGTCTTGATAGTTTGAATCATGTCGGATTTATAGCACAAGAGTTGCAACAAATCGATACTAGATTGACTTATTTGGATAGTGATAGCTTAATGCATGTGGAGTACGATAAAGTAGTTCCAATTTTAGCCGAAGCAATTGAAGAGTTGCACACTACTGTCGAAAGTCAGGATTCGATTATTGGGGCATTACAAGATGAAAATCAGACCCAACAGTCAGAAATTGACGACCTCAACGATCGCTTAACTAACTTAGAAAACTGCTTGAGTGGAATTTTACCACTGTTGTGTCAATTAAACAATTCAGCAA
>CALEIK010000010.1 GCA_937876195.1 uncultured Flavobacteriales bacterium
GAATTAACAGGAAACCCCAACTAAGAAAAAGTCCACTTTAGTTTGAAGACGTACATAAACCAACATCTGCCCCAAAACCCAATCGAATATCGCTTTGTCCACATGTATAATTTAACACAGTCCAAAACATAATAAAAATTATATATCTGTTGACCCACATGACGCTAAAATGAAAAATTTAACTTAAGTGTCAACATCCCCCCATAAGTAGTGAAATTTAAATTAGAATATTCTGTTGAACTTCCTGTATTGGGGTCTGTAACCGAAAAACTATTGTAGCTAGATTTATGAAGAACACCAGTATAAGCAACGGAAAATGAAGCGCTATTTATTATGGAGGCACCAAAATTAGCCACTTTTTGCAAAAAATTCGGGTTTGTAAACTTATTGATGTTTAATTCAGATGAGTTTAAACCCACATTAAGTCGTACTACTGGTTTTTCTTTTGGTAGTGGGTATTTTAGCGTTGGATACCACCTTTTAGCTAACTGACTTACTGCAGTCAGTTTTAATATTGTCAAGTATGTTTTGTAGGCTGGAATACTACTTTTTACCATCCGAAATTTAATCCTAGACCAATTAATAATCCACTATTTATTGTTCGGTTTACATTGTTCAATTTATCCATATTGCCTTGAATATGAACTATTGAAACCTGATTTAGTCGGTAAGAGTAGCCTATTTTTAATTCAAGTGAAACTTGTTCATTAAAGTAAAATCTTCCATTAATGTGTGGGCTTAAATAATAATATTCGGAAAAAGCATATTTATCTGAATAGCCTTCATCATCATAACTTATTATTCCTTTAGCATTCCCAATGAAATCTAACGAAGATAGTATCTCAATTTTTTTGTTTGAAAAATGGCGAATGGAAAACCCTGTCCCATATACGAAGCTATTATTTATACCACACCCAAGTCTAAACTCTATACCAAAATTTTCTTTAATTACCCTTCTGTTGTAAGCTATCGAAATAGCCCCAAAGGAATTTTTAAATCCAGCACTGGTCTGAATTAGGTTTAGCTTCTCAGTATTTTGGCTAATAGCATCAAATGCAGTTAAACCAAAGGAAAAGAATATTAAGAGCAAGTATTTTATCATTATAAATTGAATTTGAAGTTGAGCATAAAACCAAGTGAAAAATTTGAGTAATTGACGGTTGCTGTCCCTTGTGAAGTGCCATTGAAATCTACCGTTGTCTGAGCTCTACCGTTCATATAGATTCCATTTAATTGTAAAGACAAACTTGTAGATTTTGAAAAATTCCAATCACCCGAAATAGCCATTAATGAAACGAACCCACCTCCTGAATATTCTCTTGACTCAGGGTTACGGGTATATGTGTTTCCATAACTGTCAGTAAGGTCTACATCCAAATTGTTAAGTGATAGGTAGCCTCCAATTCTAGTTTCTGCGGATAAATTAAACTTTTGATTATTGCTGGAAAAATTAAATTCTTTTCCTAACATTGCTGTTAATTCAACCCCTCCTAGCTTATATCTGAAATCATTTACCGAATCATTTGATTGTTGTCTTTTATCGTGAATTACACCTGCGGTTAATGATAAATCCACGGGTTTATATGTTAATTTGAACAAGTAATGATTCGCTTGATCTGTGAAAGGACCAATATCGGAGCCACCAAGAAACGCAGGTAAATAATTATTTCTAGAATCATACGCATTAAAATTACTTTCTACCCCTTCAATATTGGTTCCGTTGTACTGGTATGGACTAGAGCTACTCCAACTACCATTATTAGGGCTGAAATCAATGCCTGTTACTCCAGGTTCTACAGTTAAATTCCAATTACTATTATTTCCATTAGTCTCCGTTTGACTTGAATTTTCCTGTGTTACAGGTGGGTCTCCATCGCTCTGCATCCCATCAATATCCTTAAATGTTATAGGTTTGTTACCTGCATTGTTATAGGGTGTTAGATACGGATAATCCGAAGCTAAAGGATCTACACTTATAAACCTACACGTCCAAGCGGCATAATATCTCGCTCCATAGTAGTAAAGCCCCGATTCTCCATCACGCTCTTTACCTGTGAACCTGTATCTTTTCTTAGTAAACGTCCTCAACGAAGAATCCCCAAACGGATAGTATTCTTCTTTATCAATAACTCCACCAGTAGTATCTAGTCTTACGGTACTACTTCCTATCTGGTCTTCCAAATTGTAGGTGACTGCATCTGTAATATCATCAGGAAAAGGTGTTCCCACTCTAACCATTGCAATTCTGCTTTGGTCGTCCATCACATGAACGTAGTTTTTCTCGTAGGTTGTACCATTTTCCAATATGTGATACTCAAAAATACCGTCAATGTATATCGTTCTTTCGTAAATTGGAGAACCAGCAGTCCCAGTACGTACCATTTTGCTCACTCGGTTCATTCCAGAATAGTCGTACTGAGCAAAAATAGTAGGGTCAGCCATTCCTGCTTGGTTGTAATAGGTAATTAATTGATTCCCTGCATTCCAAACATAATTTCTTGTTGTCCCAGCTGTAATTTGGTTTCCTACAGCATCATACGTAAAATCTTGGATCAGTACACTACTTCCAGTTTCAATCTGTTCTAGCGTATTTACTCCTGTGTTGTAAACAAAGTTACGCGTAAAGCCGTTTGTGCCCGACTGTGTTACCTGTTGGACGTTTCCAATTTTATCGTAATTATATTGTCTTGCGTACCCTCTCACATCATCAGCATTTGGATTTCCTGGTGCAGGTGCATCACTATAAAGATAATCATTTTGATTTTGTGTATCACTTTCTCGGCCATCAGCACTAATTACTCTGTAAAGTGGATCGTATTCAAACTCTCGGTCTAACGCATCTGCACCTAATGTACTGCCTGTAATTCCACAATCGGTAACCCGAAGTAGAATTTTCATGATATTTCCTACCAAATCAAAGTTAAAACCATCGTCTTGTCGGTTGGTGCCTGAATCGGGAGCATAAGTATGTGTTTCGCTTACCTGAGAATACGTATATTTTTCACTGCGCTGTCTTAATAAACGAAAAGTTTTTGTATCATACACATAGCGTGTCATTACATCATTGCCAAAAGCTATTAAAAGACGCTGTCCTTTGGCACTATAAACAATGTTATTTACATATTCAGTACCGTCATAATCAACTTTTTCCAAAGCTCCAGCACGGTTGTAGGTAGGTACAATCTCTTTTCTATCGGTATTTACATTTTCAGGGAGTGTTATCTTTGTTGCTCTATTCAACGCATCAAATTCACTGCTTGTTTCAAATTCTTGTGATCCAAGAATACTTGGTAAACCAGTCCAATCTACTAAATACGTTGTATAATTATCCAATGCGCTTTTTAATGTTGCACTGCTAATGACAAGTTGTTTTTTGGAGAGTAAATTTCCTTTAAAATCGAATTCCACCATTTCAATCTTGCCGCTTTCATCGTATTGTTGCCAGAGTTGTCCATTTAGATTGATGTCTTCAGGATCAGTTGCTTCTTCTCCGTAAATGGCATAACTGGTCAAACGAAGTGAATCACTTGAATTGTTTTGAGTCCAACCATTGGTTGGTCTACTTAACCTGTCATAAGCGGTTAATGATTGCGCCCCTTTCGCATCAGAACTTTCAATTGGTTTTCCCAAAGAATCAGGAAGAAGCACACTTTCCCCCTGATCAATGTGTTTTGTCCACAATGGTGTCAACGGTTGTTTTTCACCATTCTCTGCTTCCTGTGGTTGCCGTAAATCATACAAATGTTCAA
>CALEIK010000011.1 GCA_937876195.1 uncultured Flavobacteriales bacterium
GTACAAAGCCACCATCCCTACCTGCAAGATGCAGCATGGAAAAGGCACCATAATTAGCATTGTTAAACAGGTTGTTGTTGATAGGAACATTATTTCCGAGAAGCAGATATCCAATACGTGCCTCATTGATGCCATCAACAGCGTAGTTGACATTACCGTTAAGCTTCATGCGGTTGATGTTGTTTGTCCGGAAGAAGAGTGGATTGACTCCATTGGAGAAATTCCACCCAAGGAACCTAGTAGCTCCCCAATCATTTCCTGTGGCACCAGCATTTGTAGCTTGTCCTATTACATTCGAACTAATTAATATCCCGAATGAAACTATTAAATAATTAATCTTCATCTTAGTGTATTTTTATCTCACTAAATGAATAAATCCTGTTTTTTTTAAGTTGTTTTTTGTAATACTATAAAAGTAGACTCCTTCTTCGCATGGCGTAGCATTATTTGTTTCCCCGTCCCATTGACATACATTATCTTGAATGTATTGTTCAAACACAATTTGTCCCCAACGATTTAAAATTCTAATTTCAAAGTTATTAATGAAATTAAAAGACCAAAAATCATTAACTCCATCATTATTCGGTGTGAAAACGTTTGGTATATTTGTAAAATCATATTTTTCTAATTTGACATCATCAATGTAATAATATGAGAAGGCTTCCATGCTTTCATTATATAGATGAAAATCTGCATTTAGGTCATCTTCAAACACCCCTATTGTCAAGTACTGTTCTCCTCCCTTCGCTAAATATAATCCACTACATGCAGTCCATTCGATAGTATCTCCCAAATTATCAATTTCTAAATATTGAATATTTGTCATGGATGTAATATTAGTAGTAAATATTTCATTCAAATCATATTCTGAAAAAGCAAAACTAACTTTTCTACACGCGAATCTTGAAATTTCAGCTAGACTGAGGTAGCAGGAAAAATTATAAATTTCATTGGAAGACAGTTCCTCGCTTAGTTTTACTTGTATATATTCTCTTGCATTATATTGGAGAGAGGTAAAGCCTCCAGCTAAGAAACCAGAATATGCATTGCCATTTTTAGGAAATTGTATACCTGCAAAGTTAGCGGGAATGCCAACGTCACCAGTCGAACAAATATTATAATAATCAGGTGTTGCGCCAGTCGGACTATACCAGTCTTTAACACTGAAATCAGCAATTCCCACAGGACACCAAGTATATTCCTCAAAGCTACCATTAGGTATCAAATTCATTTGTGATCTGCCAAAGAAGGGTAGAAGCATTAATATTATATAAAAAACAGGTTTATTCAATTAATAAGGTTTGTTTATAAAATTAATTGTTTTCTTGTTGACGGCAAGTTTTATCCCCCTCAGGCGGACAAACGAAGGCGTGCATCATTGTCTACATCTCATAGACGCAAATACAGTGTAGTAAGTTGGTATGTCTGTTTTGTAGTGGTTGTCTTAATGGTTTATGTTTGCAATATATGAAAATTGTGCATTATAAGCCGTAATTTTTCAATTATTATCCTTCGATACTTGTGCTTGGTGCACAAAGAACAATTATATAGCGAAGAGTTTTTAAGGTTGGTTGGACAACGAATCAAAGAACTTAGACTAAAATCTGGCTATACAAGCTATGAGACATTTGCTTTGGAAAATGATTTGGATCGCAAACAATATTGGCGCGCCGAAAAAGGTTCAAACCTAACACTAAAGACTCTTTACACCATAGCCAATATACACAATATTTCAATGGAAGAATTTTTCCGAAATTTATAGTCCCGTTTACGCAAACCGAAATAACTTAAATCTCTATTTCCAGTAAACGTTACTCCCGTTTTCATCCATGGGCGGTACCCAAATTCCTGATAGCTCGAACCTTCACCGTTCAGATGGAGCAATGAGAAAGCACCCTTGTTCGTATAAAGGTCCTGACCACTACTAGCAGAGGTGTTGTTAACCCCTAACAATAAATAACCAGTTGTGTTGACACCCTGAGGTGCACCGTATCCGTTGATTAGGTATTGTCCGACATTAAAATCACCATTCAACTTCATTCGTCGATGCTGAGCTAAAACTCCTCCGGTTATAAAATAGATAGGGGAATTGTATCGTGTCCCGAAGATATTACCTCCTTGACCTTGGTTATTTCCCGCCCTAGACCATGCCGGGTTATTGTTCGGGTTTGAATTACCTCCTGTTGGTGGCATTTGCGCCATAGACAGCGACACTGTCATTAATGACAAGATGTGTGTGATAATTATTTTTTTCATATTGATAAGTGTTACCTCACCAACTGAATAAAACCGCTTTTTTCTTGTATTTCAGTTCCCCACTGATAGGAGAAACTGTAAAAATAACTTCCCTCCGAACAGGGCACGGCAGAAGTGCTTGTACCATCCCATATCGGATTATCTTTGGTTAAAATAGTAACAACGTTTCCCCATCGGTTCATAATGACTATCTCATCGGTAATACTAAAATAGGATGAAGCATCGAGATAATCATTGTGGCCATCTCCATTGACAGTTATTACGTTAGGAAAACTAATCTCCCCCAATTCGCATAATTCTTCGGAAACAGGACCTATTTCTATCAATGAAACACTGTCAACATAGTAGTAGGGATGAAAATAAAAACTACCCATTTGTTGCACAAAGACGGTGTCATCGTCTATATTTTCCTCAAAATAACCTATGGTTAAAAACTGTTCATTTCCATTCGCAATGAATGTACCTTCAATTAATGTCCAGTTTGTTGTATCAACAATTGAATTTCCATTGTATTTAACTTGTGGAGTATGTGGAAGTATATTGGCTCCATATTGAAATTCGTTCTCAAAAGAAAAATAGGCACCAATGTTTTTAATTCCATGCGTAGAATAGTTTGCCAGAGAAACATACATACTGAAGTCATATTCAACACAAGGTTTCAAAGCAGAAATCAATTGGGTTCGAAAATATTCATATAACAATTCATTATCATTCATAACTGGGATAAAACCAACATAAGCTACTCCATCGAATGCAATTTGATGCCCCCAAAAGTTAGTTGGAACACCTACACCAGTAGTGTTGCATTGATTGAAATAGTCAGGACTACCTTCTGTTGGTTTAAACCAACCAATTGCCTTTTCAAACTGTCCATTGTTTAAGTCATTCGATATGGGACATTCACTGTATTCCTCAAAACTTCCGTTGTACACAAGATTCTGTGCATGCGTAGTAGACCATGAAGCAGCTAAAGTTAAAATGATATATAAAATAAAGCGGTTCACTCAATTAATGAGAATTAAAAATTAAAATTAATTGTTTTCTTGATCACGGCAAGTTTTATCGAACACGATAAACGAAAGCGTGCATTATTGTCTACATCTCATAGACGAAAATACAGTGTAGTAAGTTGGTATGTCTGTGTTGTAGTGGTTGTTTTAATGTATTGATGCTCACAATATAATAAAAATAGTTGAGCTTACATGACTGACTAGCAACTATTTATCCAAGTCTATAGATTCTCACTAAAGGGGTGGTTCCTGCTTCTCGCT
>CALEIK010000012.1 GCA_937876195.1 uncultured Flavobacteriales bacterium
AATTGATTACAGTTTGCGTTGATCCAGATGTTCCAACACTATCAGGAACAACAACGATTTGTGAAGGTAGTAACACTACTTTATCAGTAAGCGTAGGTAACTTAAATGATGCAACGGACTGGGAATGGTACACGACTTCATGTGGTGGAACAGCTGCAGGAAGTGGGACAAGTTTAGTGGTAAGTCCTGCCGTTACAACGACGTATTTTGTACGCGGAGAAGGTGGATGTGTTATTCCAGGAGCTTGTGCTTCGATCACAGTAACTGTTCAAACAGTTGATGTTTCAGTTACAAATAATGCAGGAGTTCTGATGTCGAATCAAGGTGGAGCAGTTTACCAATGGTTGGATTGCGATAATGGAAATGCACCGATTGGTGGTGAGACAGGACAAACGTTCGCTCCTGCTGTAACAGGAAACTACGCAGTGGAAGTAACGATTGGTGGATGTACAGAAGTTTCTGGATGTGAGTTGGTAGACTTTACTAGTATTGACAATTTAAGTGTCGGTGCAGTAGTTGTATATCCTAACCCTACGGAAGGAAATGTACAGCTAGAGTGGACTGAATCTATCACAAAAATTCAAGTGACGGACGCAAGAGGTAGGATATTAAATGTAGTGGATAACCCAATGGGTAACCAATACACGCTCGATTTTACCAATTATAGCAACGGAGTTTATTTTATACGCATCGAAAATACGTTTGGAACAAGCGTTTATGATGTAATTAAGCAATAAGCATGTAATTTTTCAGAAAGACCATCAGTCCCAGACTGATGGTCTTTTTTGTTCTTCCTCACTTCATTTCAGAATAAATAATACCTTTGTTATTGCGACCATAAATATGGAGGATAGAAAAAAAATAGCGGTTATTGGAGGAGGAAGTTGGGCAACTGCTTTGGTGAAGATATTGAGTAACAACGTGTCTTCTGTCAATTGGTACATGCGCAATGAAGGCGCGGTTCGACATATTTTGAAGTTTCGTCATAATCCTAATTACCTTCAGTCGGTTGAGTTTGATTTGAATAAAATCAATGTCAGCACGGATTTAATGGAAATTATTAAACCAGCTGACATAGTGATCATCGCGACACCCTCGGCATTTTTGGTGAAGCTTTTTGAGAACTTCCCAAAAGACATTCTAGTAGATAAAATTATTTTTTCTGCTGTGAAGGGTATTATTCCTGAATACAATGCAATTCCTGCTAGATTTATCCATAAAACGTTCGGAACACCTTACGATAACATTGGAATCATTTGTGGTCCCTGTCATGCTGAAGAAGTAGCACTCGAACGTTTATCCTATCTCACGGTGGCTTGTCAAGACGATGAGGTTTCTGAAGAAATGGCAGAACTACTAGCATGTCGATACATTAAAACAACCATTTCAGACGATTTGTTTGGAACTGAAATTTCGGCGGTGCTTAAAAATGTTTACGCAATTGCATCGGGGATCTGTGCAGGTTTAGGATATGGTGACAATTTTCAATCCGTGCTTGTTTCAAATGCCATTCAAGAAATTGAAAACCTTATTGATGAGATGAGTCCAATTCACCGCGATGTCAAATCATCAGCTTATCTAGGCGATTTGTTGGTAACAGCGTACTCACGATTTTCGCGCAATCGTTCCTTTGGCTACATGATTGGAAAGGGGTATTCTGTCAAAACCGCTCAAATGGAAATGGACATGATTGCTGAAGGGTACTTTGCCACAAAAAGTGTCATGGAAATCAAGAAAAAATTTGATGTTGAAATGCCTATCGTTGAGGCAGTCTACAATATTCTTTACGAGCGCATTTCACCAGTAATTGAAATGAGAATCTTGACAGACAAGTTAAGTTAATCACACTTTGATTAGAATATAACGCCACATTGTTTTTCCATTCATTATAATTTCTACTTTTGCCAAAAGCATGAGCATGAAGGTTTTTAAATTTGGTGGAGCATCAGTGAAGGATGCGCAAGCAGTTCAAAATGTAGCGGATATAGTTGCACTCTACAACGGCGAAAAGCTAGGAATTGTTGTCTCAGCAATGGGTAAAACTACCAATGCGCTCGAGTTAATTGTTGATGCGCTCTGTAAAAGAAACAAATCCACTTTTGATGATTTAATCGCTGAACGAAGAGCTTTTCATTTAGGAATCATGCAATCATTATTTGATGATGACAATCACTTGATTTTTACTGAGATTGAATCTCAATTTGAGGCGCTCACTAAAATGTATGATGCGCGCATTCCAGAAAATTACGATTTTGAATACGACCAAATTGTTTCCTTGGGAGAGGTGATTTCGACCCGAATTGTGAATGCCTATTTGAAACAAAGAGGGATAAATTCTGGTTGGGCGGATGCACGTGAATTAATTCGTACCAACAATAATTACCGGGAGGGTGAGGTGGACTGGAAGAAAACAGAAGAACTGTTTAAGCAGCATTTTCTTCCAAAGTTTGAACATGTGGATGTTCAGGTGACTCAAGGTTTTATTGGACATACATCAGAAGGTTTGACAACCACATTGGGAAGAGAAGGGTCTGATTATACTGCAGGAATTATGGCGTACTGTTGCGCTGCCGAAAGCGTGACGATTTGGAAGGACGTTCCAGGAATGCTGAATGCAGATCCAAAGTGGTTTGATAACACGATTAAATTGGAAAGCATTTCATTCAGAGAAGCGATTGAACTTTCATACTACGGTGCATCGGTGATTCATCCAAAAACCATCAAACCGCTTCAAAATAAGAACATTCCATTGTATGTGAAATCGTTCATTGATCCGAAGGCGGAGGGGACAACCATCCAATCCAGCACCACCAATGATCATACCGTGCCTTCCTTTATTTTTAAGATGAATCAAGTGCTTTTTTCATTTACACCAAAGGATTTCTCCTTCATCGTTGAGAAGAACTTGAGTGATATTTTTGAACGCCTATCACGCGTCAACGCGAAAATTAATTTGATGCAGAACACGGCTCTGAAATTTTCAATTTTATTGGATGAGGAAAAGGTGAATATTGATACGATTCGTAATTTGTTTGAGGACAATTACAAAGTGTACTTTGAGAATGGGTTGGAGCTAGTTACCGTGCGTCATTACGATCAAGCAACATTGGATCGAGTTACCGTCGAGAAGGAAGTTATCCTGGAACAAAAGATGGGCGAAACGGCACGCTTGATTGTCAAACAAAAATAGTCGCTGAAATACCCTCTTCAGGGTACTGCGATTTACACCAAGGAACTTTATATTTGTACTCATTCTAAATAATGGGGCAGATTCTTTCACACATAAAAAATGGTGAATCCGTTGTGGTTCGTGCTATTCTCGAGTCATCGTTGAAAGTTAAGCTGATGGAAATGGGTTTAGTCGTAGGAAAACGATTGGAAATTTTATACCGAGCCCCTTTTGGTGACCCAATTGCCGTGGATATTGATGGCTATGTTCTTTCGCTCAGAAAAGACGAGGCTCAATTGATTGAAGTGGATCTTCAAAACGAACCAACACCATGAAAATAGCGTTACTTGGAAACCCAAATACGGGTAAAAGCTCTGTTTTCAACATGTTGACTGGGCTTCGGCAACACGTCGG
The DNA here is from genome assembly GCA_937876195.1 of uncultured Flavobacteriales bacterium. GTDB lineage: Bacteria > Bacteroidota > Bacteroidia > Flavobacteriales_D > Crocinitomicaceae > UBA4466. Next base: position 3,584 of record CALEIK010000012.1, read on the forward strand.
TAATTTTCCGGGTGTTACTGTAGATAAGAAAACAGGTAGATTGGAAATTGAAGGTCAGCCCCACGAACTCATTGATTTCCCAGGGACATATAGCATTTATCCCCGTTCGAAGGATGAAGAAGTTGTGTACAACAGTCTCTGCAATCCCGAAAGCCATAATTATCCCGATGCCGTTGTAGTTGTTGTGGACGCGTCAAATCTTGAACGAAATCTATTGTTGTTCACCCAAGTCTACGATTTACAATTGCCAACGTTAATGGTCTTGAACATGACCGATTTGGCTACGAAGCAGAACAAAACGATAGAGATTGCTTCGCTACAAGCATTGTTTCCAGAAGCCACAATTGTTTCCTCGAACGCACGCGTTAAACTGGGAAAACAAAAGGTGTTGGAAGCCCTAGGCTCATTTAAAGAAAGAAAGGGACACAAATTTCAGAACGATATTAGTTTGGCATCGGTAGATGATTTAGGTGCTCAAGAAAGTGAAACAAAACTTCGATTTACCCATATCCGAGCTGAAATTGCAAACATTGAGAACATCTCAGAAAAAACAATTTCAGCCTCTCGTGGCATCGATAAAGTACTGGTACACCCAATTTTTGGTTACCTTATTTTTGGTGTTGTACTGCTGATTATTTTTCAGTTTATTTATGCCTTTGCATCTGTTCCAATGGATTTAATAGATGGAGCATTTGCGAATCTGAGTGGTTGGACGAGAAGCATTTTACCTGAGGGATTATTTACAGATTTAGTCACCGAAGGCATTATCCCAGGAATTGGAGGTGTACTCATATTCATTCCACAGATCGCACTCTTGTTCTTTTTCATTGCGATTTTGGAAGAAACAGGGTATTTATCACGTGTGGTTTTCATCATGGATCGATTGATGCGCCCATTCGGGCTGAATGGGAAGAGCGTCGTGCCTTTACTTTCAAGTGTAGCCTGTGCGATTCCGGGTGTGATGTCGGCTCGTACCATTTCCGATTGGAAGGAACGCATGATTACGATTATGGTCGCACCACTCATGAGTTGCAGCGCGCGAATTCCAGTCTATACTTTGCTCATCGCGTTGGTCATTCCAAGTGAAACGTATTTTGGCTTCATGAATCTGCAAGGATTGGTGTTATTCGTCTTGTATGCGCTAGGCACACTGAGTGCGTTATTCATTGCGATTTTGCTAAAATGGATCATTAAAACGAAGGAAAAGGGCTTTTTACTGCTCGAAATGCCCGATTACAAGCTTCCAAGGTGGCAGAACGTTGGAATTACCGTTTGGGAGAAGATCAAAGTATTTGTGTGGGACGCTGGAAAAATCATCATAGCAATTTCCATCATTTTGTGGGGATTGGCAACATTTGGACCGTCTGATCGCATGGAAATGGCAGGAACCCTAGCGCAAACTGAAGCCATACAATTAAACCTTGATGAAGAAGGTACAAACCGATTAGTTGCTTCTGCAAAACTAGAAAACTCCTACATCGGAATCATGGGTAAAACGATTGAACCGGTGATTGCGCCGTTGGGTTACGACTGGAAAATTGGAATTTCACTGATCACCTCCTTTGCAGCGCGCGAAGTCTTTGTCGGTTCGATGGCGACGATTTATGCGGTTGGAGATGACAGCGAAGAAAGTCGACCGTTGATTGAAAAAATGAGAAGTGAAACTTATGCTGATGGTACGCCTGTATTTAGTCTCGCTGCTGGTGTGAGTTTAATGGTGTTCTATGTCTTTGCTATGCAATGCATGGCGACGTTGGCGGTCGTAAAAAGAGAAACCAAGAGTTGGAAATGGCCATTGCTTCAAATGGGATATATGGGAATTTTGGCGTATCTTGGTGCCTGGATAACATATCTAATTCTTTCGTAATGCAAACAATGCTCGTCATAGCAATTTTACTCGCCGCCTCGATTTACCTCGGGCGCTTGTTCTATCAGCGTTTTTTTGCGGAGGAAACAAAATGCGATGGCTGTGCTGTCGGAAAAATGATGGAAAAGACCGAGAATAACTAGTGCATGGGAAATTTCATCAATAATTTATTGGATAATTTACTGTCAACACTTTGGCGTGTGTTGGACTTACCTTTGTACGGTATTGTTCTTATGATATTGGGTTTAATGGTCGTGACAACCTTCCTACTGAGACGATTTTTTAAGAAGGTAGAAAAGCGACGTATCTGGCAAATTAATTTCATCCTTCTGGGCTTTTTAGTGCTGCTAATCATAGACAAAAAAGTAAGTAACATCAACAAGGAACTGACTGTTCTCAATAAGAAGATTGTGGAAAGTAAGATGATGTCAACGCCTGCAATAAACAAGGAAAAGGTGTATGATGCAAGTGCTTTGAAGAAGAAATATCCCAACGCCACGATCTATGAAAAACCCATCAATGAAGCCATTGATTTAATCACTATTCAACAGGCATCACCTAACTCAGTGGCATTTATTGCGATTGTGGATTTAAAACATCCGAGTGTAAAAGTGAAAGTCACTCCAGAGAAAAAGCACAAATACCTGACCAGCGAATTTGCCAAGGAAAACAATTGCGTGCTCGCCATTAACGGAGAAGCAGGTGAATCGATGGCAATGGACTGTGAGTTGGGTGAGTGGAGTGGAAACTGGATTTCTGACGGGAACGTTGTAATGATGGCTGATACGAAAAAAAGACCGTTCATTGGGTTTTCTAAAAAGACGAATAGAGCAAATTATTCCGTTGAATCAGTAGTTGATACAGTGATGAACAACGATAAATACAACGCCATTTGGGGTCGATTCGATATTTTGGTAGACAATGAGATTCTTTCTCTTGAAAATGATAACCCTTATGCGCGAACGGTTATGGGAACAAATGCAGACGGAACATTACTTTACTTAATGATTGTAGACGGGAAACGACCTGACTACAGCGAAGGGCTCACGTATCACAATTGTGCCGACATACTTCGACTTTTAGGCGCTTCAAATGCCATGGCGTGTGACCAAGGCGGATCGTCATGTATGTATCTGGAACCAATGGGTGGGATTATTAACCGACCAGCTGATAGTGATGGTTACGAGCGACCAATTTATTCCCACTTTGGAATTTCCATGAAATAAACACCTCGTGTTACACTATACTGGTTATATCTTAGAGTTTCAATTTAGCTCTTTAACACAGAGTAACAGAGTTTGGGAGTTCACAGAGGTCTTTGGTTCGCTCAACGTATTTTCTCTGTGTACACTGTGTTCCTCTGCTCAACCTCTGTGTTAAAAAACTCAAAATTTAGATTTCGTAATTAATCCCTTGTGTTTTTAATGATTTGGTAGCCACGATTCCATAGATTGCTAAGTAAGCAAAACAAATAACTGGAATCCAATACGAGTGGTGTATTCCAATAAGATCTCCCACGTAACCTTGCAGCGGTGGGATAAGCGCACCACCAAAAATCATCATAACTAAAAGAGATGACGCTCTATTTGCATGTTTGCCTAATCCAGATATCGCAAGTGAAAATATACAAGGCCACATTATAGAACAAAATAGCCCACCACTGATAAACGAGTAAACGGCAACTTTTCCTGTTGACATTATGCCTATTATCATCATTACTAAACCTAACAAACTAAATAATATAAGTGTAAATCCGGGTCTGTTTTTTGAAATGATAAAGCCAGCGATTAATATTAGAATATAAGGCCAGTAGTCGTAAAAATCAGAAATTTTCATTCCAATTAAGTAATTGAATCCGATTATAACTCCAAAGGCAACGACAGGTACAATAACGTACAATGCATATTTAAGTTTGGTTCCGATATTAAAAACTCCGATACTCTGCATCCATCGCCCGATCATCAATGACCCCCAATAAAGTGAGATGAAGTGAGCAGTAAATTTTGGTGCCATTCCTAAAATGTCATCTTGTGCCATAAAGGCGGGTAAATTACTCTGTATGGAAACCTCTACACCAACGTAAATGAAGATAGCAATCATTCCGAATACTAACTGAGGATAGTTAAAGACTGAAGGGCGGTCCTGAATTATAGAGCCTCCTGATTCAGATGGTACGTCGACTTTGTCATTGATTTTTTTTAAATCTGGAAGTTTTATTTTCCAGAGAATTAAAGCGAGTGCTACAAAACAAATGGCTAGTATAATGTACGGTAACTGAATACTTCCAACGGAAACATTTCCAGTGTCTATATCCGCTACCTTACCGAATAGAATATAATTGAATATTAAGGGTCCAATCATCGTTCCAACACTATTAATTCCACCTGCGAAACTCACCCGATGCGCACCTGTTTTTGGGTCACCAATGGCAATCACATATGGATTTGCAACTATTTGAAGGAGGGAGAATCCGAGACCAACTATAAACAATGAAACTAACATTAGCCAAAACGAGGAAAGTTCTGCCGCAGGAATAAATCCAAGCGCGCCTATTGCAGATATGACTAGTCCCCCAATAAGCCCTTTTTTATAACCATATTTTAATAATGGATCGCTCTTAATAATTGAAATCAGAAAGTAGATTAAGGACCCAACAAAGTATGCTGTGTAAAAGGCAAATTCAACGAGCTGAGATTGCCATTGGAGAAGGTCAAATCTCTCTTTGAATAATCCAATTAGAATTGTATTTGAAGCAGCAACGAACCCCCAAAAGAAAAAAACGGTAGTTAGTGTGGTTAGCGCACCATAATTGGTTTTCTGCAATGTATCTGTCGACATGTAGTTTGTTTTAGAGGTACAAAATAGTCAGAAAAATGAAATCTCAACTGAAAGTCCAATCAAATAGTTGTAGTTGATGAAGATAGACTTTACATTTAGGACTGAATTGATAATTTTTCGGATTGGAATGGTAAAGATTAGTGGAGAAAATTATATTGGAAATGAGCGCAGCGCAAAGGGAAATGTACATTTTCGTACGTTTGATTCAGTTGTCAACAAAGAAAATGAGTGGGACTTTTGCGAGGTGACGGTTGATGAAATTGATGAAGCCGCAACGCTTTCTTCTAAGGCGTTTAAAATTTATAGAAATACACCTCTATCGGAACGAGCGATTTTTTTAGAGGTTATTGCCGATGAAATTGAAGCTCTTGGAAATGATTTGTTGACTGTCCTTTGCACCGAATCTGGATTGTCAGCATCGCGCGCAAGAGCTGAAAGAACCCGTACAATTTTTCAATTGCGTTCATTTGCAGAATTATTACGAGAAAATAAATGGAAGAGATCATCGCTAGATGCAGCGGAACCAGATAGAACTTCGTCGCCTAAACCAAGACTGACAAAAACACTCATTCCTTTGGGTCCGGTGGCAGTTTTTGGAGCAAGTAATTTTCCGCTCGCCTATTCAACGGCTGGTGGAGATACTGTAAGCGCATTGGCTGCTGGCTGTCCAGTTATTGTGAAAAGTCACCCCATGCACGCTGGAACAGGTGAATTAGTCGCTTCAGCAATAATCAAAGCGGCGATTAAAACAGGAATGCCGAATGGAGTATTTTCCAACCTGAACAGCAAAGGAATTGAAGTCGGCGTTCACTTGGTAAAACATCCAGCGATCAAAGCGGTTGGATTCACAGGAAGCATTCAAGGTGGTCGCGCGTTATTCGATTTGGCAAATCAACGTGCAGAACCGATTCCAGTTTTTGCCGAAATGGGGAGCGTAAATCCTGTGGTAATTTCTCCATTATCGTTGACCCGAAAAGCTGAATTTTGGGCAGCGAAATATGCCGATTCAATGACCCAAAGTGCTGGTCAGTTCTGCACTAATCCAGGAATCATATTTGTTCCAGACAATAAAGAGTCAGAGCTATTTTCGCAAATATTAACTGAAAAATTAGATTTAATTGAAAATCAGCCGATGTTGCACCCTTCGATCTTTACTACTTATTCTAAAAAGAAAGGTGAAGCGCTGAAAGAAGATGGTGTGGAGCTAATTAGCGCAAAAGGCAGTGAAAAGGACAATTACATTGGTCACGTTTTAGCGCATACAAGTGGTGCTCAATTTTTGAAGAACATCAATTTGCACAAAGAAGTTTTTGGTGTATTTTCATTGATGGTCACCTATAAAGATGAGGTGGAATTAGCACAATTGATAGAGCACATGGAAGGTCAACTCACAGGAACGATCATCGTTGAACCAGAAGAAATGACAACATTTAATCCAGTGATTGAAGCGTTGAAATACCGAGTGGGAAGAATCATTTTTAATGGAGTTCCAACAGGTGTTGAAGTGTGTCCCTCAATGCATCACGGTGGACCTTATCCAGCCTCAACCGATGCGCGATTCACAGCGGTTGGAACCGACGCAATTTATCGTTGGTTAAGACCGATTTCTTTTCAAAATTTTCCTAAGGAATTTGACATTGAATCATAGTTGACAGCTCCAAATCACAGAAAAGTCGTACCTTTCAGAAAGTATTTATATATTAAACTATGAAAATCACACTTACCTTTTTTACACTTCTTGTTCTTAATTTATCTGCGGAGGCGCAACAAACAATCAATGCTTCCATAACGCATGATGCGATCACGCGCGACTATATTTTATACATTCCAGCGAGCTATGATGGAACACAAGCGTTTCCACTGCTTTTCAATTTTCACGGATATACCAGCAACGCCGCCGAGCAGATGTTTTACGGTGATTTTCGCCCGATTGCGGATACTGCGGGATTTTTAATTGTGCACCCACAAGGTACGTTAGATGGGACAGGCGAACCACATTTCAATGTCGGTTGGGGAGGAAGTTCAGTGGATGATGTAGGATTTACTTCTGCACTGATCGATTCATTGTTGCTTGATTACAATATCAATGAAGACAGAATTTATTCCACCGGAATGTCCAACGGCGGATACATGAGTTTTCATTTGGCGTGCACTTTAAGCAGTCGTTTTGCGGCTGTTGGCTCGGTGACTGGCGCAATGGTTCCTGCGACGATGGCTGGATGTAACGCTACGCACCCAACACCAATTATTCAAATTCACGGAACTTCTGACGCGACTGTGCCTTACAATGGTGGTGCAGGTTGGTCAGTTTCGATTCCAAATATTCTGACGCATTGGAGGACATACAACAATTGCGATGCTACTCCAGTCGTAACGAATGTTCCAAACATCAACACGACAGATGGAAGTACAGTTGAGAAGACAGTATACGAAAATGGCGATAACTGTACCGAAGTCGTGCATTTTAAAGTCAACAGTGGTGGACATACATGGCCAGGAAGTGCGTTTAATATTCCTATTACAAATTACGATATCGATGCTTCAGTTGAAGTGTGGAAGTTTTTTTCACAGTACGATATCAATGGAAAGATTGATTGTGCAACGACTAGTTTAGATGAAAGTGAATTGAACGATGCATTTTCAGTTTCCCCAAATCCTACCAACGGGAGAATTTCTGTGGAAGGTGAATTATTGGAATCTACAAATTATGAAATCTACTCGCTAACAGGTGAACGGTTATTGACAGGAACTGTTGATGTAAATGATACCGAAATTGATATGTCCAAACTTACTTCCAATGTTTACTTTCTTCGCTTAGGAGACAAAACAATAAAGGTGGTAAAGGTGGATTAATAATCGTTGCGTCTTCTTTTTTTGATTTCAGCTTTGATTTTTTTCATGCGGAGTCGTTTTTCTTTGACTGCTCTGGGAATTCTCGTTGGTTTGCGCACTTTGCTCACCCGAAAACAATCTGTAATTAATTCTTGGAATTTGTCCAAAACGACTTTCTTATTTCGGAGTTGACTCCGTTCAGATTGCGAAACGATTTGTAAAATGCCGTCCTTGGTGATTTTTGAAGCAAGCTTTTTAAGAATCACTTCCTTTTGCTCATCGGTCAACACGTTGGAATTGTGGACGTCAAAATCCAGTTCTATCTTGGTCGAAACTTTGTTCACATGCTGTCCGCCAGCGCCACCACTTCGACTTGCTTTGTAGGTAATTTCATTTTCGAGAAGTTCAAGATTTGGAAGCATAGCTTAAAGGTAGAAAATAACCCTTACAAATTCACCAGTATTTTTATTGAACACGCCTCGAGTATGCCATTTATCGTTGGTTAGGACCAATTGCTTTTCAGCGTTTTCCAACCGACCACTTAAACCAAATAAATCACCATACAAACATAGAAAGGACTTCTACCTTTCCAAATGCACGAATCCATGTCCTTCTTGGGTTAGCCCATCAAAACCAACTGCATGGTATTTAAAGAAATAAACACCCTCCTTTGCATCTTGTCCGTTTAGTGATTTTCCATCCCATAAAAAGTTCACAGCATTTGATTCAAATATTAGGTTTCCCCATCGATTTAGAATAATTATTTCTAACGATGCGACATTGATTGAATTGAAGAAAAATGCGTCATTGGATGAGTCATTATTTGGAGTAAATACATTTGGTATATCAATTACCATTGGATTATCTATACTTATCGTTACATAGGCAGTATCGGAACATCCATTTTCTTCTGCAACTAGCATCACTACAAATGGCCCATCCCCTGTATAAGTTTGGTTTTGACTGCTTAAATCATTAATGTTTAAGCTACTTCCGTTTCCGAAATCCCAAAAATAGTTAGAAGCATTTGTACTACCATTTGCTAATACAACATCCAGTGGGTCAGAACCACTGTTTGGCGTTGCTGTTACTACTGCTTGAGGCGGAGCAGCTACACTTACCGCAGCACTTGTAGCACTACAACCATTTGCGTCTGTTACTGTTACTGTTATTCCAGCACCTGCTGTCGCGTTAATGGTTTGTTGATTTCCACCAATACTCCAGTCGTAACTGATAAATGGACCTCCAGCGTCTAGCACAGTAGACTCTCCAGAACAGTAGAATAAATTTCCAGTAATAATCGGGTTGGGTAGGGCATTCACAACCAGTGTAATGTTTGCTGTACTGTCACAACCAGAACCAGTAGGTAAAGTAACGCTGTAAACACCAGCTGTACTCTCCATATTTCCATGAATTGAAACACTTTCACCTTGGCATATTTCGAGTTGATCATTGAAAATAATTTCTGTAGTTTCTATTACATCAACGGGTGCGCTAGTTCCAACACATCCATTTACATCAGTCACCGTTACGGTAATTCCTGCAGCAGCTGTTGTGTTAAGCGTTTGTTGATTCCCACCAATACTCCAGTCGTAGCTTGAATATGGACCTCCCGCATCTAATGTTGCATTTCCGCCAACACAATAGGCAAAAGTACCAGTAATCACTGGTGTTGGGTTCGGATTCATTGTGACATTCTGGGTTGAGCTACTTGGACAGGCACCTAAAGTTGTATACTCAACTGTGTATTGAGTTCCTGCGACACCGTTCGTAATTTCCCCAGTAACAGGATTAATATTAACTCCACCGCCTGGCACAGGGTTAAATGTAAATATTCCACCTGGTGTTATTATTCCTGAGGCACTATTTGCTGTGCCTTCACAAAAATCTGTTAGGCTAAACGAAGCATCATCAATTGCTGAGATGGTCACACTAATTTCTTGAACTCCATAGCACGTCGAATCAGTCAGATCTTCATATCTGATCCAATACGAACCCGTAGAACCAACCACTTGTCCAATTGGGTTTACACCGTTTTGTGCATCTGCCATGGAAGAGTGGTAAGTAATATTAGCTAAATCCGAAGCAGGATCAATTGCATCAGACAGGTCTACCGTAGACGGCAAACATGCGTTGAGAGCATCTATTATTAGATTTGGTGGAATACATCCACCACAAGTATCAACTGTGATTGAAACTATTTCTGTGTGTGTCGCACAACCTGGTGTCCCATTTGAGACCGTGAGCTCATAGTCTGTACTTACTACTGGACAGGCATCTGTATTAATGGATGCTGGATTAGAAAGTCCAATTGTTGGTGACCATGAAATGTTTGAAGTTCCATAAATAGGTGGATCATCAAAGGTAATACTCCATCCTTCAAAAGATCCACTACCTGCAGAAATACCACTTGGGGCAGTCATTTCTATTGACCAAACTCCGTTAGGGTCACATCCATTAGCGAGATCAAAACTTTGGTTGGGCTGATAGACGCCAGAATAGGGCTCTGGTACTGAGGATAAATTCGTTGCACCTCCAACAGTAAAACAAACATTTTGTAATCCTGGACCAAACTGAGAAGACGGTTGTAAGCTTCCCTGTGGAATTAACACAATTTCTGCGCAGCCTCCTGGCGCAACCAACACGAATTCAAAATCAGCAACGGTAACAGGGTTAGGGAATCCAAACGAAAAATAAGAAAAATCATTAATACACACTTCCGTAATAGTTCCTGAAGTTAGGGCACTCATGTTAATTCCTTGAACATTAACATTCACAGAAGAACCGATGCTTCCGACCCCAAATCCTCCTACAGACTCAGTTTGATTGTTTTCATAGGTCTCTATCCCTCCAGGGTCCATAATTACAACAGCATCCCCAGTAATTAAAGCACATTCTCCAGCACAAATGGAAGTTGGGTTAGCATTTACATTTATATCATAAATAGGATCTTCAACTATTATAGTAATATCAGCAGTACACACATCCCCAGTTCCAGTGGTAATTTGTGCTGTATAAGTTGTGGTACTTGTGGGGGCAACAGCAGTTGGATTATCACCACCTGGGTTTCCTACACCATAGGAGTACCCATCATGTTGCCATATCACTTCAGCATTGATATCATTCTGAAAAATCTGAACATTATCAATTCCCCAGTGATCGTAGTTTGCTCCTGAATCCGCTGTTTGATGCCAGCGAAACATGGTTGACCCAGTAATCGCTGCCGGTGGTATTTCAAAGCACCAATTGTTCCAGTTTGTCAATTGAGGATCATACCCCCCATTTGGATCAAAATAATGAATGTCAATCCATGTTGCACCCCCATCTGTTGAATACTGTAAATATACGCCCTCATCTGGTTCATCTGGACCCTCGCATGGTGCCGCATCACCTTGTTCCGCAAATAGCAAATCAAAACAAATGGACACCCCTGCAGTTGCAGCTGTTAAATCGTAAGTGGCAGAAACCAATGTCCTAGGAACGGTGGTATTGTTATCCATCCATGCGTGTGGTGTACCATCTACTCCTCCAGGAGAACATGGGTTAGAGAAACTTGTTGCACCTGGGGTCGATCCCCAACCTGGTCCAAACCCTCCTGAATTAAAATCTTCATCTAGAATTATTTGACCAGTAGAAGATCCAAAAGCTGTTAATACAGCAGTTTCTCCACAAGTTATTGTTGTCGGATTTGCACTCACATTAATTTCACATTGTGCATAGCTATAATCGAAGCCACAATAAATTAGAGCAGTTAATAGGATTAGTTTCTTTTTCATTTTTACTTGTATTCTAGGTGGACAATTTCAAAATTTGCTAGGTTACTCTTTATGGTTCCTCCCAAATCTTTATAGAAAATATAGAAGGTTTTATCGGTCGAATTGGTTTGATTGTATTGAACACTACCTTGAGCCGGTAGCGATACCGAGTAAGTTTTTTCTTGCAGAAGCTCACCATTTTTTGCATTATAAGTAAGTAAACGCTGAAAACTCAACTCTAAATCTGAATCTGTAAGATTGGTGTATTTGAAAATAATTCGCTGATGGTGAATGCCATCGCTTTTGCTTACATGATCTATTCTTGCGTATTCTATTGAGATATATTCATTGGTTTGAAATGTTGTCCATTCTTGTGAAATGACAACACAGTGCAATATAATTGCTCCAAGCGTAGTAATAAGTTTCATTAGTTTAATTTATGTATAACGCATGCAATTTACATAAATTACGGTCCAACAGAGAGACTTGTTGGAATATTAACGTATTAAGAATGGAAGTTTGAAATTCTCCTTCTATGAATTAAATGATTGCACTTTTTTGATGGGTTGAGAAGGAAAGCATACGTTTTACGTGATTGACAATAGAAGTCACATCAAATCCGCAATCTTTCCACAATTCTTCTTGTGTACCATGGTGGATATACATGTCAGGAATTCCCAAACGAACGACTTCAGCTGCGTATTTTTGATCCGCCATGAATTCAATCACCGCAGAACCAAATCCACCCATGATGCAACCGTCTTCCACCGTAATGATCTTTTTGAATTTCGAAAAGACCTCATGGAGCATTGTTTCATCGATCGGTTTGACAAAGCGCATGTCATAGTGAGCAATAGAAGCACCAGTTGATTTCAATTCCTCAATTGCTTTTTGGGCAAAATTACCAGGGTGACCAATGGTCAAAATTGCAATGTCGTTTCCTGTTGTCAGTTTGCGCCCTGTCCCAACTTTGACTTTTTGCAAGGCTGTTTTCCACTCCGTCATTGTTCCGTTTCCACGTGGGTAACGAATCGAAAATGGCCCCATGTTTTCCAACTGAGCTGTATACATTAAGTTGCGTAATTCAGCTTCATTCATTGGAGCGCTTACCACCATGTTTGGAATACAGCGCATATACGCTAAATCATATGCACCGTGATGTGTAGCACCATCGGCACCAACCAACCCGCCACGGTCTAAGCAAAAAACAACGTTCAAATTCTGTAAAGCGACATCGTGCAAGACTTGATCAAAAGCACGTTGCATGAACGACGAGTAAATATTGCAAAAGGGAACCAAGCCTTGTGTGGCAAGTCCCGCAGAAAAAGTGACCGCATGTTGCTCTGCAATACCGACATCAAATGTACGCTCTGGCATTGCCGCCATCATAATATTCAACGAGCATCCAGAAGGCATTGCTGGAGTTACCCCCATCACTTTATCATTTTTCTCCGCCAATTCGACAATCGTGTGACCGAAAACATCTTGGTATTTTGGAGGTTGTGGTGATTTTGGCAGAATCTTTACAATTTCTCCAGTATCCTTATTGAACACACCTGGTGCATGCCATTGCGTTGGATTTCCTTCTTCTGAAAATTTATATCCCGCACCTTTACGCGTAATGCAGTGCAAAATTTTTGGGCCTGGAATACTTTTTAAATCCTCCAGTACTTTCGCCATGGCAATAACGTCGTGACCGTCAATTGGACCGAAATATCGAAAGTTCAGCGATTCAAAAAGGTTACTTTGTTTCAACAAAGAACCTTTCAGTGCAGTTGATATTTTCGAAGCAACGGTTTGTGCATCGGGTCCAAATTTGGAAATTTTTCCAAGTAAGTTCCATACTTCATCCTTGACCTTGTTGTAAGTGTGTGATGTCGTAATATCTGTCAAATAATCTTTGAGTGCACCGACATTGGGATCAATCGACATGCAGTTATCGTTCAAAATCACCAATAAATTGGCGTCTTTTTCAAATCCCGCGTGATTCATTCCCTCAAATGCCAATCCCGCAGTCATCGCACCGTCACCAATCACAGCAATGTGTTGACGATCCTTTTCTCCTTTGTAGTTGTTCGCGACAGCCATTCCTAGCGCTGCCGAAATGGAAGTCGAAGAGTGACCTACTCCGAACGTATCAAATATACTTTCCGAACGTTTTGGAAATCCAGAGATCCCACCTTTCAAGCGATTGGTATGAAATGATTCACGTCTTCCCGTCAAGATTTTATGTCCGTAAGCTTGGTGACCTACGTCCCAGACTAATTGATCTTCGGGAGTATTGAACACGTAATGCAAGGCTACGGTCATTTCCACAACACCTAAACTCGCACCAAAGTGACTGTTCCCAATTTCTGAAATGACATCAATGATGTACTGACGAACTTCATCTGAAATTTGTGGTAAGTCATTGAGGGTAAACTTATTTCTAAGATCCTCAGGCAGATTAATCTGCGCTAATAACGGTCCTGGTGTGTATACTCCCATAGTCTTGATTTAACAAAATTAAGCCTTAAACAGATGGTTAACAAGCAAAAAAGCGTAATATTTTGGTTTTATAAGATTTTAACGATTTAGTAGGAGACAATTCGGCACTTATGAAGGGTTACTTTTTCAAATCAAATTGTGTAACTTTACACATTCAAAATTCCAAGTAGAATGAGCAAAACTTATCCAACGTACCAAGGTTTAAACTTACCAGATGTTGCCACACGTGTGTTAAATAACTGGGAGCAGAACCACATCTTTGAGAAATCAGTAGACACCCGCGAAGGAAAGGAGCCATTTATTTTCTTTGAAGGACCTCCATCTGCGAACGGTTTACCAGGGATTCACCACGCGATGGGACGTTCGATCAAGGATATTTTTTGCCGCTACAAGACCTTGAAAGGATACCAAGTGAAGCGAAAAGCAGGATGGGATACCCACGGTTTACCTGTGGAGTTGGGCGTTGAAAAGGAACTTGGAATTGCAAAAGAAGACATTGGAACGAAAATTACGGTAGAGGATTACAACAAAGCGTGTAAAGAAGCCGTGATGCGTTACACAGATATTTGGAACGATTTAACCCGAAAAATGGGGTATTGGGTAGATATGGGAGATCCGTACATTACCTATGAATCGAAGTACATGGAAACGGTGTGGTGGTTGTTAGGTCAACTGTACGAGAAAGGATTGATGTACAAGGGATACACTATTCAGCCGTATTCACCAAAAGCTGGAACAGGATTGTCAACGCATGAGTTGAACCAGCCGGGTTGTTACAAGGACGTGACAGATACAACGGTCGTAGCACAATTTAGAGTGGTAGACGGATCGGTTTCCCCCTTTGGAGGGGGATTAAGGGGGAGGACCTTTGAGGAAACCTACTTCCTCGCGTGGACGACAACCCCTTGGACCTTGCCATCTAACACAGCATTGGCTGTTGGACCGAAAATCGAATACGTATTGGTGAGAACATACAATCAATACACCTTTGAACCAATCAACGTTATTTTAGCAAAGAACTTAGTTGGGAAGCAATTCACCAAGCCATTTTTTGCGGTTGAAAGTGAAGATGAATTATCAACCTACGAAGCTGGAGCAAAGCAGATTCCTTACTTTATAGCGGGAACGTGTTTAGGGAAAGAACTGGCAGGAATTAGCTACGAACAATTGCTACCGTATGCATTACCGTACGAAAATGCAGATAAAGCTTTTCAAGTTATTTTAGGAGATTTTGTTACAACTGAAGATGGAACAGGAATCGTGCACACTGCTCCTACGTTTGGTGCGGATGATGCCAAGGTTGCTGCGGATGCAGGTGTGCCTGGATTATTGGTGTTGGACGAGAAAGGAAATGCGGTACCATTGGTCGATTTGCAAGGTAAATTCACATCGCACATGGGTGAGTTCGCTGGAAAATACGTGAAAAACGAATATTACAACGAAGGTGAGGCTCCTGAGAAATCAGTAGATGTTGAACTTGCTATCAAACTAAAAACCGAGAACAAGGCATTTAAGGTGGAGAAATACGTCCACAGTTACCCACATTGTTGGAGAACAGATAAACCTGTGCTTTATTACCCACTGGATTCATGGTTTATCCGTGCGAGTGGGGCAAAAGAGCGCATGATGGCGTTGAATAATACCATCAACTGGAAACCTGCTTCTACGGGAGAGGGACGCTTCGGAAAATGGTTGGAAAATGTCAACGATTGGAACTTGTCGCGTTCGCGCTACTGGGGAATTCCAATTCCGATTTGGTCAACCGAAGAGGGGGATGAGCGCTTGTGTATTTCTTCGGTCGAAATGTTGATGAAGGAATGCGACAAAGCCATCGCAGCAGGGGTGATGAATACACATCCGTTTCCTGATTTCGTTGTGGGAGATATGTCAAAGGCCAATTACGAGAAAGTCGACTTGCATAAAAATTACATGGACAACATCACGCTGATTTCTACTTCGGGAAAACCGATGAAACGTGAAGCGGATTTGATTGATGTATGGTTTGATTCAGGATCCATGCCGTATGCGCAGTGGCATTATCCGTTTGAGAATAAAGAATTGATTGATGAAGGGAAGGCTTTCCCTGCAAACTTCATCGCCGAGGGTGTTGACCAAACACGTGGATGGTTTTATACTTTGCATGCAATTGCAACCATGGTCTTTGATTCAGTAGCGTTCAAAAACGTTGTGTCAAATGGATTGGTATTGGACAAAAATGGACAGAAAATGTCCAAGCGTTTGGGGAATGCGGTGGATCCATTTACGACTTTAGAAAAATACGGTCCTGATGCGACGCGATGGTACATGATTACCAATGCGCAACCATGGGATAACTTGAAGTTCGATTTAGACGGAATCACAGAAGTGCAGCGAAAATTCTTCGGAACCTTGTACAATACCTATTCCTTCTTTGCGCTGTATGCGAATATTGATGGATTTGATTATTCCGAAGACGATTTACCCGTAGATAGCAGACCTGAAATCGATCGTTGGATTTTATCGCAGTTGAATTCACTCATCAAAAATGTGGATGATGCATATGAAACCTATGAACCAACAAAAGCGGGACGTCTAATTCAAGAATTTGTCACCGACCAGTTATCGAACTGGTATGTGCGTTTATGCAGAAGACGTTTTTGGAAAAGTGATGACTCGCAAGATAAACTTTCAGCGTATCAAACGTTGTACACCTGTCTTGAAACGGTTGCCGTTCTAGGATCGCCGATCGCACCATTTTTCATGGATCAATTGTTCCTCGATTTGAATGCAGTTTCTTCAAAACATAGCGTTCCTTCCGTGCACATCGCCGATTTTCCACAAGCGAATGAAGCGTTGATTGACTCGGAATTGGAAGCGCAGATGGACATAGCACAACGTGTTTCTTCATTGGTGCTTGGGTTGAGAAAGAAGGAAAATATCCGTGTCCGTCAGCCTTTGCAGAAAATTATGGTACCCGTGCTTGATAAGAAGTTTTCAGCAAACCTATTACACGTAAAAGAGTTGGTTCTATCAGAAGTAAACGTGAAGGAATTGGAATTGTTGGAAGAGGACAACGGGATCTTGGTAAAAAGCATCAAGCCGAACTTTAAGACGATCGGACCGAAGTACGGAAAACAAATGAAGGCAATTGCAGCCATGACAGCTCAATTCACCACAGAAGATATCGCGAAGATTGAATCGAACGGTGGTTGGTCAGGAACCTTGGAAGGAGAAGAAATTGCACTCGACATGCAAGATTTTGAGATCGTTGCCCAAGACATCCCAGGATGGTTGGTCAGCTCAGAAGGAAATTTAACTGTAGCATTGGACGTAACGATCACCGAAGTACTAAGATCTGAAGGAATTGCCAGAGAATTGGTGAACCGTGTACAGAACTTACGCAAGGATTCAGGCTTGGAGGTCACCGATCGCATAGTATTGAAAGTAGAAACAAATGATGCTGTGAAAGCGGCAATTATTGCGAATCAATCGTACGTGTGCAACGAAGTATTGGCCAACGAGGTTATTTTTGAATCCCTCGGTAAAGATGCGCTTTCGACAGATTTAGCAGATAAGGACGATGCGCGGATTGATTTGGTGAAGGGGTAGAAAAAGGATAGAGTTTTGAATTATGAATTTAGAGTGGGGGTATTTTCCACTCTAAATTTTTAGTTTTTTTCTTGATCACTTTTGGAGTCATCAAGAGCGTGATTGTAAATAATTCAACAAGTAAAACGCTATGTAAGGTATACTTTTTCAATAGTTAATGGTAAATTCTCCAATCCCTCCTTCAGGTACAAAAACTTCTCCTGTAAATGTATTCGTTCCAGTACTCGTTTTAGTTACCGTCCATGTAATGTCGTAGTAACCCATTGGAATTTCTGTAGAAGGGATTCCCTCTTCGTTATAACAACCCATTAAAGTTATTGGTATATAAATTGAATTATTCGGATCATGTCTGTAATTTCTATCTATTATTATTTTATCCTGTGCGTCTTCACAAGATCCGTTGTAGATGTTTAATTTTAACTTACCATAACCTACAACATGCCAATCAATTTGTTGCGTTGTTTTATGTTCAAGAATTACTGCTTGCTCATAACTTCCGTTGTATAAAGTCCCAAGTCCATAATATCCCTCCGGGCCATCAAGCTTTACTCTTTCAGCTCTTCCCTTGTACTCTATTTCATAATTACCATTAGCATCCGTCCAGGTACTATCTACTTCGTCGTATCCGCCAGGAAACTCGGTATTGGTTTTAATGAACTCAACCTTTAAATTGGCCAATCCCTGACCGGTAATTGGGTTGTACGCACGGCCAACAACATGATATTTCTTCTTACAGGAAATTAAGAGAGCAGCAATGAATACTAGAAAAAAAACAGACTGTTTCATGGTACTGATAGCTTAGGCATTTTTTGTGTAAAACTAAATTACCATTTAAATAGTGCACATCCAAATGATTGAACAGCAAAAAATTGAACCTTTTATGTATATCGTGCCTCTAAAACACTATCGAAACAAACATTTCCACGACAAAGAAAAAACTAAAATAGCGAGCTCTCTTATTTCTTCTCCGCCACATAAAACAAATCGATACACCCTTCTTTGGCGTCTTCAATGAAGTAATCTTCCATTTTGATGTGACTTCCATTGTCGCTTAGTTTTTTTCTGTTGCGCCGATTTAGAATGTCGTAGGGAATTTGAAGGAACTGTCGTGGTAGACGGTATTGGAGATTGAGGATATCGAAGCGCATGATCCGTCGCACAGATGCTTTGTTGTCTTCGTAGTATTTCATCACTTCCTCGTTACCGAAAACGCCTTTCGGTGTAACGGAAGCAAACGCTTTTTTAAGGAGTGTTGTCAATTCATCAATCGTGTATTCGCGAATGTGCCATGGATTGCGCGTAAGTGACATTTTTTTATTGGGCGTAGTAAGAATGAACTTTCCGCCAGGCTTAAGCACACGGTGAATTTCTTGCACAAATGCGAGGTCTTTTTTGATGTGTTCAATGACCTGAAACGAAACCACAAAATCAAAATGATTGTCAGGCAGTCCAGTCAACGGAGGAACTGTCATTTGTTTAAATTCAACATTGTCGATTTTTTCGCTCAATTCAACACCAACGTTCGAAGCAAATTTGTCAATTGTCAGAAATGTGTCCGCTTTTTGACTTAATAACTCAACGCCGTAGCCACTTCCTGTTCCAATTTCAAGTACGTTGCCGTGAATTAGTTTTGCCGCTTCGACATACGCAAGTACGCTGCGTTGGTAGACGTAATTGTCAGAAACATCACTGTGCGATACGCGCTCTGCTGTTTGAATTTTTTTACTCATAGTTTGATGATCAATCGAAGGGCAAAAATACGTAACTTATTGAGAAACCCAAAGTGAAGGGTTCAAGCAGGTGACGTTACTTCCAGCGACGTGGTGAATTTCAAAATGGGCAATGGACATATTTTGTTTGTCCTTCGCCAATAAGGACCCAATGACTTTTTTCGTAGTGATCTTCATTCCTGCAGTAACGTACGTATCTTTTAAGTTACTGTACACTGTTCTGTAGTTTCCATGTTTGATAATGACCACTTTCCCAGCGCCAGGGATACTTAAAACGCTTGTCACCTCTCCATCAAATACGGCTCTAACTTGCGCATTTTTAGGCGAACTGATATCAATTCCTCGGTTGTTGGTGTAGACATTTTTCAAAGTGGGATGTTCATTCTTCCCAAAGTGTTCGGTAATACTTCCTTTGTCCACAGGCCAAGGCAATTTCCCTTTATTTCCTTCAAAGGAGGCACTTAACTTAGCAGCTTCTTTTGTTTCCGCAAAGGCAATGGTTTCACTTTCTTTTACGGGAGCAGTTGATGTTGGATTTTTCGCCAATTCTGCCTTTCTGCGTGCTTCTTCTTCTCGTTTTCTTCGTGCTTCAGCTTCGGCAATTTCCTTTTTGATCGCGGCATTAATTTGTTCACGCAATACTTCTTTTTTGCGTTCTTCTTCTCTCAACTGTCCAAGGAGCGCACTTTCTTCCTCTTTGAATTTCGCGTATACTTCTTGTTGCTTAATGCGGTCTTGTTCAATCGCTGCTTTTTCTTTGGACTTTTCGCCCATCATGAGAAGTTTGTACTTTTTCTCTTTTTCGATGGCTTCAATTTCTTTTTTAATCAACGCTTGATTTTGTTGAATGGCTAAAAACTGCTTCTGCTGAATTTCAGAAATCCGTTCCAAGTATTTTTTTCGCTTCAACGCCTCGTAGTAATTGCTCGAAGAGAACAAGTACATGAGTTTTCCGTATTTATTTCGGTGCTTGTACGCGTAGATGAGCAATTGTTTGTACTGCTTTTTCAGACCATCAATTTTCTCGTTCAATTCGCCAATTTGAAGGGTTTTCTTTTGAACGTTCAATTCAGCTCCTCGAATTTGATTGTCGTAATTGCGAAGCAGCTGTTCACGAAAGGCAATTTGGTTTTCAATGACCTTCAATTCATTCAACGAAGTAGACGTATTGGTTTGCGATTTACTCAAAAGCAATTTCGTATCATTGATTTTTTGCTCCAAACGATCTTGTTCGCGCTTTAATTTCTCACTCGTTGATTGTCCAAAAACAACCGTTGAAACAAACAGAAACAGAAGGATCAAAAATTTATTCACATCGTTCATAGCTCTCTGGTATTACGAAATAAATAAGTTCTGCCTCGTTCATGCGGGTTTTTCGGTATTCTAGCCGAATGTTGATCTCTTTTTTAGGTGTAAGCAGGTAAAGGTCGACTTCTGTCGGGACAAAAAACCCATCCACCCATTCTCTTTCGAGGTAATCAAGTTGAATAATGGCGCTGTCTTCAGGACTTTCGATGCGCATCATTCTTAAATTGGTCAAGTCGTCCGAAACACGGTAGAACGTAATAATTTCACGCATTTGTTTCCGCTCAATCTTCTTGATTTCTCTTTTTCGATGCGAACTCATGGTGTATGTGAAAGGATCGTTGATTTGAAAGTAGCGATCGTTTGTGTCGTAATCGATGGGCAATCCAAGCACTAACTCTTCAACGTTCCGATACGTAAAATCGATGGTAAAATTGTTTCTAATGTACTCCAAGCTTTCTGTAATGTAGCATTTCTCTCGCTTATCGCTGATAAATACAGAATCTTTGGTTACCAACGAGTTTAACACTGGAATTTTAGCGAAAGTAATCAAGGCGTTAATCGCGCTGTCTTGTGTAATGCGCACTGACGTTTTAAAGTTGACATTTTGCGTTGAATCGGTAAACTTGGTCGATATTTTCGAATAGAAATAATCAAATTTGGCCGTAGAGAGACTGTCCAAAATATGATTGAGTTCAGCATCTTTTACCCGAGGTAAACGCTCTGGTTTGATATCTGACATGGTTTTAGCACAAGAGAATAAAAAACCTACTGATAACAGGATGGTAATGATTTTAAAAAACGGGGTCATAGTATTTTTTCTCTTGAATTTTTTTGTCCAGTACTTTGTTGGTGGAGTGTAACTCCTTTGCTTTTTTCCACCAAATGATTGCTTCTTCTACATTGGCAGTTTTGAAGAAGGCATCACCCATGTGTTCTACAATTACTTTATCGCTTTCGTTCAATTTGAAGGCTTCTTCATAGGCAGATTTTGCCAGTTGATATTCACCTTGTTGGAAGAGAATAAATCCGTATGTATCAATAAATTGTGATTGATCTGGACTGTTTTTCATTACCTGATTGATCATCGATATTGCCAAATCTAAATCTTGTTTTGCCAATGCCAAGCGGTAAGCAAAATTATTTTTTATCAAGCTACTTAATGGATCCAGTTCAATGGCTTTCTTATAACTTTCTTTTCCTTGTACATAATTTTCCAATCCAAAGTAAGCTTCCCCAAGTTGACCGTAGAATTCAGCCTTCATGGGTTTATCGTTCACCACCATTTCTTTACCTACGGATAAAATCTCAATGGCTTCATCGTATTTTTTCAACTGATTTGCGCTTAAACCGTACAGCAATGAAACCACTGAATTGGTTGGAAATAAGGTCAAGCACTCCTTTGCATCTGTGTATAAATCTTCAAACTTTTTCGCCTGATATTCCATGATCAAGACTTGATTCCAGATGGCAAATTTACTTTGATCTAATGCGAGTGCTTTTTTGTAGGACTCCAGCGCTTTATCGTCCTGCTCAGCACGTAAATAATAATCACCTTGAATAGAATGTGCTTTTGATTCATTTGGGTAATCAATGACCATTTGATTGGCTAATGCAATGACTTTCGGGTCAATTTTATACATCGATTCGTGAATATTGATTAGAATATTCATCTTCGTATCAATGTCAATGTCTGGTGATTGGAACGCCAATATCAATTCATCGTAGGCTTTTTGTTCTTCATTTTTCTTCAGGTAGACATCGGCTAAAGCGAGATGCGCTCTTCCGTTTTCTGGATCGCTTTTGACCAATTCCTTTAACATCTCAATGGCCTTCTCTTCCTGATTGGATTTGAAGTAGTGATCTACATACGTAGCAATAATTTGAGGATCGTTGGGATACATCGAACGTGCTTTTTCGAGTTCAAGCAATGCCTTCTCCTCAGATTTCAGTTCCATGTACATGTTGTACTTCTCGATGGAGAGCGCTGGATTTAAACCCACTTGATCTTCGGTTTTATTCAAAGCCTCAATTGCCTTTTCTGTTTCTCCTGTGCGCACCAAAACTTCTGCATAACCGTATTGCCACTCAACGTTTCGAGGTTCAATGGTGACTAACTTCTTAAAATTATCACGCGATTTAGGAAAGTCGCCCATTTCAAAATACATGTAGGCAAGTTCTTGGGTGTACCAAGTGTTTTTGGTGTCAATCTCCGCGGCTTTGATGATGTATTCTGCGGACTTCTCTTTGTTTCCATTTTGGAGTTCTAGTTTGGCGAGGGCATAATACACAGCATCGTCGTTTTGACGAATTTTCAAACACTCCTCCAGTTTAGCAATTGATTCTGCGTTGCGTCCTTTTGCCTTCAGTCGCATGGCTTCGTGGAAAAGTGAGATGTACGGATAATCACTGGTGCTAACTGTCGGTTTTTCGACAACGAGTTCCTTTTTAGTTCCGCAGGCGGTGACTAAAACAATGAGTCCGAATATGAAAATAAATTTAGTCATTCACGTTTGTGTAATCGCCAATACTCAAATCTTGAGCCAATCCGTTGTAAGTGACATTTGAGCCAATCATCGAATCTTTTAGGACGACATTTTTTAGTAAAGTTTCGTGCTGGATAATGGAATTTGATACAACGCAATTTTCAACAGTGCTATTTTTTCCAATCGAAGCATAAGGTCCAACCACTGAATTTCGAATCACCACACCTTCTCCAATAAAACAAGGTTCAATAATCTGTCCATTTTCCTTTTTGACAGAAGCGTGCACGTTGTTGATTCCCTTATTCTGATCATTCTTTAGCACCTGTTGATTGGTTTCAATCGTTACTTTCTTATTTCCACAATCCATCCATTGATCCACAGCTCCAGTTTTAAATACCTTTCCTTTCGACATCATTCCTTTGATGCCGTCGTTGATTTGATATTCACCTCCATTAATGATGTTTTTGTCCAATACGTTTTGCAATTCTGCCTTAAGCTCTGCTACTTCCTTGAAATAATAGATCCCGATTACTGCTAGGTCGCTGACGAATTCCGTTGGTTTTTCTACCAATTCGACAATCTCTTTGCGGTCGTTTAATTTCACGACACCAAATGCTTCGGGACGTTCCACTTGTTTTACCCAAATCACAGCATCTGCCGTTGGATCCAATTCAAAATCGGCTTGAATCAACGTATCTGCATACGCAATGACTGCTGGTCCTGAAAGTGATTCTTTGGCGCACATAATAGCGTGACCAGTTCCTAAGGGTTGATCTTGACGGTAAATGGATGCTTTTGCGCCCAATTCTTCTGCCAGTTCAGTCAGTTTCGCAACGACATCATCCCCAAAAAACGCTGGATCACCGAGAATAAAAGCAACCTCTTCAATTTGCTCACCGATGATTTCGACAATGTCTTTTACCAAACGGTGCACGATCGGTTGACCAGCCACAGGAATTAGTGGTTTAGGCACAGTTAACGAATGAGGTCTAAGTCGGCTACCTCTTCCAGCCATCGGGACGATTATCTTCATTCCTCTAATTATTTTACACCAGTGCTACCAAATCCTCCGGCACCACGATCGGTTTCTGTCAAAATTTCTGTTTGTTTCCATTTGGCCTGTTTCACTTTCGCGAATACCAATTGTGCAATCCGTTCTCCGTCCTCAATGATAAATGTCTCGTTGGATAAATTAATCAAAATCACACCAACTTCTCCGCGGTAATCCGCATCGATGGTTCCAGGCGCATTCAATACAGTGATTCCCTTTTTCAATGCCAATCCACTTCTTGGGCGCACTTGGCACTCAAATCCTTCAGGAATTTCCATGAAAAGTCCAGTTTTCACCAAGGTTCTTTCCAAAGGCTTTAATTCAATGGGAGCATCGATGTTGGCACGAATATCAAGACCTGCGGAAGATTTTGTTTCGTACGCGGGCAACGGGTGCTTCGACTGATTGATGACTTTAACTTTCATTGCAACTATTTAAACAGTCAAAATTACAAAAAAATGAAGGGCTAAAATGAGGAAAAGGGTGCGTTTAGAGAGAAGTTACTAACGTTCAGCCGTTAGTTCCTTGGGTTTTGTTGATTTCTCTACAAACCAAACGATGAAAACATAGAACAAAATCAGTCCGTTATGGAAGGCAAATTTTCGTACGCTGAATTCACCTTCGTCGAGATTCACCATCCATGTAATGAAGTAGAGGAACAGCGCCAACCCGAAATACAGTCCAAATTTGCGCAAGTTGTAATTGATGGGGTAATATTTTTGTCCCAACAGA
The DNA here is from genome assembly GCA_937876195.1 of uncultured Flavobacteriales bacterium. Lineage (GTDB taxonomy): Bacteria > Bacteroidota > Bacteroidia > Flavobacteriales_D > Crocinitomicaceae > UBA4466. The sequence goes on from CALEIK010000012.1 coordinate 28,255, forward strand.
TACGAGGCGACCATTTGTAAACCATAAACGACGAGCGTTGCCCAAGCCGAAGCCCAATAACCATAGATGGGGATAAAAATGAGATTGATAATGATGGTAATGAGTGCTCCGCCAATAGCAATATATGCACCAAATTTCGTCTGTCCGCTCAATTTATACCAAATGGATTGGTTGAAATAAATGCCTAAAAACACGTTTGCGATGAGCAGAATTGGCACAACACCCAAGCCTTCCCAATAAGCCTCATCGCGAATGAAGTGCTTGAAAATATCTATGTTGAAAGCAACGCCAATGAACACTAGGCAAACGATGGCAATGAAATAATTCATGATTTTCACGTACAACTTGTTGCGGTCTTCATTTTGAGCATTTGAAAAGAAAAACGGTTCCGCAGCGTAGCGGTAAGCTTGAAGAAAAATGGTGACAATCATTGCCAACTTGTAGCAAGCGCTATAAATTCCAAGCTGTGCTTCAGCAGCTTTGAGGGTAAGTCCACCGCGATTGTAGAGGAGTTGTTTTAGCATTACACGGTCGAGTGTTTCGTTGATAATTCCTGCAAAACCAGCAATAACCAATGGGATGGCGTATTTGAACATTTCTTTCGCCAAAACGGCATTGTACGCGATTTTCAATCCAATGAAATCCTTGTAGGTCGCAATGGGTTTAACCAAGGAGGAAAGTAAGTTGGCAACCAAGATGAACAAGATTCCTTCCTCAGGACGATTTGGGTCAAGGAAAAAATATAAAAAGATGAGATTCAATCCGATGTTTACTCCGATCGCGGTAAAATGAATGGTTGAAAACCGCAATGCCTTATTTTCGGAGCGCAGTTTCGCCATGGGAAGCGCAGATGATGCGTCAATACAAACAATAATTCCCAGCAACACGATGTATTCGTTGTGATTGGAATAGAGCAGCACATCGGCAATGGACTGATTGAAAAGCAAGAGAGCAAGCAGAAAAATCAAGTTGATTCCTAGTACGGTCAAAAAGCTATTTTTGAACACAAGTTCTTTATCCTCTTTGTCGTTGAAAAATTTAAAGAATGCTGTTTCCATTCCAAAAGTCAGCAGGACAATCAAAAAAGCGACCCAGGCATACAACTCAGAAACGACTCCGTAATTGGACGGGGGAAGAACTGCCGTGTATAGCGGGACCAAAAAGTAATTCAGAAGACGTCCCACAATTGTAGGGAGTCCATAAATGGCTGTCTGTCCGAGTAAACTTTTGAGTGGATTCAATTAGTTTCTAAAATTGGGCTTTCTTTTTTCCAAAAAGGCCGTTGTTCCTTCTTTAAAATCGGCAGTTCCAAAGCACTTACCAAATTCTTCAATTTCGGTATCAAATCCATCAATACCGTCAGTATAATTGGCATTTATGGCACGAATGGCTGAAGAGATAGCACTTCCTGAATTCGCCAAAATTTTTGTAGCAATTTCTTCGGCTTTTTCAAGTAGGACATCCTGCTCTACAACATAGTTTACCAATCCCCATTCAAGTGCTTCATCCGCTTTAATCATTCCTGCGGTAAAGACCATTTCATTCGCTTTTCCGCGACCGACCAATTGCGCCAATCGTTGTGTACCTCCGTAGCCAGGAATAACGCCTAAACTTACTTCGGGCAATCCCATGCGTGCATTTGAAGAAGCGACGCGAATGTGCGATGCCATGGCCAATTCCAATCCTCCACCAAGTGCAAATCCATTGACAGCAGCAATAACAGGTTTCTGCATGTTTTCAATAAAACTGAACAATATTTTCTGTCCATTCATCGCCAACTCACCACCTTGAGAAATAGAAAAATCCGCAAATTCTTTGATATCGGCACCTGCGACAAATGCTTTTTCGCCTGAACCAGTGATAATTACCACTCCGACATGTTGATCATCATTGGCCGCCGTTAGTGCAGTATTCAACTCTTCAATGGTTTCTTTATTTAGAGCATTCAATTGCGCTGGACGATTGATTGTGATAATTTCAATTTGCCCTTTACGTTCGGTGATGATAGAATTGTACATATATTATTTTTAGATAGGGTAAAGATAATTATTCGGTTGGATTCCTTCTAATGGATGATTGAGAAATGTGAGAAGACAAGAAGGCAAATGGGATTGTCGGTTTAATATAATATATTTGGCAGCAACTTTTCCATATATGAAATTGCTACTTGATTTATTAAAGAAACCAATTACTTGGGCGATCGTCATCGTTTTGTTTTTTGGCATACGCGAGATTTTAAAGGAAGGAGCAGTTAAATCTGTCATTTACTCAGATGGAAAGGGATATTACAGTTACTTACCTGCGCTTTTTATCTTTAATGATCCTACCTATGAAAAGTCCATGGAGATGGAACGCGTATATTCTGGGCAGGATTTCAATCAGTTGTACTTGTACAGAACTGAGGAAGGAAAGACAGTCAACAAGTATTTCCCTGGTATTGCCGTGTTACAGGCACCGTTTTTTGGGTTAGCAACTGCTGTTTCTTGGATGACAGGAAGAGGAATTGATGGTTATGCGAAGACATTTCAATTCTTTTTTTTTCTGGGAAGCATGTTTTACGCATGTCTCGGATTACTGCTCTATCATTATTGTTTGCGTCGTTTATTTCCTTTCTATGAAGAGAAGGCAAAGAAGTACTTTCCTTTCATCGCCTTATTGGGGACACCGCTCATTTATTATTTCACATTGCGATTTGGACTTAGTCACGTGTATTCATTCTTCATGTTTGGTTTGTTTTCCTTGTTGGTATTGAAACTGAAAGAACAGAGAACTCTAAAGTGGATTTTTCTGCTTGGACTCACACTAGGCTTGACGGCACTTATTCGCCCAACCAACCTGCTGGTGGTTATAATGATTCCATTTTTGCTAGGGGATGCTAAAACGGCGAAGGAATTTTTTTTAGATGTTTTCACGAAGCCAAAACTCCTCGGTGCAGGATTTATCGGTTTTGGATTGGTTTTTTCTATCCTATTTTTGCTTTGGAAGTGGCAAACAGGTGATTGGTTCGTTTGGTCATACAATGGTGAAGGATTTGACTTTTTCCACCCTCATTTATGGGAACAGTTATTCAGTTTTAGAATTGGACTGTTTGTCCACACTCCATTGATGATTTTAGCTGTGATAGGCAGCATTTATTTGTACAAAGAAAATCGTTTTCAATTTTTCTTTTGGTGGGTTTATTTCCTGCTTAATCTATGGTTAATTGCCTCATGGTGGTGTTGGGATTTTGAAACACCGTTTGGAAATCGTCCGTTTACCGAACATTTGTTCTTCCTTCTTCTTCCGTTGATGTATCTACTGAGTTTGAATCGACGATGGTTGAACGTCATAATCTTCATTTTTTTGATTGTCAATGGGATTCGTTACAATCATGTAAAAACTAATTTTTATTCCAATCAACGATTTACTGCTGAAAGCTACTTCAAGAGCCTTCATATTTTTAATCGTGCAAACAAAGGTCGGTGGAGTTTTACGGAAGCATGTAAGCCCTTTGGAAGTCGAATTAGTGCAAAAACATTATTCCAGCGAGAAGCAGAAATCACCATTGAGAGAGATCAAGAGTTTCTTTTCGTTTCAAAACAAGCGTTACCGAAGAACAGAAAAAACGAGCGCATGTTTTATGTGGTGACATTGGACAAAAAATTAATCGATAAAGATTTTAGGGATGTTTACCTTGTCGTTGAGGCTACGGATAATGTGGGGCCAAAAAGGCATCATGAAGTTGTTGAGTTGAAAAATGATCGTTTGGAAGGAATTGATGACTGGAAAGCATTGCGTTTTCAACGTACGATCTATGATAATTTTAATGAGTTTGACAGTCTTCAAATACACATTTGGAATCCAGGAAAGAAATCGCTTAAGCTAAGAAATATAAAATTTTCCTTAGAAGTGTACGGTCAGCATTAACGAGGTTGATTGTTTTTACGCAGTCGCTTGTAGATTTTAATGCCAATCATCAATCCAATGGCAACGGCAAAGAATCCAATTGTTCCTTTGATCCAGTTAAGGGAGTCTTTCATGACAGCAAGAAATACAATCGCAACCAATGCAAGCGTTGCGACTTCATTCCAGATGCGCAATCCGTTTGAACTCCAGTTGTATTTTCCTTTTTTTAGATCGAAGAGAATTTTTTGGCAAACAAAATGGTAGATAAGCAAAATTGCGACGAAAGTTAATTTGATGTGCATCCATCCCATTTGCAAATAACTAGGAACAAGAACAATCATCCATGTACCAAAAACGACGGTTAAAATCATCGCGGGAGTGGTAATAATCCACCATAACTTTCGCTCCATAATCTCAAACTGCGTTGACAAGATTTGGCGCGCTGGTTCTTCCTTTTGCTGTGCTTCGGTGTGGTATATGAATAGGCGGACGATGTAAAAAAGTCCTGCGAACCAACTTACCACAAAAATGATGTGCAATGCTTTTACTGTTGCCAATTCCATGCTGTGAAATTACGAATTACGAATTACAAAATTGCATGTTCATGAATTGTAATTCGTAATTGAAAATTCGTAATTATAATTTTATCTTTGCTCTCTTAAAATCAATCAAATGAGCATTGAACTTTCAGATCAAGAGATCCAGCGTAGAGAAAAGCTAACAAAATTGCGTGAATTGGGGATTAACCCTTATCCAGCTGCATTGTATGCGGTTTCCGATTATTCAAAGGAGATAAAGGAGAACTACGAGGAAGGTAAAGTTGTTTGTTTAGCAGGAAGAATGATGTCCCAAAGAATCATGGGTAAAGCATCTTTTGCTGAGCTTCAAGACGCTCAAGGTAGAATTCAAGTGTACTTTAACCGCGATGAAATCTGTCCGGGTGAAGATAAAACCTTGTACAACGAAGTATTTAAAAAATTACTGGATTTAGGAGACTTCATCGGCGTAAAAGGAAAAGTATTTAAAACGCAGGTAGGTGAGGTTTCGGTGCACGTTGATGAGTTTAGCTTGTTGAGTAAATCACTAAAACCATTGCCATTGCCTAAAACGGATGCCGAAGGAAAAGTCCACGATGCATTTACCGATCCAGAGATGCGTTACCGTCAGCGGTATACAGACTTGGTGGTGAATCCACGTGTAAAGGATATTTTTGTGAAGCGCACGAAATTGTTTGCTGCCATGCGTAATTTTTTCAACGATGCAGGGTATATGGAAGTGGAAACCCCGATTTTGCAATCAATCGCTGGTGGAGCAGCTGCGCGACCATTCATTACCCACCATAATGCGTTGGATATTCCGTTGTATTTGAGAATTGCGAATGAGTTGTACTTGAAACGTTTGATTGTTGGTGGATTTGATGGTGTGTATGAATTTTCAAAAAACTTCAGAAATGAAGGAATGGATAGGACGCACAATCCTGAATTTACAGCCATGGAAATCTACGTTTCGTACAAAGATTACAACTGGATGATGGAGTTTACAGAGCGCTTATTGGAGCACTGTGCAATTGCGGTCAACGGAACACCTGAGTCGACTTTTGGTGAGCATAACATTAGTTTTAAAGCACCTTACAAACGAGTGACGATGCGCCAGGCAATCATTGATTTCACGGGATTTGATATTCAAGGTAAATCAGAAGATGAATTGCGCGCTGCCGCGAAAGGAATGGGAATTGAGGTGGATGAAACGATGGGGAAAGGGAAGCTCATCGACGAAATTTTTGGTGAGAAGTGCGAAGGAAATTACATTCAACCAACGTTCATCATTGACTACCCGAAAGAAATGTCACCGTTGTGTAAGGAGCACAGAGAAGATCCTTCGTTGACGGAACGTTTTGAGTTGATGGTTTGTGGTAAGGAAATTGCCAATGCCTATTCAGAGTTAAATGACCCAATTGATCAACGAGAGCGCTTTGAAGAGCAAGTGAAATTGGCAGAGAAAGGCGATGATGAGGCAGGACAATTTATTGATCAAGATTTCTTGAGAGCATTAGAATATGGAATGCCACCAACCTCTGGATTAGGAATTGGAATGGATCGTCTAATCATGTTTTTAACGAACAATCCAGCAATTCAAGAAGTATTATTCTTCCCGCAAATGCGCCCGGAAAAGTTTGAAATGGCGAAAGGGCCAGAGTTGACTGAAAACGAACAGTTGATTTTTGATACTTTATCCAAAGAACAAACGATGGACTTGAACGCACTGAAAGACAAAGTAGGATTGAGCAACAAGCAGTGGGATGTTGCAGTAAAGGGATTGGCAAAGCACGGGTTAACGAAAGTGTCTAAGACCGATGAAGCATTGTTGATTGAGCTAGTCTAAGCGCTTTCAATAGATACTAGTATAAAAGAAAAAGAGGCTGTTCATATTTTGAACAGCCTCTTTTTATATCCCTCTTGGACTCTATCAACTATTCATTATCAACTATATGAACGAAACCATGGTATTGATTACCATCAGGTGATTTCAACACGTAAGAATAGACTCCTTCAGCAACTTTCGCGCCTGATTTGTTTTCTCCGGCCCATTTATTATCATAATTAGAAGATTCAAAAATCACATTACCCCACCTATTCAATATTAATAGGTAAGAGTTCGGTAGAAGCCCTGTTATTTCAAACCAATCATTGACACCATCAGAATTTCGAGTAATAATATTTGGGATGGACAACCTATTCAATACCTGAATAGTTACAGATACTTCATCAGTACAACCGTTAGCATCAACTACAGTAAGTGAAATAACATAATCTCCAGGTGCCGTAAAATAGTGGGAAGGATTTTCTTCAGAATAATTATCACCTTCTATATTCCAACTCCAATTAACAATATTTCCTGTAGACTGATCTGTGAAGCTGATGCTATCAGGCACATACACTAAGTTCGGTTGATATGTAAACGCCGCATTCGGACCACCGACATAGTTAACAACAAATGGACCTTCTTGAGATGCACATCCTGTTAGGTCTTCAGTTACAGTAAGTATATAGGATCCCGCCGTTAAATTCACTAGATCAATAGAAGTGGATGTTGAATTTGTCCACGAATAACTCAAACTACCTGTTCCCGAAGCTGTTATCCCAGAAATGGTTCCATATGTACCATTGCACATTTGATCAGTGATAATTAGTTCAGAAATATCAATAGTAGGCCCCCCTATATTTAGAACGTCGTGAGGACCCGATGTTACTGTACATCCGTTACCATCTGTAATGGTTAATGTGTAGCTACCAGCGCTCAAATTCGTTGCATCCACGTTGTTTCCTCCAGCATTACTCCATGCATAATCAATTACTGGAGTGCCGTCAGCGGTAATGCCAAGAATTGAACCATTCTGGCTATCACAATTTTCATTTGAGATGGTGAGGTTACTTTCGTCTACTGTTGGTCCGTCGACGTACTGAACAATATAGGGTCCGGACTGTATAGAACACCCAGTTACATCATCCGTAGCAGTTAACGTATAACTACCAGCACTCAATCCAGTAATATCCGCAGAGTTCTGTGGACTGTTATCCCAGTCATAACTAATTGATCCTGTTCCTGATACAACAATTCCTGATATCGAACCCATTGTACCATTACAAAGCTCATCCAATATGGAAACATTTGAATCATCTAGCGTAAGTCCTGTGCTACTTATTGTAATTATTTGTTCAACCAATATTTGATTTCCACAATCATCAGTCACACTGTATGTTCTTGTTATTGTTTCTGGACATGCTCCTCCATCAGAGAGATCACTAACCCAAGCAACGATTGGATTTATAGTGCAATTGTCCGCTTCATCCGTTACAACGAGTGGGTCAGGTGCTGGTGCGGGACCTGTAGGCACGTCTATGGCTATTGGGTCAGAAGCGGTTGGTAGAGTTGTATCGTCTATGGTAATTGTTTGTGTTGTAGTTGCCACGTTTCCGCATGCATCCGTATATGTCCAAGTTCGTGTAATTGTTCCCCCACAAGCACCACCAGAGAGTGCACCATCGCTACCAGTAACAGTTCCAGTACCATCACAGTTGTCTGTCCAATCAAGGTCAGTCATTGCGGGCACATCCCCAATACATTCTACCGTAACATCCATAGGAGCAGGATCCAATACGGGAGCAGTATTATCTTCCACCGAAATTGTATGAGTAACATCAATGCTATTTCCGCAATCGTCGGTCACACTATATATCCTAGAAATAATGATTGGGCACGTTCCCGACTGTGATTCTGATACGAAGGCAACCGTTGGTGTAGAACAGTTATCTGCTTCATCTGTTATGACTGCAGAATTAGCGATTGGCACATCGGATAAACATTCATAAGAACTAGTCGTTGGGTCGCTAGCTGTTGGGTTCTGCGTGTCATTAATAGTGATTGTTTGCTCAACATCAATGGAATTTCCGCAATCATCGGTGACACGGTAGGTTCTGGTAATAACCTCTGGGCAAGAATTGTTATCTGATATATCACTTATCCAGGTTACTACGGGGTTACATGGGCTAGATTCAGTCGTCACAACGACTGGGTCTGGCGCAGGTACATCTGCCGTACACTGAACATCAATAGGTGTAGGATTACTAGCTGTTGGTAGATCAATAACACAACAGGTATATGGTGATTGTGTAACTAACGTGCAATTCGCAGCGGTCTGAGTTTGTTCAGTATAAGTCGCATCAAACGTGATTGTCAAATCATTCATCGTCCACTCACCGTCTGCTAAACTTCCACACGTGGCATTAGGATTAAATGTTGTATAAACAGGACAAGGAAAAATGGGGCAAGGATCAACCCAAAAATTATTTGGTAAAATGTAAATATCAATGGTGCTGTTTTCATCATAAACCACTCCTGCGGCAGCCAAATCTGCTTCGGTTACAGTAACAGAAAAATTGGAATTGTTACAGCAATTCGGACCGTCTAGAATTACCTGAACACCATCAACCCAAACGGCTATATAATAGTTGTAATCCGTGCTGGTACTTGGAGGGTTATAGCAAAAGTTTGTTCCGGTAATAGTGAGGTTAAAATCAGTAGATAAACCTCCATCTCCATTTGGTGGAATAGTTGTGTATGCTGCGTTATTCACCCCTCCATATGGTGAACTAGAAACAACAGCATCTCCAGCTGTCGTCGTGGTATTGTATGTGATTGGACCGAGGGCACCTCCTGTAGAACAGCAATCAGGACTTCCTTGTAGACCAATATATTCGACGCTAAAATCTTGAGAGCCAGGCGCACAGGTATTGGCGGGCCAAGCACTCGGATCTGGTGTAATAATAAACGTTGAACCGATATCTAACAACTCACAATCATTTTGAGGATCAATATCCCACTGACATGTGGTTGAATTCCATGTAATATCTACGACATCAGATGATGTTGTGGCGATTTGAGGGTAAATTACAACACTGTGAATACCGCTAGAAAGAACACTTCCTGTCTGGTCACAAACAATTTCCCATGGCATATCTACGGAAATCGGTGTACAGTAATTCGTATTGTTTAATGTAAACTGAACGTTGTGATCAGCACAGTTTCCAATAGTATTAACAAATGGACCAGAAGGGGTGTTAATTGTTAAAGTTGTAGGACTAATGTCAATATTTGAAGCAAATACTTGATTGGTTTCAGCTCCAAAATTACCCGATATTGGTCCCGCTATAGTAGAACCATTATCGTCAATTTGTATATACCCACCAGCTCCATTAAATCCATCTCCAAACGAATCATAAACAATTAGATTATATACAGTTCCCTCTACATTGGGATCAAAACAAACTGAGACAAATATATTTCCACCGTTTGTTCCAGGTCCACCAGAAGCCACAACGTTTCCTGTTAGGACACTGAGAACTTCCCAGGTAATCTCACCAGCGAAAGATGATCCATAATTACCGACTACATCAAAGCAAACAACAGCCGGACATGCAGTATTTAACACTGTAAAGTCATACAATTGTTCACCACATGCTTTGTACTCGGCGATAGGTGTATTATCATAAAACGGACAAGGAGTTGGTACTGTACAATCAATAACTTCAATTGTCGCCTGATCTGTCGATTGACAAGGGACATTACCTATGACATAGTCAATATTGTAAGTACCTACTCCAACAACAGTTGGGTCAAAGACACCATCAGGACTGATCCCTGGTCCCGACCATGTCCCTCCCATATTGGCAGCGGTTAATTGAATTGGTGACCCTGTAGCGCATACTGTAGGAGGTGTATTTATTGTCGCATCGGGCAGTCCAGTCTCAGCACTTCCTGGCGCTGTACTTAGTTCCAATGTGAAATTCGTCATTACATCGTCCCAATCTTCCACTAAAATCATCACAACATCTCCCGCATTTACGGTAGGTGCTGCAGCCGAGGATGTACAAGGAAACGTTGTCCCAAATTGATTACATCCGTCTTGAAATAGGGCATAACTGCAACCAATCTCTGTAGCTGTACTCAATGATCCACAAGGATCTGTTTCTCCTGTTATATCAAAAATTGAAACATCAAGATAACCAGTGGCTTGATCACCTTCAATCAATAAATTGAGGTCACCTCCTTGAGTTATATATAAAATGATATAGGCATAGTTGGGTGCTGCCTGCCCATTTGTAAAATCTAGACAAGATGAAGGATTGGAAGATGCTGGAATAAAATTAAAAGGTCCGGCAACGCCAGGGGTACAAATTGTTGTGTTTGTATTGCACTGAGATTGTACACTGAAGCTAATGAGAATCAATAGCAAAATGTTCCAAATGTGTTTGAATTTCATGGTCATGGTTTTGTAGTTTTTTAAAATATTGCTATTAATATTTGTGATCAATCAAATTGATAATCAACGTAACCAAATCTTTTAATAAGTTTAAGGAGTTCTTCTTCTGTATGGTCTGAAGGAATGGTTAAAATAACTTCTTGACGATTAACATTCATCGTAAAATCAATGATATATGGAAAGGAAATAGGAAATCGATGCTCCCATCTCTCTTTTACAGTTTCATCAAAATCACGATTAGTCGTAAAGGTATACTGGTAACCAGATGCTTTAACTTGTTTATTAAGTATTGCAGTGCCTGTAGGAATACTAGAACTAGGTATTTGTCTACTCTTAACTTCATCAGGTGAGGTTGATCCTGAAAGTGATCCGACTTTGGTCTCATTATTAACCTGATTAAAAGAATAAAATGCGCTTAAAATAAAAGAAGCAAGTAATAGCTGTTTCATAGTAGTTTGTTCAAAATGTTGATATAGAGACGCAAATGTAGTAAAAAAAGTTGCGTGGGATAATTTTAAAAATAAATATCAAGGACTCCCCTTGTTCCATGGGTGCTGTAACACGAAACGCAAAAGGAATAAGCGATGACAACAACAATTTAATTACAAAAATAATGAGGGGAATATTCCCCTCATTATTTTTTCGGAAACTAGCTACCTAAGTACATTTATATGACCAGTGTACATTCTGCGTTCATCAGTTGCACTCGTTTTTACTTCAATTTTCCATGTGTAGATTCCGTCAGGGACAACTTTACCACCATAGGTACCATCCCACCCTACATCGTAATTGTGCGACTCCCAAATAACTTCACCCCAACGGTTAAATATCATCATTGTAAAGTCATAAGGATCGTAACCACTTGAAAAAATGGCTTGGAAATATTCATTGTGGATGTCTCCGTCTGGTGTAAACGTATTTGGTACGTAAAAAATTTCCTCCTCAACTACTCTAATTGACACGTATGCGGTGTCAGCACATCCGAGTGGAGAAGCTGCAATCAATTGCACAGAATATAAACCGGCTTCTTCATTTGGAAACGTATGCGTAGGGTTTTCTACACTTGTTTCAGATGAGCCATCACCAAAATTCCACGTGTAATCGGTAGCATTTTCAGAGTGGTTGGTGAATGAAACATTCGTGTACATAGTGGAAAGTGAAGTCTGTGATGCCGTAAAAGAAGCATTTGGTACCGCTTCAACATAAATATAATCAACATAAGTAATGGTATTTGAACAACCATTGGAAGATGTAGCAGTTAATGTAACATCATGTGTACCAGGACCAAATACTGTTGTCACTTCTCCACATCCACTTGTACTATTTCCATTGGAAAACGTCCAAATACAATCTACAAGATAAGTTGGGTCTGACAGATGAATGGGACTTGTATTGGTAAAGGTCACCGCCAGAGGAGAACATCCTGATGTTACGTCAGCTATAAAATTTAGCTCAGGCAAATCTTCGACAATCACAGTAATTTGGTCTGAACTAATACACCCAAGATTATCAGCTGTTACAGTATATGTATTTGTACTGCCTGGACTAA
>CALEIK010000013.1 GCA_937876195.1 uncultured Flavobacteriales bacterium
ACCCCCGACCTGCTGATTACAAATCAGCTGCTCTAGCCAGCTGAGCTACATCGGCACTTAAGTGTTTTTATCAGTATTTTAAAGAACTTTTAAACGTTTTCCCCTTCAATTAGGGAGTGCAAATTTAGGAAAGAATTTCTTTATAACAAGCATATTTTATTTTTTTTTGAAAAAAAAATGGAGAGCGATTAACTCCCCATCTGTAATTGCTTTATAACTACCACTTAAACTACCTTCTCTTTATGTCTGGCAACTTGTTTTTTTAGGGCTTGTACTGCTAGATCAGCGGCCTCTTCAAAACTTTTACATTGCTTTCTTGCGAACAATTCATTACCCGGTAAAAGGATCTTGACTTCAGCGACTTTATTCTCATTGCCTTCGTTATTTTCAAGCTTTAAATATACGTCACTTGCAATGATGTTGTCGTACATTAATTCCAATTTTCCGATTTTCTCTCGGATGAAATCAATTAACTTCTGGTCTGCTGTAAAATTTACGGTGTTTACTTTAAAATCCATGGCCCTACTTTTTTTGTCCTCTTGGATGGGACTGTGAATAAATATTTGTTAACTGTGCGAAAGAATTATGGGTGTATATTTGAGTTGCCGATAAATTTGCATGTCCTAATATTTCCTTCAATACTTCCAACCCAGCTCCATTGTTGAGCATGTGTGTTGCAAAGGTATGCCTTAAGACATGCGGACTCTTTTTCCTTAATCCCGTCACCTTTCCAAGGTAATCATTTATTTTTCTATAGACAAACTTCGGGTATAGTTTTTTACCACTTTTTAACACAAGCAAACAATCTGTCTCTGTCGCGATTTCAGCTTTCAAATAATTGTACTTTTTGATGAGTTCATTCAACTCACCAGAAATAGGAATAATACGCTCCTTGTTTCTCTTTCCAAGTACTTTTATTCTATCCGTTTGCACATTATTACTCTTCATCTCAACCAACTCACTGGATCGAATTCCTGTTTGATATAAAAGCTCAAACATCAGTTGATCGCGCACACCGTCAAAATCACCCTCAAAAAGTGGCTGCATCTTTTCGGCTTCCAATTCGTTCTGCTGAGCGAAGGAAGGGAGTTGTTTCTTGGTTTTTGGACCTACAACTGTTTGTGTCGGGTTTATTAAAACCACACCTTCCTTTTGTAACCACCTGAAATAGGTTCTTAATGAAGACAGTTTTCTGTTGACTGTTAATGGTGAAGCATCCTCCTCCAACAATGCCACTACCCATCCTCTGATTACCTTGCTTGTAATTTCAGTAATTGTTCGGTGATCAATGGATCCAACAAACTCAAAAAACTGGGTGAGGTCTTTGTTGTACGCAACAACTGTGTGCTCAGAAAATCTCTTCTCGGTTTGAGCATACTTTAAAAAATCATCGCGCATAAAAAAAGGAGCCATATAGCTCCTTTAACGTATTTTGATACAATAATGTTTCAATCTAGATTTCAGCAGACTGCATTCTTTGCTTGTAAGCAGCACGAATTTTTTCTTGTCTTTTGATAATAGAAGGCTTTGTAAACTCACGACGCTCTCTCAATTCTCTCATCACTTTCGTTTTCTCGAATTTCTTCTTGTACTTCTTGATCGCTCTTTCGATGTTTTCTCCTTCTTTAACTGGAATAATTAACATATCTAATCTCTATTTTAAACTTTAATGTCTTGTCGACTTTTCTCTTTTTCCTTCAAAAATCAATCGCTTTTCAGCTGAATTGGACGGCAAATATACAACTATAAATTAAAATGCAATACCTTATTTTAAAATTTCTCTTGAAATAACAACTTTTTGAATTTCAGAGGTTCCTTCCCCTATTGTCATTAGCTTTGCATCGCGTAAATACTTTTCTGCGGGATACTCCTTCGTGTATCCATAACCGCCCATAATCTGAACGGCTTCATTACCGCATTTAACAGCAACCTCACTTGAATAGTACTTTGCATACGCACCTTCTTTTGTCATAGGAAGTTTGTTGTTTTTCAAATATGCCGCTTGATAAGTCAATAACTCTGCTGCTTCGACTTCTGTCGCCATGTCTGCCAACTTAAATGCAATGGCTTGAAATGAACCAATCGGTTTTCCAAATTGCTCTCTTTCCTTCGCGTATTTCACGGATGCTTCATATGCACCACGTGCAACACCACAACTCAATGCAGCGATTGAAATTCTTCCTCCATCAAGCACTTGCATGGCTTGAATAAACCCTTGTCCAACTTCACCAATCACATTCTCTTCAGGAACGCGTACATTGTCAAAAATCAATTCAGCTGTTTCACTTGCTCTAACTCCTAACTTATCTTTAATCTTTACAGCTGAAAATCCAGGTGTTCCCTTTTCAACGATAAAAGCTGTGATTCCTTTGCTATCAAGTAACTCTCCTGTTCTTACCAAAACAACAGATACATCTCCTGAAAGACCATGTGTAATCCAATTCTTTGCTCCGTTGATTACCCATTCGTTTCCATCCTTCACGGCTGTGGTCTTCATACGCATTGCATCAGAACCTGTATTTGGTTCTGTCAATCCCCATGCTCCGATAAACTCTCCAGACGCCAATTTTGGCAAATATTTTTGCTTTTGAGCCTCAGTGCCATGATAATAAATATGTCCAGTGCACAATGAATTGTGCGCCGCTACACTTAAACCTACTCCTCCACACACTTTGCCTAATTCCATCAATGCAGTTGCGTACTCGAAGTAACCAAATCCGCTACCACCATATTGTTCAGGAATATAAATTCCTAGCAATCCAAGTTCGCCCATTTTTTTCATGGTGTCCACAGGAAAAAATTCCTGATCATCCCACTTATTCATGTTCGGTCGGATTTCCTTCTCAGCAAAGTCACGCACCATTTGTGCAATCATTTCTTGATTTTCGTTTAAGTCGAAATTCATCGTTATTTTCTATTTAAAATTGTTGATTAGTCATTTTTAATAAGTCGCTAAATTAACAATATTGTCAGAAAATGATGTTAATTTTTTTGTTCCATCTAAAAAACTTAGTTCAACTAAGAAGTTAAACCCATGAATTATTCCACCAGATTTGGTGATTAATAAGGCCGCTGCTTCCGCTGAACCACCAGTTGCAAGTAAATCATCGTGAAGTAAAATTCGCTGCCCAGGTTTTATTGCATCGGTGTGCATTTCGATGGATGCTGTGCCGTATTCAAGCGCATAATCATGGCTGATTTTATCGTAGGGAAGCTTGCCCTTTTTTCGCACCAAAATAAATGGAATTCCCAATCGCATCGCAAGAGGGTATCCGAATAAAAAACCGCGACTTTCAATTCCAGCAATGGCGTCAATCGACTGGTTTTGATATACATCAACGAGATGATCCAGCACCAAATTCGATAGTTCAGGATTCATCATGATGGGTGTAATATCCTTAAATATAATCCCCTTCTTGGGGAAATCAGGAACATCTCGAATGCTCTCCTTTAAATGTTCTTCAATATTCATTTACATTCCAAATAGGGTTCTATTTTGTTGTATAGCTCCTGATTAATAATCTTAGATTCTTTAATTTCCCTCACTTCTCGATAGCTTTCTTTGTGCAAACGCATTTTTACAATGGAATTCGCAACGCCATAAGAAATATAGGGATGATTTTTTAATTCTTCCAGTGTAGCTGTATTGATGTTAATTTTTGAAATCACACCCGTAACATTCACGTAAGGCTTTACTTTCTCGAACTTCTCATGATCAAAATTCCATATTTCAAGCAATTGTTCCTTGGAAATAAATCCTCCCAATTGATTCCGATATTCTACTATTTTCTTTGCGAAATAAGGTCCAATTCCAGGTATAGTTTCCAATCCTTCCTGACCAGAAGTGTTAATATCAATGACTATAATCTCCCTTTCCACCGATTTTTCCGAATTAAAGGTCTTCTTCGGAGAGTAAATCACTGAGTCTTTGATTAAACGAAAAAGTTGATCTGGAATAACAAAAATGGAGGCCAGCTCATCTTCTGAGTGAATTCCTCGTTTGGAAAATTTCACCACAATTTCAGACTGCTTTTGTGATAGACCAAGCTGTTGCCAGTCCGACTCAGAATATGTCTTGGGATCAAATTTAGTTTTCGGTGCTTTGTACTTGCTTTTCTTGTACTTTCTCTTCGAATAGCTATTTGATTCCTTTTTTTTCTTAACTATTTCCAGGTGCAACTGTCTCGCCGCCTCGTGGGTAATTGATGTGTGCTGCGATGAAAAGGATGCTGTCAGAATTCTAGGCATAACCGCAACGACCAAGCACACTAGCGTCAGCCAAAAAATAGCTCTTCTATTTCGTTTAGAGATAGGCATTATCCCTTTTTAATGGCAGCCCTGAAACGCTTCAATTCTTCCTTCGCTTTTGGGGCAAGAATAAACAGTCCAATCATATTAGGAACGAGCATAGCAAAGATCATGGCGTCAGAGAAACCAATCACTGAATTCAAGCTTGCCGCAGCACCAACGATTACAAATAAACAAAAAAGTCCTTTATAAGTATACTCAACTCTTTTTGTTCTTCCGAACAAGTAAGACCATGCTTGGTAACCATAATATGACCATGAAATCATTGTACTAAACGCAAACAAGATAACTGCAACAGTTAATACATATGGAAACCATGATATGACAGAACCAAAAGCAGATGAAGTCAATAAAACAGCCGCAGCGTCATCCATACCTGCATTTTCTGGGCTTACCGCACCTGTAATAATTAAAACAAGAGCTGTCATTGTACACACGATTACGGTGTCAATAAATGGTTCTAACAATGCTACCAATCCCTCACTAGCCGCATATTTTGTTTTCACTGCAGAGTGCGCAATAGAAGCAGATCCAATTCCTGCTTCATTTGAAAAAGCTGCTCTTTTAAATCCTTGAATAAGTACTCCAACAAAACCACCTGCAATTCCTGCGCCTGTGAAAGCTCCATCTAGGATCGCTCCAAATGCTGCACCAATCATATCATATTTAGCACAGAGAATAATTATTGCCGCAAGCACATAAATTCCAACCATAAAAGGCACGATTTTATCAGTCACTTTTGCAATTTTCTTGATTCCACCGATGATTACTATACCGACAAGAACGGCCATCACAATTCCAAATACCCAACCGTACCCGTTGACAAAACTATCTTCTCCACCAGTGATACTTTCAAACATTCTAAAAGCTTGATTCACCTGAAACATATTTCCACCGCCAAACGATCCGCCAATACACATAATTGCAAAAAGAGCTGCAAGGACTTTCCCAAATCCACCCATTCGCATCTCTTTCAAGCCATTTCTTAGATAATACATGGGGCCACCGAATACTGTTCCTTTCTCATCAATCTCCCTGTATTTTACACCAAGTGTACATTCTGTAAATTTTGATGCCATTCCAATAAGACCTGCAATAATCATCCAAAATGTCGCACCAGGCCCACCCAAAGACAAAGCAATCGCTACCCCGGCAATATTACCCAGTCCAACTGTTGCGGACAGCGCAGCGGTCAATGCCTGAAAGTGAGAAACTTCTCCGTGGTGATCTCCTTCCTTCTGTTCCACGCGGATCGTATCAATAATATCACCATCTACAGTATGTACATTATCCGAAGCTTCTACATGATCGTCACCACCTGATTCAATTTTGTCATATTTTCCCCTTACAATATTGATCGCTGTACCAAATCCACTGATATTAATCAATTTGAAATAGAATGTAAAAAACAAAGCGCCCAATACAAGAACTATAAGCACCCATGGAATTTGTATTTTTTCCGTGAACGGAATAGCATAAAAAATTGAACTCACGAACCAACCTGTATAATCACCAAATTTCTCATCAATGATTTGATCGATTCCCTTCTCTTGCGCGAAGTTTATAAATGGGATAAATAGTGCTAATATTCCAAGAAATACTTTCATAATAATAGTTGCGTTTTTAGTTCAATTCTACGTTGTAACAAATATAGTAATATATTCGAATCTGCTAAATATGCTCACTATGAACGGTTTAAATTCTATGTAAACAACAATTCAAGCGATTCCTCTAGTGTCTTTGGATTGTAGTCCAATTCTTGCTTTGCTTTGGTTAAATCAAATCCCGTTTTGGGCGGTCGGTTTGCTGGTTGATTTAATACAGCACTTGAAATGCGAGTCACATTCTCCATCGAGTAATTAAAGTGATTGGCGATGCGCTCTACAATGGCATAAATGGACATTGTTTCTGGACCTGAGATATGGAAGATTCCATTTTTGTCGCGCAGTGCAATTTCTACACATGCTTCTGCTAAATCATCAACAAACGTCGGTGCACGAAACTGGTCGTCAATGACGTTGATAGACGTGCGATTTTGTAAAGCATCTTTTGCCCATAGGATTAAATTGGATCGAGATAAATTGTTGCCTTTCCCGTAAACGATGATCGTCCTTACGATGGACCAGTTGGTGTATTTACTTCCTGTAAGAATCGTTTCTGCATCAAGCTTAGATTGACCATAAATACTAACTGGAGCTGGAGGATCATTTTCAGAATAGTTTCCCTTTGCTCCATCAAAGACAAAATCCGTTGAGACCAATTGAAAGTGAATATTTCGCACTGCGCACGCTTCAAAAAGATAGGCGGTTGCTTGTACGTTCACTTCGCGACATTCCACTTCATTTAGTTCGCAATAATCAACATTGGTTATGGCCGCAGTGTGAATAACATGTGTGGGATGTGTTTTTTCGAATACTTCACTAACCTCATCTAACTTCGTAATATCCAGGGGAAAATAATTTGCATCGGGACAACTAACATTGCGGTTCGTTCCTTTCGAAGTTGCTATATATTCAATCTGATGGCTTTGGCAGTATTCAACCAATTTCTGGCCCAACAAACCATTTGATCCCGTAATAAGTAGTTTCATAATATATTTAGCCTGTTGCAATTATAGTTCCCAAATTGTATTTCTTCTTTTTCGCTGGAGCTTGAAATAATGTTTGTGCTCAAGTATCCATGCCATAATGAGGTAGATAAGCAAAGGAGAGCCCAATGCTATGAAGGACGAATAAATAAATCCTAGTCGTACTTTAGAACTATTGATTCCCAATTTTCTAGCCCACCACGCACAAACACCGAAGGAACGCATTTCAAAAAAGAAGACAATTTTCTGTATCATTTACTTATTTCCAATCAGTTTAAAACCTACCTCACAATCAAGGCATTTCTTACGACAACAATAATAGTTATATAAAGCCAAAAGTCCTTGTGAATCGAAGCTGTTTTTTGGAATTACGTTCAATCGTTTCCACTTTTCAACAATTGAATTATTCTCTGGTGGCAATATTTCCAATAATTCAATTGCCTTGTCCCTGAATTGTTCATTCTCATCCTTCTCTGCTTTGAACCAAAGTAACGGAACTACCGCGTTTATAATCAATTGATGAATAATCCCATTCGAAAATGCAGGAGGTGTGTAATGCGTCTCGGATGTTGTCAATTTTATAAGCTGCTTGAATTCTGTGAGTAATTCCTTGCTTGACAAATACAAAAACGCAATGTCAAAATCATAATGAGCAGCAAGCGCGGCAAATTGTTTGACTCTCACTGTAGGATAGTTCTTGGGGCGTGTACCCTTGAAATGCCATAACCGTGCATGTGTATTGTCCTGTCTCTGCTGTATCAAGCCACTTTCTGCCATGATTAATCGGTATTTTTCCTTGCTTGTTTTGATGGCACCTAACTGTTCTAGTGGTACTTTTCGAATGAGTTCCAAAAATCCGTGTTTGTTGATGGATGTCCCAAACGCATTGGCAATTAGGTGATAAAAGATAGATGCATCAGAACAGTTGAGATCTTTGAGCAGCGCAATCTTTTTATCTAGTTTTTCAATAATCATTTTGTGCTTCATTGCCTCCAAGAAAATGGGGTCTATACTGTGGATGAGCTTTGCGCAAGGAAAATCATTTGACTTAATGTACCGATGAATGGACTTTTTGTAGTGATCTTTGTCAATGAATTCCTTCAGTTCGATGGTAGGCAGCAGATAGTTGTTTTGATATACTGGCTTGTCGTACTCATACACAACGTGTAAAATTACACCATTGTAGAGACTGTCTGTATGGTGATTGTGTCTGTACCAATCTGAGCTCTTGACATGAATTTCTATCTGTCCGTGAAATAAGATGTCATCTATTTTCACGCAGCCAAAACTGAAATCGGGTCCTTTTCTGTTGTCGTTTAACTGACCGACATCCATCACTTCTATTTTCGTTGCGTTGATGGGTTTTAGTAGATGAAAGGGAATACGCTTATCCTTCCATAACTGTTGTAGGTAATCTTCGTGCATACTAGTTAGGTTTGTATTGAAGATACAAAAAAAGCATCAACAAATGTTGATGCTTTTAAAAAATTTTAGAATGCTTCCGTTTTATGGGTACTTCACAAATTCCAATAATTTTGGATCTGCATCCGGTGCCACTGCTGGATCAAAATCCATTGTGATTACTTTTCCTTCCGTACGTCTATTGAACTGGTGAAGCAACTCAAATGTTGTTTTATCCGTTCTTCGGTATTTATTGATATATGCCTCTGTCAAAAGGATCTCTTCAACCCCATCCATATCAACTGGCTGATCTACAAGGTACATATCTCCCTTTTTCCAAATTGTACGAGGTTCAGCTTCTCCTTTTCCTACAGGAATCAAACGTCTCGGATCGACTCCTTTCTGCTCAACCAAATACTTATAACACGCTTTCGCACGATTTTCAGATAATTTCTGATTCGCCTGATCACTACCCCGTGAATCCGTATGTGAACTCAACTCAAGTACCATCCCTGGATATTCTTCCAACAGATCAAAAACGAACAATAGTGAATCTGGAGAATTGATTGTTGAATCTACCAAAAGATCCCATTTCGCCAAAGGATAACGTACCTCTGGTAAACGAATTGGTTTCTTAGGCAACAATGCCATATCAATCACGAAATTCTGATCATAATACAATCCTTCCGTAGAAAATGAAGAACCATTTTTGTCTTCATGAAAACCTTCTTTTGAAATATTGATTTTGTACGATGCCTCTTCATTGATGTAACGTTCTCCCGTTGGACGTTTGTCCCAGAATACCGCACCAGACTCATCTGTATAACCTTCCCAGGTAACGTTGTTATTGTCCGTTACAACAACCTTCACCTCTTCAATTTTTTTCTGTTTGTTTCCAAGCTCACTTACAATGACTTTTAAGTCAAAAATATTCGGAGGAAGTACATATGAATAAAGGTCTGGAACATATTCTCCATTGGTGCTCTTTCTTTCTGATGTGAAGTAACCTTTCTTTTCAGTTTCTTCTATCAAGGCATAATCATTATTGATACTGTTGATTGGTGCACCCAAATTCTCAGGATTCTCCCATTTATTCTCTTCACCAACTTTCGCTGCTCGGAAAATATCTAAACCTCCCATTCCAGGCATACCATCAGATGCGTAGATTAAATCTCCATTCAATGCAAACGTTGGGAACAATTCGTTTCCTTTTGTATTGATCTCTTGTCCCATGTTTACTGGTGCAGTCCAAGAGTCTGATTTTCTATCGTATTCCGTGTACCATAAATCTTTACCCCCGAATCCACCAGGTAGATCTGACGCAAAGATCAAGTACTTTCCGTCAATTGTACAAGGGTGACCTACAGAAATAGAGTCGTGATGTTTTAAATTCAATTTAACTGGTTCTTTCCATTCGTCTTTTCCTTTTGCTTCAGACATCCAAATATCACAACCCAAATTGGTTTTCTTCACATTTGGACAACGGGTAAAAAACATTGTTTTGTAACGTGCATCGAAACAAACTGTTCCTTCATTGTCCTCTGTATTAATTCCTTCACCTTTCACTAAGTATGGCTCCGTCCAGTTTCCCTTTTTATCCAATTCTGAAATCCAGATATTCATGTATGGCTCTCCAGTTCTAGGATCCTTATCTGAACTTATACCGCTTTCGCGACCCGAACCAAAATAAAACTTAGATGTTTTACGATCACCAAACATTGGTGCCATATCAAATTCCTTTTTATTTAAAACGGCCTGATTCTCAATAACGTGTCTCGTTTTTTCTGCGACAAATTCCTTGTTCAGCTTACATGATTCAATTCCTGCCAACGCAACTTGATCACCTGGAACCAGTTTCAAAAACTCTTCGAAATTTTCCTGTGCCTTTTCATATTCAGCCATCATCAATAACATTTCACCATTGTGCAGATACACTTCAGGTGCAATCATTTGATAATCTAGCAACAAACAGCGATCGTACCATTCATTTGCTTCTCTGAACCTTTCTGTAAGACGATAAGATTCTGCCGTTTTAAACGCCATTTCAGCCTTTTTCTTTTTGGCTCCCTTTCCTTTTCTGGTAAGCTTACTGTAGGCTTCAGCACAAAGTTTTGCTGATTCAAAGTAGTTTTCACTTGCGTAAGCTAATTCAGCTTTTGCAACTTGTTTCGTTTGAGCAAATACAACTGTAGAAAAGCTCATTAAAAAAAACGCTAAGGCAACTTTTATCTTCATAAAATGTCTTTTTCAAATTTGGTTGATCTATAACTAAATCCTGTTAGTAATAGATTGTAAGGTTGTAAAAGTAACAAAAATTTTAATTCGTGAAAACTATGTTAAAGGAATTTCACCTTGATATGAATTTAGAGGGAAATTGAACTATTCAGATTTTGTGAATTTCTCCCATTTTTCAATCACTTTGGTGAATCCCGCGGGTAATTCTGAACTTAACTGAATAAAATCATTTTTCACGGGATGTTGAAATCCTAAAGTCTTAGCATGCAATGCTTGACCTGGAAGAAGGTTGAAACAATTCTCAATAAATTTCTTGTACTTGGCATTGGTAGTACCTTTCAGAATTGTATCTCCCCCATATTCCAAATCGTGGAACAGTGGATGCCCGATATACTTCATGTGCACTCGAATTTGGTGTGTACGACCAGTTTCAAGCTTGCACTCCACAAGGGTAACATAGCCAAAACTCTTTAATACTTTGTAGTGAGTCACCGCATGCTTTCCGAAATCACCTTCTGGGAAGACAGTCATCACTTTTCTGTTCTTTAGGGATCTACCAATATTTCCAGTGACGGTTCCGTCCTCTTTTACATCCCCCCAAACCAATGCCCAATAGCGACGTTCCGTGGTTCTGTCGTAAAATTGCTTCGCGAGATTTGTCAATGCATGCTCTGTTTTGGCAATCACAAGAAGTCCTGTGGTGTGCTTGTCCAATCGATGAACTAGCCCCGGTCTTCCAAAATAGTCCTGACTTCTTTGCGGTAAATGTTCAAAATGATACACCAATGCATTGACCATCGTTCCAGTATAATTTCCATAACCAGGGTGCACCACCATATCGGCGGGTTTGTTAACCACAATTAAATCGTCGTCTTCGTATTCGATATCTAACGGAATGTCCTCCGGTATCAACTCGATTTCTCGCACTGGATAAGGTAAAACGATGCTCACCTCATCTCTCGCTTTAATCTTATAATTCTGTTTGACCTTGGCGTTGTTGACTAAAATGTTGCCATTTTTTGCCGCGATTTGAATTTTATTGCGGGATGTGTTCGGGATCCTGTCCATCAAGAACTTGTCTATTCTTAATGTTTCTTGTCCCGGATCAGCCACAAATCGGTAATGCTCGTATAACTCCTCAGACGTTGAGTCGTCCTCAACTTCTTCAATCTCCTCTGTCATTATTGTTTGATTATTTTGTAGGTTTTTGAAGAACCAATAACTGTGACAAAGTAAACTCCACTTGGATGGTCACCTAAGTCAATTAAAGCATCCGTTGCTTCTGCAACTTTTTGACCTTGAATATTCCGCACTTCGGCACCAATAAATTCTGAGCCGTTCATATCAATTGTGACCATTCCCGTCGTTGGGTTTGGATATAAATTTACCGTCAACTCTGGTGCTGGCTTCTTTGCAATACCCAAGATAGGATCTAAGGATGTGGAAAATATCGGTCGAATCATAACCGACCCAGGAATTTGGGATTGATTCCAACTTGCACCGTTGTCAACACTGAAAAACGTCTTGTCATTATTTACGATGTTTCTGTCTAACCCAACATTTAACCGCTCTGCGTCAAATTGTCTCCATCCAATGTAGAATGTACCACCAACATGTACCTTGGCGGTGTCTAGAAAATAATAGGTAGTAAATAAATTTCTCGCATATTCATACTGCGGTGACCGCGGGAAAAACAACTCATCTTCATACAAAACTGCCCCAGGTTCACCTCCATTATCTGCCCATACGGTGAGCAAAAATAGTTTGTCTGACACATCATCCACGGTCGGTACAAAATGGATCATGGCTCCAATTAATGAATCTGCCTCATAAGGTGTATATTTTATAGCCAATCTTGCTTGAGCGCCAGTTGGACCGTAAGCGGCTTCTGCCGAACCATCGTCATAACTATAATAATTCTGAAAATACTGCTTAGAAATCGTTGAATCATTCAGTGTAAAATTTGAATTCTGATGCGTTGCTCTTGAAATGAAATCAAACTCTTCAATCAGTCCAGGTTTAGTTTCATCGAAATAATCACCCCCAGTAAAATCATGAAACGAATAATAAGTTGTCCAAGGTGAATAATTCAAATCTCCATTGTTCAAGAGGTTTTCATCTAGTATAAAACTTCCTTCCTCAGCTCCACCATACATAATGCTTACACTTCCATCCTCCTCATTCTCTGGAACATTGTCGCTGTTTCGCACTACGACTTCAACGTTGTTAGACATCTTACTTGCCGGGTCTGTTTTGTAATGATCCCATGGAATGGATGTAAATGTTTGCAAGAGCGTGTGTACAGGGTAGACAAATGCAAAATCGCGAATTACAGTGTCCTGGTGACCAGAAAACTGCCTTAAATTGACATAATCAATATGAAAATGATCTAAACTTCCTGATAATGCTCCATAATTCTTGAATCGAAATTGAAATCCATCCTTAAAATAGTCCGAGCTCTCTATTAAAATATGTCCCCTTTTAAACGTGGACAATCCCTCGCCGTTTGCACTCCACACTCTGTTCCACTGATCGAGGTCTTTCGCGTAAAATTCCAATACTAGTGAGTCACCGCTCTCAGGTATATCTCCGAAGCCCTCTGTCTGATATAAGAAACTAAAGTAAACTGAATCTGCCGCAGAGGTGGTCGACATATCGATGGGTTTGGATGTCAAATAATCGGCATAACCGGTAAGACCTGTATTGATCGCGTATGGGTAACCGTACTCATCCAGCCCATCAAATGTAACAACACCTAACGACCATGGCTCATGCGCCATTGAATAGTTGTGATAGGCGTGATGATCCAACCAAATCAATTCAGGATCGTTGACTGTAGTAAAAAACTGAGTCGCTGAATCTTGGAAAATATCAGGTTCTGGAATCCATAGCGTATCGACATCATTCGGGTAATCTACCGTATCGTAGATATAAAATGGAGGATACACGTTTGTAGGAATATGTGTTACTGGGTACTCGCTCAAATCACCAATTCTAATCTGAATGGGAGCAAAGTTCTCATCAACAATGGTTCCTGCTGCAACGTTTACTGTTCTTTTGAATGTTTGTACGATAGTATACGTTTCATCACTGGGCAATGGAACGCTTCCCATATCCAATAATTTATAGACTTTATCAAAGGTGACACCCAAATCGCTGTAATCGGCATCATACACCTGAAACTTATTTGTACTGAACTCATCAAAGACTGGTAAATCAATGGTATCTGACGTGTAAATAAATGTACTGTCGAACGTGTTAGGATTGGCTTTGGTTTTATAGACTATGTCCTTCTTTTGGAGTTGCGGATTCCCTGATAAGGGACCTACCTCTTCCCATTGTGCAATTGCATTCAATTGCACAAACAAACAACATATGATTCCTATAAAACACCCTTTAACCATAGTACTAATCGTTTGATTCGATGAAATTTTTATCTGCGAATACCGAAATGGAAGAACCTGACATTACCATACCACCCTCTTCGTACTCGGGAGACTGAGATGTTACCCGTGCAATTATGCTGTCTGCTGTGCTTAAACAAGTCGGACAAGCCACAATAAACTCCATATTCAGCATGTTACCAACCCGCTGACGTGCTTCTGCAATCGTTAACCCGAACAAATCGGGCATTGTTTGAATAACACCGGCCTCATTTCTTCCTACGGTCAACACGATTTTTGATCCAATCGGAATTTTCGTGCCTGGTTGAATCGGTTTCCCCTTGTATTTTTGAGCCAAAACTGCTCCGTGTGCTTCTTGAGAGGGCTGATATTCTATGTGATAACGAAACTCTCTATTTCTCAAAATTCCCTCTGCAAATCGTTGCGATTTATCCACTAAGTCAGGCATCTCTACTAACAATGTACGTTTTGATACACGCACTTTTATCACTCGCCCCTCTTTTACATAAACAGTAGAAATAGACGTCGGCGCTGGATCTTGCTCCAAAATTGTTCCTTCGACTTTCGTTGGATCATAAATAGCATCCAGTACTTCATATTTCAAATCAGTATTCGCCAATAGATTGCTTAAATTATTTTGATTCTTACCAATTAAATTGGGTACCTCTATTTTTTGAGTGTTATGAGTTCGATAACTCAAACACGACTTCAAAATATATATCCCAACTATGTATACGAGAATAATTAACGTGAGGTTGATTAAAAACCTTCTGCTCCAAATAAAATTCCCTATTTTCTTAAGTAGTATCATAAATCTCTTTTGCTAAAGCAAATATACAGAATTAGAAGTTCGGAGATAACTGATGTGACTTGTAAAAATCTTCAATTGCATCATAAGCTTCCTGCGCGCTGTCGACAAGTGTAATGTACTCCAAGTCGCTTTCTGAAATGTTGTTTTCTTGTTCCAACAAGGCTGACTTAATCCATTCAATCAGCCCTTCCCAATATTTCTTTCCAATTAAAACGACAGGTCGTTTGTTAATTTTTTTTGTTTGCATCAGTGTCAATGCTTCAAAAAACTCATCCAACGTTCCAAATCCTCCTGGTAAAACGACAAATCCTTGCGCATATTTTACAAACATCACTTTTCGGACAAAGAAATAATCAAATTCGAGGTTGTGTTCTGGATCGATAAAGGGATTGTGATTTTGTTCAAATGGCAAATCGATGTTCAATCCAACCGATTTACCTCCCCCATCTTGCGCACCCTTATTTCCTGCTTCCATTATGCCAGGCCCACCTCCTGTGATGACACCGTAACCTCCTTCAGCCAACAAGCGAGAGACATCCACACCCATTTGATAGTACTTATTATCTGGCTTTGTACGAGCTGACCCAAATACGGAAACACAAGGCCCTATTCTTGCCATACGCTCATAACCGTCTACGAACTCAGCTAGTATTTTAAAAATTGCCCAACTATCGTTGATTTTTATTTCGTTCCAGTCCTTTACTATTTTATTCATGCCTAGATTCTAAATTATTTAAGTAGTATAAATCAGCCTTGCAGCGAGATTAAAATAAAACTCTTTGTTTCACCATTTATTGTGCAATTTCCTGCACCATTATTTTGAAGGGTCAAAAATACTATTTTCAGCATAATTAGCGTAAAATTAGTGAAGTGTTCAACGAGATTAACGCAAATACCTTAACTTGGCGTCCATGTTACGCACCATTATTTTGCTCTGTTGCATTTTTTCCTGTTTTCATGTGAAAACGCAAAATCCCCTGTCCGAACAGCAAAAGGGGTTCTTTGTTCCATCCGATTCTCTGCGTAAGGGTCGATTTATAGGGGTAGCCAGTGGCGTTGGAGCAGTTTGGGCAGGCAGCATGATTGGACTCTCACAAGTTTGGTACGTGGATTCCGAAAAAACGGGTTGGCATACCTTTGATGATTCTCAGGAATGGCTACAAATGGACAAGGTTGGTCACTTTTATACCGCCCACAAATTGAATCAGCTAACCACAGATCTTTTCAGATGGTCAGGCTACGATCGACGAAAGTCTTTATGGATTGGAACAAGTGTAAGCTTGGGATATCAAACTACACTGGAAATGCTCGACGCATACAACGTGGATTGGGGATTTTCTTGGACAGATATGCTTTCCAATGGATTAGGAACCGCTTCGTATATGACGCAGCAATTGATTTGGGATGAGGAGCGCATTATTCCAAAGTTCTCTAGCTATCCTACAAAATATGCTGCTATTCGACCAGAAGTGCTTGGAAGTGCGTTCACGGAATCTCTGTTGAAGGATTACAACGGTCAAAAATACTGGCTCAGTGTTAGTCCTGGTACATTTTTAAAAGACAGCAAATTTCCGAAATGGCTCTGTTTCTCTCTCGGTTATGGGGTCGATGAAAAATTGGTTGGATCGGAAGAGTACTATTTAGACCCAGCTACAGGCAACGAATATTTTGCTCACCGTGAGTTTTTGTTTTCATTAGACATTGACTTCAGTCGGATTCCTGTGAAAAAGCCTTGGTTGAAAACGCTGCTGAAACAATTGAACTACGTAAAAGTTCCATTTCCTGCACTTATCATCAAAGATGGCAAACTGACAGGAAGCGCAACTGGTTATTAAATTCGTTTATTGTAATTCAACTGTATATTCGAATGTCACAACATTTCCTTCTGTAGCACTGGGCGACATTCCAAATTCCCTTCTGTCAATTGTCCCTTTTCCACTCAGCACCAACTTTTCGGCTTCAATTCTAAAAAGCGTGACGCTAACTTTCTTTGTCACTCCCAGCATTGTGAAATCGCCTTGAACTTCATAGGTATCATCCCCGAGAGATTTAAAACCAGTTGATTTATAACTCATCGTCGGGAATTTATCCGCACTGAAATAATCGTCTCCTAAAAGCGATTGGTCACGAAACTTATTGAACGTGGTGAAGTGATCCATTGACAATACAATATCTAACTTGGAGCTTTCCATCTTCTCCGCAATGCGCACATCTCCCTTTACTTCGGTAAACGCTCCTTTGGTTTCTCCTTTCTTTCCTAGGGAAAAACGAACAACCGAATTCGCAGGATTCAATGTGTATTCTCCTACTGTGTTATCTAGCGAAACAATCGTTGGTGGATTTTCCTTCTCTCCGTCGGAATTGGTTGTTTGATTCGATGAATTTGTGTTTTCAAAATTCTGCAATTCTGTGTTGACCATGTTCGGTGCAATGAGCATTCCCCCAGCTATCAAGATTGGAAAAACACCAAGCCCAACATATTCTTTTCCAATCACCAAATTGACAATAGCGGCTCCGATCAACACACCGATAAATGCATCCATTCCACCCATTTGGTTGTGGATCGTGCCCAAGAACAGAATCCCAAAAGAAATTCCAAAGAAAATGAAGTATCCAGCACCAAGAATCAATGCGTTTGCCTTAGATTTCAACCAAAGTTGGACGATGAAAAACAAACCAAATGTCCCGATTAACAATCCCTCCAACACATCTGCGCTAGCTAGATTTATTTCTGTATCAGAAGTAAGTGAAAGCAAAATTGGGAACAATACAAATGGGAAGATGGAAGTCAACAAGCCGTTATCGTTCTCCTTTCTGTAAAAGGAAGCCATCAAAAATGCTGCTGCAACAACATAAATACCGACGGTTCCTGCACCAAAGCTACCAAAGAATACGGCGAGGGCAAGGAACATCAAAAGAATGGATTTTTGAATGCCCACTTCACTTAATCCATCAAACATTTTGCGTAAAACGGTCATCTTTATGACACCAATCTCACTGGCTATCACGGCAAATACTGTGGCTGTGACGAGAAACTTGTTCACCAGCGTATATTCCTCTTCCAAAAAGACAACTGTTTGTCCCGACAAAAAGAAAAAATAGGCGCCTAGTGAAACTAACGGTACAATAGCACGCACAAACTTCTTTTGCAACACGCTCCACTGCGCTGCAATAAAATTGATGGCAACCAATCCAAGCAGCAGGTACAATGGTGAACTGCTGTTCTCCGCGTTACTTGTGCTGATCAAAAGTGTTGTGACTGCAAAAAGCAACACGTGGACGAGGTCCACAAATCGGGTTTGTTTTTTCCATTGAAGCAAAATACTTGTGGCTCCTAAAACAATTAAACTTGCTATAATCAACATATTCATATCTTATAATTTTTCAGTATTGTCTGATAAAGGCTGAGACCTCTCATTTCATTCGAGGTGACTATTGATAAATTAAGCGTTGCGAGGTCATGTGGGGTGATATTTTGACAAAGTCAAAATATCACCCCACATGACCTTAATAATTACCTCTCCGAACTGTCACCTCGACCTTAGGGAGAGGTCTATAAAACTTTTATCAGACAACAATGATAATTTTCATCAAATATACAATATTATTTACCGTGGTAAATATTTTAGTGATTATCGAAAGGAATTTTAACAATTTCTAACATCAATAGAGCAAGTACTTTGCTCGAACCAATTTGAATTGTTCAAGTCCCTCCTGCCATTCTGCTCGAATTTGCTCTTCTGTCCACCCTTGCTCAATGCGCTTGCGCAACGTCGTATTTCCAGCCAATAGATGAAAGAAATTGTTCTTTAAAAAGAAGGTCGATTTACTTCCTATCTCTTTATAAAAGTCAATCAACGGAGCCAACGACAGTTGATTTGGTGCAATAGAATCTCGGAAATCAATTCCTTTGCACAGTTGTCCTTTCAAAACGGGATCTTTAGCTCCGTAACTTGATTTAGGTGTAAAAGTGAACTCTCCTTTCGTATAAGTTGGATGTCCAATCACTTCGAATGGAGACTCGGTTCCTCTCCCAACGCTGACAATTGTTCCTTCAAAAAAACATAAACTCGGATACCATGCGATGGCATTGTCAGTGCGTAAATTTGGACTTGGCGCAACTGGCAATGAATAAGGTGTGTCGTGCGTGTAACCTTCACATGGAACGACAGTCAAATCGCAATACGACGAAATCCATTTTTCCCCATTAATCATCTGTGCATACTCGCCAATGGTCATTCCATAAACAACAGGCACTGGATGCATGCCAATAAACGACTTTTGTGCTGGCTCCAATAGTGGACCATCAATGTAATGCGCATTTGGGTTCGGTCGATCCAAAACAATGACAGGAATTCCGAGTTCTGCACAAGCTTCCATTACATAATGTAAAGTTGAGATATACGTGTAAAACCGTACACCAACATCTTGAAGATCAAAAATCATCACTTCAATTCCACTTAACTGTGCCTCATTTGGCTTTTTGTTCTTTCCGTATAAGGAAACGAGTGATAACCCTGTTTTTTCGTCCACTGATGAATTTACTTTTTCACCTGCGTCTGCATCTCCTCGAAATCCGTGTTCTGGGGAGAAAACTTTTAGGATGTTTACATCTGAAGTCAATAGCGAATCGACCAAATGTGTAGCTCCAATCATCGATGTTTGGTTGGCGACAATTCCCACCTTCATCTCCTTTACTAGTTCAAGTAGATTCAGCATATCCTCAGCGCCGACACGGATCTTCTGTGCTGCGTTTGTTTTCGTGGAATCATTGACCGTTGAATGCGAATTTGTTCCCCCATAACTACACGACGCCACTAAAAAAATAAAAATGCTTTTCAAGCAGAAAACCTTTGTGTACTTTAGTCGAAAAGTTAGAGGTAAATTGGGATTTGAATATTTCATATCAAAAAAAACGCTTAAAACCGTAGCACAAGGTAAGAAAGTTTCTAAACCTATCGTGCGGATCTCTATTATCAGCATTGCCCTCGCGGTTATCGTTAACCTCATCACAATCGCTGTTGTTTCTGGCTTTCAGCAAGAAGTACGCCAAAAAATAAGTGGATTTGGTTCACATCTATTTATCATGAGCGCTGGCGAGAATAGCATTTTTGAAAGCGAACCCATCCTCAAAGAACAGGATTTTCTCAAGCAATTAAAAAAGAACAAAAACATTCAAACCATCCAACCAGTTGGCTATAAACCCGTTTTGTTGCAGTCCAAATTAAACGAAATCACCTACCAACTTCCAGGTGGAAAGGATACGACAGAAATTCAACAGCAGGTACTTGGTGCAGTGATAAAAGGTGTTGACGAAAACTATGATTGGCATTTTTTTAAAGCACATTTGAAGGAAGGTCGTCTTCCCAATTTCAAAAGAGATACCGCCAACACTACTTCTATACCTCAGCTTCTACTTTCCAGCAAGATTTGTGGCGATTTACAGTTCAACGTAAACGATACCATCATTGCATTTTTTGTAAAAAATCAACCTATTAAAAAGCAGTTTGTGGTTGCGGGCATTTATGAAACAGGATTGGAAGAATTTGACAAGAAGTTTATCCTAGGAGACCTTTCAGTTGTTCAAGATTTAAACGATTGGGGAATTAAAGCAGCAATTGAAGTAGCTGACACCATGACCAACGATCAGTTGATTGTTCGCGCCAACGTAGCTGGTGGCAATGGGAACTTTAAATACGATTGGGGCAATGGTTTTGATACGTACACAGGATTCACGCTATGCCCAATCAAAGACACCGTGATTCGATTAATTGCCGCAGATTACTGGTCCAGTTTGAACGAGGATGAAATCGACACGAGTATTCCCGACACGGCTTACTTAAAAATAACCATCGAGGGTACAGCGTACAGTCCGTGTGATTTTAAACACAACGACTTCGACGAACTTGAACGTACTTTCTTGAATGAAGATGGAACTATGTTCTCACTTGAAGCATCTCAAAAAACGATCATCTTTGAAGCGACCAATGGAAAAGGGAGCTCACACAACTACGTCGGTGGTTACGAGCTATTTGTCACAGATTGGAGTCACCTCGAGTCTGCCTATAACAGCACAAAAAAAATGACAGACTTTATTCCCACCGAAAATGGGGAGTTGCTAAAAACAACCAGCATCATGGAAAATCAAAAAGATATTTTCGTTTGGTTGGACTTTTTAGACATCAATGTCTTCATCATTCTTACCCTTATGATCTTGATCGGTATCATTAACATGGGATCGGCGCTTTTAGTGTTGATTCTTATCCGTTCTAATTTTATAGGCATGATGAAAGCAATGGGTGCCACCAACTGGAGCATTCGAAAAATATTTTTAATTCAAGCTGGATTCCTAATCAGCCGCGGAATGCTTTGGGGAAATATCATTGGCTTGGGCATTTGCTTCCTTCAGAAATACACAGGGGTTTTTACATTAAATCCAGAAGTCTATTATTTAACGGAAGTGCCGATTGAACTCAACTTAGCGCATTGGGTGCTCTTGAATGTTTGTACTTTGCTGATTTGCCTGCTCGCTCTGGTAATTCCAAGTATTGTGATCACTCGAATTAAACCTGTCAAGTCGATAAAATTCAATTAAAACTATTCTGTTGAAAGCTGAACAAACTGAAATGGCTCGTACTTTTCTTTGTTCTTCGCATCATCTTCGTAGGCTGGTCCCGCAACAACAGACGATTCAATTACCACATTCACTTTTCCTTTAAACTCTTTCTTTTTCTCAAAGTGACCGATAATATCGTATTTTATATTCTCGGCGCGCATTGCAGATAGCTCTTGGTTCGACGCAAACTTCTTCGTAGGTACATTGGATGCTGACGATCTTACTTTAACCGTAACGCTCGGTCTACCATCCTTTAACTGCGCCTCTATTTCTTTAATGAACAGCTTAATATCACCTCTTGACACATTCAATTTATTCTTGTTGTATCGAAAAGTGTGCATGAAATCCAAGTTCGTGTAATCAGAAGCAATCACTGGTGGAAGATCTATTTTAATTTCTTCGGGCTCATTAATCACACAACTAGTGGTCGCGGTTTGTCCTGCTTGATCCGTAACAACAACTGTATATTCTCCCTTGCCCAGGAATTGTATATTCTGCTCCTTTTCACCATTCGACCAACTGAATGAATAGGGCGATACTCCGCCCTGTACAACAAGGTCCGTCGCTCCATCGCTTTCGTCATATACAGTGACATCTGAACAAGAAATTTTCAGTGTAAGCGGTGGTGGTGTGTAAATATCAATGCGGTAGATATCGCTTAGTTCTCCATCTCGGTTACTCGACCAAAATGCTTGATTTCCTGAATAAATAAAGTATGCATCAAATTTTGGTGAGTTAATACGATCACCTAAATTGATCGGTGCTGACCAGTCTGTCCAACTTCCTTGCTTGACTGCATAAAATATGTCGGCATCACCATGGCCTCCAAAACCATTGCTAGAGAAATACAGCGTGTCTTGCGAAGGTGATAAGAAAGGTGCTATTTCAAAACCACTAGAGTTAATGGCACTTCCCATGTGCACAGGTGCTGACCATTCTTCTCCTGATTTTGTGCTCACATAAAAATCTTCCTCTCCAAGTGAATTTGGTCCTTTGTGGGAAATGATGATCGCATTCTCGTCTTCGTTCACATGAAAACCGTAAAAATCACCTTCAATCGATAAACCAGGGATTTCTATTTTCTCTGGTGATGACCAGTTTCCGTTGTTGTAGGTAGAAACTGCGATTCCTTTGTCTACATCCTTCTTGCCGTCATACGAGTTAAGAAGATACATGGTCGTTCCTGTTTTGTTCAAGCCGAGTACAGCATTGTTGTACTTGTTGTTCACTGACTTTACCAATTGACACGAAACGTAATTTCCATTCTCCCCCAGCTCACTTCTCCAAATATCCTGATCATTCTCTCCTCCTTTGTTGGCAGAATCAAATGTTCTTACGAAATATAGAAATGAACTGTCCTTTGAAAAAACGGGGATGCTTTCTTCTGCTTCTGAGTTGACCTCTCCGCCTAATCGTTCAGGGTCAGAATGATCCCAAAATTGTGCATTAGCGGTAGTAAAAATTCCAAGAAAAAGAATTGTAAATAGTAGTTGAATGTTTTTCATTTATTTAAAATTAATCATCGCTCGGGCAGTGGCTCCCTTACTCTTTAGATCGCTGATCTAGCGTCCAAGCATTACGCCCAACACTATTTCATGCCCACCTGAACTGTATTGATTGAAACGAGAGACTGAAAAATCGAATGAATACCCAAATTTAAATCGTTGACTGATGTTTAGTCCAACCATTCCAACAATGGCGTCTGTATTTCTATAAGAGAGCCCATACCATAACCATTCTTTGTATTCAAAGACAACAGATCCCTCAATGGAAAGTGGTGACGGGTAGATGTACTTCGCCAATACGGATGGTGTTAAAGTCAAGTTGTTGTTAAGATCAAATTTGTAACCTGCGGTAATATTAAAGTGCATTCTTGGGTCCACGTGTACGGCATTTGAACCGATGCGAATGTAATCCTCTGTCAATTGATTTGCCGCCAATCCTACAAACAAACGTTTTGAGTAAAGGTAAAGTCCTGCGCCAACATCAATCGTGTTTAAATCTCCTTGACTTGAGTAAAGATCGTACGTTGCGTCTGTACCGATACCGTTGATCATGTTCAACGTTTGAGCGCGTTCTTGGATAAATGCACGGTTTGAAAAACCAACGGTTGTTCCAAACGACAAATTATAATCTCGTGACAATGGCATGTGGATCGCATACGTCAATCCTGCACGTAAATGACGGAAAGCACCGTATTCATCCGCAACAATTGAACCTCCTAAGCCATGTTTTAGTCTTCCTGTGTTCACTTCTGGGCTTCTAACCGGTCCATGACTCGTTCTTAATGATGGATTGTATTTCGAACGTTTGTTTCTTTTCAGTTCCGTTGCTACGTACAAATAAGCTGTTTTAGGAGCATCATCAAAGCCCAACCACTGCATTCTTCCTCCAGCCGTAATATCCACAAAATCATAGACACCAGCAGCACCTGGATTCACCATGTACTGGTTTCTCATATACTGACTGTATTGCGGCAATTGCTGCGCGATCGCTGATGTCAACGAAAAAGTAACGATTAAAGCAAGAATTTTACGCATTGGATTTTCCATAAGTGTTCTCAAATATACATTATTTCTAGAAAAACTGAAAATAAGTGCCGATTTGTTTCAATTGACGAGAAAAATACATGATTCGTTGGGTGGCTGCCATTAAATTCTGAATAATCTTTTGCTACAAAAAAAATCCCTCGAAGTCATACTCCGAAGGATTTTTACACATCTTTATTTCAAACCGCTAGAACACTTCCAATTTTTGTGTTTCTAGTTCTTCACCGTCTAAGGTTATTTTGACTAGGTAGTACCCTTTTTGCAAGTGACCAACATCAACGCTTTCACCGTTTGTTTCAGTAGCACTGAACTCCATCATCACTTTACCATCAATGCTGATAATCTTAATCTCCATTGTTCCGGAAGATTGATCAGGGTAATCAAAGTTCACCCGACCAGTTGTTGGATTTGGATAAATGTTTACCCCAACATTGCGGTGCAAGTCGATTTTTTCTTTGGTTTCTGTAGGTATGAACATGGATTTATTGACTGCATCGGTTAAGAATAGCGGTACACCCTCCATGAGATTGTTGTAGTAATAGTTCAATAAATAATCTGCTGAAAGGGCAATCATTTCATCTTCGCTATTTGCAATTAAGACTTCTAAACGAGTTACAAGGCTAGGATTTTCTTCTAACACTTCCCGTGGATCTTTCTTGCATGAAATTTCCTGATGGATTTCTTTTAATTCCATGAAGTAGACACAAGCATTATCTGCTTCAAGTTGTACGCGTGTTTGCTGAGCACGGGAAGTATCATCAATACCAATGTACAATGAGAGCAATTGTTTTAAACGCTCGTGATCACCCACAGCTTCCATCACATCAATGATGACTTGAACGTTCAGTGTATCGCTCTCATCAAGTAAAAGCTGACTGATTAAATCATTGTACTCCAAATCAGCTTCTCCTAGTAGATAATAAATTTCAGCATACAATTTAGTACGTTCAGACATTCCTTCTTGTACATCGGCAATTTGATTGGCAGTGCCATTTGGCATTGAGTGATTCACCAAAACTGATTTCACTCGCTCAGAAAGTTGCGAATTTGCCATCAACACTTGCTTTAAATGGCCATGTGGTGGATTGCTTTGAATGTAACGAATCAATACTTCATCCGATAAATACGGCGAAGCAGCCATCAAACCATTTTTCACTTGTCCGTTGCTTCCTGTCTCTATCAAATCAAGTAGTTCAGTTGTGTTGCCACCGTCTATCTGATCTCCTAAATCTTCTGCAGTATCTCTGAACTGGAAAATAGCAGGTAGACTGATGGATGGAACCTTCTTCACAATTTTAGAAGGACATGCTCCAGCATCATCCGTAATAGGACCTCCATACTGTGCGCTTACAGGAGTAACTGCTTGCTGCAATCCTCCTCCGAATGGCGAAAGATTAAACACAGTATACGAATCAGGTATGTGTCTTGCAGCATTAAGATGCGCATACTCGACATGTTGCGAATAGTCGGAGAGATAAAAATCATGATCAATACTTGGACTCTCTGCTGTAAGAGAGAACTTGTTGTTTGCAGCCCGTTTTTTTGCGTCAAGTAGCGAAGTTCCGCCGGAGCTAGAGCCCTGATGGTAGTTCATTCTTCCGGACATTAGGGTTAAGTCGTGGTTCTCAATGTCAGATTGAAAATCATTGCATTTCCATTGAAGCCCCGTAATAATCGAGTTTGTTGGGTCAGGTACAGAAGTTGCATTCGTACCTTCGGTTTGTCCTCCAATTTTTAGATCATGGAAGTAGTTTTTGTAGATTTCATTCGTTGTTTCCCCTGAGTTATTAACAACAATACCGTACGTATTTGCCTGATCAGCTGCAACCAATGGGTTGTCCAGCGCATATAATTCATTTTCTTGTACAGTATACCTCGTTGAATTATACAAAGCAATACCGGCTGTTTGATAGGTGTCGGTTTGGCGCACTGCAAAGTCGTTTCTGAGAATGCGTTCGTCTTTTGTTCCAGAAACTAAAATACCAACTTTGTTGTCTGAAAACTCATTTTCTGAACAAGTAAAGGTTTTTAAATCATTCACTGAATTTACAGCAATAATCCCGTTATCTAGGTTTGAAAAGCGGGAAGGTGTTGGATTTGGGCAAGGTGTCCCGTATTGAACAATTGTGGGGCAGTAGGGCGTTACATAGAACTGTGATTCCGTCGAAACAATCCCCTCACCTAGATAGTGACTACTATTACCTTCTGAAATAAGGTTCATAAACTCACAGCCTTTAAAATTTACTCCATGAACACTCATCAAGCGTGCATGCGTTGCAAAGCCAAAGAACGTCCACCCAAGATCTGGAAGTAAATAGTCATCCGTCCAATGAAAATTAGTCCGAAAAAAGTGTGAACGATTGTTCATAGCAGTAACGCTAGGAGCTAAATATGGTCTGAATACTACGCCAAGTTCGTTATTTAAAAAGTGTGATTGACTTGTTTGGACAATTCCACCATTGTTGGCGTCTACAAAATCGTTACCTTGAACAACTTCTATTGGATCATCATACACTGTAACAGCTCCAGAAATACAATCTCCCGTGAGATAAAACGACTCTTCCTCTATGGAATTTCGCTTGCTTACCAACGCACCAATGAGTGCATTTTCTATGATTGAATTAGTCATGACTAACCGCCCTTGTGTGGAATTGTTGATATTTTCTTGGGGCAGATTTTGATTTCCCCACACCTCAACACCAAGCCAAAGCTCGTTTTCATCACAGCGATTTTCGTTGGTTAGAATAGTACTATCTCTGAGCCTTAGAATTCCACCTTGCTGTCCGCCTACTCCATTTTCAATTACAACTCGAGCACCAGGTGCAAAACGCAATTGCAAATTATGAATGGTAAGCGATGCGTTAGGCAAAATACGAATTTCTCTACGTACATACGCCACTGTATCATTACCATCAATCAATGGGTTAAAACCTACATCGTTGCGTTCCCACACTTCATTTCCTGATACGATATAACTGTCTGCATGAAACACATCGTTTGGAATTTTTCTGTAATCATATCCATCAATTTGATCTTGTAAAAGGAAACTTGAATAACTTGGGTTTCCACCACCAGAAGGATTTGAAAGTCCATACCCAGGCAAAGTAATAACATTCGGTGTAAACACATACGCCGCGTTCCCTGCATTTTCTATTTGTGCCAATCCGTTGTTTTTGGCAACTAGTAAAGTGTTATCAAAAGTGGCTTCAATTTGGCTGTGCTGGTAATCATCTGAGGTGCTGATTACTGACATTACAGGAGTTGGACCCGTTAAATCAAATACATCCAAGCTGCTTTGATGACTCCCTGTTTTTACGTGAGATACGTACAAGCGCTCACCGTTGTCTGAAAACTCTATACTCTTTATGTAAAATGTTGGTTCTGAAATACCTGCGTCATCGACATAGTCCAATGTTCTTGATGAAATCACATTTCCGAACGGATCTAAATCAACCACCAATACAGCATTATTAGGTGGTATGCCAGCGCCTGCCTGATACTGAACAGCTGTTGCTAGTCGGTAGTTTCCATTATCCAAAGGAATTACCTCCAATTCATGCCGATGATTAATGTTCTCAGCAATAAATGATGCACCCGCTATTTCATTCCAAAAATCGATGTACGTATTATCATACGAAACTCCATTGCTGCTTACTGTCAATCGGAAAATTTTTGATCCATTTCTAATGAATACAAAAAAATCAGTCGTGTCTGTCGATTTTTTAACTGCACCGTAAAATGGACTTTCATCATGCACATTATTGGTAGCCTCGTAAATGGATCCTATTAAATCTCCCAACCAATGTGCCTTTCCACAAGGGGTATTAACATCAGCAAGCTCTAGTCCTGACCCATCGAGTAAATTACCAAAACCATCATACGTAACGGTTAATTTACCATAATAACCAGATGGACCTTGTACATTACCAACGCTGAAGTCTCCCAAAGCTGCTGCAAACAAATAATAGCTGTGGCAATCCTGAGGAGCAGGCACAACCACTATTTCTGATGGAGTTCCAGCAACATACTCAAAGCCCTGAGACCCATCCGCCATAAAAACATCGATTAACTCTCCATTTCTATCATAGATGTATTGGTCTACTATAAAAAATACGATGTTGCCCGAAGTGTCTGCTAATATGTTTTGTGCCGATGAGGCGGGTTGACCCTTGTAACCTTCCCAGTAATTGGTGTTGATCGGGCCGACAGTGGGGAGGGGTTGGGGAATAAGAGTAGCGTCAAAATAATTTGGTGCTACTATCCATGCGGGATTTTGTGCCACCACATAGCTTGTTTGAAAGGCAAACGCAATACACGCCAACACCTTAAAAATTGTCTTTTTCATAAGTTTGATTTTTTAGTTGGTAAATAATAATGTTGTAAAGTTTAAATTCCGATTGTGCTATACCATATCAACTAGTGAACTGTGCATTTAATTGACTGACTGGGCTTTACACTTCAACAATAAAGCTGTAACTTTGATAAGAAGCTAAATAACTTCGTTGGAAAATTATTTAAAAAATAACAATACACTGCTTGTGAGATCGTTCTAAATTAGTATCTTTTGGTTCTAAACTACCACAAAAATGAAAAACCACCTAACCAACAAAATTCGTCAACTTAGAGAACTAAAGGGGTTCTCCCAAGAATACGTAGCCAATCAACTGGGCATTTCGCAACGCGCTTACAGCAAACTTGAAACAAATCAAACTAGACTTGATTGGCTAAAAATCACTAAAATTGCTCAAGTGTTAGAAATGGATCCTGTGGATCTAATTTCGTTTGATGATAATCAGATTTTCAACAAGCGTAATCAGCCTGGGAATTTTATTAATCAGATACCTGAAAAATTGATTGAGCAATATGAAAGACAAATAGAACGATTAGAAAATGATATTGTGTTTTTGAAAGAACAATTGGGAAGCTGAATATTAAATGCCTAACTTATTACCACTATTAAAGTAAAATTTATGAAATTAAGTATTCTACATATCCTTTTCATCAATCTGTTTATAACTATTCAGGTATATGCTCAAAGCATTTATTATCAGGATGTATATCATGGTGGGTTTTGTGCAACTGGCACGGCAACAGGACTATCAAGTAGTGGCGATATTGACGTGCCGTTATATATAGAACCAGGAAGTACACTAAGGAAGGTTTTTTTAGTCGCCTGTGAAATAACGCAAGAAAATGTGGCTTCTGCTGATTATGATATATTCATAGAGGGGATTCCGATTAATCTAAATCAAGAATCAAGTATAGGTAATACTGTTAACAATATTGATAATGTCTATTCAGGATACCGAACCCATGTTGTGGACATTACAAATGAAGTCTCTCTAGTCGGAGGTAGTTTAAATATTTTTATGGGACCGCAATCGCTACAAAGTTCATGCCCAGCTTGTCATTATTCCGCACCTATGTTATTAGTACTTTATGAAAATCCAATTTTAGATAAGGTTAATGTTTCTATCAAAATAATTAATGGAACACATGACAATAATAACAGCGTCGCAATAGATGACTTTAATCCTTCAGTACTAAGTAGTGATATAGCACTTGGTGTACATTCGGACAGAATTGCAGGTAACTTAAATGACGGGTTTGACTATTACCTAAACTCGAATTATATAGGACAAAATAACCTAAGCGATAGTCCTACAATTGGAGGAGGAACGGTTGGAAGGTACTATTATCAAAATGGTATATTAGTGGGTTTAACAGATGATGTGAGTAACACAAGTTTGAGTGGGTCTGATGGAATTGCTGTTATCAATAGTTATATCAATGGAAACATTGATCCAATAAACATTGACTTCAATTATATCCAAGCACCAACAATTATTCATAATATTTTAGTGGGTTTTTATTTTGCATATGAGTCCCCCTGTGACACCTTCTCTGTCTCCGTTCCAAACGACACCACGCTGTGCTACGGAGAAACGCTGCAATTAAATGTAAACGTTCCTTCGCCAGGCCCACAAACTGCCTACGAGTGGACCACCTCGACAGGCTCGGCGCCCGTCGGGCTGAGTTGTTCAGACTGTCCAGATCCTATTTTTACGGCAGATAGCAGTATGCTTTACACAGTGCGGGTTTGGAACAATGATAGTTGTTCGGTGGTACGCCCACTAAAAATCACTGTCAACAGAACGCAGATAGATTCCTTGGATATTTCACCTCCAGATTGTGGAGCAAGCAACGGAAGTATTGTTATTTATGCGCATAATACGCTCAATGAAACCTTGAGTTATGCCTCAACAGGCTCGGCAACCGTTACAGGCTCAACCGTTAGTGGGTTGAGTGAAGGCAGTTATACCATTTCTGTGCAAGATGCTATGGGTTGTCCTGTGGTGGATAGTACTATTTTTCTGAGTGCTGTGAACAACACCGTGGCACAATTTGCCTTAGATCCAACGGTAGGGAATGTACCGCTTGAAATTGATGTGTACAACCAGAGCCAAAACGCTACGGAGTATGAATGGTACATCAATGGTACTTATGTAGGAGACAACCTTGGTGGATATACAATAGAAAACGGTGGTGAACACGTTTTTGAACTGGTGGCATGGCGGTATGATCCTTCCTGTGCGGATACGTTTTCAGTGATTGTGTGGGCTTCCGAAGTGATTATTCCAACCGCATTTACACCCAACAATGATGGCGACAACGATGTTTGGGAACTGGTAAACTTAGATGCTCACTTTCCAAAAAATAAAGTGAAGGTGTTCAACCGTTGGGGGAATCTTTTGTATGAATCACAAGAAGGAAATTACGCTAACAATCCTTGGAACGGGACTTACAATGGAGAACCTGTTCCTGTAGGGAGTTATTATTTTATCATTGAAACGCACACGAAAGGAGTGGATGATTTTAAAGGGATTGTGACGGTGATAAGGGAGTAGATGGGTCGGAGTTTAGCATATATTTGAACACACGCGATGAACCACGCAGCGATGCAATGAGTTTGTCGAATTGTAGCACCACAGGTAATCGCGCGGTAGCGGTGGTTGAGTTAATTTATCGCAGCAGTGCAACTGCTGCGAAACCAGTATTTTTAATAGAAAACTAGCAGTCTAATTCATACAATCACACGGTGCATCAAAAACCAACTTGACGTTCGGGAGTAATTTTGTCCATGACTCCTGAAAATTCGGGCTAAAACGAATACCGGTAAAATCGATTTCCTTCAAATTCTTTAGGGTAACTAATGCTTCAGGGAGCTTACTAATCGGTGTGTCAATTAAATCGATGTACTCCAGTGTTTGGACGTTTCCGATGCACTCGGGAATTTGTTCAAAGTAATTTTTTCCGATGCTCAGATGTTTGAGCGCTTTCATTCGGCAGATTTGAAGTGGAAAAATCTCCAATTCATTCTTCTCAAGGTTCAATGTTTCCAAGTATTCGAAATCAGTGATAAAATCAGGCAGGTATTCGAGTTTGTTTTTTTCTAGATGCAACTCTTTGATGTGCTTGTATTTTTTCAATTCCTCGGGGAGCTCTTTTAATTTCAGTTTTGTCAACGAAAGACCGAAAATTGTATCAGGGGATGCTTGTTGCACATCTTCCCAATCATAGATTACGACTGGCTGCTCCTGACTGAACGCTAATGCGCTAAACGAGAGAAGAAAAATAAGTACGTATCGTTTGTTCATCATTTTCTAATTGACCTTTTAACTCTTCAAGTGAGTCGAATTTTACTTCATCTCTGAAACGTGACAATAACTGTACCGTTACCATTTCTCCGTACAAATCTCCTTCATAATCGAACAAATGCACTTCAATTTTGGTAATGTGCTCTTCGTTAATTGTCGGCCGAACACCTAGGTTCATCATCCCCACATATTTTTTGTCGTCGACGAGTACATTCACTGCATACACCCCAGTTGCTGGCATGAGTTTAATTTCGCTCAGCACCTCAACATTTGCCGTAGGAAATCCCAATTCACGGCCAAGCGCGTTGCCTTTCACTACCGTTCCTTGCAATTCGAAAGGTTCGCCAAGGTAAGTGTTCGCGAGTTCCATCTCTCCTGCTTTGATCGCGTTTCTAATTTTGGTTGAACTCACATTTACCTCGTCAATTTCTTGTGCTGCGATTTCAATCACTTCAAATCCGTACGTGTCACAAACATCTAACAAAAATTCTATGGATCCTTCACGATTTTTACCAAACTGATGGTCGTAGCCAATGACCATTTTTTTGACATGCAGCTTATTCACCAAAAAATCACGTACAAATTCAACCGCCGATAAGCGTGAAAACTCTGGTGTAAAGGGATGAATGATGATGTTCTGAAGTCCCATGCGGCGCAGCTTATCAATTTTCTCGACTTGCGTTTGAATCAATCGTAAATTGTGACTCTCGGGGTACAACACCATGCGTGGATGCGGGTAAAAGGTGAACAAAACAGATTCACCATCTATCTTTTTCGCTTCTTCGTTTAGTTGATTGATGATTTTCTGATGTCCAAGATGAACACCGTCAAACGTCCCAATTGTCAATACGGGATTTTTGATTTTACTCAACTCATCAAAACCTTGAAAAACTTTCATGCACGCCTCATTTCTTCTGCAAATTTATGCAAATAAGCGAACCATAAGATTTGGAACTAGAAAATCTTGATGGATTGCTGGTGCAATTCAAAAG
Source organism: uncultured Flavobacteriales bacterium (assembly GCA_937876195.1). Lineage (GTDB taxonomy): Bacteria > Bacteroidota > Bacteroidia > Flavobacteriales_D > Crocinitomicaceae > UBA4466. The sequence continues at coordinate 32,562 of CALEIK010000013.1, forward strand.
TATGATTTCCACAGATAAACCTTTCTTTGTTTGCATCAATACCATAAATTAGGTATTTTTGCACTTAAATAGTGCTATTATTTATAATTAGTCTAAATAAAGCCTATCTATATTAAAATTGAGTACAATGATAACTGTCACAGATTCAGCAAAAAAGCAAGCGCTCAGACTTATGGAAGAGGATGAGAAGGATGGATTGTTCATTCGTGTAGGTGTTGATGGAGGAGGATGTTCAGGTTTGATGTATCAACTGAAATTCGACAACGAATTAAAAGACGATGATAAAACATTTGAGGACAACGGCATTCAAATCGTCGTAGATAAAAAAAGCTATTTATACCTGATAGGTACTACACTTGATTTTTCAGGTGGATTGAATGGAAAAGGTTTTGTGTTCGTAAACCCGAATGCAGACAGAACATGTGGATGTGGGGAGTCATTCTCAGTCTAAATTAAAGGAGGTAATAAACAATGTCAAATTATACAGAAGATCAATTAGCGAAGGACCTAGAGGGGCAGGAGTATAAGTTTGGATTTACTTCAAATTTTGATTCTGATAAAGCTCCAAAAGGATTGAACGAAGACATTATTCGTTTTATTTCTGCGAAAAAAGAGGAGCCCGAGTGGTTGCTGAAGCATCGCTTGGATGCATTTGCAGTATGGAAAACGATGATCGAACCTAATTGGGCGCATGTAAAATACAAAAAACCTGATTTTCAAGATATCACTTATTATTCAGCACCTAAGCAGTCGAAAAAATACGAAAGTTGGGACGACGTTGATCCAGAGATGAAAGAAACCATGAAAAAACTGGGGATTTCACTGGAAGAACAACAACGATTAACGGGAACCAATGTAGCAGTGGATTTTGTCATGGATTCCGTTTCGGTAGCGACTTCATTCAAAGCTAAATTGAAAGAATTAGGAATTATTTTCTGTTCGTTTTCAGATGCAGTGAAAGAACATCCAGATTTGGTGCGTGAAAACATGGGGACTGTAGTTCCGACTTCAGATAATTTTTATGCTGCATTGAATTCCGCTGTTTTTACCGACGGATCGTTTTGCTACATCCCAAAAGGTGTTCGTTGTCCCATGGAGCTTTCGACTTACTTTAGAATCAACGAAGGTGGAACAGGACAATTTGAGCGCACGCTTGTTGTCGCGGATGAAGGATCTTATGTTTCGTACCTAGAAGGTTGCACGGCTCCTCAGAGAGATGAAAATCAATTGCATGCCGCAGTCGTTGAGTTGATTGCAAAAGACAATGCAGAGATTAAATATTCAACTGTTCAAAATTGGTATCCAGGTGATAAAAATGGCTTGGGTGGTATCTTCAACTTTGTAACGAAGCGAGGGATTTGTCATACAAATTCTAAAATCTCATGGACACAAGTCGAAACGGGTTCTGCTGTGACATGGAAGTATCCTTCGTGCATCTTGAGAGGTGACAATTCAGTGGGTGAGTTTTACTCCGTCGCTGTGACGAATAACTACCAGCAAGCAGATACGGGTACGAAAATGATTCACCTCGGAAAGAACACAAAAAGCACGATTATTTCGAAAGGAATTTCAGCAGGGAAATCGCATAATTCGTACCGTGGATTGGTACAAATTCATAAAAACGCACACAACGCACGAAATTTCTCTCAATGCGATTCGCTATTGATGACTGACCAGTGTGGTGCACATACCTTTCCGTACATTGAGTGCAAAAACAGCTCAGCGAAAATAGAACACGAAGCAACGACATCAAAAATTGGTGAAGATCAGCTGTTTTATTGTAAGCAACGAGGAATCAGTGAAGAAAAAGCGATTGGTTTGATCGTAAATGGATATTGCAAAGAAGTATTGAATCAATTGCCCATGGAGTTTGCGGTTGAAGCGCAGAAATTGTTGACGATAAGTTTGGAAGGCTCGGTAGGGTAATATAATTAGCGAATTACTAATTAGCGAATTGCTAATTTAAGGAAATTGGATGGCGACGATTAATAAATATGAAGATCTTGACATTTCGACAAGCTCAATGTCCAATCATCGATATCAGAAAACCAGTTGCAGTTCAACAAATAAATGAAATTAAAAAAGACCGAAATTTAGAATAGAATGATTAAAATAATAGACTTACACGCTTCAGTTGAAGGGAAAGAAATTTTAAAAGGATTGACGTTAACGGTAAACCCAGGCGAAGTGCATGCGATTATGGGACCGAATGGTGCTGGTAAAAGTACGTTGGCTTCTGTTCTTGCGGGGCGTGAGGAATTTGAAGTGACGCAAGGTTCAGTAACGTTTGAAGGAAAGGATTTGCTTGAAATGGAAACAGAAGATCGAGCGCGTGAGGGCGTGTTTTTGGCGTTTCAGTACCCCGTCGAAATTCCAGGTGTATCGAATGTGAACTTTTTGAAGACCGCTATTAACGAAATCAGAGAGTCTAAAGGAGAAGCGCCTATTTCTGCCAAAGATTTTATGGCAATGGTACGTGAGAAGTCAGCTTTGGTTGAATTGGACGCAAAACTAGCTTCACGAAGTGTGAATGAGGGATTTTCAGGCGGCGAAAAGAAGCGAAACGAAATATTTCAAATGGCGATGTTAAATCCCAAGCTTTCTATCCTTGATGAAACGGATTCTGGTCTCGACATTGACGCATTGCGCATTGTTGCAAACGGTGTGAACAAATTGAAAACGCCAAATAATGCAACGATCATTATTACACACTACCAACGCCTATTGGACTACATCGTTCCAGATTTTGTACATGTACTCTACGACGGAAAAATCGTGAAAACCGGTCCAAAAGAATTGGCGCTTGAACTCGAAGAAAAAGGATACGATTGGATCAAAGCAGAACTAGCACTTTAAGCAAAAGAAGAATGACAGTTATCACCGGAAATAAAGTCAATTTTACCGAAAAGCTAAAACGCACTTCTCTGCCTATCAATCAGGAGGATGTTGTGAAAGCGATTCAGACATTGGAGACGGCTTCCATGCCCACCACACGCGTTGAAGCATGGAAATACACGCGTTTGACGAAGATTGGAAAAATCAACTTTACCAACGAATTAGCAGATGTAACTTCCATTGACCAATACCGAATCTCTTCTACGGAGTGCACCTTTGTGTTTGTTAATGGGCATTTTTCTACTAGTTTATCCAGTAGAACTTTACCTGCAGGCGTGAGCTGTGAACTTATTTCTGAATCACAAAAGTTACTGCATACAAGTGTTGAATTAGAAGATGAAATTTTCAACGCGACAAATACCGCACACCTGAACGACGGAGTTATTGTCCGTATTTCGGCGAATACAGTGATTGAACAACCGATCCAAGTACTTCATATTTTGAAAGGAGATCACGTTATCTCTAATTTCAAAACCATTGTTGAAGCTGAAAAATTCTCTAAGGCCGAGATTGTACAGGGATTTTTTACTGATGGTGGTAGTTCAAATTTCTGCAATTCAGTTTCCGAAATCAATGTGGCTGAAAACGCGCATTTGACGTTCAATAAAATCCAATATGAATCGGAAGAATCGTTTCATATCAGTACGGAAGAAGTGCAACAAGGAGCAAACTCTAACTTCAAAATAAACACATTTACCCTAAACGGTGGTTTGGTTCGAAATAACGTACACATCAATGTCAACGGTAAAAATTGTGAAAGTCACTTGAACGGCGCTTACCTTTTGAAGAACAAACAGCATGTCGACAATCACTCAGTGGTGGATCATAAAGTTCCAAATTGCGAGTCACATGAATTGTACAAAGGTGTGATTGACGACAGTGCAACAGCAGTGTTTAACGGCAAAGTCTATGTACGTCCTGATGCTCAGAAGATCAATGCTTTTCAATCCAATGCGAATGTGTTGCTTTCCGATAATGCGACGATCAATTCTAAACCAGAATTGGAAATCTACGCCGACGATGTAAAATGCTCGCATGGTTCAACCACTGGACAATTAGACGAAGAAGCAGTTTTTTATCTTAGAGCGCGTGGATTATCCGAAAAGACGGCTCGTCAATTAGTTGTTTCGGCATTTATTGGTGAGGTGATTGAAAAAGTTGAAAACGAAGAAATCGTGGAATTCGTTCACAAAAAATTGAACGAACGATTTGACTGGAAAAACTAGTGAGAAATAACTCTTCTGTTTCGCTGTTTAATCAATCCATTAAGCCCTGATCAAATTCTTTTATTTTTATCGCAATTTCGCTTAAAATATGAGCTTTTTGTTCATCTCGGACATTCTTCTCAAGGTAATTTTTCAGGTGCAATTGGCATTCTAAAATATCCTCTTCCATAAAGGGTCCATCCAAATTTTCTATGATTGTTAAGCAATCAAGTGCTTCTAAAAAATCTCCCTCTGTGGCAATTTGCACGAAGTCATCGACATAATTACTAAAGTCCACTTTCATATTCCAAATCGTAGACAAGAGTGGTTGGCGCACTTTTAAAAAACGCTCATCACCTATCACTTCAATCATTTCAACTGAAATGGATGAATCTTTCAAACTGCTCAGCAATTCAAGAATTTCCTTCTTGTTTACCTCGGAAGTGGTACGTAATAAACACTCTGCTAGCTCTCTAATCACCGTTGAGTTTCCGTTCATCTCGAGCGATTTAATTGCCTTTGACGCTTTCTTTTCGTCGCCAGAATGAAGATCGCTTAGGATACTTTGTAGTTTTTGAGATTGCTTCTTTACTGCCATGTTGTTTCAAATTTCCTACAAAATTAAAGCAATATATTTATTCTCACCACAAATAAATATCTTTACCGTATGAGGATGCATTTTTACATCACGTATTTTTTGATTGCACTACTAGTAGTCAGTGGTTGTCGCATTGAAACAGCTAAACCGGCGCTGCAAAAACGATTGGTTATTGCTTCTGATTATTTAAATGAAGGAGACACTCTTCTGTTTCGCTCGTTTTCGAAAAGCACACATACTCGAATTACAATTCTTCCTTGGAACAAAAGTAAAATCATTGGAGAATTTCGCAACAACAAATACAATACAGGCATAGATCTCTTCATGATGAAATCGATGTCTGACGTGCACTACCTTCAGAAAAGAAAGTTGTTTCAGCCGCTCAAGCTGAGTACTAACCTAAAAGAGGAGTACATGGATTTTTCTTCTGAAAAGTACGATTACTTTGGATTTGGCTATGATCCATATGTGGTGGCATATCCAAAGCAGAATTATCCGACAATAAAAATGTATAATGATTTGACACGTCATTATTACGTCAAAGATTTGGATGATTCGGAAATGATCCCCATGATCGCCCCGGTTTTGGCTAAAATGAAAAAAACCGATGCCAACAAGTGGTTGATGCGACTTTACGCGCACAATTTAGGCGATAACATAGTAAGTGACTCCGTACTAGGGCTACTTCCAATTTTGACCAGTTATAGTAATTTTCAAGCCAACATGGACAATAAATTTTATAGCGGTAAAACGATCGTATTGCCCAATTATAAGTCCACTGGAACATTTTATAACTTAAGAACCATGTGTATTGCTTATCAAGCAGAAAACTATAACGAGGCCTTGGAGTTTGTTGATTTCTATTTGAGCGAGGAAAACAACCCAGTTCTTAACAAAGCACTGAATACGATAGGTGTCAGCTCATCTGAATTTGGCTTTAGGAAATATTACGTGCATTCGGAAGAAATGCTCCAGTACTATGTGTTGGTGGAAAGATCCATAAACCGATTTAGTACTAAATAAACTTTTTGTTGAATTTTAGTTGTATTGTTCAATAAAATAGTTCATATTTGCGTAACAAGCAATTAACCTCAACACTATTATGAACCAAAAAAGGATCATATTATCTCAGCTATTATCTCGAAAGCGTGTGGACGTTACGTCGAAAAACTACATCAATCAGATTCGGCTAGTTACGTTTATATTTTTCGCGCTGATTGTCTCATTCATTTGTATATACCTGTACTTCACTGATTTAACAATCACCACTGTGGCTGCTGCCGTAGTATTGATTGGTATTTTTGGAGGGGTTTTGCATTTACTTCGTAAACAAATTTCAGGAACAGCTATTAAGGGCGATACGCTCATTCTAAATAAAGACAATCGAAGATTTTGTGTGACTTCATTAAGAAGTATCAAAAACATAAAGTCATCTTCATTTTTAATGTTTCAGCTGACAAGGTTGAACTATAAATTAGATGGCAGAACTCAATCAACACTGATTTTAACATTGAAAAATCGGTATCAATTTACCCCTGAAACGCTATTGCGTCATGCGTTAGAATTGAGTAAAAAACAAAAGGCAAATCATAAGCCGGATCCTGTTCCCACCCAAGGGTGAGCGTCCATCATTTATCTAGTACTAACGTCACCGTCAGTATCTATCGACCTACCCTCCTGGCTTGAGCGAGCAGCTCTATATGCCTGCGTCTTACGACAACAAACAAACCCAGGTTTACATGGTCTTTCAGCCCGTAAGGTTTACCTTGCAATTTCGATCACTCGAAACACGGTGAGCTCTTACCTCACCTTTTCACCTTTTCTCAAACGAAGCAAGCTTGTCTGAGTAGTTTTCCTTTCTGCGGCACTTTCTGTTCTCAATCGCTCTCGCCAAAGAGACCTTCCCGTTAGGAAGTACGGTGCTCTATGCTGTCCAGACTTTCCTCTTCAAACTAAATTTGAAGCGATAGACTGATTTGCCTTTACACAAAGGTACACTTTAATCCTGTTTAATAAATGATTTTCGGCTTATTTGGTGCGCATCTTTTACAATGAACTCATACATACCATTGTCAAGTGTAGCAATGTTGACCTGTGCCAATGGAGTTTTAATTACTCCTTCCATTACCAAAGACCCGCTCATATCAACGATACTGAAACTGCTGCCAAGTGGGGCATTTTTGATTGAAATAAGACCTGAAGCAGGATTCGGGTATAATTCTACCTCCAGCACTAATTCGTTCAGCCCTAAACCATAATCCTTGTATTCGATTCCAGTTACAGTCTCTGTACCTAGAATGTCCGTTGTAGTAATTCTTAAAATTGCATCATCTTCTCCATTCGCTAACCACTCATAAATGTAGGAATCGGGAACAGGAATTGGAATCCACGTCAGGTTACCAAATACGTCAATTCGAATGGAATCAATTTCATTGATTGTGTGCTTAACGCGAAGCGCATCAAATGAACCATACGGTGTTGTAATATTACCCCAACCATCCACTTCCGTGTAACGTTGGCGGTATTGTCTAAATATAGCATCAAAGAATGGATTCATGTCCAAATTGGTATACCCACGAGAAGAATAACTGTCTCCATAATACATGGGAAACTTATACCTTGTTTCAATTGTGTCCGATCGAACTGGAATGGTGTTACCTTCAATATTTAGAGAGTATCCAATCGAAGTAATTGCATTGGATGTTTTTCTTGTGTATTGATTCACATCTGTGATTGAAATGGGTAAAAATCCACTGATATCATTCAAAGGCAAGTCCGTTGCCGGTAAATAATAGCTTGCTTGATAATCGGTGAGAACCGTAGCAACAAATGCAGCATATACAAAAGTTGGTACACCAGACATTCCCATAAACCCTCTAAATCGTTGAGTTTCTAATGTTAAGTTAGAAAAATCCCAGGTATGATTTACACCTGTGGTCACAAAATCTATGCTATTATCGGTGGTAATACTCATTATTACGCTTTCATCGGCTTCTGCAAAGTCTGCATCGGTAATGGAAATCTGAGCGAATAAAACAATGGGGGAAAGGAAACAAAATAGTAGAAGTATTTTCATTATATTTTTTCTTGTAAAAATAGGTAAATTATTTTATATGAATTAATTAGTCTCAATACCGAAAACAATATTCATGGTGAAGTCAACATCATTACCAGAAGCTAACTCTTTCAGATTTCCATTGACAATCCCAGAAACTTTGAATACTCTATTTCCAGCGCTATTCAGACCGTAATAATCCAATGCTGTGATATGTACTTTTGATGAAATATTCGTAGCGTAATCAGATCTAAGTTCTTGTCCATTTTTCATCACCTTTACTCGGATATTAAAATCCTGCGGTACTGCCAAATCACTTTCGTTTTCAAACATTGTAAAATCATTGACAAACTTCTGAGAGTCGTACCCACTGAGTATAACGGATTTTGTTCTTACTACACCATTCTTAAAGTGTACATCAGCCGTTACTGTTTCAAGCGTCGCTCCCAAATTTGATTCCAATTCCAACGATTGCCCCATTGCAACACCCTCTTTATACCAGTTTATAAAATCAATTTGGTCAGTAGCATTCGTTACAGCAACATTGACAATTCCACCACCCAGCAAGCTGGCATTTAATTCACAATTCGCGTTGTGATTGTATCCAATCATTAATTCATCGCACATGTTCTTTCCCGTTCCATCCAGGAATGTCACCTCTGCGCATACGTCAAATATACCACGTTCGTACATCGCATAGGTATCTACGCCAACCTCAACTCCATCAACGGACCATACAATGGACATAATGTTTTGTGCGTTTTCAAAGGAGTCCTTTGACAAGATAGCCAATGGAGTAGTGCTTACTTGTGAAAAAACAGGAAGTATCGTTGCAGGCTGCGGTGCAGTCGTTAAAAAATCAATGTTTCCATCGTACACACCTATTTCAATGCTTAAATCGTCTCCTCCAATTCTTCCAGAAAACACATTGACTCCGTGTTCTTCAAGCGTCATCGTGTGCATATACACATTATTATCACCAGCAATTAGCTCAAATGCTTCGCCGTCAATTAGTCCGTCCACTCTAAATACCGGTGTATTCGATTCTGGAATTTCTATAACATCCTTTTTACAAGCACTTGCAAGTATTACTACCAGACCAATAAAAAAGTGAATTTGTCTTAATTTCATAACTATTTTTTAAATCTTAATGACTTTCTAATGTATAACTGTCCATCAATTGGAAGTCTATTGTTTTTCCCTATCAAATAATCTTCTTGAATCATTGGCATTAACTGAACACCGATATTCACTCCTACCTTTAACGAAGGACAAAGGTCAAATGCGTAGCCCAATGTTGGCTTGATACCAAAACGATTGATGCCATCCATATTTCCGTAATAGGTTTTGCGCTCGTCCATCGTTTCATTCACGGATGAGGAAACACCTACTTTAGTTCCCATAACATATGAAGGTCGAACACCAACATTTACCGTATGCTTGCGAAATTTATAGCCAACAGTCAATTCAGCTTCTAACGAGTAAATTTCTCTGTAATCGAAATCATAGCTGTACTCATTCGAACCAAAGCCGTACACTTTTGCTCTTCGATTCAATACCAGATCCTTGTGATTTGACCAAACGCCGTTTACCCCTGCGGTAAGCAGTAGTCTTCCTTTTTGAATTTGTGTCCCTAAACCAATACCAAAAGAGTTCGACAATTGATCTGATGGTGTTATAAGTGATTGTGACAATCCTGCAAATCCACCAATGTACATCGTTGCTTTCATAGGAAGTTCGCGTTCATTAAATAAATGACTCGCCGCCAATTGTTGTTCAGCACTGTTTGTTGAAAGTCCAAGCAAAGGAAGATTACCTATTGATTTCTCAACAGGTTTTCTAGCTTCTGAGCCAGTACTCACACTTTGCTCAGTTTCTAATGGCAGACTACGTTTGTTTTCCTGCAATGCTGTTGGTCTCTTTGTTTCAATAGCCGATTTTTCAACCTTATTATTTTCGCTAGTAACAGTGTTCAGTTGTTTGTTAGGTGAAGAAGTGACCGCATTGTTTTGTTGTTGTGGAGAGTTTACGCTCACTTCTTGCATCTTCACGTCTTCACTCGCATTGATTGATGAAATTGAATTCGCCTTCGCAGCATTGGAAGATTGCTCTGTTTGATTATATATTTCTTTAGAATTCGCTTGCGCAATGTTCGTATCATTGATTGTATTCGTAGGTTGGTATAAGAACGACGTTCCGATAAGCCCAACAAACATAAAGGCTGTGAAAAACCACAAAAAGTCCTTCTTACGCGACAACGAAGGGAGCATTGCTTCCATTTCTTTCCAGTATTCATCTTTGTACTCGAATGACTTGTTTCCAGCGCCTTCGCGCGCTAATTTATCTATTTCTTCATCTGTCCAGCTCATATCACCATCCGTTGATTATTGTTCTCTAGTAATTCCAATTTGTAACGCAGCATTTTACGCGCTGTAGATAAATGCCATTTCGACGTTCCTTCTGACATTTGGAGCAGTTCACCTATTTCCTTGTGCGAGTAACCGTCAACAACGTAGAGGTTAAATACCTGTCCCGTTGTTGTAGGAAGCTCCTTGATAAGCACCATGATGTTCTCGACACCAAGATTGCTTTCTGCATCATTATTGCTTCCAGTCGCATAGAAATCTAATTCTGCTTCACTATCGCTTTTTGTTACCTGTGTATTGTATTTTTTGTTTTTTCGGTATTCATCAATCAATGAATTCACCATAATTCTTTTGGCCCAAGCATCAAAATTATAATCCTTGTCGACCTTTTCTAAACTTCCCAATATTTTAATAAAACCAGCATTAAATGCTGCTCTTGCGTCTTCTTCGTTTTTGTTGTAGCGAAAACATATGGGCATTAACATTTTGAAACCATACTCATATAACAAGTTGATTGCCTTGCGATCATCACGCATACATGCTTTTATGATTTCATGGGTGATGTCCATTGGTTTTTTTAACGATCTTATCTTCAATATTTTACGTAAATTACATAGAATTTATTAAATTTCATCACATTCGACCCGTCAATTTTATTTAATTTACAGCGCTTGTAAACAAATAGACGAGAACTAGAATAAAAAGGTTGGGAATGAAATTACATCTTATAAGACATGCGAAAGCATTACAAGCAGTATCTAATGAAAATGACTTTGACAGGGCGCTTGCGGATCACGGAAAAAAACAGGCAACAGCTCTTGGAAATTACTTAAAAGAAAAAAATGTCACTTGCGAAGTTTGGTGCAGCGATGCTAAACGTACCGTAGAAACGCTTCAGATACTTGAAGAACAAAACAAGTTTAACTCAACTACTTTTTTCAACGAATTTTACCTTTGTCCGAAAGAATTTTTTCTAGAAAAACTTTGGTCAAGCAGTTCCTCCGAAGATGTCATTATTGTCGCGCACAATTTCGGTATCTCTGATCTAGCAAATTACTTTTTAGACGATGTTCTAGAAATGCGCACTTGCGAATATATTTGCATTGAATTTTCTACCGACAAAAGAAATGAAACATCACGTGACGCTGGAATAATCGTAGACCGCTGGAAATTTGCCTAATGTGCAGGTTGAATATTTGGTAACTTTTCCACAAGGTTAGAGTGCTTGAAATCTTCATACGTATCTATATCATTCAGTGATTCAAGTAGGTGAATCGTGAATTTCTGTTCACGCAATTCATCCAATGTCACTTGGAGAAGATTTTCTGTACTCCATCGTTTGTTTTCAAAAATACAACTGTGGCATTGTTTCATTCCTAGCAAATAGTACCCTCCGTCTGTCGCTGGGCCGAAGACAAGATCACGATCTTCGAGTGCATTAATGGCTTTATTGATGATCTCTACAGTTAAATCTGGCAAATCAGTTCCAATGCCCAAAACGCGCTCATAACCCAGCTCGAATCCGTTCTTAAAAGCTTGACACATCCGCTCACCTAGATCGTTTCCGGTTTGTACAAATTTGGAATAACCCCGATAATTTTCTTCAAGAATCCTATCGGAAAAATACACGTGTACATCACAATTAACTAATCGCTGAATTACTCGTTCGGTATAATTGAACAGATAGTTGTATACTTCTAATGCTTGCTGATCACCTATAGATTTCGCTAGGCGCGTTTTTACTTTGCCCAACTCGCCATTCTTCGCGAGCACAATCAACAAATTGGTTGAATTCATACAACAAGAATAACCATAAAAAATGAGTTATACTTCCTCCGATTTATTCTTGCGCTTTTCGAAAAAACCATCCAATATGCTCAATGCTAGCCCGCCCATCGCTCCTCCATACAGGGTGCTATTGAGCGGTTTTGATGTGATTGAGCAACTTCCACTGCTACAACCAACAAAATAATAATACGCGTATCCAGCCGCTAAACCTAGCACGATTCCAAGCAAAGCGAACTTATTTTTTTTGAGAAGTTTCATTCCTTTTTCTTTCAAAATTAATGATTTCAACTAGGGTCAATGTAATCTTTGTCACATTCAAATCAACCATCTTTTTGCTTCAACTCTAAATCGTTATGTCTTTCTCCTAAGATTCCTTAAATTCGCAGCTACGATTCAACAAATTAAGAATGAAAATTTCATACAATTGGTTAAAGCAATACGTTGCGCTGGACTTAGTACCTGAAGAGGCGGGAAAGATTCTTACCGACACAGGACTTGAGGTAGAAGGGATACACAAGATTGAAGCGGTGAAAGGTGGATTGGAAGGTGTTGTTGTGGGTGAAGTACTCACGTGCGAACAGCATCCAGATGCCGATCGTTTGAAAGTGACAACCGTTACCATTGGAAAAGAAACCCTACAGATTGTTTGTGGTGCTCCAAATGTTGCTGCGGGACAAAAAGTAATAGTTGCAACTGTAGGCTGCACGCTCTACCCTAGTCCAGATGAACCTTTTAAAATTAAAAAATCAAAAATACGAGGTGTTGAATCAGAAGGAATGTTGTGTGCCGAAGATGAGTTAGGACTGGGCAAAGGTCACGACGGAATTCTTGTCCTCGACAATAAAGTGAAGGTAGGAACTCCTGCTGCCACCTATTTTGAATTGGAAGACGATTACACCATTGAAATCGGATTGACACCAAATCGCGCTGATGCTATGGGACACATTGGCGTAGCACGTGATTTAGTGGCTTATCTCAATGTGCATAAAAATGCAGGTTTGGCGCTGTCATTTCCACCAATAGATGCTTTTCGCGTTGAAGGAAATGATTTAAAAATCAATATTATTGTTGAAGATCCTACAGTTTGTCCACGCTATGTTGGAACATCGATCAAAGGATTAAAAGTACAGGCTTCGCCAGCATGGTTGCAAAAACGTTTACGAGCTATAGGAATTGCGCCGATTAACAATGTTGTTGACGTTACCAATTTCGTAATGCACGAGCTTGGTACTCCGCTACACGCGTTTGACGCGGATCAGCTCAACGGTAAAATTGTTGTGAAAAAGGCGAAGAAGGGAGATCTTTTTACAACATTGGACGAAGTAGAGCGAAAACTCGACGATTCCAACTTAATGATCACGAATGGAAAAGAACATTTGTGCATTGCTGGTGTTTATGGTGGATTAAACTCTGGAATTAAGGATAGTACAACTGATATTTTCTTGGAATCCGCTTATTTCAACCCTGTTTCTGTCCGTAAAACAGCTAAAATGCACGGATTGAATACCGACGCTTCTTTCCGTTTTGAGCGTGGTGTCGATCCAAATTTGACCGAATATGCGTTAAAAAGAGCTGCTTTACTTATTCAAGAAGTGGCTGGAGGCATCATCAGCATGGAAGTCTTTGATACTAACCCGAATCCAGTTCAAAATGTGACCGTTGAGTTCAGCTACACGCGTTGTAATAAATTAATTGGCACCGAATTATCGAAAGATACGATCAATTTGATTCTCTCAAATTTAGACATTCACTTGCTTACCGTTAATGGAGATACAGCGCTGTTAGAAATTCCAGCTTACCGCGTAGATGTAACGCGTGAAGCAGATGTTGTAGAAGAAATACTGCGTATTTACGGTTTTAACAATGTGCCTATTCCAACAAAATTGAATACTTCGCTCTCTTACATGAAAAAGCCAGATAGCGAAAAAGTGCAGCAAACGATTTCAGAAATGCTTGTAGGATTGGGCTGCGTCGAGACGCTAAACAATTCGTTAACGAAATCTGAATATGCAATCAAATTGGGAGGCGAAGTTGTAACAGATGAACGAAACGTTAGAATACTCAATCCCTTGAGTCAAGATCTTGACGTAATGCGTCAATCGTTGCTTTTTAATGCACTTGAAACGGTCGCACACAATCAAAATCGTCAAAATGCGGATTTAAAATTGTTTGAATTTGGCAAAGTTTATCATAAGTATGAGTCGTACCAAGAGAACAAACGTTTGATTATAACCTTGACAGGAAATAAAGAACGAGAAAGCTGGAATTCAACAAAAGACAAATCAACCTATTTTACGGTAAAGGGCATCGCAATGACAGTCTTTGGTCGTTTAGGATTGGCTGGAATGCTCAAAGAAAAGGCATTGAAAACTTCATTGTTTCAAGATGGCATTCAACTATTTATTCTAAAAAACAAGGTTGGTGAAATCGGATGGGTCTCACCAAAAATGAAAAAGCACTTTGGCATAAAGCAGGATGTTTTTGTCGCTGATTTGGACTGGGATGCTTTGCTTGACAGTTTGAAATTCACAAAAATTGTTTACAAAGAAATCCCTAAAACGTTTGCAGTACGGAGAGATTTCTCATTGCTAATCGACGCACAAACGGCCTTTTCGGAAATTGAAGAAATCGCACGAAAATGCGATAACAAACTTTTGAAGGAAGTTGGCTTGTTCGATGTGTACGAAGGAGAAAAGCTCGAAGCGGGAAAGAAATCCTATGCGGTTTCATTCAAGTTTCAAGATGCAGAAAACACATTAAAAGATCAGCAAGTCGATGCAATTATGGATAAAATTCGCGTTCAGTTGCAAGAAACATTGAGCGCACAGTTAAGGTAATTGAATCGAGTCTGAAATCTATGAGAAATTTTGTTGTAACTGGCATAGGAACAGACGTTGGAAAAACAGTGGTTAGCGCCATCATCGCGGAATCTTTGGGTGCAGCGTATTGGAAACCCATTCAAGCTGGAGATCTTGGATACTCCGACTCAATTAAAATTCAGCATCTAACTTCTAATGTGGAGGTGCTTTCAGAAGTGTTTCGACTTTCTCAACCGATGTCACCACATGCAGCGGCTCTTATCGACGATGTGCAAATTGAACTAAGTGACTTCTCAATTCCACAGGTAAAAAAAGACTTAATCATTGAGGGTGCTGGGGGCATTATGGTTCCGATAAACGCAAATGGTTTGCTGTATGCTGATGTATTTGAAGCTTGGAAAATTCCAGTAATCATCGTTTCGCGCCATTACTTGGGTAGCATCAATCACAGTTTAATGACCGCCGAAGTTCTACAAAAAAGAGGTGTAGAAATCGCTGGTTTTATATTTGTGGGGGATAAAAATCCAGCCACTGAAGAAATTATTTGCAGCAAATCAGGTCTTTCGATGCTCGCGCGAATTCCAGAAGCCAGTGTTGTTGATCGTGCATTTATCGCTGATCAGGCAAGCAAATTAAACATGAAATTATGAGTAACTCGAACGAAAATGGTGATCTTTCAAAATTGCTGGAGGACGATAAGAAATATGTCTGGCATCCATTTACGCAAGAGCTGACTGCAAAAAAACCATTGGAAATCGTAAAGGCGAAGGGCACAATTCTCACTGACGTAAACGGAAAAGAGTACATTGATGCAAATTCTTCATGGTGGGTAAACGTTCACGGTCATGGACATCCACACATTGGAGAAGCAATCTCAGAGCAGTTCAATGCAATCGATCATGTCGTGTTTGCTGGCGTCACTCATCCAAAAGCAGTTGAATTAGCGAAACGTATTGTAAACATACTTCCCGAAAACTTCAGCAAAGTCTTCTTTTCTGATAACGGTTCTACCTCTGTGGAGGTCGCCTTGAAAATGGCATTTCAATATTTTCACAACCAAGGCATTTCAAAACATCGTATTCTTGCCTTGCATGGGGCGTATCACGGAGATACCTTTGGTGCAATGTCGGTTGGACAACGTGGATACTTTAACGCTCCCTTTGAGCCATACTTCTTTGATGTAGACTACATTGATTTTCCAACAAGAGAAAATGAAGAACTAGTTCTGGCAAATGCTGCACGCTTATTTGAATCAGGTGAATTCGCCGCTATGATTGTCGAACCGTTGGTGCAGGGCGCTGCTGGAATGCGCATGTATTCTCCTAAGTTTCTGGATCGATTGTCGACACTTGCAAAAAAACATGACGTCTTAATCATTTTTGATGAAGTCATGACTGGTTTCGGTCGAACAGGAAAACTATTCGCGATGGATTACTGCGAACAAAAACCAGACATCGTTGCATTGTCCAAAGGCCTTACAGGTGGCGTGATGGCACTGGGCTTAACAGTAGCAACAGAGAAGATTCATAAAGCGTTTTTATCGGAGGAGATTTCAAAAGCACTGTTGCACGGACATTCATTCACTGCAAATCCTATTGCCTGTGCGGTTGCTTGTGCAAGCCTGGATTTGTTTGACGCGGAAAATACTTGGACTGGCATTGAAAACGTTGTGAAGTGGCATGAAAAATTTTCAAACATTCTTGCGAAGTACACCTGTGTATCGAATGTACGGCAGCAAGGAACCATCCTGGCATTTGATCTAACAAATGAAGGTGAGAATACGTATTTCTCTTCCATTCGAGATAAGGCTTATGAATTCTTTTTAGCTAAGGGCGTTTTATTGCGACCGTTGGGAAACACGTTATTTATTAATGCTCCCTACTGCCTATCAGAAGGTGAATATCAGATTCTTCAAGAAGCAATTATTGCCTTTCTAGAAGAAGTGAATTCGTCTAGAATTTAGCGCCAATACTTACGCTGAATACGTTCATCGATCTTCTCTCTGGAGCATAACCCATGTTCCCTTCCATGCGCGAATAATCTAATCCTACCGCCAATACTTTGTAACGGAATTTCACCTCTGCACCATAGTTGATTCCAACTGCTGGACCAGTCCCAAATGGAGGTAAAAAATTCATGATATTCAATCCAACATTGGCATTTGCCTCCATCCCAATGGCTTCGCTAAACTTAAATGCGTTGGCAAAACCAAGATTACCAACCGAAATTGAATTTGCAAAACCAATCGATGAATTTGGGTTAATATAAATTCCGAGCTTTAGATAAGTTGCTTGTAAACCTGGTCTCCATTTCTCGCGTTCGCCAAAATACCACTTACTTCCAAATCTAATTCCAATACTCGTCATCAAACTACGGTCAATTTGCGTTGTTTCGAAACCACTAGGATAATAATTTCCTTGGTCATCATAATAAGAAAAATAAGTATTACTTTCAGAGTAGTCATTGGCTCCAATTAGACCTTCTAAGAAAATCCCGCTGCCAAATAGAAAGTCCTTTTTCTTTCGCTCCACAATCTCAGGGGTACGCACTTCTACAGTTTTGGTCTCAGCAACTTTGTCGAATTTCTCCCAACTACCATCGTTGTAAATAATCTCTTCTACATCATTAATTGCAATGTTTCTAATGGGACCATCGGGCTGATCAAAGTTCTTAAATTTAATGGTTGTCGAAGTAATCTCGATTACATTCGCGTCAATTTTAGTTCCATCACGTTTCATGATTACGTCTTGAGAGAAACTCAAAAAACTAAACAGCGAAAAAATAAAAATGGCGGCTAACTTATTCATAATCTAGTATTAATTTGTTCGGATAAATGTACGTAAAAAACTATTGCACTCTTCAATTCAGCAATAAAACGCTATTTGGTTTCATCTATTGCATCTCGAATAATTTTTGCAGCTTCTCTGATTTCTTCTTCGGAAATTGTCAATGGTGGGGATAATCTAAAACTATACGGGTGCGACAAGAACCAAAAACTAATAAGTCCCTTTTCTAGGCAACGCTTCACGACTTTTTCAACCCGTTCAAATGAAACCATGTCAAAAGCGTACATCATTCCAATCCGTCTAATTTCTTTAATCTCCGGAATATCTGACAATAAATCCACCAAGAGCTTTCCTTTGCGCTCCACTTCTGAAAAGTCAATTTCTGTCTGTATGACTTCCAAACATGCATCAGCTGCCGCACACACTACAGGATGCCCCCCAAATGTTGTAATATGTCCCAACATTGGATTATGTGTGAATTCTTTCAATAGTTTTTGTGATGCTACCAAAGCACCGATTGGCATTCCTCCTCCAAGTGCTTTTCCCAATGTTAAAATATCTGGAATTACATTAAAGTGCTCAAATGCAAATAACTTTCCTGTTCTTCCAATGCCACATTGAATTTCGTCAAAAATAAGTTGGGCACCCACTTCTGTGCAACGATCTCTTAGCGCCTGCATAAATTGCTGACTCGGAATCCGAACGCCAGCATCACCTTGAATTGTTTCAATGATGACACCTGCTGTTCTATTGGTAATCTGGGAAAGATCTTCGATGGAGTTAAACGTCAAAAATCGAACATCCGGCAACAATGGTCGAAAACTCTCCTTCTTCGTTTCATTTCCAGAAACACTCATAGAGCCATGCGTACTTCCGTGGTACGAACCTCGAAAAGCAACCAGTTCGGTTCTTCCCGTGACACGCTTCGCTAATTTCAGTGCTGCTTCGTTTGCTTCTGTTCCAGAATTGACGGGATATACAGCATTTAGTGAAGGTGGCAATAAAGATGTCAGTCGTTTTGCAAAATTCAACTGAGCATCTTGAATAAATTCTCCGTACACCATTACGTGCAAATGTCGATCTATCTGATTTTTTAAGGCTGTAACGACTTTAGGGTGATTGTGTCCAATATTGTTCACCGCCACCCCTGCTATCATGTCGTAGAAACGTTTCTGATTTTTATCGTAAATAAAGATCCCTTCAGCCCTTGCCACATCAATTAGGTATGGAAAAGGATTTGTTTGCCCTTGTAATTTTAAAAACGCTTCTTCTGAATTCATTCAATCTATTTTACTTAGGTCCGTGCTGAGGAGCCTGGTTGCCTTTTTCTTTCAAACGCTTCATTAATTCACGTTTAAAACGCTCTTCGACACTCAATAATTTTGTTGCCTTCGAATAACCAATACTGTCACCAATTTTAGAAAAATATTCTTTACGCACCTCTATTTCATTCTGTTCATGGTCATACATTGTCATCACTTTTGATTTTTTGTCTGCATCAGAAAGACTCTCGTGATTCGTTTTAAGGTCGTTAATTAAGACCCGTCTCGCTTTTTTCTCTTGTCTTATCTTTGTTTCCATTTCATTGTAAATTGGCCAAAACTTTTCTGCTTCCTCAGAAGACAATGCAAGTTCGGTGGTAATGAAGGAAATTTTTAATGCTTCAATTTTCTCCTTCTTTTCCTTCATTTCTTCTCTTCTTTCCTTCTGTGCGAATGTCACTGGAACGATAAACAAAAATGCTAATGTCGCTAAAATTGTTCTCGAAAATGATACTGTTTTCATGTCAATTGTTTTTAAATTAAATTTTAGATAACTCATCCAGGTCAATGTCCTCTTCCAGCAAATACTCCATAATTTCATTGTCTGAAATTGTTTCAAACGAAATGATAGCATCTGGTATCGTAGCTTCCTCCACATCAGAATTTGCGTAAATGTTCTCAACAGGAACTGCTTCCACAATTAAATCTGTGTCAAAATCATCCACGTGCTCGTCCACATACGCCACTATTTCATCGGTTGAAATTTCGCTCAATGCAAGCTTCAAATTCATAGATGAATCGCTGGCTCCTTCATAGTTAAACACAATGAGCACGGCAATAACCGCCGCAGCGGAAGTCATCCAGACCAATGGTTTTTTATACATTGGAATCACCTTTGCTTTGGAGTCTTTTTGCTCAATAATTGAATCGGCCAACTGACTGAAATAGTCAGCATCTGGCACATTTACTTTACGCGCTTTGACTTGATTGAATATGTTGTTTGGATTTTCCATACAAAGGTTTAGATGGTTAACTTGCTCAAAGGTTTAATTGGATTAAAAGATATTCTTCAATTTTTTGTTTGGCATGATGAAAATTGGCCTTTAGTGCGCCCTCACTTGTACTTGTTTTTCTTGAGATCTCTTGGTAGCTCATTTCTTGAAAGTACCTTAACTCAAAAACCAGGGCTTGTTTTTCAGGTAACTTGGAAATTGCCTGTTGCAATAATTCGAAAATTTCCTCTTCGCCCACAACATCTAGTGAATGGTGCCCCGCAATGATTTCAAGCATTGGCGGATCAATATCCACTCCTTGTCTTCGTTTTTCATTTTCCAAGAAATTAAGTGTTTCATTTCGAGCGATCCGGTACATCCATGTGTACAAGGTTGAATCCCCTTTGAAGTCATGTAAATGCTCAAATACTTTTATGAATACATTTTGAAGTACGTCATTGGTCAATTCATGACTTCTAGTCATCGTGCGAATCTGCGCGTACAACTTAGGTCCATACTCAAGAACAATCGATTTAAAAGCTAGGTTTGCCTTATTTCCCCCTTGTTTAAATTGGCGAATAACTGCAATTTCATCGAATGGGGAAATCATCGCCTATTTTCGCTCCATGACTTTAAGCACAGCCTTCACAACATCTGCTGTGTCGATTCCATATTTGGTCATCAATTCATCAGGTGTACCACTTTCTCCGAAGGTATCGTCTACCCCTACATACTCTTGAGGTATTGGGTTATTCTTAACAAGCACCTGTGCAACCGAATCGCCTAAACCACCGTTTAACATGTGCTCCTCAGCAGTTACAACGCATCCAGTTTTCCCAATTGACGCTAGAATGGCCTTTTCATCCAATGGTTTAATCGTGTGCATATTGATGACCTCAGCAGAAATTCCCTTTTCAGCTAATTCTTTCGCTGCCTCGATGGATTTCCACACGAGATGTCCGCATGCGATAATTGTAACATCTGTACCTTCAATGATCACATCCGCCTTACCAATTTGAAAATTCGCATCTGGTTTTACGAAAATTGGCACTGAAGGACGTCCAAAACGCAAATAAACAGGTCCAACATGATCAGCAATAGCGATTGTCGCTTGTTTGGTTTGATTAAAATCAGCGGGAACGATGACTGTCATATTTGGTAGCATTTTCATCATTCCAATATCTTCCAAAATTTGATGTGTCGCGCCATCCTCACCAAGTGTCAAACCAGCGTGTGATGCACAAATCTTAACGTTCTTCTGAGAGTAAGCAATTGACTGTCGAATTTGATCATATACACGTCCAGTTGAAAAATTGGCAAAAGTTCCTGTGTAAGGAATCTTTCCACCAATCGTCATCCCAGCTGCCATACTCATCATGTTTGCTTCAGCGATTCCAACTTGAAAAAAACGTTCAGGAAACTCATTTTCAAAATCGTTCATTTTAAGCGAACCTGTTAGGTCGGCGCACAATGCTACAACATCTTTATTTCTTTTTCCAATTTCCAAAAGGCCTTCACCAAATCCAGAGCGTGTGTCCTTTTTACCTAATACTTCGATTTCAATTGTTTTCGTCATAACCTTAATGCTACTGTTTTATTTGAATTGATTCTGAAATTTTGCTCCATTGTATATGTGGAGGATTTTAATTGCTTTTGTCGATACACGATTCGATATGCGCCAGGTTGCAGTTGCCATTCTCCCGACTTGGAATGTTCTCCAATATTGCATACCCAATCCCAAGTGCCGTTCGAGTTTTCGGTGAAAATCTGTCCAACCACCTCTTGTCCCGAAGTGTATTTCAAAAACCCAGGGGCTTGAATATTAATCATCGCTGTGCTGCTCTGTTCAATATCCGCAGTGATGTAAATTCGAGGAAGGGTAAGTATTTCGATGTCGTATTTTCCAACAATGTATTTATCCGTTTCACTAATTTTCTGTGTATTCAACGTAACATTTGATCCTTCTTGCATGATCCGTGCTTCAATTTGGTATTGCTTGGCTGCATTGGAAAAGCGAATCATCAAATTTCCTTGTGGCGCATCTACCGTTATGGTGTTGTGCGTATTTCGTTGAATTTTAATGTTCTTTTTCTCAACCCGTGGTGTGGTGTTCACTACCAAATCATAGCTTAATGCAGGGTCAATCACCAACGTGTCTGGATATCCATACTTGTTAATGGTATGCGTAAATGTATATTTTAGTTGAGTTGTACCCGCTTCGTACAAAAACATCGTAACATCCGTTTCCGAAGGTTTTTTGTAAATATCGTTGAGATTAATTTGAACCGTTGTATTCAAAAGCGCTTTCGAAATGATATTCTCTAGCACTTTTGTAAATGATTCCTTCGTTTCAGCATCCGCATAAGTACCAATACAATCAAATTTCTCCAGATAGGAAAGGTCCATTCCCAATCCAATGACAAACGGAGTGACTTTTACGCCTTTGTCTTTAAGTTTTTGAGCGATAACACAAGGGTCATTGTCACAAGCTTCCAGTCCATCTGTAATTAGAATGATCACATTCCGCGAAGTATTGTCTGGGAAATCCCCTGCTGCTGCTTCTAACGATCGCGCAATTGGGGTAGTTCCTTTGGCTTGAATGGATCGAATGCGCGCCTTCACCTGAGAAAAATTATTCTCTGCAAAGGGAACTTCTAATTTTGTATCGTTACAGTCCTGAAACGTTGCAGTAATTGGCGATTGATGTCCATAAACACGCAAAGCTATTTCCAAATTAGGAACGTCGCGAATTTCATCTACTGTTTTTGCTAATAATTCTTTTGCAGCATCTATACGCGTTTGGGCTCCCCATTTGGCATTCATACTATTCGACGCGTCGAGTATGAATAAAATACGGGTTTTTTGCTCTTGTCCAAATCCAAATGAACAAAGAAAAACAAACGCTATTGCTACAATTTTCTTCAATTAATAATCGCCTAAAGTTTCCTCCAATTGATTCAAAGCAATCTCTAATTGCTCAGCATTTGGAGCGGATCCATGCCATTTATGTGTTCCCATCATATAATCAACACCTTGTCCCATTTCAGTTTTCATGATAATCATAATCGGTTTTCCGTTTCCAGTTAAACCTTTTGCCTTATCAAGTGTTGCTTTAATTTCATCGATGTTATGACCGTCCATTTCAAGCACCTCCCAGCCAAAAGCATGCCACTTTTGATGTAAGTTACCCAAGGAAAGTACATTCTCTACATCGCCATCAATTTGTCGACCGTTGTAATCAATCGTTGCAACAATATTATCTACTTTCTTGGCCGCCGCATAGATTGCCGCTTCCCAAATTTGACCTTCTTGCATCTCACCGTCACCATGTAACGTATAAACGATCGATTTGTCACCATTTAATTTCTTCGTCTCTGCTGCTCCCAGTGCGCATGACAATCCCTGCCCCAATGAACCAGACGCCACTCGGACACCAGGTAATTTTTTATCAGTTGAAGGATGTCCCTGTAATTTTGTGCCTAATTTTCTAAAACCAGCTAAATCCGCAACAGGAAAATACCCAGATCGCGCCAAAACACTGTACCAAACTGGAGAAATATGTCCATTCGACAAAAAGAAAAGATCTTCGTTTTTTCCATCCATCGAAAATTTTGATGGATTGTGCTTCATTTTATCAAAGTAAAGAACTGTCAGAAAATCTGTACAACCCAAAGAACCTCCTGGGTGACCAGAACTTACGGCCGCTACCATTCTTACGATATCTCGTCTAACTTGAGATGCAATGCTTTCTAACTCTTGAGTATTCATGAAAAGATGTTTTTATCTATGTAAATTGATTCCAGGCAAAATTAATTTTTATTATTAATTTAGTAACCTGAGAAACGATAAGGTTATACCCAATTTGCAACTATTTATGCACAATGACCGTCTAAGTCTAAAGATATAATCCATAGAAACTAAAGCACTAAATTTATTCCCAGTTATGAATTTTAAAATCTCTCCACTTTTTTTTATTGTATTGTTTTTAACAGCTAGCACAGTGAATGCGCAATTCCCTGGTTGTCCCACTATTGATGTAGGCTCCGATGTTCTGTTAGACTGTAGTACTCCTTGTGTAGATTTGACGGCAACTCCATTTCATGTTGGAGCGACATCTACTTATACTGCCCAATCGATACCTCACACGCCACCAATTGCATACAATGAAGCTGGTGGAACACCCGTTTCTGTGGGGACAGATGATGAATGGAGTCCAATAATTAATCTCCCCTTCACATTTTGTTATTTTGGGCAAAATTACACTACGTGCAAGGTAGGGTCTAATGGAGCCTTGCAACTAGGGCCAGCAGCAGGGGGCGGGGCTCATCCTTGGGCATTTACTGACAATGTCCCCTCACCAAACTTAATAGATGCAGGTCATATTTTTGGACCATACCATGATATTGATCCATCTGTAGCAGGACAGGTTAATTATTATATCCTGGGAACGGCACCATGTAGAATTTTTGTGATATCATATTATGACTTGGGGCATTTTTCTTGTACCAGTCTTAGAAGCACACACATGACTGTACTTTATGAAACGACGAATGCAATTGACGTCTATGTTTTAGAAAAGGAAACTTGCGGTGGATGGAATTCAGGAAATACTGTTATTGGAATTCAAAACCCGACTGGCACTGCCGGTATTGCAGCACCTGGAAGAAACACAGGAGCATGGACGGTAACAACTCCTGAGGGCTGGCGATTTCTACCAGATGGAGCACCAATTTATTCTGTAGAATGGTTTGAAGGGGGTAATCTTATTGCGAATGGAAATACCGTTAACGTTTGCCCGTCAAACGAAACGACATATACTGCAAGAGCAACTTACACATCATGCGACGGGACCATAATTACAGAAGAAGATGAAGTTATAGTTACACCTGCAAATACAGACCTAGTTGTTACAGAAGTAGATAATACACCTTCAAGTTGTGGAGGGTCGGATGGCGAAATTGAAATTACCGCAAGTGGTGGTACTCCAGGCTACACGTATTCATCAGACAATGTTGTCTATCAAGGATCAGGTGTTTTTGGTGGATTAGCCGCAGGAAATCATACCTTTTTTGCAATGGATGCCGCTGGTTGCATTTCAGCGCTTCAAGTTGTTATAAATGAAAATTCGACACTAGAAGCGACGTTTTCACTTGCACAAAGTCCAATCTGTAATTCGGAAAGTAATGGCCAAATTTCCATTTCTCCTGCGGGTGGAAGTGCACCATACACTTATAGTATGAATGGAGGAGCGCCTGTCTCAACTGAAGATTTTTCCGGTTTAACCACTGGAACATATACATTTGATATTATTGATGACCTCGGTTGCACTGTAACCATAGATACTTTTTTAATTAACCCTCCAGTACTTGATATATCCGAGGTGTCTACAACTCCAGCCACATGTGATATTCTTGGACAATTAGAGGTGAATGCCGTTGGTGGTGTTTCCCCCTATCAATTCTCTATTGATGCAGGCGCTACTACTCAAAGTTCAGCTACTTTTACAGGTCTAAATAGCGGAACTTATATGGTGTACGTGATAGATGACAATACCTGTTCCGACAGTATTGAAGTAACAATAAGTGGCACTAGTGTTCCCGATATTTCAATTGTTAGTGAAGACACTATTTGTTCGACAGCATCTGATGGTCAAGTTGAAGTTTCAACCATAAATGGCACTGCTCCATATAGCTACACCATAAATGGTATAAACCCACAACCTACTGGTATTATTGGTAATCTCTCACCTGGTTCTCATTTAATTGAAGTTACAGATTTTTCTGGCTGCACCGATACTATTACGGTGAATGTATATGTATTCCCTTCACCAACAATTTTCGATGATACAATTGCATGCTATTATAATCACTTTGTGACGGGAACAACATCGTACGCTGGCGGAGTTTGGTCTGCTGCAGATACAGCAATCACATTTCTACCTTCGACCAATGTAGAAAACCCAACGATTGCCACCTCCACAGCAGGAACGTATACGGTCACATACACGGATAACGCGTGTAATACTGAACTAACAGCTGAAATCTATTTCTATGAATACCCATGGACTTGGCTTGAAGACACGCTCATTTGTGAAGGCGTTACATTACTAGTAAATGCACCGAATGAAAACCCAGATGAGACACAGTATATTTGGAGTGATGGTCAATCTGGTCCGAATGTGTCATTTACTGAGGAAGGGTATTACGAAGTTACATTGACGAACGCATGCCATACCTCAACCACAGGTTTTACTTTGCAGTATCAAAACTGCTTCGTGAACCCGCCGAATGTCATTTCATTATCACCTGGTTCTCAAAATAGTTTATGGTATGTTGACGTAAATGGAATTAAAGAGTTTGAGGTAGTAATTACGAATCGCTGGGGGAATGTTGTCTTTGATTGCAAAGATCAAGTAGGACTGTGCACCTGGGATGGCCGATCTCCAGAAGGCAATTTCGTTGAAGAAGGAACCTATTTTTATTTAATCAACGCAGTAACAGAAGTAGGCGAAGAAATTCAAAAACACGGATTTATTCAAGTAGTCAACTAGTTAGTGATTTAATATCAGTGACGGGCAATCAAAATGATTGCCCTTTTTTGTTTCTAGTCGTTATAGTTATTAACTTTACAAACAATCGTAAAATTGTAATCGGATGAAAGTAGTTGGAGTAAATGGATTTGGAAGAATTGGAAGGTATTTCACGCGATTAACACTTGACAATCCGAATGTAGATGTGGCGTTAGTCAATGATTTGGCTGATATAAAAACGCTGGCCCATTTGTTTAAATACGATAGTGTTCACCGACAACTGAAACACAGTTTCAAAATTGAAGGCAATTCCCTAGTGTTTGAAAACGGAAAGAAAATCACCTTCTGCGCGGAAAGAGATCCAGAGAAAATAGAATGGTCGAAGCATGGAGTAGAAATCGTAGTTGAATCGACGGGGATTTTCAGAACGAGAGCATTAGCGTCAAAACACTTGGTTGGTGGTGCAAAAAAGGTAATACTATCTGCTCCAGCGAGTGATGACGATATTAGAACGGTAGTGATGGGAATTAACGATGATTTGCTTGAATCTTCTGACACCATCATTTCGAATGCGTCATGCACAACGAATTCAGCAGCACCGATGCTGGAAGTCATGAAAAGTTTATGCACCATTGAAAGTGCCTTCATTACAACAGTCCATAGTTATACTTCTGATCAACGATTGCACGATGCCCCACACAGCGATTTACGAAGAGCAAGAGCAGCAGCAGAATCCATTGTTCCAACATCTACAGGTGCAGCCAAAGCACTCGCCAAAATATTTCCTGAGTTAGAAGGGAAAATTGGAGGTTGTGGTGTTCGCGTTCCAGTTCCTGACGGATCAATGACCGACTTAACGCTGGTTGTAAGAAATCCACCCACAGAACAACAAATTAATGCTGCCATGAAAAACGCGGCAGAAGGTAAACTTAAGGGAATACTATCTTACACAGAAGATCCCATTGTTTCGGTAGATATTATTGGAGACTCCAACAGCTGTATTTTTGACGCCGAACTTACCAGTGTCATCGAAAACATGGTGAAAATCGTTGGTTGGTATGACAATGAAGCAGGATACTCTAATCGCTTGATTGATTTAGTACAGAAGCTCTAAGTCGTATTCAATCTATTGAATCGAGTGCCATTCTTGGAACTTTTGAATTTTTGAACTCGCATGCCGAGCCCGTCGAGGTATGAACTATTTACTTCCACTCATAGATCCATCCCTTTGGAGCAACACCAACCAATTCATTCAATCCTTGTTGTGCTTCCTCTCTTGTCGCATACGACTTGATACTGACCAAGGTCATTCCTCTTCCTTGCCCCACTTTGACGGAATAACCCTCTGCAGTAAATTTAGCACCCAAACGGTTCGCGTTTTCTTCGGATGAAAAAGCACCAGCAATCACATGAAAGGGTAAATCACCTCCTGTATATTGTGATTGCGCTGGAAGCTCCTCACTATCTTCAACTGGTTCCTCTGAAACTGGTTCTTCTGTTATTGTTTCATCCTCAATTGGCTCCTCTTCGCTGATCTCGTTTTCGTTGCTCGCCGCTTCATGTGATGATTTCTCATCTGATGACTGATCATCCCCAGAAGTCTCTTCTTCTGTTGGAGTAACCACTTCCTCTTTGTCAGCTAAGAACGGAACATGTTGTTTTAGCTCGTCGTAATTCAATCCAAAATAGGTTCCGCCCGCAATAATCAACACAATTAATCCCATCAGCATCCAGAATCCAACGCCTCGTTTCGATGAACTTCTCTTCTCCTTAACTGGTTTTTCCTTCTTCGGCAGTTTCTTTACTTCCTGCTCCTTTTTAAGTGCAGCCAATTTTTCAGCATGTTTCAGTTGCTCTTCCTTTTCAAGAATTGTTTGCTCTTTTTTCTTTTCGGGGGGAATTTCTGTGACTATTTTCGGGGTCGCTTTAGCTGCTGGTTTTTCTTCCTTTTTAGGAGCTCCTTCTGCCTTCTTAGGTGCTTCCTTTTTTGGTTCATTGACCAAAATATTCTCCTTTTCTGGGGCTTTTTCTACTGGCTTCTTTACCGCAGTAGCTTTTATCTCTTCTTTTTTAGGTGCTGGCTTTTTCTTTTCAACTTTTTCTGCCGTCTTATCCCAATTTTTGAAATCAATGTCATCTCCATTCTTATAAAATGAACCGAATTCAAACATATCATATGACCCGCCCTTATTCACCGTCAACTCAATTTCACGGACATACTTCGCAATTAAATTTTTGGCTTCCAGCTCCTCAAAGCCTTCATTCTCCATTATATAACTTACGAGCTTACCGTCGTCATGCTTTAAATAGGACATGAACATAATCTCCCCTGATTCATGGTCGGTAATTGTTAGTGCACCCAGACCAGGGATGATAATAGTATTGACATTCTTAAGTATTTCGAGTAGGTATTTGTCCATAGTTGATTGTTTAAGGCAAGGAAGATAACAAAAATCAGAACAATTCGGAAAAATTGAAGGTCTCTTTTAGACGAACTCCTTTTTCTGTGGGTTGAATTGTGCAACATTCATTCACAGAATCATGCTCTAAAAAAAGTATGAAATCATTCTTTACCGCCGTATTCAAAAACTTCTCCTTTTCACTTAACGTCAACAATGGTCGCGTATCATAACCCATTACATACGGCAACGGAAGATGCCCAACACTGGGCAGTAAATCTGCCATGAAAACAAGTGTTTTTCCCTTGTACTTGATGTGCGGAATCATCATGCTTTCTGTGTGACCATCGACAAAAAACACATCGAAATTGTTAAAGACATTGGACGTGTAATCACCAATTCTGTCCACAAACTTCAATTGTCCACTTTCTTGAATAGGAATAATATTTTCCGTTAAAAACGACGCCTTTTCACGTGGATTTGGTTCAGTTGCCCATTTCCAGTGATTCTCAGTACTCCAATACGTCGCATTTTTAAATGTTGGTTCAAATCCATTTCCATCCTTTCTTCTTTTTATTGCTCCTCCGCAATGATCAAAGTGCAAGTGTGTAAGAAAAACATCCGTAATATCGTCTTCTGTGAATCCCAACTTTTTAAGGTTCGGACTTAAACTATTTGCATCGGAAAGGTAATAGTGCGAAAAGAATTTTTCAGATTGTTTGTCACCTATTCCTGTATCAATTAATATCAACCGATCTCCATCCTCGATCAATAAACAACGCATTGACCAATCGCACATGTTATTGTCATCGGCAGGATTTGTTCGCGACCAAAGTGATTTTGGAACCACTCCAAACATCGCTCCTCCATCCAATTTAAAGTTTCCAGTATTCAATACGTGAATTATCATATCTATATCATTTTTTATTTTGAAATATACAACGTGGTAATGGCCAACACCGCACAAATAAGTCCGATGATTTTCTTCCATGTTGCCTGTTCTTTAAAGATAATAAATCCTAGCAATGCAGCTCCCAAAACTATGGAGACATTTGTAATTGCCAGAACTGTTGAGTCGGTCCAACCCGTTTTTTCGTACGATTGAATTAAGCAGTAGATGGAGAAATAATTAGGAATTCCAAGGACAATTCCAGCAGCGACATTCTTCAACTGCAATTTACTTTTCTTTGTGTAAATGCGAACTGCTAAGATAAGCATCCCCAATACACCAGCACCTCCTAATCCAAATGCGGAAAACAAGGAAGGACTTAGCACTTTCAACTCGTAATTCTGCACGTAGTTCAGCGTGAAATCGAGCAATCCACTCCCAAAAAACAGTAGAATCAACATCCAAGTAGATCTCAATTCCTTCTCTGTTCTTTTGGAAGGAAGTGAAACCAATAAAACGCCTACGAAGGCTAAGAGCATTCCAACAATTTTCAACCATGTAATTGCCTCGGTGTACCCAATTATCATAAGCAGTAATGATACCACCATGCTCATTTTTACCGCGATTGAAGTAGACGCTACACCATTTGTTTGTGTGCTCATTGCCATCACAAAGAACAAACCGATGAACAATATTGAACAAATAACAGAGTAAAGTATCCACGTTGGATTATCGAGTGCAGAGCCGCTCCACTCATCTCCATAAAGTAAAACTCCACAAAAAAATGCGATGATGTAATTAAACACAATCGCTTGAAAAGTATCAATTTTAAAAACCTGGAAATAACGAAAGATAACGAAGATGAGCGTTGAAGAAACAATCGAAAGAATTAAATAGATCATCCTTTAAAGTAGGTTTTAATTGTATCACAAAAAAAACGTTCTTCATTATCTTCAGAAGTATTCAACGAAGGCGCGTCCGTTCCCTGATCAAACTTAACTGCTCCTATAACGACTTTTGCTTCATCCCATAAGTTGGCGTCAATAAACGATTGAAGTGTCGCTCTTCCTCCTTCGATCAATACGGATTGAATATTTCTTTCAACCAATGCCGAAAGAATTAATTGAGGACTCAACGCGTCGAGTTGCACATATTCAATAGTTCCACTTGCTTCGGATTTCAGTTTATTCAGTACAATCGTTGATGCTTCGTCATTAAAGCAGTTCATCGTCATTGGCAGTTGTAATTCTGAATCAAGAACAATACGAATGGGATTATTTCCTTTCACTGCTCTTACCGTCAATGAAGGATTGTCCTTTTCTACGGTGTTTCGACCTACTAAAATGGCTTGGTGATTTTTCCTCCAGGTATGCACCATCGTTTGTGTTTCTGGAGCCGAAATCCATGTCACTTTCCCATCGGATAGACCTTGATCAATTTTTCCGTTGGATGTTTGCGCCCACTTGAGCAAAACATATGGTCTTTTCTTTTCATGAAAAGTGAAGAAGTGCTTGTTCAACGCGCGACATTCATTTTCTAAACATCCCACTAGGGTCTCAATTCCTGCATTTTTCAATCGTTCAATCCCCTTACCGCTGACCAACGAAAAGGAATCCAAACAACCAATGACCACACGCTTAAACTGATGATGTACCAACAAATCGGCACAAGGCGGTGTTTTTCCTGTGTGCGCGCATGGTTCGAGGGAAACATATATTGTCGCTTCCTTCAAAAGGGTCTGATCGTCTACATTTGCAATTGCGTTGACTTCAGCATGTGCTTCACCGTACTTTTCGTGATAGCCCTCACCAATAATTCTATCGTTGTGAACAATCACCGCGCCGACCATTGGATTTGGGGCAACACGTCCTTGTCCCAGCAGTGCCAGCTCAATACAGCGCCTCATGTATTTTTCATCCAATTGCATGTGACGAAGATAGTGGAATTTTATCGCACAACTGTCAGACCTCGTAAGGTTTAAAGTTCACATTTTAGATTATCTTTTCTATTTTAGCGCGCATGAAAACATTTACTACGAAGCAAAAACTAAAGCTCCTTTTCAGTTTACCTGTAATTGTCGCTGCACTCGGCTATTTTGTGGACATCTACGACTTAATTATTTTTGGAATTGTTCGCATTGAAAGCCTGCAAGACTTAGGATTGGATGTAGACAAGGTAGGCTCCATGGTGCTCAATTGGCAAATGTTTGGTTTGTTGCTCGGTGGTGTTTTGTGGGGAGTCTTTGGCGATAAAAAAGGGCGATTATCCGTTCTTTTTGGTTCCATTTTGGTCTACTCCTTAGCGAATATCGCCTGTGGATTTCTTCCGCAAATGCAATTTATGGATCCCACATTTATGTACTGTGCACTTCGCTTTATCGCTGGAATTGGTTTAGCAGGAGAGTTAGGTGCGGGTATAACACTTGTGTCAGAATCATTGCCAAAAGAGCTGAGAGCCATTGGGACTTCCTTAGTCGCAGGGTTCGGATTGCTTGGTGCTGTTGTAGCGAAATTAACCGTTGGTTTTTCTGGCGATTGGACAATCACTTATTTCATCGGTGGTGGATTAGGATTGGGTCTCCTATTTTTGAGGGTCGGCGTAGTTGAATCAGGTATTTTTAAGGACATTGAGCAAAAAAGTGGTATCAAACGAGGAAACTTCTTTTCCTTTTTTACAAACGCAGAACGTTTCGTGCGCTACATAAAATGTATCGCAATTGGCTTGCCAACCTGGTTTTGTATTGGCATTTTCGCGTTTTTCGGAAATCAATTTGCGGCACCATTGGGGATCAGTGAAGAAATAGACCCTGGACTGAGCATTATGTGGGCATACGTCGGAATTTCTGCTGGTGATTTTGCCAGTGGGTTCATTAGTCATTGGCTGAAATCGCGTAAAATGTCCATTTTTTGGATGCTCGTTTTTACGATGATTGGAGTTGTTCTAATGCTCTCAGGCTTCGCCAAAACTGCCAACGGATATTACTTCTTCATGGTCTGGCTAGGTGTGGGGACTGGTTACTGGGCAATGTTCGTGACACTAGGAGCGGAACAGTTTGGCACCAATATTCGTTCAACTGCCGCTACAACAATCCCAAACATGGTCAGAGGAAGTTTACCACTGATGGTAATTCTTTACAATTTTATTAAAGAAGACATTTACGCAAATGCCAATCATGGAATTATCACCGCGGCAATTGTGGTTGGCGTCATCGCTTTTGGTCTCGCCATCTACTCTACCCTTACGATTTCTGAAACCCATAATAAGGACATGGATTTCGTGGAGTAAAGGCAGTTGAATTCAAATCCATTGGTATTGCCCTCTGATAATCAGCAAAATAGTTTGTAAATTGATAAAATTCAATTAACTTCATCCTGCTACATACAAAAAGTTAAACCATGCGTATCATTTTCTATTTTGGACTTCTTTTCCTGCTGACTGGAGTGAATACGGCGCAGAAAGAAAAGCTTCATCGAGGAATTGAAGAAGATGAGGATTATTCCTCCTGTGAATACGAGAACCCTACAGCAACATTGGGGCTGGGATTGGTTATTTTACCAGATGAGTTTACCCTCTATGAAGACAGTGCGCTAACCAAGGTCTTTTGTCAGCGAGATATGTTTACCGAAGTAAATGTACGACCTGAGATTTGTGCCAAATTTTGTAAGCCAGCGTACGGCATCATGCACTTGGTCTGTGTCAACATGAACGAAAACTCGTATTCGGTATTGATTGATAGTTCAACGGTTGCCTATGCACCGAAAAATGACCAGTACACTTTTAATCAGTGGGGAGAATACATCACCTCATCGCTGGGAATTAGAAGAAAACCTGAGTTCATGAAGGAGAACCCTCTAAAACCTGAACCAAAATCGAAAGGAAAAAGTATTTCTCTTCCCAACGGAAATGAATCACTCTGTGCTATCGAAGTGAAAGGTGACTGGGTAAAGGTGAAATACGATTGTTTCCAAAATCAAGAGAACAACGAATATTTGGGCGAACCATGCCTTCTTTACATCAGTTTATGTGAAACTCAAGTCGGATGGATCAAATGGAGGGATGAGGAGACGTTGTTAATTGATCTATTTTTGATTCCTTAATCGATTTAAATAAATTCTATGTTGAAACGTCTATTCTGTTTTGCTGTGCTGTGTTGCACATTCGTTGCATATTCTCAAACACAACAAATTACCGTGCATCCACAACTAACGGATGTCAATTACTCTTCTGGCGATGATGATCATGTCATCACCATTAACACAACAACCAACATCACTAAACTGTTTTTGTTTTTTGGCGGTACAGGAAGCGCGACGTCCACTTATTTTGCGCTTCGCAACTACGCTGCGAATCTAGGATACGACGTCATCAATTTAAGTTACTTCAATGACGTTGCTGCGGCTTCCCTCGCTGATAGCACAGATAGCATGGCGTTCAATTATTACAGACAAGAACTTTGTTTCGGAACACCCGTCAGTAATGCTGTTGCCTGTGATACACTTAATTCTATAAATACGCGAACATTAAAACTGCTCAACTACCTTGTTGACCAATACCCAGGGCACACATGGGGAAACTATCTAACCTCCCCCACAACCATCGACTGGAGTAAAATTGTTGTCGGTGGTCATTCGCAAGGATCTGGTCACGCGGCGTATCTTGCCAAACACGTTGAAGTCGACCGTGTGCTCATGTTTTCAGGTCCGAATGACTACAGTAATGTCTATTCCAACTCCGCCAACTGGTTGCGCGCACCTGGTATTACTCCCACTTCACAGCACTATATCTATTTAAGTTTAAACGATGAAGTTGTTGATTATGGAAAACAATTTGTGAATGCTGCTGGGCTGGGTATGCTCGACAATGACGATTCAACGTACATTGATAACATCCCTCCGCCGTTTGGAAATTCAAAACATCTCTATACAACTCAACCGCCTGGAATTGTCATTCTAAACCACAACGTGACTACGCGCAACACCACCATTAATGAAGGTGTGTGGGAATACATGCTCACCGATCTAAACACCTCTGGAATTAACGAAACGGAGACTTCTTCTATTGCTGTATTTCCAAATCCTGTGGAAAACACGTTGACAATACAATTGAATGAAATCAGTGGCAATATCGCCTTTTCAGTGACAAATTTGGCTGGTGGTGTTGTCAAAACGGGTAAAGTTGATAGTGGAATTTCAACTCAACTGGATATCAGCGACCTTCCGAAAGGAGTTTATTTGTTGCGTGTTGAGGAGCAGGTGGTGCGATTTGTGAAGGAGTAGTTGGAATATTTAAATCCGCTTCAGCTGTGGTTAGCTTCGTAAGAAAATAACTTTATGGAATTATTCAATGGCCTTTACACAACTAAAAGTTATCTCGTAAGATTCAAGCTAACAGGAGGTTCCCCATTTTTTACTTTTTGTACTGCGTCCTCCCACATAGAATACACATCCGAGTTAACTGATTCACCATCTGGAGCATACTGACCTCCACTCAATATATCTGTAATTTCATTTGAATCGTAAAATTCTCTAAAAATTTTTAGGGTGTGAAGCATCGCCTCGAATCCTTCTCGTTCAGTTATCATTGTCATTCAATTGCTTTTTATTATCCTGAGCAAAATTATCTTCAAAATATGCCTCATGAAGCTTTTCATTCACATCTATAAGTTCACTCTGCAACTCTAATAAAGTTACATCTCTGCTTAGCTTTTCCCTAACTTCTGGGTTTATCCTTATATTCCAGTCAATCACCATTCTATCGGGTTGCAATGCACTAATTTTGATTTTGAAATACTGACGATTTTCGTATAATTCTACCCTCGTCATTTTTTGATTAAGAGAGTCTTTAATCTCTTGTGTAACTGTTTCAGTAATCTCAGCTGTGGTCATTTCCATGCAGTTATAATTTGTATGAAATTATTGAATGTATTTCACTTTATCAAGAATATTAACTTCAGTACAATTACTTGTATTAAGATCACCAACTTCTGACAGCCTTCTGATTTTGATTTATTGAGTCAGTATCTACTACCACTCAACCTTATAACACTTACCCCTAAACGGTGTATAGCCTAGCTTATCATTCAAACAATTTTTATCTTCTATAATTACATATTCATACATCTCCACTTGCGAGACGGAAAAATAAGTGTTTCCACAACTATCTACTGCTATTGCAGTTAAACCAATTTCACATAGACATCTAGAGATTCCTTTGATAGTTGCAGATTCTAATTCCAATGAGTCCTTCCATGTACTATAATCTGTCACAAATGCTTTACATTCCTCATTCAATTTTAACAAAACACCCCCCTTTGAAGGAACATAATAATCTGTTACGATGATTCTATCATAACCACGAGATCTGGATAAAACTGATGATTTAGTTCCATAGAGCCTAGTTTTGTTAAACTCGTTTACTTCCTCTATGATACTATCAATACTCTTAGGGTGTTGACCATCGGAGCATGCTATAAAAGTCAACAATAAGAAAAAAGTAATTAACCTCATAATAATTTCACTATTCCTCTAAGACCTACCCAGGTGTGCCAATTGATGGGTCCTTTTCAATGCTAAATTAATGAGAATTAAGAAAGGTTAGCCAGAAGTGATATTCTCAAAAACTTTGGATATCATAGGATTAATTGGTTTTAGTACCCATATCTGTAATAGTGATTACAAACCAACCATCTTTAAACTCTTTGGAAACTCCAATACTGTCTTGTGTTTCAACAAAAACATGTTGGAATTTAACAGGCATATGAATGAAAAAATCATCAGCCCCACATATGTCATACAGTTCCGTTCCAGTAATATCCTCCATAAAATGAAGATTATCTTGTAAGCTAAGAGAGTCAGTTAGAACAATTACTTGCACAACTCTATACTGAGAAAAGTTTTTTTTTGACAAAACTACTTTACAAATAAACACAGGATAATCACCTGTTGAAATGTTCATATTCAACAGATTAAGTTTGTTCATTAAATAAATTTTATTCATCAAATATGATGAATAAGTATTATGATCTACAAAACAATTTTGAATCCTTGAATCTATTGAATAACTTGTATCAGCTATCAATTGACCATTAGAATTGTACAACCAGTTGTACGGTTCTTGAGCGTTTAATGTCAGAGCTAAAGCTTGCATATTTATTATCAACAAGCACTTTCTTAACATGCTAACAAATAGAGACACTCTTCGGTTTGGGTTTTGTTTCATTTTTCTACTTTATCAAGCTCACACTCACTAAAAATACTAAAAATCCATCAGGTTTACTCCTTAAACAGAAGTAATCAACTTGAAATATTCGACCTACCTGAGAATCTTACTATCTTTGTTTTATTAAACTTTGTCTATGACCAATAATGATATCCTTCGGCGCATTCGCTTTACTTTTGATTACAACGACGATAAAATGATGGCCTTGTTTGCTTCTGGTGGACAAGAAGTGACACGAGCGGAGTTAAGCGATTGGCTAAAAAAAGACGATGATCCTGAATTCAAAGGCATTTACGACAAGCAACTGGCGACTTTTTTAAACGGTTTTATCAACGAGAAAAGAGGAAAAAAGGAAGGTCCACAGCCAATTCCTGAAAAATCACTCAACAACAATATCATTTTTCGAAAATTGAAAATCGCGTTGAATCTAACAGATGATGATATTATTGCCATTCTCGATTTAGCTGATTTAAAAGCGAGCAAACACGAGATCAGCGCCTTGTTCAGAAATCCATCGCACAAACATTACCGCTTGTGCAAAGATCAATTTTTGCGTAATTTTCTGCATGGTATGCAGGTGAAATACCACAAGGCTTAGGAAAATGAATAGAGGAACTATCAATACGGTCATCGCTCTCGGAATTATTTCCGTAGTGAGCATATTGTTGATTCAGGTCGTTTGGATCAAACGAACTACGACTATTCAAAAGACAACCATTGCCATTCAGGAAAAAGAAGACAGTTTGAACCTCATTCATTTTGGAGAACAAACGCATATTGCTTTGCGCAACGTGCTCGAAGAAATCTCCACAGTAAAAGCGGATAGTTCAGACTTATATGGAGCTGTGAAACAACTCAAAACCAATTATTTTTCTGTCGATATTAACGAAGAGCTGCATCCTTATTACTTGGAAAACCTTCTCAAGAGAGAATTTTACTCCCAAAATGTATTGCAAGATTTTCAATATGGAATCTACGATTGTTTCACCGACTCAATCGTTTTTGGAAACCTTATAAAGTACAGCGAAGACTCTAAATTTGCTCCTACTTCAGACACCATTTCTGGAATCACTTCCTCGGACATGGCATGGAAAAAAGACGGTCACTACTTTACGGTTTATTTCCCGAATGTTGTCGCTGAAAATGACGTAAACATCGATGCTGATAACTACTCACCGTACCTGTATTTAAGCTTAATCGTAATTCTCGTGATTTTCTTTTTTGGATTCAGCGTTTCCATTATTCTGCGGCAAAAGCGATTGTCAGAGGTCAAAACGGATTTCATCAACAACATGACCCATGAGTTAAAAACACCTATTTCAACCATTGGACTTTCTGCAGAAATGATTTTACGTGCTGATTTTACCAATGAGCCAGAAAAACTGAAACAATATGCAGGAATTATCTTTAAGGAAAACCAACGACTCCAGAGGCAGGTTGAACGTGTGTTAAATGTAGCGAAGCTCGATAAAGAAGAGATTGTTCTGTCAAAGGAAATTTTTGATATGCATGAACTATTGGAAGAAGTAAAAGACAATTTTGAATTCAATCAGAACGAAAAAGGAGGAAATATTGACTTGCACCTAAACGCTGAACAGTTTCATATAAAAGTTGATCCTTTGCATATTTCAAACGTTGTTTTTAACCTTGTCGATAACGCGATAAAATACTGTGAGACTACTCCTCAAATTAAGGTCACAACCAGCTCTGATAAACGCAATTTTAGCTTGGAAATAGAGGACAATGGAATCGGAATCAAGCGTGATAATCTAAAATTAATTTTTGATAAATTCTACCGTGTTCCGACAGGTAACATTCACAACGTCAAAGGGTTTGGACTAGGATTGTACTATGTCAAAATGATTGTTGAGCAACACAAAGGAAGTATTTCTGTAAAAAGCATCGTCGGCAAGGGTACGACTTTTACTGTGCTATTACCACTTGACTAATATTTCTCCAACGCGGCCATTGGCTGCGGATACAAACCTTCACGTGAAGCTTTCTTACCTCTGACATACACCATAATTCGTTCGGCATATGTTTGTCCTTCCATTCGTGCCTCTAACAAATAATAGGTTTTCGTTTTAAACATCACGGAATAGGTGCCTGTGAACTTATTGTTCCCTACAGTCAACTCAATGGCGTCCTCCTCAATATTCATGTAAATGGAGCATGCTGTGACGTCCATCACTTCCTTGTCCGTCTGGATTTGATAAGCAGGTATCGTTCCCTTGTACTTTCCTATGTATTTCCTTTTTAAAGTGATATCCTTTTGAGCCACCAATGTGATTGGGACGAGAAAAAACAATAAAAAAATCCAGTGCTTCATGTAACGAATGTAATGAAAAGATTCAAAAAGTACCGCGGTAATTCCACCAAATTGAAATCAAACAATTTGCCTATCTCAATTAAATTTTTCAACGATTCCTATCACTTACGAACATTCGTACAATTAATCCAAGGAAAACCACTAAATTCGAATTGCAATTGCAATCACCATTAAAAATGAAACAATACCAAGATTTATTGCGTCACATTCGTGACAATGGAACACTAAAAGAAGACCGCACAGGAACAGGCACGAAATCAGTTTTCGGCTATCAAATGCGTTTTGATTTATCGGAAGGATTTCCATGCATTACCACAAAAAAATTACACCTTCGCTCCATCATCATTGAGTTGCTATGGTTTTTGCAAGGCGACACAAATATTAAATTCCTGAAGGACAACAATGTGCGAATTTGGGATGAATGGGCAGATGAAAATGGAAACCTTGGTCCCGTTTACGGTCACCAATGGCGTTCATGGCCTGATGGAAAAGGTGGAACAATTGACCAAATCACCAAATTGGTGGATCAAATCAAAAAAAATCCTGATTCGCGCCGATTGTTAGTTTCCGCATGGAATGTAGCCGATGTCGATAACATGGCGTTACCTCCTTGTCACACCATGTTTCAATTTTATGTTGCGGACGGAAAGCTGAGTTGTCAATTGTACCAACGAAGTGCGGACACCTTTCTTGGAGTACCCTTCAATATTGCGTCGTACGCTTTGTTTACAATGATGTTAGCACAAGTGTGCGATTTAAAACTGGGTGAGTTCATTCACACTTTTGGGGACGCACATATTTACAGCAATCACATGGAACAAGTGGAACTTCAATTATCCAGAGATCCTCGACCGCTTCCAACCATGGAAATAAATCCAAACGTAAAAGACATATTCTCATTCAATTATGAAGATTTCAACTTGGTTAACTACGATCCACATCCACACATCAAAGGTGAAGTGGCTGTGTAGTTCGATTCTATTTTTTCTTGCATTTTCATCGCTTGGACAGAACAATCTGTCCTTTCTTTTCGTGGGCGACGTCATGCAGCACGATGGTCAAATTGCCGCAGCGTTAAATCCAACAACCAACACGTACGATTACGACGATGGACTTAAGTTTGTAAAACCGATCATCAATCAATACGACATCCGCGTTGCAAATTTAGAGGTGACATTGGCTGGAAAACCATACAAAGGATATCCACAATTCTCTGCTCCAGATGAATTAGCCGAGGTACTTGTCAGCTCAGGATTCAATGTAATCCTAACTTCCAACAATCACTCCTGCGACAGAGGAGATAAGGGCGTTGTCAGAACTTTGGATGTTTTGGATGAACTCGGTGTCATGCACACAGGAACATTTCGAAACCAAGCGGAACGCGATGCCAATTATCCACTCATGATTGAACGTGAAGGGATGAAAATTGCACTCCTCAACTACACATACGGAACAAACGGTTTAACGGTGAAAGCGCCGTTGATTGTGAATTACATCGACAGTAATATCATTGCGAAGGACGTGAAACGTGCTAGGGAGTTAAAAGCAGATTACATCATTTGCAATATGCACTGGGGGATTGAATACAAGCCACTACCCAACAATTATCAAAAGAAATGGGAGTCGTATTGCTACGAATTAGGCATTGATATGGTGATGGGAAATCACCCACATGTCGTTCAACCCACTGAGCGAAAAACAGTCAACGGAGAAGATAAACTCACTGTTTGGTCACTAGGGAATTTTGTTTCGAATATGAGTATCCGCTACACCCGAGGTGGACTGATGGTTGGAACTACACTCGAGCAAAAAGGAACGGAGGTAGCGCTAACGGATGTTGAACATCATTTTATCTATGTCTTGAAGCGACAAGAAGGGAAAACAAAACCGTATTATATTTTGCCAGAGTTCGATTACAACGCATATCGTCCAGGGTTTGTAAGTGCTGAAGAAGAAAAGAAAATGAATGAGTTTTTTGCTGATAGTCGCAAATTGTACGCTGAACACGCCAAAGGAACCACCGAAAGCATCGTTCAAAAAAATTCAAAAATAGGCGAACTCTATCAGAATTACCTGAAAGGATATTATTCCGTGAGCATTACTGATCCAGATTTTAAATTGCTCCTTGATAGAAATATTGGACGCTACTTGCACAAAACTGTCAGTCACGATGGAAATCGTTACCTGCTCTCTGGTGTGTGCAAAGACATCGAAAGCGCAAAAGGCGTGGAACAATTCGTCCGAGATTTAAAAATTTCTGACAAGGTCTCAATTGTTTATGTGACACCCGAAGAAGTAAAAGTCGTAGGTCAATGAAAGTCGCATTAATTGTCGCCATGGATCTTGAAAGAGGGATCGGAAAAAACAATGACCTGATGTGGCATTTACCTGCTGACATGCGCTTTTTCAAACAAACTACTTTGGGTCATGTCGTAGTGATGGGAAGGAAGAATTATGAATCAATTCCCGAGAAGTACAGACCTCTACCAGAAAGAGAAAACGTTGTTCTCACGAGAAATACGGACTATCAGGCGGAAGGTTGTTTGGTGTTCAATTCGTTGGAAAGCTGTCTCAATCACTATAAAAATGAAGACAATAAAACAGTTTTCATTATTGGCGGAGGGGAAATTTACAAAATGGCACTTGAATTAAACTGCATCGACGAAATGTATATTTCACACATCAATAAAGCATACAGTGCGGATACCTTCTTCCCTGAGTTTGACTTAAAAAAGTGGGAAGTGGAAACTGTGCTTACGCATGAAAAAGATGAGAGGAATGAGGCTAGTTTTAGTGTGCTCAAGTATGTGAAACTTTCCTGCCTGGCGTCAGACAGGGAACTTTTTGAACTTCTTTAAACTTTGAACTGATTATAATGAAAGTTTGCATTGCCGAAAAACCTAGTGTTGCCAAAGACATCGCCGAAGTACTCGGAGCGAAGCAACGCAACGACGGCTATTATGAAGGCAACGGCTATCAAGTCACGTGGACGTTTGGGCACTTATGCACCCTGAAAGAACCGCAAGATTACAAAGACCATTGGAAGTATTGGAAATTGGAAGATTTACCGATTGTTCCTGATAATTTTGGGATCAAGCTCATCGAAAATAAAGGCGTTGAAAAGCAATTCAATACAATAGCACGACTTGTTCAAAACTGTGAGGAGGTCATCAATTGCGGGGATGCTGGACAAGAAGGCGAACTCATCCAGCGTTGGGTATTACTCAAAGCGAAATGCCGGGTTCCTATCAAGCGGTTGTGGATTTCTTCATTGACCGAAGAAGCCATAAAGGAAGGGTTTGAAAAACTGCAGGATTCAAAAAAATACGACAATTTATATTCAGCAGGAAGCGCGCGCGCAATTGGCGATTGGATGTTGGGGATTAACGGAACACGTTTGTTTACCAAGAAATTTGGACAAGGGAAATCGACCCTGTCGATTGGACGAGTACAAACACCGACCTTGGCAATGATTGTCGAACGTCAAAAAGAAATTGATGTTTTTGTTTCGTATGATTATTGGGAGTTGAAGACCTTGTACAAAACACAAGAATTTAATTGCCAAATAGATCGACTGAAATCTGCAGAAAAAGCAGAAAAAGGACTGGAATATGTAAAAGACAAAGACTTTGAAATCATTTCATTTGAGCAAAAAGAAGGCAAGGAAGGAAATCCACGCTTGTACGATTTGACCTCACTGCAAGTCGATTCCAATAAAAAATTCGGTTACTCGGCAGATGATACACTGAAATTAATTCAAGGATTGTACGAGAAGAAATTTGTCACGTATCCTAGAGTAGACACGACTTATCTTTCTGAAGATCTGCATCCAAAAGTCCCAAATATTCTTCGGGGATTGAAGTATTATTCACGCTTTACGGAATCAATTTTAAGTGAACCAATAGAGAAGTCATCGACTATTTTTAACGATAAGAAAGTAACAGATCACCACGCCATTATTCCAACAGGAATCGTTCCATCGGGTATTACGCATGCCGAACAGCAGATTTATGACCTCATCGCACGCCGATTTATTTCAGTTTTTTATCCAGCTTGTATCGTTTCCAACACGACGGTAATAGGAAAAGTCGAAGACTTAGAATTTAAAGCGACAGGAAAACAAATTATTTCTCCGGGTTGGAGAGCGGTTTACGCCGACGAAAAAGACAAGAAGGAAGACAAAGAGGAAACCATCATGCCGCACTTTGAAGAAGGCGAAAAAGGACCACATGAACCGTTCGTGCATCAAGGAAAAACGTCGCCGCCAAAAGCGTACACTGAGGCAACGCTATTACGTGCCATGGAATCGGCTGGAAAGCAAATTGACGATGAGGAAATGCGTGAATTGATGAAAGACAATGGCATCGGTCGACCTTCTACGCGCGCAAACATTATTGAAACGCTCTTCAAACGAAAGTACATTGAGAAAAAGCGTAAAAACATTATAGCGACACCGACTGGAATGGCATTGATTGACACGATTCAAAACGAATTACTCAAAAGTGCTGAATTGACAGGTGACTGGGAACGAAAATTACGCTTGATTGAAAAAGGCGAATACGACATTGAAGTTTTCAAGAAAGAACTTTTTACAATGGTACGTTCGCTTACCGATGAAGTGATTTTTGACACACAACGTCCCATTTCCTTTTTTCAGGAGCCAGTCAAAGAAGCGAAAAAACCAAGTGCGCCAAGAGTTAAAAAGGAAATTTCATTCGATGCGATTGATTGTCCAAAGTGCAAAAATTCAAAGTTGGTAAAAGGTAAAACCGCTGTTGGATGTCTCGACTACAAAGTGTGTAGTTTCAAAATTCCCTTTCATCTAATGGGGAAAAAACTCACAGACAACCAATTGAACGAGCTTATCACGAAGAAAAAATCGCCTCTAATTAAAGGTATTGTCGATCCAGCGACGCAGGAAAAAAAAGAGGGGTATTTTGAGTTTGAT
Organism: uncultured Flavobacteriales bacterium; assembly: GCA_937876195.1. Lineage (GTDB taxonomy): Bacteria > Bacteroidota > Bacteroidia > Flavobacteriales_D > Crocinitomicaceae > UBA4466. The sequence goes on from CALEIK010000013.1 coordinate 76,640, forward strand.
GAAACATTCAATGTGAATTTCACTCCTTCAACCTAATTGGACTAAAGCACACCATAAATTCGATCCATTGAAAATAATTCACTGAATTAAATGTTAATCAGTGATTTATCTGTATCTTTCAATGACATTAATCCTATTTACTAATCGTTAGACATCAGCTGCTCGTGGAAGAAAAAGACGAATTATCTGAAAACGCATTGAGGCAGAAACTAGAAACTGCCGAAAATCACTATCGCTCACTTTTTGAAGGTTGTTTAGTCCCAATTTGGGAGGAAGACTTTTCCAAAGTGAAAGAATACCTTGAGGAATTAAAAAAAAGTGGCGTTACAAATATTCGTAGCTACTTTACCGAACATCCTGAAAAAATTGCCGAGTGCTTTAGTTTACTTGTTGCTTTGGACACCAATCAATCGGCAGTAGAGCTGAACGAAGCCGGAACCAAAGAGAATTTACTCGCGAACTACAAAAACTTCCTCAGTCACGACTCAAACGATTACGCCATTAAACAATTTGAAGCCATCGCCAATAACCATAATGAATGCTCTTTTGAAGCAACGTTAAGAACTTTCAACAACAATGAGCGTCATGTATTCTTAAAGTGGATTGTGGTGAAGGGATATGAAGGGAATTATAAGCGAGTACTACTTAGCACGAAAGATTTGACGGACCTCATTATTTCTGAAAATCAAATGCTTCAAAGTTCAAACAAAGAAAAAGAAGCACTTCTGAAAGAGGTTCACCATCGCGTAAAAAACAACCTGCAAATTGTCACAAGTTTGTTGAATTTGCAATCACATGCCATTAAAGATCCTTCCACCAAAGAAATTTTTGAAACGAGTCTAAATCGAATTAAATCAATGGCTTCTGTGCATGAAATGTTGTATCAGTCGGATGACTTTTCAAAAATTGAATACCAAACTTATCTCACTTCGCTAACCGTTGGGCTCCTCAATTCTGTGAAAGGAGAAAACACGCACATCAAATTGAATCTAAACGCAAAAGGTATTCACCTAAACATTAACACCTGCATTCCTTTGGGTTTGATGATTACTGAAATCATTACCAATTCGTTGAAACATGGCAACTTGAATGAGCAAAATGGAAATATATACGTGGATTTGATCAAGAATGATGATTCTACCTACAAACTCACTGTTGGAGACAACGGCGATGGCGTTCCTGATGAAGTCAATCTTAAAACCCCAACGACACTCGGTCTTCAACTCATCGCTAGTTTGGTGGATCAACTATCGGGCACCTACTTTTACGATTTCACAAAGCCCGGTACCCATTACGTGATTGAATTTACAGAGCAGAAATAACACTCGGGCTTCAAGCCTTTCCATAACCTACTTCAAGTCATAGCGACAAGTAACACTCGTTTTCAAAAACGCAGGTCAAAATTTTGTATCTTGGCGACTTAAAGTCTATTTTTGCACTTTATTTCAAACTATGTCTGATACACGCTATAATCTTAGAGGAGTTTCCGCAGGAAAAGAAGATGTGCACAATGCCATCAAGAATGTTGACAAGGGATTGTTTCCTCAAGCATTTTGCAAAATTGTTCCGGATTACCTTTCGGGAGATGAAGATTATTGTATCGTCATGCACGCCGATGGCGCTGGAACAAAATCTGCTTTGGCGTACATGTACTGGAAGGAAACAGGTGATATTTCTGTTTGGAAAGGCATCGCACAGGACGCACTAATCATGAACATCGACGATTTGTTGTGTGTTGGAGCCACCGATAAAATTTTACTCTCTTCCACCATTGGACGAAATAAAAACCTCATTCCAGGAGAAGTTATTTCAGCGATTATCAATGGAACGGAAGAATTGTTAGAAACGCTGAGAAATCAAGGAATCGGAATTCACTCAACGGGTGGCGAAACAGCTGACGTGGGTGATTTGGTGCGAACAATCATCGTAGATTCGACAGTCGTTTGTCGCATGAAACGCTCCGATGTAATTTCCAACCACACCATTCAAGATGGAGATGTGATTGTGGGATTAGCATCATTTGGTCAAGCCACCTACGAAACCGAATATAATGGTGGAATGGGAAGCAATGGATTAACATCTGCGCGACACGATGTTTTCAATAAATCACTCGCTACAAAATTCCCAGAAAGTTTTGATGCAGCAGTTCCAAGCGAATTGGTGTATTCAGGATCGAAAAACTTGACGGATAAAACAGATACACCTTTGAATGCAGGAAAAATCGTCCTGTCCCCTACTCGTACCTACGCTCCAGTTATCAAACAAATATTGGACAACCACCGAAATGACATTCACGGAATGGTACATTGCTCTGGTGGCGCACAAACGAAAGTCCTTCATTTTGTCGAAAATGTACACATCATAAAAGACAACTTATTCGCTGTTCCTCCATTGTTTAAAATGATTCAAGAAGAATCGGGCACAGAGTGGCAGGAAATGTACAAAGTGTTCAACATGGGACATCGCATGGAAATTTATGTTGCACCAGAAGTTGCTGAAGAAATCATAAAAATTTCGAAGTCATTTAACATTAATGCGCAAATCGTTGGTCGCGTTGAAGCAGCTGAAAGCAAAAAATTAACGATAAAATCAGAATTCGGAGAATTTACTTATTAGCGAGGATGGCAGATTATCAAATTGCAGATTGCAAATTCAATCTGTAATCTGCAATCTGCAATCTGTAATCTGTAATCCTAAAATTATGAGCAATTTATTACAAAAACTTGAAGCAATTAACATCCGATTCATCGAGGTTGGAAAGTTGATCGTGGATCCAGAAATTATTGGAGACATGAAGCGCTATGTTAGATTAAACAAGGAATACAAAGATCTTGAAGAACTTGTGACTGTCTACAAAGCATACAAAGATGTGATGGACAATCTCGCCAGCTCAAAGGCCTTGCTTAAAGCCGAGACTGATCCTGAAATGCGTGAGATGGCAAAGATGGAGATTGACGAGCTTGAGCACAAGCGACCTGAGATGGAAGAGCAAATCGAAATGATGCTGATTCCTAAAGATCCTGAAGATGAAAAAAGTGCCATCATGGAGCTAAGAGCAGGAACTGGTGGCGACGAAGCATGCATTTTTGTCGAAGATTGCTTTAGAATGTACACCATGTTTTTCAAAGAGCAAGGCATCAGCTATGAAGTGATCAATACCAATGAAGGTGGAACCAAAGGCTTCAAAGAAATCACAATGAGCATTGAAAGTCCCGGCGTTTACGGATTGTTGAAATTTGAATCTGGTGTACACCGCGTGCAACGAGTTCCAGAAACAGAATCACAAGGTCGAGTTCACACTTCCGCAATTACAGTTGCCGTGCTTCCTGAGGCTGAAGAAGTGGATTTTGAATTGAACATGGCAGATGTGAGACGAGATACGTATCGCGCGTCTGGGGCGGGTGGACAGCACGTTAACAAAACAGAATCGGCTATTCGATTGACACACGTTCCAACAGGCGTTGTTGCTGAATGTCAAGACGGGCGTTCACAGCACAAAAATTTAGAGAAAGCTCTTTCTATGCTACGTTCTAGGTTGTACCAAATTGAATTGGATAAATTACAATCTGCCAGAGCTGAACACAGAAAATCGTTGGTTTCCACTGGGGATCGATCGGCGAAAATTAGAACATACAATTATCCACAGGGAAGAGTGACAGATCACCGCATCAATAAAACACTTTACAACCTCAGCGCATTCATGAATGGCGATATTATGGAAATGATTAATGCACTCAAGCTGGCCGAGAATGCTGAAAAATTGCGTGGAGAAGAAGTATAATTATTAAGTAATTACCGATTACGATGACACGAGCAGAGCTTATTGAGCAAATAAAGACAAAACGTTCCTTCCTATGTGTTGGTTTAGATACTGATTTAGCAAAAATTCCTGCGCATCTATTGGAGACCGAGGATCCCATTTTCGAGTTCAATAAAGCCATCATCGATGCGACGAAGGACTATTGTGTTGCCTACAAACCAAATGTCGCTTTTTACGAATGTCACGGTCCAAAAGGGTGGGAATCTCTTAAAAAAACGTTGGATTACATTCCGAAGAACATCTTCACCATTGCGGACGCTAAACGTGGAGATATTGGCAACACCTCAACCTATTATGCCGATACCTTCTTCAAGTATCTTGACAGTGATTCGGTGACAATTGCGCCTTACATGGGAGAAGACAGCGTAACCCCATTTTTCGACTATCCGAACAAATGGGTGATTTTGCTTGCATTGACTTCCAACCGAGGTGCGCTTGATTTTCAATTTATCGCGGATCAAAACAACGAAGAATTGTACAAAAAAGTGCTACGGAAATCACAAGAATGGGGAACGCCAGAAAACATGATGTATGTCGTTGGCGCAACACGAGCAGAAGGCATTGGCGAAGTACGAAAATTAGCTCCCGAACATTTCTTTCTAGTGCCTGGAATTGGTGCACAAGGAGGTTCGCTAAGCGATGTGGCCAACTATGGATTTAATAGTGACTGCGGACTTTTGGTAAATTCCTCGCGTGGAATTATATATGCTTCGAATCAATCTGATTTTGCCGAAGCAGCTGGAAACGCCGCACAAGAACTTCAACAAGAAATGGCTAAAATACTTATTGAAAAAGACTTTTAATTCGTCTAAAATATTCTTGCTGAAATAAATAAAAGCTTAATGGCTTTGTTGCTTTGAGTGCTCAGATATTAACATTACCTTTGACGCCTATATTTTAACGTGAAGTAGTAGCATGTGGCAGTCAATTGCAAATATTATTCTTAGAAATCGCTTTGTCATCATCGGTATAATTACCTTGTTGACTGTATTCTTCGGGTATCATGCGCTAACTGGTTTAAAGCTTGACAACAAATACGGAATTTTATTACCGAAAAATGCCGATGCAAAAATTGAGTTCGACCGCTTCAATGATATGTTTGGTGAAGACGGTGGAACACTCATCATTGCAATTCAAACCGATTCATTGTACACGGAGGAAAATTTCCTCAAATGGAAAGAATTAGGCGATTCCATACTCAAGTTTGACGGTGTCGAGTCTGTTGTTTCTGAAGCAACTTTATTCACCATTTCCAACAATCAAACCGCACGAAAGTTTGAGGCACATCGCGTTTTTTCTGACACAAAATACAAGGAGAAATCGATTGATTCAATTGAACATGAAATAAAGAACAACCCGCTGTACGAGGGATTGCTTTATAACGCTAAAGAGAACGTTTCCCTCATGATGATTAAGATTGATGAGAGCTTCATCACCGATCAAAAGAAGGCGAACGTAGTATTGGACATTGAAGCTGTTGCGGATGCGTACACCACTTATTTTGGTCAGCCGAAGTATGCTGGAATGCCGCATCTAAGGGTAGTGATAGGGAAACAGGTGATGAAGGAAATGTACATTTTCGTTGGACTTCTTATCTTGATTACGTCAATTCTTATCTACATCTTTTTTCGCTCACTCAAGGTCGTTTTCATTTGTAATTTAGTCGTTGTAATCGCTGTAATTTGGTCGATGGGATCCATTGCTGCCATGAACTTCCATATTACTATCATCATGGCCTTAATCCCTCCGTTGATGGTTGTTATTGGGATTCCAAACTGCATTTTCTTGATGACAAAATACCATCAGGAAATTCTGGAGCATGGGAACAAAGTGAAAGCATTAACGCGGGTCATAAAAAAAATTGGTACAGCTACATTTCTTACCAATTTCACGACTGCACTTGGCTTCCTGACATTTGTCACTACCAACTCGCCTAAATTAATGGAGTTTGGGATCTGCGCCGCGCTCAATATCATTTTGGTATTTGTTATTTCCATTTGTATTCTACCAATTATCATTTCCTTTTCGAAAGCTCCTAAACCAAGGCATTTAAAGCACTTGGAACGCAAGTTCGCGGTTGGGCTTTTAGATAAATTGGTTTTCATTACTGTCTACAAACGCAACTGGGTATATGCAGCAACAGGGGTACTGATTATCCTTAGTGTCGCTGGAATGCTCCAAATCAAAGCAACGGGAAATATTACTGGTGACTTGCCAAAAAATCACCAAATATTACAGGACATCAATTTTATTCAAGATAATTTTGGTGGTGCCATTCCATTTGAAATTTTGGTCGATTATAAGGAACCGAGTCGATTGGCTAAGGCGAGTACACTTCAACAAATACAAGAGGTTCAGAACCGATATTCCCAAGACACGTTATTTTCAAAGTTCATTTCCTATATTGATTTTTTAAAGGCTGCGAACATGGCCTTTAACAACAATGACTCGACACAATATCAACTGGTTACAAACAAACGAAAGCTTGCCAATATTAAACGTTACATTGATAGCTCAGTCGTTACAAACTCAAACGGTGTGGGCGTCGCATTGAGTGAATTGATTGATACAAGCATGCGTGTGCTCAGAATTCGATCTCAGATGAGGGACATTGGATCTTATGAGGTGTCTGATAAAATCGACATTATGGAAGGAGAAATAGATTCCATTCTCAACCCAGATAAAGGAAATATTGAACGGCTTTTTAAAGCATACACGGCAAAGAAATCAGACAATTACATTGACTCCATCATTTTCGGTTACCCAGCCATTTATAATTCACTTACCCGAAAACTGGCAAAGGGAGACGATGAACTACAATATCAATTTGATGCAGATTTAGAATTAATCAAAACGTATTACAACAAAAAAGGATTTAAAAAGGACCTACGAGCAGCAATAGATCGAGAATACCTTGACGTATCACTAACAGGAACAGCAGTTGTTGCTTCTAACGGAACAAAATATATGGTCTTTAACCTCTTTACAAGTTTATTGTTTGCGATTGTTGCGATATCCTTGTTAATGGCAATTTTGTTCCGATCGATGCGCATGGTATTGGTATCATTGGTTCCTAACTTTATACCTCTATTATTTACTGCGGGGGTAATGGGATGGATGGGTATTCCACTAAAACCTTCTACCCTACTCGTATTTAGTATTGCGTTTGGAATTGCTGTTGATGATACCATTCACTACCTGGCCAAGTACCGCCTCGAACTCAAAAACAAACAATGGGATTTACGACAGTGTGTCATTTTGGCTATCCGTGAAGCTGGACTTGGAATGTTTTACACTTCAGTCGTGCTTTTCTGTGGATTTTCTATGTTCTCCTTTTCACAGTTTGGAGGAACGCAAGCTCTTGGTCTTTTAATTTCATTGACATTATTAATTGCAATGATTACAAACTTAGTTTTGCTCCCTTCATTATTGTTAACACTTGAAAGACGTATCACAACAAAATCGTTTGAAGAGCCGTACTTCGATGCCTATGCTGAAGAAAGTGATATTGATTGGGACAATTTAAACATCGAAGAATCTAACCAAGAAAAACCTACTTCAATTAGTTAGAAAAGCAACCTGTCAAACTGAAACAACCACTATGAAAGGAATAATACTAGCCGGAGGATCAGGAACACGTTTACACCCATTAACATTGGCAATTAGTAAACAGTTGATGCCGATCTACGACAAACCAATGATTTACTATCCACTCTCTATTTTGATGAGTGCAGGAATTAAAGACATCCTAATTATATCCACCCCGCACGATCTTCCGCATTTTGAGAAATTGTTGGGAAACGGAATCCAATTAGGCTGCAATTTTCAATATGCAGTCCAACACGAACCCAATGGCCTAGCGCAAGCATTTGTCATTGGTGAGGATTTTATCGGAACAGATAAGGTCGCGCTTGTGCTTGGTGACAACATCTTTTACGGAGTTGGAATGGACGACCTTTTGAAAGAAAATGCTGATCCAGAGGGCGGAGTTGTATATGCCTACCACGTGAGCGATCCAGAAAGGTACGGTGTTGTTGAGTTTGATGCCCAAATGAATGCTATCTCCATTGAAGAAAAACCAAGTCACCCAAAATCCAATTACGCCGTTCCAGGTCTTTATTTTTACGATAACTCCGTTGTTGAAATAGCAAAAAACCTTGCTCCTTCGGCACGTGGTGAATATGAAATTACTGACATCAACGCCGAATACCTTCGACAAGGAAAATTAAAAGTTGCTATGCTAAGTCGCGGTACAGCATGGCTAGACACAGGAACCTTCCCTTCACTGATGCAAGCTGGACAATTCGTTCAAGTTATCGAAGAACGTCAAGGATTGAAAATTGGATGCATTGAGGAAGTTGCGTATCGAAATGGTTTTATTGATTCCTCGCAACTTAAGAAAATTGCTGAACCCTTAGTGAAAAGCGGTTATGGAACGTACCTCTTGAAATTGATTAAGAAGTAATGATCGATCTAAAAGCATACACACAACTCATAGAAAAGGAGCTTGCAAACATCGATTTTCCAGAAACTCCGAATGACCTATACGAGCCACTGCGTTATTTTTTAAGTATTGGAGGAAAACGTATTCGTCCGATACTCACGCTACTTGGAGCTGAACTGTATGGAGTTGAAAAAACCAGTGTAATGCACCAAGCACTGAGTATTGAAGCCTTTCACAACTTCACATTGATTCACGACGATATTATGGACAGCGCTCCACTCCGCAGAAATCAAGCTACGGTCCACGAAAAATGGAATGCCAATGTTGCCATACTTTCTGGGGATGTTTTGTTGATCAAAGCCTATCAATTATTGGGTAAGATTGACGCCAAATTTCTTTCAGAAGTATTTGAACTGTTCAATAAAACAGCCACCGAGGTGTGCGAGGGACAGCAAATGGATATGGATTTTGAAAACCGCACTGACGTAACCATTCATGAGTACATTGAAATGATTCGATTAAAGACCTCCGTCTTACTTGGTGCGGCATTGAACCTAGGTGCAATCGTAGCAAATGCAAAAGAAAGTGATAAGGAAGCATTGCAGCTTTTTGGGGAAAATATTGGTATTGCATTTCAAATTCAAGACGATATTTTAGATCTCTATGGTGACCCTGAAAAATTTGGAAAGCAAGTCGGTGGAGATGTAATAGCCAACAAAAAGACAATTTTGCACCTAACCGCAGTAAGCAAAGCAACACGTGAACAAATTGAAATCTTGCATCAATTGCAAAACGAAGGCGATATTCTTTTAAAAATTAATCGTACAAGAGAAATTTACGACCATCTGATGGTGAAAGAAGAATGTGCGGAAAGAATGAACCACCATTACCAACTTGCAATCAACGCCCTGACAAAAGTAAGCGTCCAAGATAAAAACAAAGAAAAATTAATCGCGCTTGCACAGTTTTTAATCAGCCGTGAATTATAAGGCACATTAAATTTTTGTGCACAACTAAAATGTTCTACTTTTACAAAAAATCAACAATGAAAAAATTACTACTATTCTTATCCCTATCTCCCATGTTGTTATTAGCGCAACAAACTAAAACAACGATTACAAATGGTGACTTCTACAACCCGCTAACTTGGGACTGTTTTTGTGTTCCTGCTAGTGGCGATAGTTTAATTATCAATCACACCCTAGGTTTAAATACCGATATTTATTACACGGCAGGGCGCATTACGATTAATCCTTCTGGGTCTTTAACGCAAGGCGGCGTTGACAGAGACGTTTGGATTGATGGAGCAGGATCATTGGTTAACCATGGTCTTTTCTCTGTTGATAACCTATTGCAGTCGCAATGGTGTTACATAGAAAACACAGGTGATTTTGTTGGACTAGATAGCATGTTAACCCAAGGTATTGTAAATAATTCTGGTACCATCGAAGTCTACGACTTCTTGATTGATCAAACTGGAAATTTTGGAAACTATGGCTTACTCTCGATTACCCATAACATGAATAATCAAGGCTTTTTGGAAAACTACGCAGATATAGATATTCTCAATGATTTTTCCAATTGCAACACCCAATCAATGGTTGCCGAAATTACAAACTATGGAATTATTTGTATCAGTAACGACTTCCTAAACTGTGATTCTGACCTTATAAACGGCTCAGGGCACATTTATATAGGTAATCAAGGTGGCAATTTAGGAACACTCGATGGTACGCTAACTTTTCATACGCCATCAGGGGTAATTTCTAACGTAGGTACAATCGGAAGCGGTGTTACAGTGACTACAGGTGCTTGTAACTTGGGTGTTGGTGAAAATGCTGAGGCGAACATCGAGGTGTATCCAAACCCAGCAACTGAATCAATTCGAGTATCCATCACCGATGGAAATTATTCAATTATAGGAGTAAACGGTAAAATCTTAATGCAAGGTGCACTTGACGGAAGCTTAATTGATGTTTCTGAATTAGCAGATGGAATTTACTATTTACATGTGAATGACATGTCCACAGTGAAATTTATTAAACACTAGAAATACCCATTTTCTCGTGCCCAACTGCTTAGTTGAGCTGCATTCTGAAGATCTAATTTTTTAAGGATATTGTGCCTGTGCGTTTCAACAGTACGGATAGAAACAAATAATTTATCCGCAATTACTTTTGAGCTCAATCCGTTGGAGATATCCTTGACTATTTCAATCTCTCTCATAGTTAATTCTGGTTTTGGAGGAAGATCATTCGGCGCCAAAGACTCCATATAAAATCTGTTGCGAATATCCGTAGATAAATAAATTTCTTCTCTACATACTGTTTCAATTGCTTCTAACAGCTCGCTCTTTGACGAATTTTTACTCAGGTATCCTTTCGCTCCGTTGGCTATTAGTCGCTTAACAATAGCGATATCGTCGTGCAACGACAACCCAATGACCTTTGTTTTTGCTAACTGATTACAAATCATTCTTGTTGCTTCCAGTCCGTTGCTTTCTTTTAAATTGATGTCCATTAAAACAACATCTGGATGCATTTTTAAACAAAGCTCCAATGCGGAATCAGCGCTATTTGTTGAGCCTAGAACGACAATGTTTGGTTCTTGGCTAAGTAGTGCTGTCCAGGCTTCAGTGACCAAGTTGTGATCGTCTACGAGAACTAGTTTTATTTGATTGTCCATTGCGCAATTAGGTTTATGATTCTTAATCTATCTGGAACACCATACAGAATCAATTTTAGTAAACTTAAAAAATATACACCATAATCTGCTCAACATTTCATTTTTTTTTCTAAATTGACCCATAATAACATTAACAGAAAATAACTAAACAACTACACACACATTGCTTAACCTATCTGCTTATGGAAACCCAGCACCATCAACTTCATATTTTCGATACAATACCTACCCCCGCATTGTTATTAAATTTGGATGACGACTTCAGTATTCATTCTGTCAACGAATCATTTATTCAACTCTTTGGAAACTATGTCGATTTCTACATTGGTCCTAGCATCGCTGACTTTCTACAATTAGATATAGAACAGTCAGAGCAGTTAATAATCTCTCTAAAGAAAGTCCAACATGATCACAAACCGTTGAAACTAAAAATTGATCACCCGCGTGGCTATGAACTTGAAGTGCAGATGATCGCTGCTCCAGAGGAATATCTCGTTGCCTATCTAAAAGAAAATTCTCTCGCATCTTCAAAGACACTAAACGGAATTATTGAGTCCATCAACGGATTTATTTGGGAAGCGGATCCAGCGACTCTAGAATTCAGTTTTATCAGTTCAAAAGTACGTGATGTTCTAGGGTATTCTTCGAAAGAATGGATGCAAACCCCAGATTTCTGGCAAGACCACATCCATCCAGAAGATAGAGTGAGCGCCATTGAATTTTGTAAAATACACACCGAACAAAATCTAAATCACCAGTTTGAATACCGAATGATCCATGCCAATGGTGCAATTGTCTGGATCAAAGACATCGTAAGCATCATACATGTTGATGGGGAGAAATTGCTAACGGGTGTGATGATTGATATCACCCAAGAAAAGACCAATCCATCTAAAGGAAGTGGCTTAAACGAGCCCGTTCTTGAGAAGAAAATTCAACAAATACAATCGCACAATGAGCGTTACTCCTATGTGATGAAAGCAACATTCGATGCCATTTGGGATTGGGATATCCAGTCACAATCTGTCGAGTGGGGAGAGGGAATTTATACGTTGTTTGGGTATTCTTTGAAGCATCAATCGACTTCGGATGATTTCTGGGAAGATAGGATTCATCCAATGGATGCAGAACGAGTCAAGGAAGCTATTGCGTATGCTTTTGATAATCATTTGGAAAACTGGTCAGAAGAGTACCGATTTAGACGTAGTGATGGCAGCTATGCATTTGTAATCGATAAGGGAATCATTATTCGCGATGACCAGAATGTTCCAGTTCGTATGGTCGGAGCTATGCGTGATATCTCAGAGCGAAAGGAAGAAGAATTGCGACTCAAATTGCTCGAGTCCGTCATTGTAAATATGCATGATGCTGTAGTGATTGTTGACGACAATGTAGAGAGTCCAAGAGATTCAAAGATTATGTATTGCAATGAATCAATGCTTAACATTTCGGAATATTCGCTGGACGACCTGGTGGGACATCGTCCAGGTATTTTTTTCGGTAAAAACACATCGAAAAAATCCATACTGCAATTGTTTCACGCTAATTCGAGAAAAAAATATCTTTCTACAGAGCTACTCATTTATACCAAACAAAAAAAGGAAGTTTGGCTGGATATCAACATGAACCCAATTCGGAGCATCGATGGAAAAACCAAATCCATCATTATTGCAAGCGACATTACTGAGAAAAAATATGAGGAGGAAAGAAAATCCTATTTTGAAAAAATCAGCGCGGCATTCAATAATGAACTTTGCCTAAAGGAAAACATCTCCAAAGTCTTGAAAGTCGTTGACAAACACAGCAGTGTATCAGCATTGGAGTTTTGGACGGTTGGTGTCAATGGACAAAACATTCATTTAACAGGCTCTCATGGCAGCGATAAAGCAAAATTTGTCCCATTAGACGAACTAGCAAGAATTGTTTTTGAAAGTGGGAAAATTCAATCATGGGATAATACTGACGGTCATTTATCCGCCATAAATAAGGGATATTTCATTTATGGGATCCCCGTCAAAGTCAACAAAGAAATGATTGGTGTCCTCATTGCGTATTCCACAAACAACGATAAGACCATTAGAGATTTTGTTAAGTATAGAGGTTTATCGGAACATTTGGGCGGTGAAATTAAGCGAAAGCAATTGCAAGAAGAGTTGATGCTCATTGTAAATACAGCACCCGATATTATCGCCCTGATTGGTGAGAATTACATTTATAAAAAAGTAAATAAGTCGCACACAGCTTTCGTTAATACATCCAATACCTTTGTTGAGAAATCATCCATTCTTGATTATGTGCACCCGGATCACCTGACTTTTTTCCAAGGGAAAATCGATGCTGTTTTCGAAACGAAGGAATCAGAAACATTCGAAGTGAAATATGTAATCGAAAATGAAGTGAAATGGCTATCATGGACGCTCAGCTCTTTTGCCGACAATGAGACACTGCTCTGTATTGCGAAGAACGTAACTGCGAATAAAACAGCAGAAATCGAGTTGAAGTCGCTGTACAAAGAATTGGAACAACACGCTCGGAAACTAGCGCGAACCAACGCCGAACTAGAACAATTTGCTTATATTGCATCACATGACCTTCAAGAACCGCTTCGGATGGTGACCAATTTCCTATCGTTGTTAGAGAAGAAATACGACGGACAACTGGATGATAAAGCCAAACAGTATATTTATTTTGCGGTGGATGGAGCAACTAGAATGCGACAAATAATTCTAGATTTGTTGAATTACTCTCGTGTCGGTGCTGATCAATTGAAGTTGGAAAATGTAGAAGTGAAGGATGTGATTGAAGAAATAAAAATACTTTTCAGTCAGCAGATTTGTGAATCAAACACCAAAATTATTTATAGTGACCTTCCTGAAATTGTTTCCCATAAAGCTCCACTGCGACAGCTATTTCAGAACTTAATCAGTAACAGTATTAAGTACAAACAAGTAGATATCGACCCCATCATTGAAATCGGTTGTTCGCAAGTAGATGCTAGTTATGAATTTACAATCAGTGACAACGGAATCGGCATTCCAAAAGAATACCACGAAAAAGTGTTTCAATTATTTCATCGCCTACACCCTAAAGATGCATATACTGGATCAGGACTAGGATTGTCCATTGCTAAAAAAATCATTGAAAATCTTGGAGGAGAAATTTGGATTCAACCCAAAGACAATGAAACTGGCACACAAATACATTTTACTGTACCAATAAATTCTGCTCCAAATGAAATCGTATAATATCCTAATGGTGGAAGACAATGAGGGCGATATACTCCTCTTGAGTGAAGCGCTAGAATCTAACTGCGCCAACTTCCGTATCAGCATTGTGAAAGATGGTGAATCTGCGATAAACTTCATCAACGATTATGCAGTTTCGGATTTAACGGCGTACCTTCCAAGTATTATTTTTTTGGATATTAATCTACCTAAAGTCAACGGTTTTGAAGTATTAAAACACATACGAAATAGCACCATTTTTAAGAATACACCTGTTATTATATTATCAACATCCTCTTCCCAGGCGGATATAGAATTGGCTTATGAATATGACGCAAGTTGTTATATTACAAAAGGCAACCACACATCAACATTTGACGCGGCAATAGGTGGACTGCTTAATTTTTGGCTGTCTAAAAATTCACTGCAATGAAATATGATCATGACAAATATCATCTTCTAATTGTTGAAGACAACCCCGGTGATGAGCTAATCATTACTGAATACCTGGATGAAAGCTTTTCCAATTTGCAACTGACGGTATTAAAAAACTTCAAGGAAACGGAAGCTTTTTTTACCGATAAAGGCAACAAAAATAAAATTGATGCCTGTCTGCTTGATTTATCACTTCCAGATAACAACGGAGAACAGCTTATTAAAGATATGTTGCGAATTACTGATAACACGCCAATTATTGTTCTAACAGGTTACAGTGATTTAACATTTAGTGTCAAGTCACTCAAGCTTGGAGCGACTGACTACCTCATAAAAGACGAAATAAATCCGCTATCACTGTATAAAAGTATCATTTACTCACTTGAACGGAAAAAATACATTAGCAAACTAGAGGAGTCTGAGTTACGCTATAGCAGCCTTTTTCAATTTTCTCCCGTTCCAAAAATTTTAATTCAAAACGACAAAAAAAATATTATCCAAGTCAATAAGGCCGCGTGCGAATTGTATGGATATACAGAAAAGGAAGCCTTGGCCCTGAATTTTGAAGAACTATTTGCGTCAAATGACTATTCTCAATTTGCAAATTCGATAGACAAACAGTCCTCCAGCAATTCAGTAAAAACAAGAAGATACAAGCACAAAACAAAGGCCGGTGAAGAAATATATGTTGATATCAATAGTCAATTAATTTCATTTGAAGACAATGATTGCTGTCTGATTGTGTGCACTGATGTCACAGAGAAAATATTGTTTGAGCAGCATATGGACAGGGCTATTCTCAAAACACAGGAGGAAGAACGAAATGAAATTGGTGCAGAATTACACGACAATGCTTGTCAACTAATTGCGACAAGCCAATTGTATCTGAGTATGCTTGACGGAAACCTAAAGAACAATGTCCAAGGTCATTTTGTGATGACGAACCAATTGATTCAACGTGCACTGAATGAAATAAGAGGGCTTTCACACCAAATGGCACCGGCCTTTTTTGATGATTCAACACTCAATGAGACACTTCCACTTTTACTCGAGACATTTAATATCAAAGAAACATACACCATAGAATTGACGTTCACAGAAGAAATATATCGATTGCAGTTGAGACAAGAGATACATCTCAATCTATTTCGTATATTACAAGAACAATTACGAAACATTCAAAAATATTCTAGCGCTAAGAACGTTATTGTTCAGTTAACAAGTACGAACAAAACGATTGCGATGAAAATTGAGGACGATGGAGTTGGTTTTGATCCACAGTTGGTTTCAAAAGGAATTGGTCTATCTAATATGAAGAGAAGGGCTGATTTGTTGAACGGCACGATTAAGATTATATCCTCCGCTGGAAAGGGTTGCAAGATAGATGTTGAATTACCGCTTTAATAGGATTTATCCAACCGTTTTATGTTGGTTTTCGTTCAGAAATTTGTGTTGGCAAAATAGATAATAATCTATTGAATATAAATGATTTATTTTTAATTTAGTATTAACTTTAAAATTAACGTGTGGTTACTATTACTGGGAAGAAAGCTATAATAATAGAAGACTTTAAACTTATAGCAGAAGTTTGGATGACGACGTTGGCTCAAGAGGGAATCGAGACCCTGAAAATCTATGATAACGCAGATAATGTTGCAGATGAAATCATTTCACTTGCGCCCGATATTGTGCTAATGGATATTAACCTTCAGGGAGTCAAGACTGGTATCGATTTAACATCCGAACTGATCAAAAGAAACCCGAAACAAAAGGTATTGGTACTGACCATACATAACGAAGAAAGCTATATCCTAAAAGCAAAAGCGGCAGGTGCCAGCGGATATCTCACTAAAAACTCATCTGTTAGTGAGTTTAAAAAAGCTGTTAACGAAATTTTGGAAGGACGCCTGTATTTCAAGGAAATGTCGGAAACGACTTAAGGAATTGAATTAAAACCCTGAAATTCCGTTTACCGTAGTATATTTCAATACGTTTTTCTTATCTGGATGAATCCGCGCAAAAGCAGATTGAACAGCCAATGTGCCTTCATGAAATCCACATAGAATCAGCTTCAACTTATTGGTGTACGTGTTGACATCCCCGATGGCATAAATTCCTGGAATGTTCGTCGAGTAATCCAAGGTGTCAACCACAATGGCGTTTTTGTCAATTTCTAATCCCCAATCCGCGATAGGACCTAAACTTGGTTTCAACCCGAACAAGGGAATGAAATGATCCGTTTCCTTCACGAAATCCCCTTGAGTGAGGTGATTAATGACAACATTTTCTACTTTTCCGTTTCCACCAATTCCCACGACTTCCGCTTCGGTGATTAAGTTAATTCTTCCTGTATCAGCTAAATCCATGACTTTTTGTACTGAATCTAAATGTCCTCTGAAAGAAGAGCGTCGGTGCACCAATGAAACCTCTTTGGCAATGTTCTTTTCTGCTAAAAATATTGACCAGTCCAAGGCAGAGTCTCCTCCGCCAGAAATCACACAGCGTTTTCCTTGGTAAAACTCAGGATCCTTGATAATGTATTCAACGCCCTTGTCTTCGTAGTTTTCTAATCCCTCAATTGGTGGTTTACGCGGTTCGAACACTCCCAATCCACCCGCAATCATGACAATTGGCGCTTCGTGTTGTGTTCCTTTATTCGTAGTGACAATAAACTTGTCCTCCGATGTTTTTTCTATACTTACCGCAGCTTCACCAAGTGTAAATCCAGGTTTAAACGGAGCTGCTTGTTCCATTAAATTATCGACTAAATCGCCTGCCAAAATGGAAGGGAATCCAGGGATATCATAAATCGGTTTTTTCGGGTAAATTTCCGAACACTGTCCCCCAGCTTGAGGTAAAGAATCAATAAGGTGACATCTTAACTTTAACAATCCCGCTTCAAAAACGGTAAAAAGTCCAACTGGTCCAGCACCAATGATGATAATATCTGTTTGAATCATTTCGATTTATTTTCGTGCCACAAAATTAATAATAAGCGATAGACTGCACACTAATTACGCTCGTATTTCCTTAATATTCTCTAAAACCTTTGACGCTAACTCCTCCGTTGGTAAGTCATTACTGTCCGTTCCGAAAGGTTCCTCTATTTCTTCAGAAATGTATTCTAAACCGACGAAAATATAAAATACGAGTACTGTCAACGCTACTGACCAATAATGCAGGGAATGAACAAAAGCAAATGGAGAAAGTAATATGAAAATAAAAATCAATTTCTTCAAAAACATACTATAACTGAAGGGTATTGGCGTGTTCTTAATGCGTTCACATGCTCCCAAAATATCGGTTAACGATTTGACTTCCTTGTCCAACATGAGCATCTCCTCTTCCGATAGGTGCTTGTTATTCTTCAGTTCTTTAAGGGTGCAATAAATTTCACCAGCAATTGCGTTGGGAACGTGCGTTTTAGAATGAATTTTCTCCTTGAGTTTTTCCGAAAGCGGCAATTCTTCTGGAGCGTTTTCATCCCTTAAATGTTGACTTAACGAAGAAGGAAATGCAGCCATCCAATCGTACAATTCATTTTTTTTCTCAGTTTCGGAATCTGGCACAAATGCTTTCACTTTCAAAGCGAAATTACGGCAGTTATTCACCAATGCTCCCCACAATTTTCTTCCCTCCCACCATTTGTCGTATGCCGAATTGATTCGAAAAACCAGCAACATGGAAAACGCAAAACCGATGAATGAAAAAAACTTGGAAACTTGATCCAACAAATCTCCGTAACGGTACAACGCAAGCTGCTCCCAGTAGGCGATGAGTGCCGAATAAATCGCGACAATGATCAACTCATAGCGAAACGTCCACATGATATCCGTCTTGCTAAATGAGGTAATATGCTTAAACCATGATTTTGAGTTGTATTTTATCATGCCGCGAAGTTAATTATTTTGTAGACCCCTCCCGCAACAATCATAATTCTTCGGTTCAAATTATTCGACTTTAAAGGATTTCGTCATGTACATTTTAAATTCATCCTTATTGGAGCGAGAAACCGGAATTTTCATCCCATTCGTCATTTCCACTTCGTTGGACTCTACTCGTAAAAAGCGCTTAATCTTGGATGTGTTGACCATAAATGAACGGTGAATTCGATAGAATCCTGCAGCTTTTAAATAAGCGAAATCTCGCAAAGGTTTTGAAATGATGATTTGTTCCGTTTCTGTATGAACGATGGTATACATTGCCGAAGCTTCAAAATAAAAAATTGTTTCCAATGGAATATAGTTGATTCCTTGTAAGGAATGTACTTCTAAATGAGAGGTTCTGCTAGATTCAGATGCTTGAGCATCTCTTTTTTCATTCAAAAACTCCTCTTCGATGCGTGCAATACAAGCTTTCAATTGATCTACCTCAATCGGTTTTACCAAATAGTCAAATGCCTTTATACGGAGTGCGTCGATGGCATAATTATCATGTGCTGTGATATATACCAGCTTGAAATTATAGTCTTTGAAAAAATCATTGATTTGAAGTCCAGAATACTGAGGCATATCAATGTCCATAAACACTACATTGGGTTGCCATTCATGAATTAATTTAATGGCACTGGGTAAGTTATTTGCCTCACCAACGACATAAATCGAGTGCTCAAAAAATTCAAGCACTTTGGTCAGTAGGTTTCTTGCATGTTGCTCATCGTCAACAATGATTGCTGTTATTTTGGTTTCACTCATAAGTTAGTTTGAATTGTGATGATGACCCGCGTCCCTTTCTTGATATCTTCAATTTTCAACGAAGCTCTGACATTACCATTTGCGTTAATCATCTGAATGCGTTCCTCCATCGCATTTGTTGCAAACGATTCATGTGATTTGTTTTTCACAGCATTAATTTCATTCGCTGCACTTCTTCCTATTCCGTTGTCCTCAATGACAAATTCGAAATGCTTTGTGGTTCCATTTATCTCAATCTTGAGTGATTTTGTATCCGTTGTATGCGCTAATCCATGACGAATAGCATTTTCCACAAATGGCTGAGAAAAAAGTGAAGGAAATTGTGCTTCCGCTAGGTCGACTGCTGAATCAATTTTAAAATTCGAATCAAATCCACCATCCATTCGCGCCTGCTCCAATAAAATGTAATTTTTCAAGAAATCAATTTCATCTTCTAGCGAAATGAACTCTTGACTTGTAAACTTTAGAGACTGCCGCAACAACTTTGAAAAAGCACTTAAATTGGTATACGCATCTTTGGATTCATCATTCAAAATCTTTGATTGAATGGAGCTCAGACTATTAAATATAAAGTGTGGATTCATTTGTGAACGCAACGCTTTTAGTTCAGAGCTGATGACTTTCGTCTTCAACTGTTCTTGCTCCATCCGTTGTTCATTCTTTCGATTTATTAAGAAAATACTGTGATTATATATTCGCCAGATAATCAGAAAAAAAACTGCTATACACAAAGTGATAAACCACCAAGTAAAGTAAAATGGTGGTGAAACATCCATCGAAAAACGTTGAGTTTCTGTTCTAAGATTATTGTTATCCATTGCATATACTTCAAGCGTCAATTTCCCAAATGGAAGTCGACGTTCATCAATTCGAAAACCTCCAGCCTTATATTCCATCTTTTTCCAATCATTTGAAACTCCCTTTATACGGTAAAAAACGGCTCCGTTACCAACAGATGAAATATTGGGGAGGTATTCGAAGCGCATGATTAAATTGTTTCTTGAGTAATCAGACCGTATGAGATTTTTCTCCTTGGTAAATGTGCCAGAAACTTCAATTAATTGAAGTGTTTGATGGAAACTTTTCTTTTCCAAATGAATAGGGAAAATCTGAAACTGGTTCTTGCCAACTATGATTAATTTATCTTCCCAGCCAATGATATCCATGATCTCAACAATCTGAACTCCTTTAGTTTTATCTATTAAGTTGTGACCATTCAATTCAAGAATAACCTTACCATCCGTCGCGAAAACTTTGTCATTGGTAACCGCAATTTTGGTAACCGATTGAAGCATACCTGAACAATCCAATTTGGTTACCCTATTTTTCTCATCCACCTCATAAACGCAATTCTTCTTGGAAAAATAAATGGATCCCTTCGATTCAATTAGGTTGGTTGCGATCGCAAGGTTTAACTCTTTACCTTTGAATTTTATTCTATATGGACTTAATACACCTCTGTCATAAAACATGATGCCCGCTGAAGTTTCAAAAATCACCTTGTTTTGCTTGACTACTGCTTTTTTAATCCAAAATTTTCTATTCAACGATTGAATAATGTCATTCTTATAAATCAATTGCACTCCCTTCGATGTCCCACAGAAAAGGGTGTCTCCAAATTTCACAAGACATTTTGCTGGGTAGGTTGAAAGTTCTTGCTTCACCCTATACGTTTCAGGACTGAATTCAACTAAATAAGAGCAGAATGCCCAAACAGAATGTTTATCGCTGAAAATGCTTTGAATTTCGTTGTTACGTTTGAAATCATGCATCAATTGCATTCCTTCATTACTCCGAAATCGATAAAGCTTACCATCATAGGTCCCAACAATCAGTTGTGAATCATCAGCGACAATTAGTTTACTGATTTTCTCATTTTCAAGTAATTGAACAGTTTGGATTTCAATGTTACTAATAATCCGAATTCCATCTTGAAGAGTTCCTAACCAAATATTGGATTCTATGTCTTGGAAAATGCTCGAAATTTGAATATCCATGTAACAATTCTGTAGTAAATCACCTCTTGAGTTATAAATATACAGTCCGCCAAAAGTTCCAATGTATATATTCCCATCCTTTAGAATATTGATACAGGTTGATTTATTATCGACATCATAATTAGCTAGATGAATAATTTGCTGTTTTGTACTAAAGGGATTTACAACAATTTGCGCAGCGTCTGGGCAAAAGACCGCCACTTGATTTTCGATGCACATTAGCGTAGCATTGACACCCGATGCGAATTGCACTGCCTTTCTTTTATCTAGATGATTGATGTTTAAGCTTACTAGTTGCGTCCCAGACAAAATATACATCACATCATCGATAATCCTAAAATCCACAAGATTGTCAGTTGTAGAATAGATGAGTCTTTTGCTTTCTGAATTGCTATTCAGGCTAAATTCAATGATTTCATTATTCGTTTTTTTAAACAATCGATCCTTGTAATTAAGAAGACTACAGATACCAATACCTGGTTCAGACAATCCGTTTAATCGTTCAACCGACTCATCCTCTTTTGTTATAAATAGCTCGTTGACGAAATTTCGGGTAATCAGTTGATCCTTATAGATGGTAAGATTAGATAATGGTGTTGTTTTGTAATCATTGCGATAATTCACGATTTCCATCCCGTTGTATGAACTCAATCCACGTTCATGCCCAATGACAATTTTTCCATTTTTTAGTTGCGAAATGTCGTAAATCGTGCGAGAAGGAAGCCCATCATCTGTGCCGATTGTTCGAAAGGAAGGTTCCTGTGAAAAACAAAAACCAACAATTAGAAAGAATAAAATGACTGTGTAACCATTTCGCATACACAAATGTAGCTCGAAAATTTTGGAAACTGGTTTTACTTAGAAGATGGAATTAACCATTTAGAAGTTGATTGATTCAGTTTAGAAAAATGAATAATTGAAGACTTACTACTGCTCTAATTTTATACTCAATAATACATATAATTTAATTATCTAGCTATGAAAAAAATGTTACTCTCTGCCATCTTTATGATTGCAACCCTATTTACAACTAAAGCACAAACAACTTTTTACATCGATGGAGATGCTACCGCTGGAGGCAATGGTCTCAGTTGGGCAACAGCATTTCAAACATTGCAATCTGCTATTGACGCAGCTTCTGGCACTACCACATACAATATTTTCATGAAAGCCGGCACCTACAAACAAATAACGAATATCACTGCCCATAACTTTAATATTTATGGTGGATTTAACGGTACGGAAACCTGGCATAATCAAGCTAATCCAACAACAAACCCTACCATTTTTGATGGAGATATAAATGATGATGACGTTTTTGGTGTATGGGGCAGTGGTTTAAATGACAACCTACAAAGTTTATGGGTTTTTCAAGGAGGAAGTGCCTATACGGTAAATGTAAATGGCATTACATTTAAAGGCGCATACCGTCCCAACACATGGGGAAATGGTTCAGCTGTAATTATTCGTAATAATAATATCCACGTTACCTTCACCAATTGTAGATTTAAAGAGAATAGTTCAGGAGGTGCTACCGGTGGTGGAGCAGTAAATATCGAAGCGGGTGTTTTTGGAAGTAATATTACTACCATTTTCGATAAATGTCTGTTTGACAGCAATACGAATCGCGGTGCTTCTTCACGGGGTTCAGCTGTGTTAGTCTATACTGCTGGTGGTGGAATTGCTTCTGCCCAATTCACAAATTGCGTATTTAAAAACAACCTTTGTTTCTCGAGTGGTAATCCTGCGGTCATTTATCAAGCGAGTTCATCTAGTAACAACGGTAATGGATCTATTACATTAAATGCTTACAACAATACTTTTGTGGGTAATAATAGTCATGGTGTTTTTGCATGGAATGGTCATGCAGACCCTCAACTCACCGCCAATTTTCACAACAACCTTCTATATAACAACGGCTCCTATGAATCCTTTATACCGGGCAACTCGGCAACAAGTGCACACCCCTATAATATTTCTTGTTTCAACAACTATTGGGCGCATCCTGTTTCAGATCAATTTGTTACAGTGTCTCAAGGAAGTAATATCACAGGGTCGACACCGGAATTTACAGATGCTGTAGGCGGAGATTATAGTCTTACATCGATTAGTCCTTGCATAGATCTCGGAGGCGGATTTGTATCGCTTCCTGATGCATTCGATTATGCAGGAAACCCACGCACCTTCAATGGTATAATCGACATCGGGGCTTTTGAATACAACGATGGTTCAATGAATAACTGTGATATAACTAATGTTGATGTAAATAACGTTTCCGCTTGTGATCCTGTAAGCAATACTTATTCTGTTGACTTAACGGTTTTCTACGATTCCCCGCCATCAACTGGAATGTTAAGCGTGAACAATCAAGACTTTACTATCACAAGTAGTCCTCAAAGCTTAACTCTTACCAACTTACCTTCAGATGGAATCGGTGTTTCTTTGGAAGTGGTCTTTACTGCAAATTCATCCTGTGACTACGGTTTAGCCTCTCAAGCTTGGCAAGCACCTGAAAGCTGTTTGTCAACATCAGGATTAGAGGAAACCACTTTGGCTCAAATCCAGATTTTCCCTAACCCTGCATCTAATTTCATCTATGTTCAAATGGAAAAACCTGAAGGGTTCAAGATTTACTCAATTAGTGGTCAAGCAATGGGAGCGTTTGAGTCTTCCCCGCAACAAAAAGTTAATATTTCAGCTCTTTCAAATGGCATGTATTTCCTTCAAACAGAGTCGGGACAAATTGTAAAATTCACAAAATAATAGAAAAAATGAAAAAAATAATATTCACAACAGCCCTTGCCATTACTGGGTTTTTATTTAATTCCAACGCTCAAAATCCTAATTTGGTGTTCGATAACACCTTTAATAATGGAAATCCATCTGATGATTTTCCACAAATAGGTGGTAACTCTTTTATAACAACATATGGCAGTATGGAAGCTATCAACGATTCCATGTTTGTTTACTTTATAAATGAACTTGACAACCCCCACACCGTTTATGGCAGGGTGCTTGGGAAAACTATTCATGGTAATGGCGCAGTTAATCATTATACCATACACGAATATACGACAACCTTTGACAGTGGTGTATCTTCTTCTTCCGACTATGAAATAACTGATATTGCAGTGGCCCCGAACGGAGAACTATTTGTGGTACAAAATGCAATGCATCTTGATGGCCCATTGCTCAAAAAGGGTATTCTTGTTACTAAGTACAATAGCTGGGTAAGCGGAAATGGTTGGGATCCTAGCACTTCATGGGGAACAAGTGGCTCCTATTATGTTGAGCACCCTAGTGAAGTTTACAACGGTAAAGGAGTTGCGTTTGTGTCCAATGGTAGTAATATCGTAGTATATTCCAGATATGGAAGCAACCAAATTGCCCAACTTTCGATAACCGATAATGGAAGCGGGACATCGCACAGCCTTACAGTACTAACGAGCAATAACGCAACTACACATTCTGTGGTTGCGGATGTATTGTATGTGTCACCTACTGAAATTTACATTGCAGACAATGCATACACTCGTGTTTTAAACAGTACTCAAGGGTATTACGAATACAATGACCTTGCCCGCGTACTGAAAGTAACTAGCGGTACACTAAGTACCTCTTATGGCGTTGCCTCAAGCGGAATTTCACAACCAATGAACTGGAATACCGATAACAATACCTTGTTCGCACAAGACATAATCACCAAATTGGTGTATCATGGTGGTCAAGTAATGATTGTTGGATATTCACAACCTTTTTATGTAACTACTGGAAGTTACCCCCCCCAAGGAAGGTATACTCGTTTGGGTACTGATGGTAATATAGCTCCTTCTTCACCTTCCGAAGGGAAAATTTTCCCCGATTTTTTAGCCCCATATACCAACTATGAATTTTACGATATCGATCATACACTTTTTGGTTTCCATATGCTGAGTGGTGGTGGGTACAATGGAACCAATTCCCAATGTTTTCTTCTTGCCATAGATGAAATGGATGCATCGATAGAAACAGCTTATGGTAATAACGGTTTTATGTTTGAATCATCTGACTACTCTTATGTACAACAAGCTCATTACATACACAATGGTACTGGTGATATGAGTCAACACAGTGTAGTTTTTAACGGCGTAAAACATCCCGATGGATTTAATTCAGCCGTTCCTGCATTTGGTCGTTTGGTGTGGAATACTGCAGCTGGAATAGATAATATTCAAACACAAAATGGATTAAATCTTTATCCAAACCCAGCCAATAACGTGCTGAATATCGAATTAAAAGATATTTCGACACCGCTCAATGTCCAAATTGTAAATCTGTTGGGTGAAACGGTGATTTCGACTGCGCTCAATCACCAAATAAGCACCCTTAATGTAAGTAACATGCCTTCAGGTGTATATTTTGTACAAACTGAAAATGGTGCATCAACAAAATTTATTAAACAATAAAAACAAATAGATATGAAGAAATTATTACTTACAACAGTCATAGCAGTAACGACACTTTTTACGGCAAAGGCACAAATCGTGAACATACCAGATGCGAACTTTAAGACATATCTGGTCGGAAATGCTGCAATTAACACCAATGCGGATACCGAGATTCAGGTAAGCGAAGCAACCTCTTTTACAGGAACAATAAATTGTGGTGCCATAGGCATTACAGACCTTACAGGTATCGAAGCATTTACATCTATCACTGAATTATACTGTGATGCGAACCAATTAACGAACCTCGATGTGAGCCAAAACATATCATTGGAGATACTATTTTGCGGAAGTAATCAATTAACTAATTTAGATGTAAGCCAAAATGCTGCGTTAGGATTCTTGAATTGTAATGGCAATTTATTAACGTCCCTTGATATAAGTCAAAATTTGGCAATGGCTCAATTGCAGTGCCATAGTAATCAGCTAACAAGTCTTAATATAGGTCAAAATACTGTACTGTCCATTTTGCGTTGCAACCATAATGAATTGTCGAATCTTGACCTGAGCCAAAACACGTCCTTATATTCGCTATGGTGCCAAAACAATCAACTTACATCATTAAATGTAGCAAACGGAAACAATACCAACTTTACGACTCTTAGAGCGGAGGTCAACCCCAATTTAACTTGTATTGAAGTAGATGATGTAGCATATAGTACCTCTGTCTGGGCAGGAACTAATTATAATTTTGATGCTACATCGAGTTTTAACGAAGATTGCAGCGGAACAGCGGGAATTAATGATCTAGAGCAAATCGTTTTAACCATTTACCCAAATCCTGCAAACACAATTTTAAACATCGAAGTAAATGAAAACACAAAAATCAAAATTGTAAATCCACTAGGCGAAACCGTTGCTGCTCAACAACTGCATACAGGAAACAATAACGTTGATTTAAGCGGCTTTTCCAATGGGATTTACTTTCTAAATCCAGAAAATGGTACCTCAATCAAATTTATTAAACAATAACACAATCAAGATGAAAAAAATAATTTTTACAGCCACAATCGCCCTAACAATGACGCTTACGACACAAGCGCAACAATTCACCTTATCGAAAGGAGTCGTCGTAGGTTGCTCAGGTGCAAATTCACTTACCGATCTTTCCAAAAATGTAACGGTAACAATAGAGGGTGGTAAAGGAACGATGGTGCTAAAAAGTATGAATTGCAGTAAAACGATTGAAGCCATGTCTATGGGGGTAATAAACAGTTCAACCAACGGTACCGGTTACTACAATACTAAAGACGGTAAAGGTTTTATCATTGAAAATGGTAACAAACTCATCGTATTTAGCAGGAAAGACGGGAAATATGAAGTAACTGGTGTCGGACATACAGATAAAAAACAAGCAAAAACATTGGATGCAACAGCAGAACAAAACAACTATATGTCTCAGTTTGCTCAATTTGATGTGTTGATTGCAAATGCAAAAGAGGCAGAAAAGAAGGCGAAAATGGAGGCGAATACGTTGCCTGTTCCTTCAGGAAATTATACGGATAAACACGGGATTTCCGGTCTATATTATTTCTCAGAACCTTCCGAAGTTTTCCTTAGTGAATACAAAGAGCACATTTATATCAATTCAATACAACTAGAATTAGTTGAAGGTGTTGGTGTAGACCCACTATTAAAGGCTCATTACCGAGATGGCAGCCACGATAAGTTCTATATATTCAATGATGTCGCGGATAGAATGAGAAAAGGACAAGAGGTAAAACTATTTGACTTCACAGGCGACAATATGAATTTAACAAAAGTATTTAAAGGCACCGATCTTCAAATGATTGAAGAAGGAGTTTGGATTGTCCACTGTTACGGGTCGATGACAGGAAGATTAGATTGTTCCATAGCAGAATACTATCCGAAAAAAGATAAAGGAGGTAATGAAATTAAGAAGTTTTTTATAATCGGAAAGGATAAGGCAAGAGTGGAAGAACTTTCAAAAGATTACAACAAATCTTTAGAGTTGGCGAGTGCAAAACGTGTTGAAAGATGTGAATACCTGAATGCCTTAGAAGCTGCTAAAAAACCGATGCCAGCTCCAGGAATGAAAAATGCTGCTTTACTTTCCGAAATTACAACAGTTACCAAATTGGGAACTGCCCATTGGCCTCAAAAAATGGAATACTGCTATATAAAGGGGTCAGATTGGGTGACAATTAAAAATAAATACTCTGGACTAATAACCGGAAGAATTTTAAGTGTAATAGTCGTAATGAAAACAGATGGTGGAAAGTGCCAATGGGAAGAAGTGTCAGTAGCTCAGGATTTTGACGGAGCCAATTATGGTAAAACTTATTATCGCGGTAATACTCAAATCATTGTTCCAGTTGATTGCGCCACAGCCATGAAGTACAAAAAATAAACACAATCAAATCTATAAACAATGAATTCATGAACCCATTATTTATAACTCATGAATATAAAGAAGTTTCACAGCTGTGTGTAACAAAAGCAAAGTAGTTTTTTCATCTATTTTAAATTTAGTTAAATCGTCCCCATTTGCACAGAGTGGGGACTTTTTACTTGATGTTGGTCTACTTTATATAGACCTCTTCGCGAACTCCCACATAACAATCCCAGCGCAAACCGAGACATTCAAACTGTGTTTTGTCCCAAACTGTGGAATTTCAATGATATAATTCGAAGCGTCAATCACATCTTGATTCACACCATTGACTTCATTACCGAACACCAATGCATAATGCGCATCCGGCAGATTCTTCACATCCTGAAGCATCGTTGTTTCTTCCGTTTGCTCAATAGAACAAATCTTGACTCCTTTTGCTTTCAGTTCATTCACGACTTCCATTGTTGTAGCACGGTGTTCCCATGCAATGGTTTCTGTCGCTCCCAAAGCCGTTTTTTGAATTTCACGGTGTGGTGGTGTCGCTGTGATTCCACACAAGTAAATTTTATCCACATTAAAAGCATCACTGGTTCTAAAAAAAGCGCCAACGTTCGTCAGACTTCTAATTTCATCCAAGATGATCGTGATTGGAAACTTCTCCTGCCCCTTGAATTCCTCTTCGGAGACACGGTTTAATTCCCATAATTTTAATTTCCTATTCATTAATTGGATTTTAAGACTTCAAGAGCCAAGACAATAAGACTTAACTTCTCGTCTTTCCACAAAATTAATCATTAAATAATCCATTTGTTGAAAAGATAGACTCATTTCATTCCAATGCTCTCATCTCGAATCTTTACTTTTATACGACGAAATTCGAAAAATCAGAAAAATTGACAAAAAGCAAGGTAGCAAATAAGCCCAGTGAAACTCCTTTGATGAAACAATACAATGCCATCAAAGCACGTCATCCTCAGGCTTTACTGCTGTTTAGAGTTGGTGATTTCTACGAGACTTTTGGAGAAGATGCCATTATTGCTTCAAAGATTTTGGGCATTGTCCTGACAAAACGAGGTGCTGGATCTTCTTCGGAGATTGAATTAGCTGGATTTCCGCACCATTCGATGGACACGTATCTTCCTAAATTGGTGAGAGCGGGACAACGTGTAGCAGTCTGCGACCAGTTGGAAGATCCTAAAATGACCAAAACGATTGTCAAACGAGGCGTCACAGAGTTAGTAACTCCTGGTGTTTCCTTTAACGATCAAGTACTTGATACTGCAAAAAATAATTTTCTGTGTTCCGTTCATTTTGGGAAAGACATTACTGGAATCGCTTTTTTAGATGTCTCTACTGGTGAGTTTTTAGTCGCACAAGGTTCTAAAGAATACATTGAAAAGTTAATTCAGGGATTTGAACCTTCAGAAATCATCTACAACAAACGCGACGGTAAAATCTACGATGAATGTTTTGGTAACGCTTACTATTCCTTCCGTTTGGAAGATTGGGTGTATACCGAGGATTATGCGCATGAAAAATTGAATCAACAATTTGGCACTAATTCACTCAAAGGTTTTGGTGTCGAAGCAATGGATATGGCAATCATTGCCGCTGGTGCAATTGTGCATTACCTTTCGGAAAATCAACACGAACGTTTGGGGCATATCACAGCGCTGTCGAGAATTGAAGAAGATAAATACGTTTGGCTGGATCGATTCACCATTCGAAATCTAGAATTAATCAGTTCACCGCATGAAAATGCAACAACGCTCATTCAAATCATGGATCAAACCAAAACTCCCATGGGTGGTCGTTTGATGAAACGTTGGATGGTGTTACCTTTAAAAGATTTAACACCTATTCAAAATAGATTAGATGCCGTTGAAGCATTTTTTAAAAACGAAGATTGCTCCTACGAATTAGGAGAACGACTCAAGCAAATCAATGATTTAGAACGTATCATTTCGAAGGTCGCAGTAGGAAAAATCAATCCACGAGAAGTTTTGCAACTTCAGCGAACATTAAAGCAATTGAATCCCATCAAGGAGGTCATCGTTGAAATGAAGTCTGATGTGTTGAATCGCATTGCAGATCGAATTAATCCTTGTGCAGATTTATTGGAAACGATTTCTAAAACCATTCACGAAGACGCCGCTGTTCAAATTGGTAAAGGAAAGGTGATTGCGGACGGGGTGAACGCGGAACTGGATGAACTGAGAGCAATTTCCTTCTCTGGTAAAGATTATTTGCAGGCACTGCAAGAAAGAGAGAGTGAACGCACAGGGATTTCAAGTCTAAAAGTTTCGTTCAACAATGTGTTTGGGTATTATCTTGAAGTAAGAAACGCGCACAAGGATAAAGTTCCCGAAGAGTGGATCCGTAAACAAACACTAGTCAATGCTGAGCGATACATTACCGAAGAACTGAAGGAATACGAATCAAAAATATTGGGTGCTGAAGAGAAAATTTATGCGCTCGAATCGCGTTTGTATCAAGACCTTGTCTTTGCAATGGCCGATTATATCCAACCGATTCAACTTGATGCATCTCTTATTGCACAATTGGACTGTTTGTTGTCATTTTCGGAAACAGCACACGCAAACAATTATGTCAAACCAGAAGTCAACGATTCATTTGCCATTGACATAAACGAAGGAAGACATCCTGTGATTGAAAAGCAGTTAGGTGTTGGTCACGAGTACATTTCTAACGATGTGTACTTGGACAACGAAACACAACAAATCATGATGATTACTGGTCCAAACATGTCTGGTAAGAGTGCTTTATTACGACAAACTGCGTTGATTTCCATCATGGCACAAATGGGAAGCTTTGTCCCCGCAAAAGCAGCAACATTGGGACTCGTCGACAAAGTTTTTACGCGCGTTGGGGCTTCCGATAATATTTCTTCAGGTGAATCGACCTTCATGGTAGAAATGAATGAGACGTCGAGCATTTTGAATAATCTTTCGAACCGATCGTTGATTCTTTTGGATGAAATCGGTCGCGGAACGAGCACCTACGACGGAATTTCCATTGCTTGGGCAATTGCCGAGTACGTCCACGATCACCCTAAAATGAAAGGGAAAACATTGTTTGCCACGCATTATCACGAGTTGAACGAAATGACCAATCGTTTTGATCGTATTAAGAATTTCAATGTCTCTGTGAAAGAAGTCGGTAAGAAAATTCTCTTTCTCCGAAAATTAGTAGAGGGTGGCAGCGAACATTCATTTGGGATTCATGTGGCTAAATTGGCTGGAATGCCTACACAAGTGCTAGACCGTGCGACAAGTATGCTTGCTCAGCTGGAAGCAACACATGAATTGTCGGGAAAAAAGGGCGCTCAGAAAGCTGGAAAAAAAGCGTCAAACAACGGTGTCGAAGACATGCAGTTAAGCTTCTTTCAATTAAACGATCCCGTTTTGGAACAAATTAGGGAAGAGTTGGTAAGTATTGATATCAATACACTTACACCCGTTGAAGCATTAATGAAGCTCAATGAGATAAAAAAACTCACAGGCGGCTGATTTTTGTATTATCGTAACCTTAATTAAAGAAAATTAACAGCTTCAATCAATTTGAACTAATACTTTGGCCGAAACTTAAAAGTATACATTATGAAAGCCCCTATTATTGCACTATTTTTAGCATTGGTCTCTTGCAACAAAGAACCAAATGTTACAATTACTGGAAATAAATCGACTGCCGCTGTCATGGAAGAAGTTGTACTATCGATTGATGCAACAAGCGATAAAAAAATAAAATCCCTAGTAGTTGATGCAATCCTGTATTCGGATTCAGGCATACACAATACAGGACGGTATTACATTAATGACGACAAAGCAAAAGTAATTAATGATCAATTCACCTTTTTAATTCCTGAGAGTTTTATCAACCTAACTATTGCTCCTGGTGATTATTATCAGTTCACCGTTTATACAGAAACTGGAAATAATTTAACAACCACAGCTTGGAAAGTTGAAGTGACACCCTGATTTGTTCTTCATTTCACTTCAGCGGTTTCATATCACCTTCAAAAAAGTGCTGATTTCGATTTTTTTCAGTCTGAACTAAGAAAATTTAAAAAATCGTATTACATTTGTCGCCCACCGCAAAACGATGCAGTGCGAATTTGAAACCAAGCGTTAAAATTAATATAAGCGGGCGTAGCTTGCTTCTCCACTACGTTACGAAGCACACGCAGGGGTCGGTTGAAATAAGCTTAGTATAAGCGGGCGTAGCTCAGGGGTAGAGCATAACCTTGCCAAGGTTAGGGTCGTGAGTTCGAATCTCATCGCCCGCTCAATACAAAATCCAGCTTTGCTGGCTTTTGAAATTGACTAAAAAAGTGAAGCTCGCTTCGACTTTTTGTTGTGGATTTTAAAAGTACACTTCGTAGAAGTGTTGTTTTGAATTGAAAGCCTCCCTTTTGGAGATCACGTAAGTAATCTCTTTTGAAAGCGGAGAATTGAACAAAAAAAATACTACCAGATTTATCTGTCCGATAAATCAAATGCTCGAGTGGTGGAATTGGTAGACACGCCGGACTTAAAATCCTGTGCTCTTAGGGGCGTGCGGGTTCAAGTCCCGCCTCGAGTACAAAATCAGAGTGAGAATGAGAGCGAGAGCGAACATTCTGCTCTGATTTTTAGCTTTGCTGCTACTTCGTGGTCTTCACTCTCACACTCATTCTCGCTCTTCTTGAATTTTTTTCAGATGCTTAAATCGTTTTGACCCCATACGGACAATCAAACCGGTTCGACAATACAATCATATCCTGTACAAAAACAGAGTGAGAAACAGAGCGAGAGCAGAGTTTCTGCTCTGTTTTTTTTATTCTCACACTCATTCATCTACAAAAAAACAGCGAAAAAGAAAAATACTATATTTAAGCTGTGAAAAAGGTCCTATTTATATTCTGCTTATTCGCTGTTCAACAATGCGTTGCGCAATTGAACCTTGACAGCTTGTGGAAAATTTACCACAATGAGCAAAAATCGGATTCAATCCGATTAATGGCAATGTGGTTTATTGCGTACGATGGTTACCTCTACAACGATCCAGATAGCAGTTATATCCTCGCACAGGAAATGTATGATTTTGCAAAGAAAAAAGGTGAACTTCAATATCAAGGATTCGCGCTTGGAACGCAGGGTTCGGCTTGCTACTATTTAGGTAAACTCGACTTAGCGATCGATTGTCACGAAAAAGCGCTAAAAATTCATGAAAAACTCAAAAATCACGGTTCTGCAGCGAGTTCCTACAACAACATCGCCAATATTTACCGTGAACGTGGTCAACAGGCCGAAGCAATCGATTATTTTGTAAAAGCACTGAAGACATACGAAAAAATGGATCATAAGGCCGCAATAAGTACTGTGCTCGGAAATTTAGGAGCCGTTTATGCTGATATGGGTGATACCGAAAATTCACGCATTTGGTACCAGAAGGCAATCCAAGTCAAAAAGCAGACAGATGATAAAATTGGACTTTCACTTCTATTGACTGGAATTGGAGCAAGGTACTTAAATG
Organism: uncultured Flavobacteriales bacterium; assembly: GCA_937876195.1. Lineage (GTDB taxonomy): Bacteria > Bacteroidota > Bacteroidia > Flavobacteriales_D > Crocinitomicaceae > UBA4466. Next base: position 110,314 of record CALEIK010000013.1, read on the forward strand.
AAGGTGTATACGATAGTGCCATGTATTATCAACGGGAAAGTTTGAAAATTAGACGGTCCATCGACAATAAAAACGGCATTGCACACTCCATCAACCACATTGGACAAATTCATTTGGCTACTGGCGACTTGGACAGCGCAATGATTTACTTCAATGAAAGTTTGAGCCGTTTTGAAGACCTTAAAATGGCTTCTGGAATTTCTGATGTGTGCTCCAATATTGCAACAATTTATCAGCAACAAGGGAAAACACGAAAAGCAATGTCCTTTGCCAAAAGAGCACTGGATGCTGCAGAACAAAGTCAAGCTTTGGACGCACAACGCGACGTGAGCTTTATGCTTTATGAGCTATACAAAAAGACTGGGAATTTCCGATCTGCTCTGCAAATGTACGAGACCCACATTCTCTCCAGAGACAGCATGTTCAAAATGGAAAACAAAAGCGCCATCTTAAAGCAAAAATTCCAGTACGATTACGAAAAGAAAACATTAGCAGATAACCTGAAACGTAACGAGGAGAAGAAACGGCAGGACCTCGAACATGAAAAGGAAACGCAACAAAAGGAAACCATTATTATTGCTGTTGTCATAGGGCTTGTGTTGGTCATTGTCTTTTTAATTTTTGTATTCAACCGATTAAAAATTACCAAGCGACAAAAGTTGGTCATTGAAGAACAAAAGGAAAAAGTGGAATTAGCCCACAGTGAACTGGAAGAAAAAAACACAGAAATTCTTGCTTCAATCACCTACGCAAAACGCATTCAATCAGCCATTCTTCCACCCGATAAAGTCGTTAAAGAGTATTTGCAAAAATCATTTATCCTATACAAACCAAAGGACATCGTGGCTGGAGATTTTTACTGGATGCAACATCAGGACAATAAAATCCTATTCGCAGCAGCAGATTGTACAGGTCACGGCGTTCCTGGAGCGATGGTCAGTGTGGTGTGTAACAATGCCTTGAATCGTTCTGTAAAAGAATTTGGATTGACGGATCCAGGTCAGATCTTAGACAAGACCCGAGAAATCGTCATTGAGGAATTTGAAAAGAGCAATGAAGATGTAAAAGACGGAATGGACATTGCCTTGTGTTCTCTGGAAGGAAACACGCTACACTTTGCAGGCGCCAACAATCCCCTTTGGATTATTCGCAATGGTGAAGTACTGGAAACAAAAGCGAACAAACAACCCATCGGAAAATTTGATCATCAAGAGGCATATACGACACACACCTTTGCATTGGAGCCTGGTGACACTTTCTATATATTCTCAGACGGTTACGTTGATCAATTCGGCGGAGAACGTGGAAAAAAACTAATGTCTGGCGCGTTGAAAAGACTTCTGTTGGACATCAATGCGAAAACAATGGAAGAACAAAAAATACTGCTCGATAACTATTTTGAACAATGGAGAGGGGAGCACGACCAAATTGACGATGTATGTATGATTGGTGTGCGGATCTAAATTTCTGTAGATCTATGGATTTTTAATTTAAATAAGAATTAACCGCACCACGAAGTAGCACCTCTACCTGGCGATAGACAGGGAAGGTAAAGGCACAATTTAAAAGTGAAAGGTCAATAGGAGGCTAATATTGATATACAAAACCAACTAGTGTGAAATTGGCAAAGTAAGTGCACAATGTATGAAGAGTCGTCTAAAAGACGACTCCTTAGCGATCTTTTTTCGCCAACAGCATTTCCATATACCTTGCGCGCTTTGTGATAAAAAAATCATTTCAGCTTAATAAGTAGTCGTTACATCTTCATCCACACAAATAATAAAATCTGCTTTGCCGATGTTTTCTTCGAGTAACTTCCAGATATTTTCTTGGGTAACGGTTGAAATCGTTTTCGACTGAATAGCTGGATTGTACTTATCAATGTACCAACCAATTCCCTCGTAATAATTCGAATGATATGCTCCATTGTAGTGAACAAACAATTTCGGAGTGCTCCAGTTTTGCGTGATGAAATACGCCATGGTCGCATCTTTAATTGCCTGCGCCATGACCAATTCAGGAGTACCATGGTCTCCCATCATGACTAGAATTTCTTGATAAGTCGGAAGTAGACTGTCGTACAAAATAGGCAATGGAGCAATCCACCCTTTTTCTTCAGATGTCAAAGTATCCAACGCACCAAAACCACCCTTGTGCACCATTCTAGCATATCTTCTTGGAATGTTTGTCGCAATAAACTGTAGGCTATTTTGTTTCGCATAATCCACCAACGGGGCGTAATCTGTATCGTAATTGCTCCACAAGCGTGCGGTTGAATCCAATGCTTTTCCGTCAATATCACCTCTTAGATAAGCGTTCAATTCATCTTGGTTGTCTGCTTCGAACATTTCTGCCCCAAGAACGATCTCGCGTGTCTTGTGCATGTCCTTCGTGAGTTCCAGCTGCAACCAGTGAGCAATCGCATTGTTGTGCAATTCACCGAACAAAATTAAATCTTGGTCCTGCATTGCTTTCAACATCTTCGCATAAGTAACCTTCTTCCCTTTCGCATTGTAAATGACGTATGCAGGTTTGTCCTGTGCAAGTATATTTAACGAGAAGGTAAAGAATAACAAAAGGGTGATGACTTTCATAATCGTAGGGTTTTCTTCAAAAATACGAGATATGTTGGGAATACTACTTAATAATTCAGTGTTAAACCAAAACCTAGTCCCATATCACTGTCGCAGTGTACGTAAACTGATGTTTCTTATTGAAATGCACAAACATGTTTACTTCTTCCACTTCAAGCGTAAACTATTGCCGACCACACTTACACTACTCAGTGCCATGGCTGCTCCTGCTATCATTGGGTTTAGTAAAAACCCATTTATAGGATAAAGAATCCCCGCGGCAATCGGAATACCAATAATGTTGTAGATAAACGCCCAAAAGAGATTCTGCTTGATGGTCGCAACCGTTTGTTTTGATAAGCGAATGGCGTATGGGATTTTCGTTAAATCGGATGAAATAATCGTCATTTTGGCGACGTCCATCGCGATGTCACTCCCCTTCCCCATTGCAATACTGACATCCGCAGTTGCTAGCGCCGTACTATCGTTGATTCCATCACCTACCATTGCCACAACTTTACTCTTTTGTTGCAGGTCTTTGATAAAATCTGCTTTGTGTTGAGGCAAGACTTCTGCCTTGTAGTGCTTTATTCCAGTTTGACTCGCGATTGCCTTTGCCGTCGCTTCATTGTCGCCCGTGAGCATGTACAGCTCTATTCCCATGTCCTGCATTTGTTGGATGGCTTCAATGGAAGTTTCCTTCAATTGATCGGAAATAGCGATTACAGCAAGCGCCTGTTGACTGTCCGAGAACCAAATCACGGTTTTTGATTGCGTGCTCCATTCGTCCGCTTTCTCTTGTATGGAAGCTGCAACGGAAATGTTGTTTTCAATCATCAGTTTTTTATTCCCGATGAAATACATTTCACTGTTGAAGTCGGCTTTGGCTCCTTTTCCTGTTATACTTTCAAAACTTGTCAGATCTGTAATTGAAACACCTTCAAAGTGATTTACAACTGCTTCGGCCAATGGATGTTCAGATTGTTTTTCGATGCTGACCAAAATGTTCTTGGATGCATCCTGATCATTTAACCATTGAATTCCACTGACTTTTGGTTTCCCTTCGGTGATAGTCCCCGTTTTGTCTAAGACCATGGCATTGATTGTTTTTGCAAGCTCAAGGCTTTCGGCGTCTTTGATCAGAATCCCTTGCTCCGCTCCTTTACCGACACCTACCATAATGGCTGTCGGAGTGGCCAATCCCAACGCGCAAGGGCAAGCGATCACCAATACCGTGACTGCTGCCATCAGTCCGTGGATGATTCCATTTTCACCATCTAGGAAAAACCAAAGTACAAACGTGAGTATTGCGATTCCTATCACGATTGGCACGAAAATACCAGCAATCTTATCTACCAATTTCTGAACAGGAGCTTTACTTCCTTGAGCCTCCTGCACCATTTTGATGATTTGCGCGAGCATCGTTTCTTTGCCAACTTTCACCGCTTCAAATTGGAAACTCCCTTTCTGATTGATTGTTCCAGCAAACACTTTTTCGTTTTCTTCTTTCAGGACGGGAATCGGCTCTCCACTCAACATACTTTCATCGACATACGAAGATCCCGATTTAACCATTCCGTCGACAGCGATTTTCTCTCCAGGCTTTACCAAAATGATATCTCCAACGCTCACGTCTTCAATTGCCATCTGCTTTTCTGTCCCGTCCGAAAGCATCACCATCACTGTTTTAGGTTGTAAACCCATCAGTTTTTTAATTGCCGAAGAAGTATTTCCCTTTGCTTTTTCCTCCAACATTTTACCCAACAAGATAAATGCAATGACGACTGCTGCCGCTTCAAAATATACATGCGCATGTAATCCCCGCTGGTGCCAAAAGTCTTCAAATAAAATATTGAATACACTAAAAATATAGGCAATCCCTGTACTCATTGCTACCAAGGTATCCATGTTTGCAGAGCGATGTTTTGCTTGTTTCCATGCATTTACAAAGAAATCGCGACCAAACCAAACGACTACAGGCGTTGAAAACAACCACATAATTTCATTGGCATACGGTATATTCATAAAGAACATTCCTATCGCTACGACAGGAAGTGAAAGTAGAACAGACCAAATTGTTCTGTTCTTTAATTGTTGGAAGTTCTTCGCATGAATTGACTCCAGCGTTTCTTGCTGTTCGTTCTCGTCCTCAATCAACAAATCATACCCGATGGACTGAACCGCCTTTTGCAATTTAAAAGGGTCCGTCATATTTGGCAAATACTCCACCATTAAATTACCCGTAGCGAAATTGATCGATGCACGAACGACGCCAGGGACATACTTCACGATGCTTTCCGTACTTCCTGCGCACGACGCACATGTCATCCCCAATACTGGAAATGTCTTCTTAACGGTTGTAACACCGTAGCCAAGGTCTTTAATTTCGTCCACAGCGTTCTGAACGACTTCAACATCATTCACTGTGATTGCCGCTCGATGATTGTTCAATTCTACCTTGTGAGATGCTATTCCTTTGACGCGCCCTAATCCTTTTTCAACGATCAGTGCACAATGTTCACTTTCGACACCCTCCAGCGGGAGGTATATTATTTCTTTATCACTTGCTGCCATCATCTGCGTTTTTAATACACTACAAATTAGGCAATTATTTCACGGGAAGCTATTGTGTTATTTTGGGATTGATTTGTAAGATTTACACCTCATCCAATGGTTTTCGCTTATCAACTTTGATTTGCTTGAAGTGGCTGGGTGTTAGTCCTGTGACTTTTTTAAATTGATTGCTTAAATAAGCTACACTTGAATAATTCAGTCGAAAAGCAATTTCACTTAGAGACAATTCATCGTACACCAACAATTCTTTTACCTTTTCAATCTTTTGAGCGATAAAATACTTCTCGATGGTAGTGCCTTCAACATCGGAAAACAGATTCGATAAATAATTGTAGTCTTGATTCACTTCTTTAATCAACAAATCTGACAAGTTTTCGTTGGTTTCATTGTCGTGGTTGTGCACTAAATCGATAATAGCAGTTTTAATCTTTTCAATGAGTCGACTTTTCTTATCGTCAATCAATTCGAACCCCAAAGGTTGCAATACAGATTGAATTTTACTCTTCTCAGCATGACTTAATTCCTTGTCAAGCGTTACTTCACCTAAAGAAATTGCATTAACTTTCAGTTCCAGCTTCTCCAACTCATTCTGCACCACCATTATGCAACGATTGCAGACCATGTTTTTTATGTGAATTTTCATAATTTTTTAATTCTCTTCAATCCAATGCAACCAGTCATCGGCCACCTTGTCCCAATTAAACACCTCATAGTTGGGTGTTCCATCTTCTAGTACAGGAAAGAAGTTGTGTTCTGTCCCGATATACGCTTTGAAATCAAGGTTTGTTTTGTTTTGTCTTATAGCTTCTACCCTCAAATAATCGTTAAAAGGAGCACTCCAATCCTTGGTGCCGTAGCAAACTAAAACTGGGATTTTGAGTTTCATTAAGTGATCAAACGGAGGTGATGAAAATTCATAGGTAGCTTTATGGGTATCTCCTTGAGAGGCATCTAAACTTTCTTTATTCGCAACGACTCTTTCCCAATACTCAAATTCACGTTCACCAAAGTGCGTGCTGTCTGTATCCGATTCAAAGTTTCTACTCCGTTGAACAATTGCCATGATCCGACCCATCGGATTTCCTCCTGCATAAATTAAATGTGTTACCCAAGGAATTTCCACCGCCATTTTTGCTGCAACCGTGCTGCCTTCGGAATGACCTGCCACAATCAACTTGTCCGTTGCCACCCAGTCCTGCTTGCGTAAAAACTTAATGATTGCCTTATTTCGATTTACGTAATAGTCAGGAAGATTGTTGTCCGCATAGCCTGTGGGTATCTTCCCTGTACTGTCGAAGTACATAAAATTATCTCCCAATTCGTCTTTATGCGCAACCAACGGAACCCCAGGCTTGCCAACAATTACCACGTGATAGTGATTTTCTAGACTGTCCGTTTTAAAAGGGAATATTCCATACGGTCCTTGGTCGTCATATTTAATTAGAGGTTGCGGTAAACTTCCCTGGCAAAAAAAGAACAGTGGTTTTTCTTTGGTTTCCTCTCCTTTTTTGGAAACTATAAGCAGATCAACAGGCTCTCCCTTATAATGAAAAACGCTATGCTTGTACCCTAAACTCTCAGTAGTTGGCGCTTGAGATAATAGCGCGAAAGAAAATAAAGCAAAAAAAACAAGTAACGTTACTTTCATGGTGGTGGGGATATTTAATCGTAAATTCTATTTACAATAATAATGTAAATTTTTTACCTTTGGTAAAACGAATAGATCATGACCTATCCATTTATTCCCATCATATTCATTGTAATATTCCTTGCTTACGGTTCTATACCTTCTACTAATCAAAAAGGATGTAAAACTCTTTAAAACAGTCTTTTCTGTGGGAATTTTCTTTATTGCGACTTGGGCTGTACTTTACTTTTTTATTTTTCGGTAGAAGAGTTGGGTATTGATTTCTAACCCTAACCGATAAAAAAGGAGCATAAAATACAAAAGAGACTGCTATCTAAGGCTTACCGCTACCTATTTTCTACCGTCATACTTCCCTTGAAAATTACGATCAGCATAAACTTCCCTTCGACACTTTCGTTGCTCAGTGCATCGCTCGCCCTAGTGGGACAACACAAAAAAAGCCCCATCTTTCGATGAAGCTTTTGTTGTCCCACTAGAACGACGGATATCTTGCTCTGTTAGCCTATACTACTCGTTTCTGAGAAATCGGGTAGCAGAATGGTAGCACAACGCATCAAGATTTATCTGGAAAAACTTCCTAATAGTTCTTATTAACACCGTACCAAAAATAAATCCTTAGAACTCCAATAAGCACAAGCAGACTTTTTGAATATGCAATCGTTCTCCTATTCAAACGCTTTATATGAGTTCTCAGCGTTAAGTTCTTTCATTCAATATAATTGATTCCTATTTGTTTTACATGGTGAATTTCATGTGGGATTAGCAACGGGTAGAGCGGGTATTTATCTGTTCTAATTTCGGTTGTTTCTGACAACAGCAGTGTGTTTACCACCATTCGAAGCGTTCTCCTATTTCTTCTACCTACGGCATAACTAACAACAGCTTTTGTTTCTCTATCAATGGCATACGCAATACATATTTTTCTGTCCTTATTCCCAATGTAGGTGAACATTTCATCCAGTTCATATGCCCGACCAAACACAATTGGAGGTATTTGAATTTTACCAGCAACTCTTAAAATAATCGCTGTAACTGTATTCGATGAAATATTCATTAGCCTGGAAATACTCAGTGTGCCGCAGCCCTCCCTCAATAAGTTCACAAGTGTATTTTTGACTCCTAATTCACACCCGTGATTTGAATATTCATAAAGAAAGCTTTCTCTACAAATTTTGCAGTAATATCGTTGTTTCCCGTTTGACTTTACCATCCCATTCTTAACTGACTGCGTTTTGCATTTTCTACATTCCATGTATCACACTTTTAATACACTTACTACGAACTCACTGCATTTTAGATCGATTTAAAGCATAAAAAAAGGTGGAGCTAGCTCCACCCTCAATCAAAATAAATTATAAAATAGATTTTTAGAGTTGGAAATCAAATAGTTAAACGCACAGTCTTACGCTATCACACTTTTGAGGCAGTACCCAATAAGGTCCTTATTAGAATAATCAGCATAAAAAATAATTTCATCTGGATCACAACTTATTTCAAATGTGAAAATTGCGCTTTGAAAAATATAAGTAGTATCTTCGAATATTATCTTATTTGGAATCTGGATGTTTGAATTCGCAACTGCTAAACAAACTTCATTTATGAATTCAGGTAACTTACCTGTTTCATCATTATTTCCAGGTAAACAATTATTAATAATTCCACAGGTATCAAAATCCACAATAACACCAAATCCATATTGACAACGATATTCTTCTCCACTAAAATCATATGTCTTAAAAATTGAATCTATTTTGTTTTTTATCTGTGGAGTTAATTGATTTACAGCATCTGTGAAAGAATACTCAATAAACCGATTAAACTCCGCTCTGTTATTAAAAACTAGTGTATCTTGGCTAAAAGCACATTTCATATGAGCAATAAAACCAATAAATACCAATACAAAATATTTACTCATAAGTCATTATTATTTTACGACCCAACCTAATAATCAAGTTCGGCAGGATACTCTCCAGTTAAAATGGCAAACACATCTAGCTTCGTTATTATCATGCGAAAAACTAATTGACTTCTTTTTTTTATTGGGTTAAAATCAACTATTTGATCAATTGGTAAGTTGTCAATCTTTAACCTCCTTTTACACGGTCCCTTTTTCAAATGGAAAACTTTACTGTCAAATGATTGATCCCCAACAAATAATTTATCCAGTAAAATCTGATTCGTAACAATACCGTCTCTCACCCAATGTATCCTTATTTCTTTCCAGTCTTTGGAAAAAAAAGCTATTTCATAAAAACTCGACAAAGCAGATTCATCCCAAATATCACCAGATACAAAAATAATTTGAGTTTTTGTATTAACAAACATTCCAAATAACTTGGTGTTTGGAGAATTACTAGAATTATCGGTTAAAAGAAGCTCAATTCCATTAAAGATTACTTTCTTTACACGAATTTCAATTGAATCGAAAAGTAAATATACTTCAGTTGGTGTGTCGACATATTCTTTTAAAATCTCGCGTCGTGCATTGTCAATATCCTTGATACTAGGTGTTTGCGAAAATGAGGGTGTTAGATTATTTAATGCCAGAGCAATTATTAAAAAAAATTTATTCATCACTGTCAATTTAAATTATTCATTACTGCGTATTAACGTTGGATTGCCAGGTTCAACCTTTCCACGTGGACCAATCGTAACTCCATTTGGATAAGCTATTGGTTTTCCAGATCCCGATTCGATTTTGATCCACCCCTTCTCTCCTTGATACATTAAAGTCCTATTAAGCATTTTACTTCCTTCTACTGGAGTATACCCAATATTCATATAAATATTGGCTCTTTTACTTGTATGATCAGAAATTGCTTGTCCAAAGCCTCCTTGAGCGGAAACATCTTTGACCATATTGCCACTAAAGCATGTAACAAACACAATATTTCCTCCATTTTCTACTTTTGACATGATATGCATAAAATTAGCAACAGCTCTTGGATAAGGCATATCAGCTGAACGGCTAGGAGGAGTAGTAGACATAAGACTTCTTATTAGGGGTTCCTTTATGACAACAGTATTTGTTCCTGTCGTTGCAAAATCGTTTAATTGGTTATCAACACTAACGTTAACCCCTCCATGGGCACCATGCTGATGAAATACTAAGTTTTTCAATTGATTTCTCCCGGCTTGTTTTAAATAATCATCTACTTTTGTTGCCAGCTCTTCTATAGTGTCTGAGTAGATAAAATCCCAAGTTGACCCTTCTTCCATACTTGCTAAATAACCATCAAGTTTAGCATCTTGATTTTCATCTCCAACGACAACTATTAAATTTCCACTTTTATGCGACGTATTATCTACTGGTATGACCGTTTTACTGTCGCCTTCTACCGGTGCCGTTGGCGCTCCTTCCTGCTGCATACCATCAATATCAATTTTATTGATTGGTTTGTTTCCAGCATAATTGTATGGTGTATAAAATGGATAATCCGCTGCCAAAGGATCTATGCTAATGAAGCGACATGTCCAGGGCGAGTAATAACGAGCCCCATAATAGTACAAACCTGATTCTAAGTCCTTTTCACGTCCGACGTATCGATATCTTTTCTTAGTGAAAGTTCTCAACGAAGAATCTCCAAACGGATAATATTCTTCCCTGTCAATCACCCCACCAACAGTGTTTAACCTAGTCGTACTACTTCCAATTTGGTCTTCCAAATTATAAGTAACGGATTCTGTAATATCATCAGGGAAAGCTGTACCAATTCTAACCATCGCAATTCTGCTTTGGTCGTCCATTACATGCACATAATTCTTTTCATACGTTGTTCCATTTTCAAGGATATGGTACTCAAAAATACCGTCAATGTATATCGTTCGCTCATAAATTGGAGAACCCGCAGTTCCTGTACGCACCATTTTGCTTACTCGGTTCATTCCTGAATAATCGTACTGAGCAAAAATAGTAGGATCAGCCATTCCTGCTTGGTTGTAATAGGTAATTAACTGATTTCCTGCATTCCAAACATAATTTCTTGTTGTCCCTGCTGTAATTTGGTTTCCTACGGCGTCATAAGTAAAATCTTGGATCAGTACACTACTTCCAGTTTCTATTTGTTGGAGTGTATTTACACCTGTGTTGTATACAAAATTACGCGTAAAGCCATTCGTGCCCGCCTGGGTTACCTGTTGGACATTTCCAATTTTATCGTAATTATATTGTCTTGCGTACGCTCTCACATCATCAGCATTTGGACTTCCTGGTGCAGGTGCATCACTATAAAGGTAATCATTTTGATTTTGTGTATCGCTTTCTCGTCCGTTGCCACTAATTACTCTGTAAAGCGGATCGTATGCAAATGTTCTATCTAGCGCATTTGCCCCTAAGCCAACACCTGCAATTCCGCAGTCGTCCACCCTAAGTAGAATTTTCATGATATTTCCTACCAAATCAAAGTTAAAACCATCATCCTGTCGCTTAGTACCTGTTTCTGGAGTATAGGTATGTGTTTCGCTTACCTGAGAATACGCATATTTTTCACTGCGCTGTCGTTGTAATCTAAAGGTTGTACTACTGTACACATAACGTGTCATAACATCATTGCCAAAAGCTATTAACAAACGCTGTCCTTTGGCACTGTACACAATATTTTTCACATATTCAGTGCCGTCATAATCAACTTTTTCCAAAGCTCCAGCACGGTTGTACGTAGGAACAATTTCTTTTCTATCGGTATTTACATTTTCGGGTAATGTTATTTTTGTCGCTCTATTCAGTGCATCAAATTCACTGCTGGTCTCAAATTCTTGTGATCCAAGAATACTTGGTAAACCAGTCCAATCTACTAAATACGTTGTATAATTATCCAGAGCACTTTTCAATGTGGCACTACTAATGACAAGTTGTTTTTTGGAAAGTAAATTTTCTTTAAAATCAAACTCTATCATTTCAATTTTGCCACTTTCATCGTATTGTTGCCAAAGTTGTCCATTTAGATTGATGTCTTCCGGATCAGTGGCTTCTTCGCCATAAATGGCATAACTTGTCAAACGGAGAGAATCACCTGAATCGTTCTTTGTCCAACCGTTTGTAGGTCTGCTTAATCTGTCATAAGCTGTTAAAGAACGTGCACTTTTGGCGTCCGAACTCTCAATCGGTTTTCCCAGTGCATCTAGTAGAAGCACACTTTCCCCCTGATCAATGTGTTTTGTCCACAGTGGTATCAACGGCTGTTTTTCACCATTCTCTGCTTCCTGTGGTTGCCGTAAATCATACAAATGTTCAA
>CALEIK010000014.1 GCA_937876195.1 uncultured Flavobacteriales bacterium
TTCCTTTCGTTGTGTTTTGCAATGCCAGCTGCTGTTCATTCAACACACGATTTTCCTCTTCCAATTCAGATTTGAACTCCATCAACGCAGTCTGCTCGTTCATCAAGGTCTCATTTCCCGGTGAAGTGATTAACTCATTCTCCAATTCATTGAAGCGCTTATTGACTTCAGCAATGCTCTCATTGTTTGCTCTTGTCTTCTCCGTGATTTTCTCCTCCTCTGAAAGTGAATTGTTTTCCTCAATTTCAGTGATTCGTTCATTCAATTGATTTTGAATGGCGACAAGGTCATTTCCTTTCGTTGTGTTTTGCAATGCCAGCTGCTGTTCATTCAACACACGATTTTCTTCTTCCAATTCGGATTTGTACTCCATTAGTGCAGTCTGCTCGTTCATCAAGGTCGTATTTCCAGGGGAAGTGCTCAACTCTTCTTCCAACTGATTGAAACGCTTATTGACTTCGGCAATGCTCTCGTTGTTTGCTCTTGTCTTCTCAGTGATTTTCTCCTCCTCGGAAAGTGAGTTATTCTCCTCGATTTCCGCGTTTTTTTCGTTCAGTTGATTTTGAATAGCGACAAGATCATTTCCTTTCGTTGTGTTCTTCAATTCTGACAATTGCTCATTCAATCCACGATTTTCCTCTTCCAATTCAGATTTGAACTCCATCAGTGCTGTCAGCTCGTTTATCAAGGTCTCATTTCCCGGTGAAGTGCTCAACTTCTGCTCCACCTCGTTGAAACGTTGATCTATTTCAGCAATGCTCTCGTTGTTTGCTTTTCGCTTTTCGGCAATCTTTTCTTCCTCGGAAAGTGAATTGTTTGCAGTGATTTCGGCTATTCTTTCGTTCAATTGGTTTTGAATAGCCACAAGATCATTTCCTTGTACCGTGTTTTGCAATGCATTCAGCTGCTCATTTAATTTTTGGTTCTTCTTCTCCAAAGTCGACTTATACTCAACGAGTTCCGTCTGTTCATTCATTAAGTCCAATAAATTACCTTCTGAGGTCTTCATTTCCTCTTCAAGCTCATTGAATCGCCGATCGACTTCAGCAATGCTATGGCTGTTGGCCTTTATCTTCTCAGTGATTTTTTCTTCCTCAGAAAGCGAATTGTTCGCGGTGATTTCCGCAATTTGCTCGTTCAATTGGTTTTGAATAGTTGCAAGATCATTTCCTTTCGTTGTACTTTCCAGTGCAACCAATTGCTCATTCAATGCACGGTTTTCCTCCTCTAGTGTCGTTTTGTATTCCATCAACGCAGTCTGCTCGTTCATCACGGTCTCATTTCCTGGTGAAGTGCTCAACTCTTGTTCCAACTGATTGAAACGCTTATTGATTTCAGCAATACTTTGATTGTTTATCTTTTGCCTTTCGGTGATCTTCTCTTCTTCTGAAAGTGAGTTGTTATTGGTGATTTTTGCTATTTTTTCAGTGTGGCTTGCTTGAATGGTAGAAATCTCATTCACCTCCTTAGCATTGACATCTGTAATGTAATCTGAACTTAACTCGGGATGATTCTCTTCAATTGTCGCGAGCTGTTCATTGATTGAATTGGCTGTTGTCTCGTTTTCAACTTCTTTTGCCTTGTTGATTACCTTCTCTACATCTTCCTTCTTGTAGGCAACTAAATCGTCGTTGTACATTGCCTTTTTAATGGACTCAATGCTTTTGTTCAACGTGTTCAACTCACTATTTTTTGAAATAATCAACGCCTTCGTATCATCCAGTACTTCACGAACCATTTCCAATTCACTGGTTTTACTGTTAATCTCAGCCCTTATGTTCTCAGCTTCCTTTTTCTTGGCGTCAATGAGTTGATTCTTAAGCTGCTTAATCTGTGATTCCAAGCTGTTTTCGGTCATTTCATACTCGACTTGCTGATTTTTGAGCGTCTTAATGTTCTCGTTCAACGCAACACTTTTTTGGACCAGTTCCTGAACATATTTTTCTGGTGACTCTTCTCTCGTCTTCTTGATTAGTGCTTTGTTCTTGGTCAATAATGCCAAAGCCTCCTCTTCTTTTTCCTGTGCAATGAGAGCATTAAACTGGTTTTCTACAACTTCCATCTTCCCAACAGTTGATGTTGAGGATTGGCCTACCTTGTTTAAAATCTCAGCTTTCATAGAGGTAAGTGATGCTATTTCAGAAGTCACCTTGTTCAAGTCAGCTTCAATCTTCTTGGCTTTCATTAAAATGGCATGCTTTTCAATTGGATCGGAAGTGTTATCCGCTTTGGTCATCAATTCATTTAGCTCGACTTGCAGATTCTGAAGCGTTTCAGATTGCGCTAAGACTTCCAAATCAAGATTCGCTTCCAGCTTTTCAATTGTTTTCGCCTTTTCTTTTTCAGCTTTTGCTAAATCATTTATCTGCCCCTTTATTTCTGAAATGGACATATTCTCAAATCCTATCTCAGAGAGAACTTTATTTCTTTCCAACTGAAGATCGATTTCGTTCATGTCAAAATTATCGATATTGACATCGAGGGATGATTTTTTGCGAATCACTTCCGCAATAAGCGCTTCAGCACCCTCTACCTTTTCATCGAACAAGTTGAGAATCGTTACAATTTCTTCTCCCTCCACCATTTTGTGAATCGCCTTTTGTTTCAATGGTCTAAACTCGTCCAAATAGGGTAATTCCACTAAAAACTTATACACATCCTCCTTTCCATCAATGGTAATTTCATAATTGTACTTCCCGCCCTTTGGAAACACAAAGGAATACTTGCCCTGCTTATTCGAAACGATTTTACCTACTTCCGACCCATTGGAATTTTGCGTAATCGTAATCCGCATGGTTTCATTGTTTGGATTGATTTCCGATATGAAGTCACCCATGACAATAACCTCCTGAATAGGAACGCGTGCTACCCTAACGTTGTAGACATGTAATTTTCCATTCTCACTTTGTCGCGCTGACGCAAAATAGGCACTTTTAAAAGTTGAATCAACGACATAGAAAAAATCATCGTCGGGAGAGCTAATTGCAAAATCTACATTTTCAGGCTTTCCAAAGGCATTGATATCAGGGTTATAGCGAGAAAAGAAAATATCATAGCCTCCCATGGAATTATGTCCTTTTGAACTGAAATACAGAAAATCACCACTTGGATGCATGTAGGGAAAGTCCTCATCATCATTTGAATTCACCTGTCCTGGAAGGATTTGCGGATCTCCCCAAGTTCCATCGGGAAGCCTACGTCGAATGTAGATGTCTAAGCCCGTGGATTCATCGTCGCCGTAACTTGAATAATAAATTGCCTTTGCCTGTGGAGGAAAGTGAACAATGGGAATATGTCCATTTTTCTTATCCAATTTGGATTGAAACTCAGCAGATACGAGAATGTCTCCACCAATGGTTTCCATGTTCTTGTACAGGCGAAAAAACTTCTCCTTATCAATTTCTTGCTTTTCCGAAACAATAATATCTGTGAATGTGATGAGTAATTTCTTCCCATTTTCACACATTTCAATCTCGCGTTCTACCGCGTATCGATTGTCCCGTTTATCTCTCTTCTCAATATATTTTCTGTAACTTTTAATCGCCTCGTCAAATTGAAAATTGAGATGCAGTGCCTTGCCGTGAAAGTAAAAAGCCCTTGGGTCGATAGTCGGTTCGGTAGTTGCGAAATTTAAATAGCGTATCGCTTTTTGCTTTTGAAACGAATTATACAGCAAACATGTACCGTACCTAAAATTGTAATCTGGATTTTTGGGATGAAGAGATATAAGTCGTAAATAATAGGAAGTAGCCTCCACGTACTGTTCATTTTCGAACAATTTAGCGGCGCTTGTATTCAACTCATCTTCAGACTGCGCATGGGTCAGTGTAAGGGTAAATATAAATACGAAGACATTGAAAATATGTCTGAAATTTCTCATTTATTTATTCACGTACATCTATTTAAATATCAGTTCTATAGTACGCTTATTTCTTAAAAAGGTTCATTTTACTTTCTTCACCATTTAACAATCGTATGATGTTTTTCCTATGTGCAAAAATTACAGCAGTAGAAAGAACGACACTGAATGCAATTAGCCAAGAGGATGTTTCCTTAAAAACAAGCAAAATGGAAAGCGGAAAACTCAGTGATGCGGCGATTGCGCCCAATGAAACAAAATTAGAAATTAGAAAAACGATTAAAAATAAACCAATGCAAATAACTGCTGCCAGAGGATGAACACCAATAATGACCCCAAGTGAAGTGGCTACACCCTTTCCTCCATTGAATCGCGCAAAAACTGGAAACACATGTCCCAATACGGCCAACAGTGCACATACCAATTTCACTTGAATCAAATGATCTGAATTCCAATCACCGATACCCACCATAAATGGAAGAAGCACTGCAATGACACCTTTTAGGACATCAATCGTAAGCACCACGATTCCTGGTTTTTTGCCAAGCACTCGAAATGTGTTGGTTGCTCCAGCATTTTTACTTCCATGTTCTCGGACGTCAACACCGTATTTCGCTTTTCCCACCCATACTGCTGTCGGTATAGAACCGAGCAGATAAGCAATCGCACCAAAAATAAAATAATCAATCATCTACTGGAAAAGGTTCATGAATTTAGCAATGAATGCACTATTACTAGTAGCTTCATACGTGAAATTCTTTTTCTTTCTCTTTTCTTCCTTCATCTCAGTGAGTGCACCGTTCAGTTCTTGATCGCCAGTTTTTATTCTTAATGTTCCATCCTTTTTTTCCATTGAATAATGGAAAAAGTAATCACGTCCTCCTGGAATATTTATAAACATCGAAAATAAATCACCACCAGCTTTCGAGTAAACTTGTTGGAAAAACGCTCTGAGTGGAATGTATTTCATCACTGGTTCCTCATACATTCCAACCAAGACAGCAGATTCAACATTTGTTATCAAGCCTTTGTCTTGTGACTTAGAACTTGTCTGCGAACTCAATCTCAAACCAGTTATTGTAATCGCTTTGGTCAAGCTCTCTGGTAATTTTTTGGTAGCACCTAAACGAACATATTCATCCTTCAATTTATCCGCTTCTTTCACATCGTCCCATTCTATGACTGCCTGTTCTAGCGTAGTTGAATTGAAGTCCATTGGTTTAAGTGCTTCGATTTCGTTAATTCGCTTAGCAACGTCTTGCATTAAGCCCTTGTCGAGTGGCATGTCAAAACGAGCGGTAATGTTCATAGATGTCTCTCCTGTTTCCTGGTTGTAATTGACAACTCCTACGGATTCTACCTGAACATCTCCATAGTCCATTCCTAAATTAATCACACCGTCACCATTCATAGAACAACTTCCCGTGTGAAGCGCAATATAATTACCCTTCTCACCCCGATTGATTAATTTTTCTTGGGATGCTATTTGAAATTCAGATGAACCAGCACTGTACTGTAAAAGCCCTGTTGAAGTCATAACGATTGGATCGTCTGTCGACACCAAGGAGGACAAAAAGGTTGGATATAGTCCAATACTATCTACAACAGGTGAGTCTCTCCAGACGATTCCCGCAGAAATTGGGTTTCCATCCAAATCCTTCATTTTAGATGAAACCGGAATTTGAATGTTCTTTGGATCTATCTCTGATGTAAATGCCATCCAGTTGCGCTCAAACTTAGCACACTCATGGTTAATTCGAGTCGCACCTGAGAACAATAGTTTTGGGCTTGATGCGTGCACTGAAACATCGCCGTAATAATCAAACTCTTTGCTTAGCTTAAAATTATCATCAGCTCCAATTTTTCCAGATGCGCGTGTTTGATAGCTTGAATCAAGGCCTATATCGTTCATGACGAAATAAGTCACGTTACTATCTCGGTCATAATAAGGATACTTTCCTGTAGCAGTATAACTTCTACGTGCGAGTATTTCGATATCGGCATCTTCAAATTTATGGTACTTTGTGATATAGTTGGCTTCAATTCTAGAATTGGTTAATTTTTCCAATCTCGCTTTTTTACGGATTGTCAATAGCATACTATCGGGGTAAATTCTGGCATCAGCGACATCTAAGTACTCCACCTTACTGCAGTAAATTGTTTTTTCCTTCAGATCAAATTTCGCCTTTGGAGCTCTAAACTGCAATGAATCTTGTTTTGGATGCGTTGAATAGAAGTTCGGCCCAACAAGGTCTACCCCTGTGTTTATAGCAATATCTCGTTCTTCTCTTTTTTGCATTTCAATCGTATAATCATCCATGAACCACGTGAATATATCCATTTTACACAAGTACTGATTGACGGGGAATTCAACAACTGATTCACCATCATTTGATTTAAACACACCCTTTCTTTCTGTGAAGGAGATATTGGTATTTACGTTGTCCGTCTTAAATGCTAAGGCATCTTCACCTAGATCGGAATTGTCGTTCCTAAGACTAAAACTGGCTGTATCTGATGCTAGATCCATGCTTTTAAATTTGAAATGATCCGCAATCACCGTTGCATCTTTAAATGTCATCATGCCCTTTCCAACCATTCCTTCAGGTCTAACAATGGCCTGACCTTTCATTTTAACTTCTCCTCCAAAAAAGTCAATGTCCTTTTTCGGTAAGGATTGTGCACGGAGCATTTTGTCTTTTGGAACATACGTAATGTAGGCTTCTTCTGCACTCACCTCTGGAAACTCTATACCGGTAATAATTTTTTTATTGCTGAATTTCGCATAACCAACCGTAGAATCGGGTAAAAAGCTCAATGCTTTCGACACTGAAGTTGAGTGTACGAAATTGATTGTTCCCGATCCTTGCAGCCCGTTGTGAGAAAGCACAATCTTGTTTTCATATTTCGCTTCTGTTCCGTAAAAATCATATCCACCTGAGGGCGCATCAATTGCAAAACCGAATGAATAATCTGCCATAATTTTTAAATCCTCCTTAATTTTCGGGAAAATGCCGGCAGAGGTTAATTCTCCCTTCAATCGAAATACGCTTTCTTTGAATGAACTCAGACTGTCCTTTTCAAATGGGTCTATTGTATAATAAAAACGTGTACTATCATAAACACCTCTGTAAATATCCTTCGAGTTGTAATATACTTTTGACGCTGTGCTTGCTTTCAGTTTCGGATATGCTTCAAATCCTTCTTTGTTCCCAGATCGATTGGACGGATCATCAATAGCGATTTCACCCGCAATTCCTGAAATACTACTTACCATTGCAATAGATTTCACACCATCTTCCAGTCTCAACGGTCTCACTCTAAATAGGGATTCGTGCGTACTTAATACATCAATGTAGTAATCTTCATAATTGAACTGCGCCGCTTTCGTGTTCATTTCCAGTTTACCAGCATTTAACCAACCGCTAAAATCAAAATCACGGTTTTGTTTAACTTTCACTTGACTGTTCTCAGGAAAAACAACGGTGTTTCTTACGTCCGAAATCACGATATGATCCACTGCTTCCAAGTCCAAATCCATCGTTGTTAAGTTCAGAATCCCGAATTCCTTTTTAATCCTTCGCTCTTCATTCTGACGTGCATACAACGCCTGCACCGATTGTAAGTATGCGCTCTCCTGAATTTGTTCTTCTGAATATCCCCTCAACTCTTTGGGGCGAAAATCACATTTAAAAACAATGTTATCATAATCCCTTTGTCCTGCTTTGGCTGCTACAAACGTGATGAGCTTTTCATTCACTTTTACAGTTTTTGCCTCTGGGTCATAACTGATAAATCCCATTGAAGACAACTGTAACAATAAGCTTTTGGCTTGTTCTACCGTTTGTCCAAGCGAAGTTGCTGCCTTGCCTTCTGTCATGAAGAACTCATCATACTTATACGCATGTCTGTAAATTGCAACCAAAGGATGCACCGTCGACATTCCTTGCAATCGATCGTAGACTTCTGCATCAAAATACGATTTGGACTCAAATGAAGCTACTTTCTGCTCTTGACTCGTTCCAAAGTCAAACGTGAAAAATAAATTTTCAGAATTCACATCCCATGAAATCTTTGGAACATAAATATCCAACTGGTGGTAAGAATCAAGAAACGGTGCATCTCCTCCTCCAACTTTATTACGTGTGAACTGTATATTTTTTCTTTCAAAATCGTACAAAAAGTCTACACTTGGGTGGGTAAGCGAATCATCAAATCCAAAAAGAAGCGATACACTTGATTTTTGCGCTGTAATTTTAGTTGGTGCGACATAAATTTGCTTGGCTCGGACCACAATAAAAGGAGTTCCTGTCTTTTTGTATGTAATTGATGCCAATTGACTGGAAGTTCCAGCTCCAACAAAACTTGCACCTTGCATTGCAAATCCTCCAGTATAATCTACACTTTCAACAATATTATTAATTAGCAGTCTCTTCTCAAAAGACAAAAACTGCGGGTAAATTTTATCCTCTTCACGGTTTATTTTAAATGCACGGTCGGACAATAATCCAAGAATTGGTTTGGTGAAATACGGAGTCGTCAAGGCTACCGTATCCACTGTTAATGTTGAATTCTTCATTGAAGTTTGATATCCTCGCAGCACAGCAAACGTTTTTGTGGCATCCAATCCTACTTTTTCCCAGGTGATTTTGCCTCCGGTCCCACTCCATTTTTTTAGAACAGGATCGTAGTCACCTGAAGTATTCAATACATTCAAACTATCCAATTCTTTCCCCTTATCTGAGCTACTTCTTCCAATCACTCGGCATACAAGATTTCCTCCGCTAAATTTAATCGAAGCTTTATTGTCGTACTCAAATGAGTACGTTCCACCGATATAATACCATGAGAAATTTGATGCTGTTGCGATACGTGATTCGGAAAAGAAACCCGCGGAGAAATCGATAAAATCTTCAAATTTCTTCACATTTCTATTGTCCAACATCTTATCGACTGAACTATGCCACGCATTGAAACTCTCCGCCGATTGTTTGCCTTTAACAAATGCCGCTACGGAAAAAACATAGTTGTAAACTTCAGGATAGGGCTTCAATTTTTTGGATTCAATCAAATTGCACGTTTCTACCATTTTTGAGAAGTACTGATCGCTAAATTCTCCTGTTTCCAACAACAATTCTGGTAATTCTTTCTTAGCGAAATCATGAAATTCTCCCTTTCCGTAGTCACTGAGCGCCTTTTGAAATTCCTTCACAAATTTCTCCCTATTGTTCGAATATGTTTGTCCAATACTTGTAAAAGTGCAAGTTACAAGTGCCACGAATAGAATTAATCCTCTCATTTTTTCCTAATTAAATTGATTTAACCAATTGAATACCCGCCCATTCATCTTTTGCGAAGACTTTGGTTGGATTCAAACCATATTTTTGGGTAAATGATGACATTTCATCAACATCAGCAGTAAAGAAACCGCTCAGCAACAATATACCATTTTTATCCAACGAACGCGAATATTGCTCCATGTGCGACTTCAAAATATTCTTGTTGATGTTTGCAATAATTAATCCAAATTTCTTGCCTTCAACATAATCGATATCACCACAAATACACTCAATATTTTGTGCATTGTTCCGCGCTGCATTTTCTATCGCGTTCTCTGCTGACCATTCTTCAATGTCAATGGCGACTATTTTCTTAGCTCCCAATTTCTCCGCATAAATCGCCAAAACTCCTGTTCCAGTCCCCATGTCTAATACCGTTTCTGGCATTGACTCCAGTTCAAACAATGCCTTGGTCATCATCCAAGTCGTTTGGTGGTGGCCTGTTCCGAATGACATTTGCGGTTGAATTTCCACCACCACACCTGTCGCATTTGACTTGTCATGAAACGGTGCTACGATTGTTGCATAATCTTCGATCACAACAGGTGAAAAATTCTTTTCCCATTCTGCGTTCCAGTTTTGAAAAGGAATGACGGTTTTCGATACTGTACACGTAAATTCAGTCGGACTGTTTAAAATTGAATCGCGCAGCACCTCATCAACATTCAGTGAAGCATTTGCATACGCCATCACGCCCTGATCTGTCGACACAAAGCTATCGAATCCCATTTCCGATAATTCAGAAATGACGATATCACTCCATGGATCCTTTGGATCTAGCACGATATTTAGTTCAACTGTATCCATTAAAAGGCATTTATGATTGTGCCGAAATCATTGGCAACTAAAGACGCACCGCCAATCAATCCACCATCCACATTTGGACAACTGAATAACTCAGAAGCATTGGATGGGTTACAACTTCCTCCGTACAAAATTGAAATACTGTGCGCCGTTGTTTCATCGTATTTCTCAATCAACCAACTTCGTATAGCGCGGTGCATATCTTCCGCTTGATTCGAACTTGCAGTTCTTCCAGTTCCTATGGCCCAAACAGGCTCGTATGCAATAATTTTTCCGTGTATTTGATCTGCACTTAAATGGAACAAGCTCTCACTCAATTGTCTTTTGACAAACTCCATTTCTTCTCCTCCTTCTCGGATAAAAAGAGGCTCTCCGCAACAAAAAATAAAGTCGAAATCATGTGCAATTGCTGCATCTACCTTCTCTTTCAAAAAAGCAGCACTTTCACCAAAATAGGCTCTTCGTTCACTGTGACCGATCAATCCTATTGTGGCACCTATACTTTTTACTTGGCCGATCGATAACTCGCCAGTGTATGCTCCTGATTGTTCGGGGTGAAAATTTTGTACACCCACCTCGATGCCATTTCCTACTTTCTGGGCAATCGCATGGGCAAACAACGATGGAGGAAAAACAATGACCCTCACTTCATTATTCTTATTCATCGCCTCAATGCCCTCCACAAGATTTAATCCTTCAGAGAGATTTAAGTTCATTTTCCAATTTCCTGCTACTATTTTCTGCTGCATTAATCGATGTGTTTTGATTTAAATTTTGCTTTTGTAGGTGTAGATCGGAACGGATATTTTGCCTTGATAACTCCCTTTTCGATTACAAGAAGTGCTGGGTTAGACCGAGAAATGGCCTTTAACTCAGTCTCATCATTGACGAAAAACGGCGCATAAAACGCGTGTTTCTTTCTAAACTGATTGATTTCTTCTCTCGTTGCTCCACACATCACCGCAAAAGGAATATTGTTCTTCTTGCATTCATCAAATATTTCCTTCAGCAAATCAACATTCTCCCAATCGCCCTTCATCAAATTTTGTGATGAAACCAACACGATTTTATCCGACTGAACAACAAATTCGCGTAAGCTAAACTCCGTTACTGACGGATCTGACATTTCAATGGTGTCAAGAATTTGGTAACTTTCCGCATCATAGTCATCCGTGTTATACTCACTGAACGGAACCTCCATGTCAGAATTATATCCTAAATCGCGGATTAAGAGTCCTTGCACCTTCGCGTTTTTAATTGCTTTTTTCACTGGGTCAAGCATCATCTCATACTCACTTATCTCATCCAACTGAATGAATGGATTAAACTGTTCGGTGATGGATGGAATCTTGGTTGGAACAATTACCTTTTGTACCATGCTTTCATATACCCAATCAGTATCCTCCCAGATTTTGGAAGAAGTGTATTCCTCTGATGTGGACGAATATTCCTTGGTTTCTCCTGTTTTTGTGTTTTTATACACCAACATGCTCTCGTAAACACCGTCAATGCCATCGTTCATTTTTTCAACCATATTGGAGCCCACAGCGTATGCCCGATAGTCTTTAATCGGCGCGTATGAAAGCACATAAACAATCATTGCAAGGGTGATCAAGATAACAAACAGTGCGCCTCCATAATAATTTCCGAAATACTTCCCACCAGCCCGCAGCATCCAAATTGCTCCTAAAACAGACACTAAGGCGAAGAAAATCGGGAAATACCAACCAAACACCCATGAGAAAAAGACCACGACCAAAGTCCCTGTGACTGTGTAAATTAAATTCTGTTTACGTGTATTGGGTTGAATGATCCACTGTGCTAGAAAAATCCATATAATTAAATAAACGAGCACATAATCTTTCCATAAGGTTTCTTTTGGAGCAAGTGAACGACCTACTGATCCCTTCATCGCATCACCAAAGCATCCACAATCTTCGACACATTGAGGAAGTTTCATCTCGTCTACTACCAATTCAGTTTTGGTCTGTGAGACAATTTTCAATTCTTTATCCGTCTTCGCCTGTTCTATTTTCATCGCTGCAACGGGATCCGTCATAGCGTACGTATCTCTGTCCAGAAAGCGCTTGGTGCTATCACAATTGGCTGTATGCCAGGTCAAAAATGTGAAAAACAACATCATAAATAAACTCAAATAGGCCACAAGCTTAATCTTGCCCCCTATGAGCAGCATGACTCCCAGTACAATTTCAAAGATGCAGATGATGACACTCAGTAGCAGCGCATAATCCACAAATACTTCCAACGAAAAACCTGGCGATGAAAACCATTCCTTGATTCGAAATGCCAATGCTCCATCCTCAAAATATTCTTCCAATTTGTAGGAAAATCCGATGGGATCATTTGCCTTAATTAACCCGGAAACAATGAACAGTCCCCCGACAATAACACGGGAAACACTCGACATTAAATAGCGTCCTCTAAACACGAGAATTCCACCAATGGATAAAACTAAAAGCGCCGTACCTAGTATTTTAAGAAGGTTTGTCTGCTCGATAAAATTTTCATGGTAGCCCATGACTAGAAGTGTAATCCCTGCAAGATTCAACGCAACAAATACGATGTTAAACACGAGTGACCTTCCCTGAATGGTAATTTTTGATTTCATAGTGTACGTATTATTTATTCATTAAAATCAATGCGAAAACTGAGTAATTCAACATATCAAAATAGTTCGCATCAATGCCTTCACTGATGATTGTTGCTCCCTTGTTATCCTCTATTTGCTTTACTCGAAGTATCTTTTGAAGAATCAAATCGGTCAATGAACTCACGCGCATATCTCTCCATGCTTCTCCGTAATCGTGATTTTTTCGCTCCATCAATTCATACGCTTCCTTGGCATACTTACCATACAGCTCAACCGCCTTTTCTGGTGCGATCTCCAATTCAGTCAATTCATTTTCCTTTAACTGAATAAGTGCCATAATGCAGTAGTTCACAATCGCAACAAACTCATCTTCAATATTTTCCCCGACTTTGTTTTCGCCAGTATCCTGGATTGTACGAATCCGCTGTGCTTTAATAAACAACTGATCCGTCAACGAACTTGGTCGCAAAATTCTCCATGCAGTCCCATAATCTTTTGTTTTCTTGGAAAAAATATCCCGACAAACATTGATTATATTTGTGTACTCTGTATTTGTTTGATTCATCAATTCTATATGCAAAATTCAAAAGTTGAAGGTACTAATTTTCCGAGGAATAAGCACATTCGCGTTGGTGATAAATTGATTGACTTATCCACACCTGTCGTGATGGGCATTATCAACCTAACACCCGATTCATTCTACGCTGCAAGTCGTTCCTCTGATAATCAGCTACTAAGTCGTGTTGAAAAAATGATTCAAGACGGTGTCAAAATTGTTGATATCGGTGGATATTCGTCACGTCCAGGCGCTGAAAATATTGATTCTTCAGAGGAAATAAAACGCATCGTTCCTGCATTGGATCAACTCGCAAAGCACTTTCCAGAAATCATCATTTCGCTTGACACTTTTCGAAGCGATGTTGCTGAAGCTGGTATCAATCACGGTGCACGAATAATCAACGATATCAGCGGATTCTCACTGGATCCAAACATTGTGAATGTTGTGGCTAAATACAAAGTTCCATACATTCTTATGCACATGCGCGGTACTCCTCAGAACATGTCACAATTCACTGATTACGAGAACATTTTCAATGAAATGATCTTCTACTTTAGTGAGAAAATTGAGCAGCTTCAAAATACGGGAGTAAAAGACATTATTATCGATCCTGGATTTGGATTTAGCAAAACAATTGAACAGAATTATTTTCTATTGGAACATTTAGAGGCATTTCATGTTTTGGGTAAACCAATCCTTGTAGGATTGTCGCGAAAATCGATGATTTACAAACGATTAAACTGTCAGCCAGAAGATCAAAGTGCACTGGACGAAACATTACGACTCAATCAAATTGCTTTGAAAAAAGGGGCTTCAATTTTACGGGTACATGATGTGAAGGAGAACGTTGAGTTGATTTCTTAGTGTCAAATTACTTGTGAGTTTATGGGATAAAAAACAAATCGATTTTGGTGAATTGATTCGTCATTGCAATATCGAAATATTGCGATATTGCATTTTACACAATATGCTTAAAGCATTAATTACCAATGTGTTAATAGTTTACATGTCGCAATATTTCGATATTGCATTCAACCTAATCGATCTCGTAAAAAAACACTATTCAAACAACCTCACCCCACTCTTATCTTCAATCGACTGAACGCCTTGAATTCCACCAGTGTGAATAAAAACCACTGACTTACCATTCCATTTTTCCGCTTCCAATTCTTTCATCAATGCAAACATTGCTTTCCCTGTATAAATTGGATCCAGTTTGATTCCATGCTTCAAATAAAACGTTCGAATGAAATTCAACAGTTCATCATCGAATTTCCCATAGCCACCAAAATGAGCGTCATCTAGGATGTTTAATTTTTGAAAAGCATTTTCCAACCACGCTGGTTCTACTCCTGCATATTCAAAAATGGCGTGCATTTCTTTTTCAGAATCAAATCCTTTCAAAACTGGGACAGCGTACAATTCTTGTTTTTCTTTCAATCCCATGAGCAGTCCACAACTCGTCGTTGTAGTTCCTTGCGCGACGAAAACAGCGTCAAAATCGATTTCAATTTCCTTTAAAATTTCTTGGCAACCAATCATTCCGTAATAATTAGCACCACCCTCTGGAACGAGGTGCAAATTTGGAAACTCATGTGCTAGATCTGCCAAAAATGATTTATCGGGAATCATTCTATATTCCTCTCTTGAAATAAACTTTAATTCCATCCCAAGCTCGTTGCAGCGTTGTAAAGTATGATTTGATTGAGCATTCAATTCATCCCCTCTTACAACTCCAACTGATTTTAATCCAATTGCGCGACAAGCACAAGCCGTGGCCAACAAATGATTTGAGTAAGCACCTCCAAATGTGATGATTCCTTCCTTCTTACTGGAATTACACATTTCGATATTGTACTTCAACTTGCGCCATTTGTTGCCCGACACCTCGGCGTGAATTAAATCATCTCGCTTGACAAAAAGCTGTATGTTTCTGCGCGCTAAATCATCATCCAACACTGGTTCTAGAACTGATTTACTGAGATCAAACATAAATTAGAGTTACTTAGTTACAAATATGCCTTATTTTTGCATTATGAGTGATGACATGTCAGGATTTTCTAAGAAACCAAAACTAGATCCCGAGGATTACTATACTAGTCCTGAAGGATATATTGTTTTCACCGAAAAATACCACTTAAAAAGAGGTTATTGTTGTCAAAATGCGTGTAAGCATTGCCCCTACGGATTTAAAAAAGGGCGAATTAAAAACTCCGATTAGCGAATTCCATTTTCAGGAAATCTTCCTTTGTACTGTTTTAAAATTCCTTTGATCGTTTCGATGTCTTTGTTGACATCACCTGTTGTTTCAAAAAGACCGTGAAATCCCCCAATTTTGTTCGCATAATCGATGTATCCTAGATAAATAGGAACATTCGCTTTTTGCGCAATAAAATAGAATCCTCTTTTCCAATTTGGATTGTAACTCCTCGTACCTTCTGGTGTAAACATCATGTACATTGTTTCATTCTCTTCGAAATGTCGCACCGCTTGTTCCGTCAAATTGCTTCTACCCTTCCTGTCCACGGGAATCCCACCCATTCTTCTTAAAAAAAAGCCAAATGGAAAAAAGAAAAGTTCCTTTTTTATCAAAAAAGTTCCCTTCACACCGAAGGACATAAATGCTAATTTTCCTATGATAAAATCCCAGTTAGAAGTATGCGGACCAACTACTACGACACATTTCTTCACTCCTTCGGGAGTATACTTATCAATCTTCCAACCGAATAGCTTTAAAATAAATCGAGCAAATTTTCGCATGAAGCAAAGTTAGTGATTAAACAATAAGATGTACTTTTGAGATGTGAAGAAATTAAAGTTCAGCTTAAAACTTATTGGCGTACTGATGGTGCTAGCATTTTTATGGTTGGTACTCTTCTCTATTCAATTCATCTATGATGAGCCTGAAAACGACAACCGTAAATTCATTCCCGCATCTGCACATGTAGTCATCTGCATCGATGGCAATCTAGCCATAAAAACAATATTAGATGACCTCGTTTCTTTTGATAATCAAGAATTAATTGACGAATTAAACACCACGGAGTTTGACACCAAAAGAGAAGAATTAGGCATCAATTTCAACTCGGAAATCTACTTGTTTTCGCTTGAGCATGACGGATCTAACTTTCAGGGGGCGCTGTTTAATTTGAACGATACCGACGATTTTGAATCCACCTTCAAGAAAACAGAGAGTAATTCGGTACACATTGCTTCTAATTCATCTGTAGGATTGATCCTCATCAATAATGACGAAAGTCAAAATCAAACGAGTAATAAGAAACTAACAGCACTTGCAAGTACAATTATGAATGATAAGGCTAACATGTACGACAGTTATTTCGCTGAAAACAGATCCTCTTCGGTCATTAACCTCTGGTCACGAGAAAAAAATAAAGAAGCATTCAACTGGGCTTCACTAGAACTTTCTATGCATGAGTCCGTTATTTCAATGAGTGGCGATTTTGTATCGGACGAAATATCAACGGACGGACAACTGCCGAAACTAGCAATCAACCCTTCCATGTTTCATGCATCGATGGATTTCCTTTCAAAAACTATAAACGATTCAATCATTGACCAATTCACAGAGCAGATTCCGGACTTGCTAGGAATGTCAATGAATTACAGCTCAGTAAAAATAGTACAGGAACCCTATTTCACCCTTGTACCGAATGCAGATTTCATTTATCACTTCACAGATACAGTTCATGGAGAATCTCTGTTGCGTCAATTTAATGAAGACAGTACCATTACCGATCTAACGAGCTCAACATTTGACTTTCACGGCACCACGTTTCATTATGCACAATTAACTAGCAGATCCATTTTCCTAGGTAGAACTGGCTTCGATTCATCACTGATTACTTCGGCACCGTACGCCTTTGTTTTAAAAGGAAAGCCAGATGTATTTACGCAGATTGAGGGGAATAGCTTTCTCATGCGATTGTTGGATATATTTCCTATGTACAGAGCCGGAAAAGGAATGGCACATGCCATTGAAGACATTGACGTAAAGGTTTCTCAGAAGAGTAAAGTCAACTTTAAACTTGAGGGAAAAATTGAATTTAAAAAAGATCGGATTGCCTCTATCGAGTTACTTCTATTTCTATTAGAGACTGGAAATTAATTGGTTAAAATAAGTCGGAGCATCTTTCAGTTTAGATCCATACCACGAAAAATATTCACCATCCACCAATACAATTTTCGCCATTGGATAAGTTTCTCTGAAATATTCCATGTGTTTTTCACTAAAGGGAAATGGTTCTGAGCTTAAAAATATATAATCTGGGGTTTCCTTTCCCGTAGCTGTTGGATAGCGATCTCCACCTGCGACATTTTTAAATCCACAAATAGAAAGCAAATCATCAATAAACGTATTTCTTCCTGCCACCATTGCTGGTTCGTACCAAATGAAATAGAGCACGGATTTTTTCTCAGGAATGGAATTCAGCTTGCTAAACCCTATCTTTATTTCTTCAATCAATTTGTGAGCTCGATCTCGCTTTCCTGTGATTTCTCCCAGTTGCTCTATCATCTCCAGTGCATCAAACAAGTTAAAAATATCACTCATCCAGACTGGTGCGATGTCCTGCAACTGTTCAATATCGTCTTGTTCGTTTTCTTCCTTGTTGCCAATGATGAGATCTGGTTTCAATGAACGAACGAGTTCTATATTCACTGTTTTCGTTCCTCCAACACGTTGTTTCGAACGATACCAATCGTCTGGATGAATGCAAAATTTCGTGATTCCAACGACTTCCTCTTCCAAGCCGAAATAATGTAAAAGTTCAGTTTGGGAGGGGACCAAAGAAACTATCCGCAACGGAAAAGCGGGAAGATTTACCTCCCGCTTCATTTGATCTAGTATTTTTCTTTTGCTTGTCAAATCTTATGCAATCGCTCTAATTACGTCTTGATACGTAATGATGTGTTTTTGATTTTCACCATAATTTACAATAACAGCACATGCACCACTTGTGAACAATTTCGAAACGGCTTCTATCGAAGCTGTTCCATCCACTTCAGGCAATGGAGCTTCCATCACATGTTTGATTGGCATTTCTTTCAATTCAGGGTTCCCTAACAGTTTAGCAAAAAGCTGCGTGTCCGACAAAGAACCAACGCATTCGTTTTCGGAAACAACAGGAAGTTGAGAAATACCATATTGGTTCATTAAAAGTAATGCTTGAGAAACTGGATTTTCAGCGGTAACTGTCACCAAATGTTTTCCTGCATGGTCTTTAATCAAGTCCAGCGCATTCGTTTTTTCCTCATCTAAAAATCCTCTATCTCTCATCCAGTCGTCGTTGAACATTTTTCCAACATAGCGACTTCCATGATCGTGAAACAAGACAACAACTACATCATCTTCTTTCAATTCATCTTTCAATTGTAAAATCCCTTTGATTGCCGATCCAGCTGAATTTCCGACAAAAATTCCTTCTTCTTTTGCCAATCTTCGTTGATAAACGGCAGCATCTTTATCTGTTACCTTTTCAAACTTATCAATGACAGAAAAATCTACATTTTTAGGAAGAATATCTTCTCCAATTCCTTCTGTGATGTACGGATAAATCTCATTGTCATCAAAAATTCCTGTCTCGTGGTACTTTTTAAAAACAGAACCGTACGTATCTATTCCCCAAATTTTAATGTTTGGATTTTTCTCTTTCAAATATTTTCCAACACCAGAAATTGTACCTCCAGTTCCAACTCCAACAACAAAATGCGTGATTTTACCATCTGTTTGTTCCCAAATTTCTGGACCTGTAGATAAATAGTGTGCCTTTGTGTTTGAAGGATTGTCGTATTGGTTCACATACCAAGAATTTGGAATCTCCGTCGCCAATCGTTTGGAAACTGAATAATAAGAGCGCGGATCATCCGGAGCAACGTTTGTTGGACAGACGTGAACATCTGCTCCAACTGCTCTTAAGATATCCATTTTCTCTTTACTTTGCTTATCACTTAGAACGCAAATCAGTTTGTACCCTTTTATGATACACGCCAGAGCTAGTCCCATTCCTGTATTTCCTGAGGTTCCTTCAATGACCGTTCCTCCTGGCATCAATCTCCCATCTGCTTCTGCATCTTCAATCATTTGAACTGCCATTCTATCTTTTACAGAATTTCCTGGATTCGTCGTTTCAATTTTTGCCAAAACAGTCGCTTTAACGTCTTTGGTTAATTTATTTAGTTTAACCAATGGTGTATTTCCAATTGTTTCAAGTATGTTGTTGTAATATTTCATCTAGTCTGTTTAATAGGTGCAAAAGTAATTAATCCTCGCAACTTTAAAAACAAGTTACGTTCTAAATCATTCCCTTGGTTGAAAGGATAATCAATCCGATGTACACCACATAAGAAAGGATTAAAATCACCCCTTTAATTCTCCCAATCCGCTTGCCGATATACAGCACAACGGCGAGTAATAAAGCTATCGCGATCATCCACAACATGTCAAAATCAATCGATGTTTGACTCACACTAATTGGAGTCACCATGGAGGTCAATCCAATCACAGCGAAAATGTTGAATACATTGGAACCAATCAAATTACCCACCGAAATATCTGTTTGTTTACGGTAGGCTGCGACACATGATGCAACTAATTCTGGAGCACTTGTTCCGAAGGCAACAACTGTAACGCCAATCACCAAATCTCTGTCGGGATTATCTTCCAAAAAGTATTCTGCGATACCCACAGCACCTTTCACAAACCAATCCGCTCCAAAGTAGAGTCCAACAAGTCCAACGCTTAGAAAGAGTGCAGATTTCCACAACGGAATTTTCCCATCTTCAAAATCATCGTCATCATCGTCATCATCGTCATCATCATCGTCGTCATCATCGTCATCGTCGTCGTCCTTCTTGTGCTTTTTAATTTCTCGATCTTTTCTATCCTTTAGTTTATGCTGCCTTTTCTTCTGTTTTTTCTTTTTCTTTTTATTCTTTCTTCGGGATCTTGATACTAGAAAAAGAATGAACCCAATTAATATGGTAAATAAAATGACTCCATCCGAGAAGGAAATTTCACCATCAATGGCAAAATAATAAAACAACAAAGTGGCAAAAAGCATCATCGGAAAATCTACGATTTTTGTCTCCCTACCAGCAAAAATTGGAAAAATAACTACTGTAATCCCCAACACCAACGCCAAATTAGCGATATTCGATCCTATG
The DNA here is from genome assembly GCA_937876195.1 of uncultured Flavobacteriales bacterium. Taxonomy (GTDB): domain Bacteria; phylum Bacteroidota; class Bacteroidia; order Flavobacteriales_D; family Crocinitomicaceae; genus UBA4466. The sequence continues at coordinate 20,358 of CALEIK010000014.1, forward strand.
ACATTGCCAATGGCAATTCCTGGGTTTCCGTCGAGCGCACTTCTCATACTGACGATGAGCTCTGGAGCGGATGTTCCAAACGCGACAACCGTCATTCCAATCACCAATGGCGAGATCCGAAGCAGGAAAGAAAATCCAACAGCGCCTTTAACGAGGAATTCACCTCCAACAACAAGAACACCTAATCCTAAGATTAAAAATAGAAAATCAATCAAAATCTAATTTCTGTTTAATATAATTAATCACAAATATAATGGTTGATTTGTACGCGCTTCTTTAATTTGTATTTTTGTTTAAATTTTACTGTTCCCATGGATTTCCAACTTGTTTCTGACTTTGAGCCTACTGGTGATCAACCAAACGCGATCAAGGAATTGGTGAATGGTATCAACCACAATGTGGCGCATCAAACGCTTTTAGGAGTGACGGGTAGCGGTAAGACATTTACAGTTGCCAATGTCATTCAAGAGATTAACCGGCCGACACTTGTCCTTTCTCATAACAAAACGCTAGCGGCTCAATTGTACGGTGAATTCAAGCAGTTTTTCCCTGAGAATCGTGTGGAGTATTTCGTGTCCTACTACGATTATTACCAACCTGAAGCGTATTTACCTGTCACAGGTACGTACATTGAAAAAGATTTAGCCATCAACGATGAGATTGAAAAATTACGGCTTTCCGCCACTTCTGCCCTGCTTTCAGGAAGAAAAGATGTAATTGTTGTCGCCTCGGTTTCGTGCATTTATGGAATCGGGAATCCAGAAGAATTTGAAAAAAGCATTATTCACCTCAATAAGGGGATGACCATCTCGCGCAATAAATTTCTATTCAATCTTGTCGAAAACTTATACAGCAGAGCGAACGAAGAATTTGAACGAGGGACTTTTCGGGTAAAAGGAGATACCGTAGATATCTACCTAGCTTATGCAGATTATGCCGTTCGTATCGAGTTTTGGGGAGATGACATTGAAACGATTTCTACTATCGACCCAAAACATAATTCAACAATAGAAATTCTCGAAGAGATAAGCATTTACCCAGCAAATATATTTGTCACAAGCTCCGAAACGACCAAACAAGCAGTCGACATGATCGGCGAAGACATGGTCATTCAGGTCGAAAATTTTCGTAGAGAAGGAAAAATTGAAGAAAGTGAACGATTAAAAGAACGCATCAATTACGACCTTGAAATGATTCGAGAACTCGGCTATTGCTCAGGAATTGAGAATTATTCGCGCTATTTCGATAAACGCCAGCCAGGACAGCGACCTTTCTGTTTGCTCGATTATTTTCCAGATGATTTTATCATGGTCATTGATGAAAGTCACGTGACACTTCCTCAAGTCAAAGCGATGTACGGCGGTGACCGTGCGCGAAAAATCAATTTGGTAGATTACGGTTTTCGACTTCAATCTGCTATGGACAATCGCCCATTAAAATTTGAAGAATTCGAATCAATGCTGAACACAGTGATTTATGTATCAGCAACACCTGCCGACTATGAGATAGAAAAGTCAGAAGGTGTCGTCGTTGAACAAGTCATTCGCCCGACAGGACTTTTAGATCCAGAGATTGAAGTGCGAAGCAGTGTTAATCAAATTGATAATCTAATCGAAGAAATTCATCTACGCATTCCAAAAGATGAACGTGTGTTAGTCACTACGCTGACAAAACGAATGGCGGAAGAATTACAAAAGTATTTGGATCGTCTTGGAATTTTGTGTCGCTACATTCACTCAGAAGTTGATACGATTGAACGTGTGGAGATATTGCGTCAACTGCGTTTAGGAGAATTTCATGTATTGATTGGCGTCAACTTACTTCGAGAAGGACTGGATTTACCAGAGGTTTCACTGGTTGCAATTATCGATGCAGACAAAGAAGGGTTTTTGCGTAATAAGCGTTCGTTGATTCAAACGACAGGTAGAGCCGCACGAAATGTGAATGGAAAAGTAATCATGTACGCGGATAAGACCACTGACTCTATGGCGCAAACCATCGACGAAACAGAGCGAAGAAGGGAAATACAAATCGCCTACAACGAAGCCCATGGTTTGGTTCCGACTCCGCTTAAAAAATCCATGCAGAAAATTCTTAATTCCACCAAAGTGGCGGATGGAGACGGAACACATGGAACCTATGTCATTCCAGAAGAAATGGCACTTGCTGCTGACCCTGTAGTGCAGTACATGACAGATGAACAACTCGATAAAACGATACTCAATACACGGAAACAAATGGAAGCGGCAGCAAAAGAACTCGATTTTATGGAAGCTGCACGTTTGCGCGATGAACTCTACGCATTAGAAAAACGGAAAAAAGACAAAAAATGAATTTAAAAACGACTTTAGGTCAATTTCGAATATTGGCAATTTTGGAAGGAATTTCATGGCCACTGCTACTGATAACAATGTGGTTAAAATATGCGCATGAAATGCTGTTACCAAATAAAATAGTAGGTATGATTCATGGCGTTTTTTTCATTTTCTTTTGTATTTGGCTAGTGCTCTATGCACGAAAGGCGAAATGGGGAATTGGAATGATTGCGCTAGGTTTTCTTGCATCGCTCTTCCCATTTGGAACGTTTGTTTTTGACGCAAAAATTTTAAAAAAGGAAAATCCCTAACCATTTAATCGTTAATTTAGTCCACATATGGATACCAGAAAACACGTCGAAGTTTGCTTCACACCAGGTGAATACGAATATTTCAAAGGGGAATACGATATTATCGTTGTCATTGATGTATTGCGTGCAACAACGGCTATCTGTGCGGCATTTGAGCACGGAGTAAAGGCAATTATTCCAGTGTCAACCATTGAAGAAGCAAAGGAATATCAAGAAAAGGGTTATTTAGTAGGCGCTGAGCGAAAAGGACAAATCGTCGAAGGTTTTGATTTCGGAAATTCTCCCTATTCGTTTATGGAAGAGAAGTTGAAAGGGAAAGAGGTCGTACTGACAACCACCAATGGAACAAAAGCGTTGAATATCGCGAGCGATGCACCCACCGTTGTTGTTGGGTCCTTGATAAATCTCGATGCACTATGTGAATGGTTGGAGGAACAAGATCAGAACATTCTTTGTTTGTGCTCGGGTTGGCAAGATAAATTCAACCTCGAAGACACGATTTGTGCCGGTGCTATTTCAGAATATTTGATCGGGACAGGGAAATTTACTTCAGACGAAGACTCTTCCATAGCCGCAAAATATTTGTATCTTTCTGCATGGGTGAACCCGCTTGGTTATTTGAAATCAAGCTCGCACCGAAGACGATTAAAGAACTTGGATTTGAATGAAGATATTAAATATTGCTTGACCCCAAATCAAACGAATGTAATTCCAATTTTACGCGATGGGAAGCTGGTTAAACTATAAAGTACTGTTGTTGCTCGTTATCCCTTTTCTATTTGGATTGGGTGAACGCGGAAACTCCCAAAAACGCTGGGGATTTTTCGGACACAAACGCATCAACAGAATTGCCTCCTTCACACTCCCTCCTGAAATGTTTGGGTTTTACAAAGATCACATTGAATACATTACAGAGCATGCTGTCGATCCTGACAAACGACGATATGCGGTGGACGGAGAAGCTGAAAAACATTACATCGATATTGATCATTATGTACATGGCGGCGAAGATCCGTTTGAGATAGTTCCTAGAAAATGGAAAGATGCAGTCACTAAATTCTCTGAAGATACCTTGTACGCCTACGGAATTGTTCCTTGGAACATTGTCTGGATGAAATACAAACTGCAACGAGCTTTTGAAGAAAAAAATGTCGATCTGATTCTCAAGTATTCCGCAGACATTGGACATTACATTGGCGATGCACACGTGCCATTGCATACCACTGAAAACTACAACGGACAGCTGACCAACCAAAAAGGAATTCACGGTTTGTGGGAAAGTAGATTGGTGGAAATCAATTACGAGAACTACAATTATTTTGTCGGAAAGGCACGCTACATCAAAGATTTAGAAAAAGAAATTTGGGAAACGATAGAAGCCTCGCATTATGCGGTAGACTCAGTACTCCGAATAGAAAAAGAATTGACCGCCGAAATGGATTCTGACAAAAAATACAGCTTTGAGCAACGCGGCAATACAACGGTGTCTGTCTATTCGTATGAATTTTCGCAGGAATACCACCATCGACTGAACAACATGGTCGAACGACGCCTCAGAGCGTCCATTGCCATGGTAGGAAACATTTGGTACACTGCTTGGGTAGACGCGGGACAACCCGATCTCACATTATTGCAACATACGCCACCTTCAGAAGCGCTTGTGCAAGAACTGAAGGCTTTGGATGAACACTACCTAAATGATGAGCATAAAGGGAGGATTTGTGAGTGATCTTGCATCTAACAAATGTACCGCATTAACAGTATTGAATGCTGAACTAAGGCAAGTTCATCTTCAAAACGAACGTTAAAATCAAGCCGCTTCTACCAGAAATTTTTACTTTAGTCTTCAAATACAAAACGCATGATTGAAATAACTGATTTACGCAAGGAATTTACCCTTTCCAAGCAACAGCGTAAAGAACTAAATACCACTGAAACAAAAGCCGTGGCGGTTGACGGCATCAGCCTTACATGTACTCCAGGTCGCATTTTCTCCTTGCTAGGACCGAATGGCGCTGGTAAGACGACAACGCTGAGAATGATGTCCACCATTTTTAAACCAACATCTGGTTCAATTAAAATTGCTGGGGTTGATGCAGTCGCTCATCCTGCAGAGGCAAGAAGAAAAATTGGTTTTTTGACAGGTTCCACAGGGTTGTATGCACGACTTACGCCGCATGAAGTCATTAAGTATTTTGCTGATCTCTACGGAATTTCCAATGCCGATTTTGAAGAACGCAGTGAACGATTGTACACCTTGTTAGATATGCACGATTTTAAAGGAAAACGCATCGGGAAGCTGTCAACTGGTATGAAGCAAAAAGTTTCTATCTGCCGCACGATGATTCACGATCCAGAAGTCGTGATTTTTGATGAACCTACAAGTGGACTGGATGTCATCACCGCTGAAAATATCATTCAATTGATCCGCGATTGCAAAACACAAGGGAAAACCGTCATTTTTTCGAGTCACATTATGAGTGAAGTCGATTTGCTCTGCGACGATCTTGCAATCATTCACCAAGGTAAAATGCTGTTCAACAGTACAATGGATCAATTTAAAAAAGAAATGCAAGCCGAGAACATCACTGCAGAATTCATTCGCATTGTCAATGCTACAAAATCCCCTAAAACGTTAGCTGTATGATTTTTACAATATTTAAAAAAGAACTTAAAGATACATTGAGGGATCGCAGAACGTTGATGATGATGTTGGTCATCCCAATTTTAATCTTCCCCATCATCCTGAACCTATTTGTAAGTGTTTCGTCAAGTTTTAGCGAAGAAGCCGCTAATAAAGAAATCAAGATTGGATTTGTGGGAAGCGAAGACAATTACGTGGCGACACAACTCCAATTACTGCCTGAGGAATTCGGTAAGAAACAAATTGTCTTCTACAAAGATTCGGTTCAATTAAAAGCAGATTTAAAAGTTGATTCCATTCAAATTGGGATGTATGCTGAAGCTAGTTTTGCGCAAAATCTTGAGGTTCGAAAACCTGCTTCGCTCATCGTGTACTACAACGCGACTGATGTAGGGATGAAGGAGCGCGCTGAAGCATATGTCAGCACCGTTGAAAACATTGCGCAGCAGGAGCGCTACATAGACATGGAACTCGATGAATCAAAGCTGACTCCAATCTCAACATCGTATAGTAACATTGCTTCTAATAAAGAAATGATTGGTAAACTGGCCGGAGGAATTTTACCTTATATTTTTATCGCATTTGGATTCCTTGGCTGCATGTACCCCGCCATTGATTTATTCACTGGAGAGAAAGAGCGTGGAACAATTGAAACCTTACTGACAACCCCTGTCGCACGATGGCAACTCTTGTTCGGGAAAATGGGTGTCGTTGTCCTTTCCGGCTTGCTCGCTTCAACTGCTGCATTGGTAGGATTGGCATTGTCCATCAGCATACTCGATCTCGGCGAAAATGCTGAATTACTCTCTGTTATCAACGGAATTTTGAGTGTTGAGTTCATCCTTTTACTGTATGCATTACTCATTCCGCTCACCATATTTTTTGCAGGTGTGATGATTCCAATTGCCGTATACGCGAAAAGCTTCAAAGAGGCCCAGAGTATTATCACGCCACTAAACATCGTCATGGTTTTACCCGCAATGATTGGATTCTTCCCAGGAATTGAATTGAACGTTATCACAGCCTCAATTCCTGTTGTCAATATTGTTTTGGCGACCAAAGAACTCATTGCTGGAACATTGGATTTTGGACTATTGGCACTAAGCTTTGGTGTGATGTTTGTATTGGCAGTTATCGCAGTGTTGTTTTCCTACAAACAGTTTGATAAGGAAACGAATATTTTAATTTAGCCCCATGAAAAAGCTGGTTTTTCTATTTTCCATCATCTTAAGTCTGAGTGCAGCTGCACAGGATTTGCGCACGACGTTCTCTAAAGATTACGCGAGATGGACTGCCGACGACTATACCTTTAGAACTACATTTATTGGGAGCTATGACAATTGGAAATGTAACAATACAACCATAAAAACAGTTTTTCTAAAAGGTTATGACAACTGGAGGATAGGAAATGATGTCACTTTAAAAACTGTATTTAATAGCGATTTTAATAGTTGGGAGATTAAGGGATTTGATAAAGTCATTCGCGTGAGAACAACATTCACCAACAGTTTCGATCAATGGTCGGTATCAGGAGACGCCACTGGCGACTTTAGAACAACTTTTCACGACGATTGGGAACGCTGGAGTTTTAACGTTGATCTTGATTCTTTGGAGGAAGAACTCCAGCAAGCTATTTTATTTGTCGCGATTTACACGAGCTTGTCTCAAAAAGTCGATATAAAATAAGTGAGATCATTTTATTTATTGAAAAAATGGAAATATCTTTACCGAAAACCTACAACGTATGAAGTTCAATATTTTTTGCCTCATTCTACTATTCCCTTATAATCTGATTTTTAGTCAAATTGTGAATGGCGATTTTGAAAACTGGTCTAACCTTGACATTTATGACACGCCAACGGATTGGACTAGTTCAAATCAAGAAATGTATTATGACGTCAACACTGTCTTTCAATCAACCGATGCTTCACACGGGACGTATTCCGCAGAGTTGAGAGTCGCAGTAAACTACGGAGATACGATAGCTGGATTCGTTCAGCACGGAGATTTAGCCACTGGCACTGGAATTCCCTACACGGATAATTTTGAAGCCGTTGTCGTGGAATATAAAATGGATTTACAACCCAATGATTCATTGTACTTAGTCATCTTTCGCTACAATGCTGGAACGCCTGTAGATTTTCAGGTAAAACCTTTCGCTTATGGCACAGTGGGTAGTTGGACTCCTCAAATTATCCCAGTTGGAAACACCGTGCAGGATGAGTTAATGATTGGTTTTGTCATAGGCAATCCATTGACTGGTTACAACCCTTCTCCCGATTCTTGGGCATTAATAGACAACATTAAACTGCTTTCTGGTGGACTTTATATGTCCGATTTACCCAACCAAAGTTTTGAAAACTGGGAGACGAAATCAGTAGAAATTCCCGACGATTGGGAAACACTGAGTCCAATGTTGAGTCGATATGACATTGACAACATAGTTAAAACAACAGATGCCTACAGCGGAAATTATGCCATTGAAATGACAACAGTGGCTTGGACGACGGATTCTATTCCAGGTATTATTTCAAAAGGCGAAATTGATTTTACCGACTTGGTGAATCCCTTTGGTTACATTCCATTCACTGACCAACCTGCAACTGTTTCTGGAGTTTACAAATATTCCCCACAAGGTACCGATGTTGGAGAAGTACAAGTGCTGTTTTACGGAAATGGGGCTGTTGTTGGTTATCATGTAGAAGAAATGACTTCCAACACCTCGTATACCCCATTTGTCTCTAACATTGTTTTATCTGACGTACCCGACTCTATGCTTTTTCTCGTCTACTCTGGCGAAAACATCGGTTCAACGTTGACCTTGGATTTATTGGAGTTTGATACAAACGCCGCTGGTATTGATGAAGTAAATCTTCCAGAATTTAGCTTCTCTCCAAACCCAGCACGGGAAAGTATTCAATTGACTTTAGACGATGTCCAACCTGTGAATGCACGTATTATTTCTTCCTTAGGAGAAACAGTTTGGAGTGCTAAACATGTAGAAAATGGCCATACAATTGATATCCGTGAAATCCCCGCTGGTAATTACTTTATTGCCATAACGAATTCACAAGGTACATCCATTGAGCAGCTGGTTATTCAGTAAACCGGTAAAAACACACGTGTTTGCGTAGAATTAATAATTAATTCTTAACGAATCCTTTTTTCACTTTTGTCGTGTTTCCATTTTTGGAAAATCGAACAACATACGCACCATCAATCAAGTGCTTATCCAGAATTGTTTCTGTATTTGTTTGGTCAAGATCACCTTCAATAAGCAGTTGTCCGTTTAAATTATACAATTCATAGTGATCGGAGTCAACGTATTCCAGTTTGTAAGAACCGTTTCCAAGTGCATAGAAATTAAAGCTCCCTGCAAGATAAACTTCATTTATTTCGGCAGTGGCATCAACAATAATAATTCCCTTCATGCCCATGGCAGCATGTACTTCACAAATATAGTAGTAGGTACCTGGTGTATTGATTACGAACCATAAATCACCGGTAGGTGCACCAAATCCAACATCAAAACCACCATTGGAATTATCAATATTATTCACCCAATCGATCGAATCAATTTCAGTTGCTGAGTGGTATCCAACACTGGTAAACTGAACCGTATCTCCTGGTGCCATGTACAGCGTATCAGGATCATAACCAGTGTCAAATCCAATAAGTTGGTGGGTATTCTGTGCAGTTAGACAGGTTGTCATTAACAAGGCGAGGAGGAGTGGCATCTTTTTCATGTTCACAAAATTTAATTATTTACCCTAAAACTACAACGTAACTACCTCCTCTACAATTTAGTATCTATCTGACTCTTGGAATCCTGTTTAGGTAAATTGGTTCTACTATTTAGTTCACTGACACCAAAAATGATTGTTTTAGCAGAGAAATTGTTTCGAAAATTATCCTTGTGATTGGTTTTCCGAACGGCTAAATCAATTATATTTGCACCCCATGCCCTGGTGGTGAAATTGGTAGACATGCAATCTTGAGGGGGTTGTGCACTACGTGCGTGCTGGTTCGAATCCAGTCCAGGGCACAAAAGGAATCAATTGATTCCTTTTTTTGTTTGTCAATTTTAGGATAGAATTATGCGCGTTGAATATTTAATCTCTTCTAGAACAATTTGACTGTCAATATCTCCAATGTTTCGAATTGAAGCCACTTCATTGAGCAAAAAATCACGGTATTCCTTGATGGTTGAAAATCGCACTTTCACCAAAAAATCAAAACTCCCAGATGTGTGATAAAATTCTCGGACCGCGTCAAGACTTACCATTTTTTCGACAAACTCATTGCGCTTTTCGGCTTGATGATCTTTGATCGTAATATTCATGAAAACAACTAAGTTTTTACCTAGTAAATCTGCATCCAACAATGCCACATATTTTTTAATGACACCTGAGTTTTGTAGTTTCTTTATTCTTTCATATATTGGGGTTGCAGTCAGAGCTAATTCTGATGCCATTTCTTTGGCTGTTTTCATCGAGTCTCCTTGGAGAATTTCAAGGATTTTTCTATCTATATCATCCATATTTAGATATTTTTACTGGTAAATATATGATTTTAATTTTTTTTCACTTAATTTTAAAAAACATTTACAACAAATCCCTTTTTTACACAACATTTGCAGAAAATTATTCAATACAATGAACAGGGTTATTAAAGATTTCGCAAAGTTTGATGATTCCACACAGGAAGACATTTACGCAGCTTATTCAGAGGGAGAATTGGAACGCACGAGCTTTCCTTTCAAAGGGGAGATTTCGGAAGGCGTAATCTATAAAACTGATGAAATTCATTATTTAATCCCACGTTCTAGTATTATTGCCGGAAAAGCAGGTTCTTCAAAAGACCTTGAAGATGATGACGATGATGATCACGATGATGATGATGAGACAATAGATGGAGACATCGATACGGAGGAGCTAATCGATGAAGAATAAATACAGAGACTTAATTGAACAAACCTTCGACTTCCCACAAGAAGAGTTTAGAGTAGAAAAAGGGAACCTGTTTTTTCGTGGATTAGACATGATGTCGCTAATTGACACGTATAAAACACCATTCAGATTTACATACTTACCAGCAATAGGCGAACAAATTGAAAAATGTAGAGGTTGGTTTAACACTGCAATCAAGGATTTAAATTACGCTGGGCGATACCGATATTGTTACTGCACAAAAAGTTCACACTTCAATTTTGTACTGGAAGAATGTGCAAAACATAACACAAATATTGAAACATCTTCAGCGTTTGATATTGACATTGTTATCGCACTCTTCAAAAAGAAATTACTCAAAGACGACATCTATGTCATCTGCAATGGATATAAAACTGAATTATACATCCGAAAGATTGCTGAATTAATTGATCTCGGATTTGATAGAATCATTCCAATCATCGATAATTTTAGAGAATTTGAATTATTGGATGAAATCATAGACTCAAAACTAGAAATTGGTATTCGTATCGCCTCTGAGGAGGACCCTAAGTTTGAGTTCTATACCTCTAGACTCGGAATTGGGTACAAGGATGTCGTTCCTTTTTACAAATGGAAAATTAAAGACCACAAGAAGTTCAAGTTATCTATGTTGCACTTTTTTGTCAACACGGGAATTCGCGATAATGCATACTACTGGAATGAGCTCCGCAAGTTTATTACGGTTTATACAGACTTGATTAAAGCGGATGCAACCATCCCCTATTTAAACATTGGTGGTGGGTTTCCTGTCAAAAATTCGCTCGCATTTGATTTTGATTACGAATACATGGTGCGTGAAATCATTGCTCAAATAAAATCTGGAGCTGATAGCGTCGATGCAGAACATCCGGACGTCTTTACAGAATTTGGTTCTTTCACGGTCGCTGAATCAGGAGGTATGGTGTTTTCCATTCTTGATCAAAAGAAACAAAACGATCGTGAAAACTGGAACATGATCAATGGATCTTTTATGACGACTTTGCCAGATACTTGGGCAATTAACAAGCGATTCATCATGCTTCCAATCAATCGCTGGGAAGATCGCTACGAACGTGTATTCTTAGGTGGTTTGACCTGCGATAGTGATGATTACTATAATTCAGAGCAACACATCAACGCGATTTATTTACCTGAATTCAAAAAGGCAAAGGAACTGTTTGTTGGTTTTTTCAATTGTGGGGCTTATCAAGAATCGATTTCTGGGTATGGAGGAATTAAACACTGCCTAATCCCCTCGCCAAAACACATTTTGATCAACAAAGATGAAAACGGAGAAATTGTTCATTTCGAATACAGAAAAGAACAAACAAACGTAGATATGCTTAAAATTTTAGGATACGAATGAGAACATTTGCTGGAATACCAGAGGAAAATGCCCAATACGAGACATCTAAGGTCGTTTTAGTCCCTGTGACCTATGATGGAACCAGTACGTATGGAAAAGGTGCTGACAAAGGTCCAGAAGCGATTTTGGATGCCGCAGAGAACATGGAACTGTACGATATTGAAACAGATTCAGAACCGTACTTAAACGGTGTCTTCCTTGCTCCTACTGTAACAGAAGATGCATCTCCTGAGGCAATGGTCGAAGCGGTTGAAAAAGCAATTGGATCCTATTTAAAAGATGGGAAGTTTGTTACCATGCTTGGAGGAGAACACTCCGTGAGTATTGGTGCAATGAAAGCTTTTCACGCAAAATACCCAAAGCTGAATGTCCTTCAAATTGATGCACACTCAGATTTACGTCCTGAATATCAAGGAACACCAAACAATCACGCGTGTGCAATGCACGCGATTGCGAAAGAATGTAACGCTGTTCAAGTCGGAATTCGAAGCATGGACACGGTTGAATTGCCGTTTGTGAAAAAAGAAAACTTCTTCACTTCGTATGCCATTCGCTCTAATCCAAACTGGATGCAAGCAGTCGTTGATCGTTTAGAAGGGGACGTCTACATTACTATCGACTTAGATGCGTTTGATCCATCCATTATGCCTTCAACTGGAACTCCAGAGCCTGGAGGAATGTTATGGAACGAAACCTTGGATTTACTTAAAATGGTCTTCAAAAAATGCAATGTTGTTGGATTTGACATCGTGGAACTTGCTCCAATTGATTCACTTTCAGGCCCCGACTTCATGGCAGCAAAATTATATTACAAATTAATCTCTTATAAATTTCATCTCTAATGGCAAACGAAATCAGATCCTTCATCGAAAAGAACTTTTTACACTTCAATGCAGCAGCACTTGTTGACGCAGCAAAAGGGTATGAAGCCCATTTAGCTTCAGGTAAAAAAATGTTGGTATCTCTAGCAGGAGCAATGAGTACAGCAGAACTAGGAATTTCTTTCGCTGAAATGATTCGCCAAAATAAAGTGCATTTGATTTCTTGTACAGGAGCAAATTTAGAAGAAGACCTGATGAATTTGGTTGCGCACAACAGTTACGAGCGCGTACCGCATTACCGCGACTTGACACCTCAAGATGAATGGGATTTGTTGGAAAGAGGAATGAACCGTGTAACTGATACATGCATTCCAGAAGAGGAAGCATTTCGACGTTTGCAAAAACACGTTTTTCAAATTTGGAAAGACGCTGAAGACAAAGGTGAGCGTTATTTCCCGCATGAATTCATGTACAAATTATTGCTTTCTGGCGTTCTTGAGCAATACTATGAAATCGACCCTAAGAATTCATGGATGCTAGCTGCGGCTCAAAAAAATCTACCGATTATCGTTCCAGGTTGGGAAGATTCAACCATGGGAAATATTTTTGCTTCGTACTGCTTAAAGGGTGAATTGAAAGCATCGACAATGAAATCAGGCATTGAGTACATGATGTGGTTGGCGGACTACTACACAGAAACGGCCGAAGACAAAGGAATTGGATTCTTCCAAATCGGAGGTGGAATTGCAGGCGACTTCCCAATTTGTGTCGTGCCGATGTTGTACCAAGACATGGAACGCACCGATACACCGTTTTGGAGTTATTTCTGTCAAATTTCTGATTCTACGACAAGTTACGGATCTTACTCAGGTGCTGTACCAAATGAAAAAATTACATGGGGGAAACTCGACATCAACACGCCAAAATTCATTATTGAATCTGATGCTACGATTGTCGCTCCGTTGATTTTTGCGTATATTTTGAATCAGTAAATCATCAGTGAGGCCTTTCTATAGGTTTCTAACTATTCAGTATCGTTGAATGGAAATTCGGGAACTATTACTAGGATTAAAAACAGATCGAAATTTTGATCTGATACGAAGCTACTTTCGTAAATCTCCTGAAAAACTTCCTTTGCTCATTGATTTAATCAACGATTCAGAAAAATACCCTTTTGCTTCGTACGCTTCTTGGGCGTTGACGCACCTCTGTAAAACGCAAGTTAAAGATATCCAACCGCATTATAAAAAAATCGTTGATGCCCTTTTTGTAATTAAAGATCAATCCGCACGTCGTAATTTATTGTGTACGCTCGACCACCTCAGCCTCACCTCCTACAAAGAAGGTAAGCTACTTGACAAATTAGTTGGCTTTATTGAAAACCACGAGAATAAAGTCGCGGTGCATGTTTATGCCATGCGTTTACTAGCCAAATTGGTGAAGAAATATCCTGAATTAAAACCAGAAATGGTGGAACTCCTTGGTCTTTACGCTGAAAATAAAACGCCTGCATACGCTTCAGGGATGAAGAATTTCTTTCGGATGACGAAGAATGTGGACTAGTTGAGGTGAATAAGGTAAAACCGCAAAGCACACAAAGGAATTTTGTAAGCCTTATTGACGAAAAAAGAACACAAGGTATCAGGCAATAGTCATTGCCTTCGCTACTACGAAGAAAATTTAATGAAACATCCAAGCATCAACAAGGTTGATGTCTTTCCTGCCTGTCGGCAGACAGGGCGCACTTTTTTCGACTAATCCAATTCACTTTACCTTTGTGCTCTTAGCGATGAAAACCACCCAATACCTTTTACGATTGAAAGATCAAACTAAACATTTTCTGTAAAAAGGCATTTTTACTATATATTTTTTTTAATTTATAGTATATTGAAATACAATTAGTTATAAATCACTTTTACAATATTTTCAAAAATAATAGTACTATGTATTGCATAGTTCAGTTTTTTACATATATCTTTGCATAAACACATAAGCATATGAAATTGGAAAATACGAAAGCACAAATGCGAAAGGGAGTATTGGAATTCTGTATTCTTTCCATTTTAGCAAAAAAGGAGGCCTACCCTTCCGAAATCATCGATACATTGAAAGATGCAAAGTTGATTGTGGTCGAAGGTACACTCTACCCTTTGCTAACGCGATTGAAGAACACAGAATTACTCACCTACCGCTGGGAGGAATCCCCATCCGGTCCTCCACGTAAGTACTACTCGCTTACCACCATGGGAAAAGCATTTTTAGAAGAATTATCTGACACCTGGAGTGAACTGAACACTGCTGTCAACAAAATCACAAAAAACAATTCAAAATGAAAAAAACTGTATCAGTAAACATAAAAGGAATCAACTTCTTGATTGAAGAGGATGCGTATGAGTTGTTGCAAGACTACTTGGATCGACTTAAAGTAAGTTTAAAGAATGAAACTGGAAGTCAAGAAATAATCGAAGATGTTGAATTGCGCATTGCCGAAATTTCCAGTTCGAAACTCACTGACTCAAAAACGGTCATTGAATTAAATGACATCAAAGAAATTTTAGCTGCCTTAGGTGATCCTGAAGATTTTATCGATGACGAAAATGAAGATGAACCAAGTAGAAGTAGCTACAAATCGAATGATCAGCATTCAGAAAAACGCTTATTTCGAGATTCGGATAATGCTATTCTTGGTGGTGTTTGTGCTGGGATAGCGAATTACTTTAAAATTGACGTTGTAATCATCCGTGCACTGTTTATCGTAATTTTCTTTGCAGCAGGATTCGGAATTCCAGTCTATATTATACTCTGGTTCATTGTACCAAAAACCAAAAGCACCATCGATCGCTTGCGCATGAAAGGTCGACCAATTACGGTTGAAACAGTGCGAGAAGAAGTCGAAAACGCTGCGGAAAACCTCAAGAACGGGTCACAACGATTTGCAAACAAGGTTAGAAACAATGATCACTATGGACAGCAAGTATCACGAGCGGGTCGAATCTTAACAATGATTCTTGGATTAGGCATCGTTGGTATTGGACTTATTTGGCTTGTTTTATTCATCATTTTTGGAATAGGTAGCGCTCAATTCATACCTGTACAGGGAGAATACGGATTTCTATCTGCCGCTCAGTTTGGTGAACTCGTTTTAACGCATAGCGCGGATTACAACACCTTTTGGTGGGGAGCACTGGTTGCTGGATCTAGTGTCATCATTTTTACACTGTTATTAGGTTCCATGCTTATTTTTAGACTGTACAATAAGTGGTCTAAATTAAGTCTTCTCGTACTTTTTCTCAGCGGAATCACAGGATTCATTATGTGTGCAACTGTTGGAATGAGCACTGGTCGAGATTTTATCACTGATGGAGAAATAGAGCGAGAAATTGGAAGTGTTACAACTCAAAAACTCGTTGTCGTACCTAACCTCGAAAAACTAGAGACAATCTCTGAATTTGAAGTAAAAAGTAACGGACAACATGGTTTTATCGAACTGGATGAAAAGTACATCAAAATGCATAGCATTGATTTCAAATACACGCGATCTACAGATTCATCCTTCCATATTCGTCAAAACTTTCAGGCGCGCAGTCACTCGCACAAAGCAGCACTCGCTAAAAGCAAGAACATTCAACATCACATTGAATTGAAAGGAGATTCCTTGATTTTAGATACCGAGTACCGTTTTCCTAGAGTCGATAAATTGCGTGATCAAGAAGTGGAAATTATCATCGAGATTCCAATTGGCGGCGAAGTTGTCATCGGAAATCAAAGCATCACATTTGATAGTGTAATGAAAGACGATGAAGATTACCATCACTATCGTGAAAGAGGGTACCTAAGAGGAAATGGCACTTACAATCATTATGATTGATGTGTAACTTTTTAAAGAGTTGATAGTCTTACTGAAAAATGTTAGATAGGTTTCATAGAGTGCAGTTTTAGTTTTTTAGTGTGAAACCCCTAAAACGTCCGTTCTAAAAGTTAGACGGACGTTTTTTTTATTTAGCAAGATTCGGGTTTTAGTTTCCACGACATTCAACTACTTTTGAAAAAAAAACACGAACATGATCCCTCAGGATAAATTAAATTATGATCGCATCGCAACAGCCATTGAATTCATTCAAAAAAATCATAAACAGCAACCATCGCTGGACGAAATCGCGCAACATGTTGGTTTAAGTTCTTTCCACTTTCAGCGTTTATTCAATGATTGGGCTGGTGTCACTCCAAAAAATTTCTTGCAATTCATCAATGTATCATACGCAAAACGACTTTTGAGGGAAAGTCAGGCAACACTGTTTGACACTACTGAATCGATTGGTCTTTCTAGCACCAGCAGATTACACGATCTTTTCATTCGCATTGAAGGGATGACGCCAGGAGAATACAAACAAGGTGCGAATCAACTATCCCTCAACTACTCCTTCCATGACAGTCACTTTGGAAAACTCATCATTGCCTCAACGCCAAAAGGAATTTGTTTAATTCACTTTATTGACAGTCAAGAGCAAGGTATTCAATTGCTACAATCACATTATCCAAACGCAATTTTAGTCCGTGATGAAACAAAAAATCATATAAATGCTGCAGAAATAATAAATGGAAATTGGACACGCCCTAAAGAAATTAAACTGCATGTGCAGGGCACGGACTTCCAACTAAAAGTGTGGGAAGCGCTCTTGAAAATTCCCTATGGAAAGCTAAGTACGTATGGATCAATTGCGGAAGAAATTAACAAGCCATCCGCTGCTCGTGCTGTTGGGACAGCCATTGGTTCCAATCCAATCGCATACCTCATTCCTTGTCATCGTGTCATCCAGGCCTCTGGAAAGTCTGGCGGATATATGTGGGGATCGACACGAAAAACAGCGCTATTGGGCTGGGAAGCTTGTGAAATCAATGATTTAGACTCCGAGATTCCTCTTTAGCCAGGTACTTTTCAAACTTCTTCGGAATGGGGAGAGATATGTTGAGTACTTCCTGTGTAACTGGATGATTAAATTCCAGTGAAGTCGCAGCTAAAAATAATCCCTTGTGCAACAATGTTCTCCCCTCTACTCCATAAAGCACATCACCAACAATCGGGTGACCAATAAAAGCACAGTGCTTTCTAAGTTGATGTGTTCTACCAGTTTTCGGAAATAGGCGTAGCAACGAAAGCGACTCGTTCCGATGCGAGTTAATACTTTTAATCACTTCAATTTCTGTTTCTGCTGTCTGATCATCAATCAATTCAGAAATAATACCGCTCTTTTCCTCAGGTGTACCAACAACTACAGCATGATAAGTCTTCTTGATTTTTCGCTCTTCAAACAATTTTGCTAGAGCTCTATGCGCCTGCATTGATTTTGCAAGTATCACTAATCCCCTTGTCGCGGCATCTAGTCGATGAACAGCCTTTGCCCATTTTAAAGCATCGGGCTGATTGGAGATTTCGATGCGATCTACCAATGCGCTTTCCAATGTCTGGAATTGGTTTCCACTCACAACCAATCCAGGTGGCTTGTTGACAATCACAAAATAATCGTCTTCGTATACGACTTCGATTTCCAGGTCAAAATACTTGGGTGATTTATGCTCCAAATCGACTAGTTCAATCTCGTCTTCAATTTCAACGTATCTCCCTGTCTCAGCTACTAAACCATTGTGCAACAATTCATTGCGCTTTATGGCCTTTTTAACTGCATTTCGTGTAGCAATCTGTGGAAACAACCCAATCGCATAATCTATAAAACGTATCTGCGCTTCAACGACTTCCACCTTATGTTTTTCTATTGTAATCACCTGAGCAAAGGTACTACCCTGCTCCGATAAATCATCGATAGAACAAATATTAATTGGCATTGCTGTTTTGTTCATTTTGGTGTGTTAAATTCATCTACTCTGCATCATATTGAATCAGATTTTATTTAAGTTTAGGGGCATCAAACTAATTTTTCTATGAACAAAAAATACTTTTCAGTCCTATTTCTAAGCTTTTCCGCTGTCTGCTTCTCACAAGAGAATACGGTAACTTCTGGCGGTGATGCGACAGGTGCAGGTGGATCCGTCAGCTATTCCATCGGACAAATTGATTACACAAGCAACGCATCTGGCACGGGAAA
The DNA here is from genome assembly GCA_937876195.1 of uncultured Flavobacteriales bacterium. Classification (GTDB taxonomy): domain Bacteria; phylum Bacteroidota; class Bacteroidia; order Flavobacteriales_D; family Crocinitomicaceae; genus UBA4466. Next base: position 38,886 of record CALEIK010000014.1, read on the forward strand.
CGTCAACCAAGGCGTACAACAACCGTTTGAGCTTTTCATCGAAGTAGCTGACATAGAATCACTTCAATCCGTTGGCATAAATGTGTATCCCAATCCTACAAGCGAATACTTGATTCTTTCATTGACTGATCCAGCGAAAGAGATGAATTACCAACTCCACGATATGAATGGCCGAATTGTCATTGCTGGAAAAATCTCTGGAGATGAAACACGGATAGACATGCGACCAATGGCAGCAGGTGGCTACATGCTCTCGATTAACCAAAATTATGTCGCCCTCGAATCAGTAAAAATTACTAAACAATAATATTAAAACCATTAAAATGAACTTAAAACACATGAAAAACAGAATCCTGACAGCAATTGCAAGTATCATCCTTACTTCCGCAGTCTATGCGCAAGCACCACAAAAAATGACGTACCAAGCAGTCGTCAGAGATGCAAGTAATGCATTGATTTCAAACACCGCAGTTGGTATTCAGATAAGCATTCTTGAAACAAGCGCAGTCGGAACAGCGGTATTTATAGAACGTCATACACCGACAACAAATGCTAACGGTCTAGCTACAATTGAAATTGGAACTGGAACACTCATTTCTGGAAATTTCAGCACCATCGATTGGGCATCTGGACCTTACTTTCTGAAAACCGAAACAGATCCAAACGGAGGAACAGTTTATAGCATCAGTGGGACATCCGAACTACTAAGTGTTCCCTATGCACTTTACGCGGAGAGTACTGGAAGTTCATTCAGTGGTGATTACAACGATTTAACAAATACTCCAACGAACGTGAGTACATTTACGAATGATGCGGGTTACATCACAAGTCCAAATGATGCGGATAGTGATCCCAACAATGAAATTCAATCACTTTCTTTGGTGGGACAAAACCTTACCATCTCAGGTGGAAATATGGTGACACTTCCAGCAGGAGGTGGTGGAACATTGGATCAAGCCTACGATTTTGGAGGAGCGGGTGCAGGTCGATTGATCACTGCGGATGCAGGGGCTGTAGAAGTTACTTCTGCAACGGCGTCAGCAATTACGCTTCGCTCAGCGCATACGAACTCGGGAGTAGCTATTTTGGCGGAGACAACAAATTCAGCGAACACATTTTCTGCAATTCAAAGTTCAACAAATTCTAATTCGACCATTGCTTCGGCAGTAATCGGTAACTCGAGTGGAGCTGCTTGGGGAGTTTCAGGACAGGTGATATCATCAGGAACAGCTCAAGCTGCTGTATATGGTTCAAACCTACGTACAACAGGTGGACATGGTGTATACGGAATTGGATTTAACGGTACTGTTGGTGAAACAAACTACAGCCAAGGAATGGCTTTGTATGGTGAAAATTTTGATGCCATTGCTCCACTTGGAAATGGGATTGGCGCAGCGGGAAGAGGATACTATGGAATTGTAGGTGAAGATCGTTACTTGGGAGGAGCAGCTGGAGCTTATGGCGTCCTCTCCAATGGTGATTTTGGTGCCACAGGTGTTAAGACATTTATCATTGACCACCCTTCGGATCCAGAGAACAAAAACTTGCGTCATTTTTCGGCAGAATCCAACGAAGTGCTAAACATTTACCGTGGAAATGCTGTTTTTGACGCAAACGGAGAAGCGATTATTGAACTGCCTGATTACTATGATGCAATCAATAAAAACCCAAGCTATAACTTGACTCCAGTCGGAGGATATGCACAGTTGTACGTAAAAGAAGAAATTAGTGAAGGTAAATTCATCATCGGTGGAGGAACACAGGGATTAAAAGTCTCTTGGACGATTTACGCAGAGCGAAACGACGCTTATTTGCAACAACATCCAGAAAAAAGAGCTGTAGAAGTTGAGAAAAGAGAAGGTCAAAAAGGGCGCTACTTTATGCCAGAGTTGTACGGTCAACCTGCTGAAAAAGCAATTTTTAAAAGATCAGAAAAAACAACGACTGAGCAGTCTGAAATGAATTTGAATCGATAAAAAATAAATTAACATCTTAAAATCTTCCGTCTGAAATGGGGGGTTTTAAGGTGTTTACTTGAGCTTCCAAATAGAATTAGCACAAAATTGTGTAAATTAGAGCTCTAAAGAAAATCAACAACATGAAAGCTACATCAATTTACACTTCACTCATTCTCGCAATTTTGCTCTCAGTATCTTGTAAAAAAGGTAAGACTGACGATTCAACCCCGCCAGACGATGATACCCCATGCAATATCGAAGCAATTAGCAGTTCTTCATCCGTGGAAGGATTTGGAATATTAGAAAAAGTTCCTGGAATTTGGAATGGAAGTGTTACTTCTACAACGGCGCTTGGAAGTTATCCTGAATGGATTGTAGATTTTCGTCCCATCTCTGCTTCTCAAGTGTCGGCGAAAAATGAACTCGATTCCATCAATGATATTTTCATGAGTTTCTTCATCGTAAAATACGATTGCGAATACAAAGTAGCTTTTAGAAATGGTGGTGGATTTGCTGGATTTGTGAGAAACTCTTACCAACTGATTGATAGTTTAAACGAAGGTCCAACTGAATCATACTATCGTTTTTCTGATCCAAAAGCGGGTAAAAACAGAGTTCATACTGCTGTTACATTCAAACCTGATAGTTTAATCATTCATGTTTATACAAATAAATCCAATACCCTTCCAACAGCGCAAACACACATGATCTGGAGAGCAAAACTGCAAGATCAAACTTCTGCACAAAATGCAATTTCATTATTTAATTATCCGCAAAAAGTGTTAACGCGCGATTTCTCCTCAACTTTCGATGGTTCTACCGAAGCGATTTACTATTCTGCTGCAGCAGATCCATATCCAGAACAGCAACAGCCGTATTTAGGAAATTCAACGGTGAATATCAATGTTACAAATCCTGGAACTGTGGATCCTTCAAAGAAAATTTTAATCAGCATTACAACGCAACCACTTTTCCCAGGAAGTGTGTTTAGTTTAAACAACATGAAATATCGCTCGCGCTACGTGTTTGTCGATGCTTTAGCGAATACAAGTTTTAATTTCAATTATATGCATCCTGGTACGTACTACGTGAATGCAATTTATGACAGTAACGGCGATTATAATTTTTCAAGTGGTGATTATATGAATTCGGCATTTGACGTTCCACTAACTTTAACTGCTGAGGGCACCGCGAATGCAAACGTGAACATCAATTTTCAAATTCCATAGTTCGTTTCTTTAATTTATTAACCTATTTTTACAACAAATTCAAAACCATGAAGTTTTTCCTATTAGTTTTTCTATTCTTTAGTTTTAGCTCTGTATCTCAGATATATTTAAAACCTACTATCTATCCATCAACTCCGGGAAATGCGGACGGTGCATTTAAAGTAGAATTAATGGGATATCCAGGATTAGTAAGCTATAGAGTTGGTGATCCATGGAACTTTATTGAAACCTATACGGATTCATTGTCAGGTTATGATTATAGTATGCAGTACGCTGAAATTTTTGCCATCGCTATGGATTCAATTACTGGGGATACAATTGCCCACCTCAATATGAGAAACCCTGGATTATGTACCTCATTAAATATGTCATATCTTAACCAGCCGCAAACAATATCATCATGTGATGGGGTGCTGCAAGTGAATTTCTTGTATGACACAATAGCATACACTGGTAATATGAGTATGACCTATGGTCCTTTTCAAATCGGTGGTATTGGCACCTGGCCGAACCTCTGTGCGGAAGAAGGTATTTTGAATATTTCAAATGGAATTGGTTTCTATGTTGATATGAATGTTATACTAGAACCATTAAACGTAATAAATAATACTTCTTTTAACGCCTCGGTTTTTTCAACGGTTTCTAGTGAAGACTCATGTACTACCACATCTTATGTAGAAATAGTAGGGTCAACTGAGCCTTATAGTTATTCTTGGGATTTTGGTTTGTTTGCTTCCGTAGATACAATTCCATATCTCTGCCCTGGATTTCATAATATTCGTATTGTTGATAATCTTAATGACACACTATCGTTAAACTTTGTATCTGTGGATTCCTCCAATGCGTATATAAATTATGTACCAACACCTGTAATTGACACTATATCTTTTAATACGTCAAATTGCTCATTTGATTATAACTCTGTGGTTGACTCAATTGAAACATCATTTTATGATGTAATTAATGACACCACATTTTATTTTGAAATGAGTATCTGGCAATCTGGTGTATTGACTGTAGTAAGTGACACTATAATTTGTACTTATTCACAAACTGGGTACAATTTGTTTTCTCTATCCTTGTATTGTCAACAAAAAGCAGGTTCCCCTAAAATTTTTCAGATAGTTGATATAATTGATATGTCGGTCGTGTCAACTATTAATCAAAAAAAAGAAGAAATTGTTATTTACCCTAACCCGACTACTACCTTCATAAATATTAAATACCCTAACTACCACCATTCCATTTTAACCGATATGCGTGGAAATGAAGTTTTATATTCAGAGGACAATCTAATTGACCTAAAGGAAATTAGTTCTGGTGTTTATTTTATTACAGTTTTTGATTTAAATTCAAAATTCACAACTAAAAAGTTAATTATTAATTAGATTCTTCCTGAATTCGGCATTTGACGTTCCTGTCACCTTATCGGCAGATGGCACAGCGAATGCAAATGTGAACATCAATTTTCAAATTCCTTAGTGAGGAATTGAACTTTGTATCAACGTTGATGTACATACAGTCAAATTGAATAAAGTCATGCTTAAATTATTCCTTTCTTTTCTCCTGCTTGCTTCGTGCGCTGCAACGGAGCCACTCGTCGATAGTAACCTGCAAAGTGAAGAAAGAGCTGAAGAAATTCAGAAAGACAGCATTGCACAGGAATACAACGTACAATTCACTGCTCTCCAACATCATCCTTATTGCGGAGGCGCTGCTCCAAGTGAGGATCAATTGAATCTATCTTCCCAAGTGCATGGTGGCTTGCTTTTGATTAATTTGGAAACGAAGGAAAAATCTCCACTCAGAGCAAACGATGAAGGACTCTTTCAATTGATGCTCCCCCCTGGGAAATATGCCATCAAAGAAGAATTTAAGGATATACCTTTTGAGCAATTTGTTCAACAGCATAAAAAAGAAGGAATGTACTTGATACCTGGCACAGATGAGTGCTATAAAAAATGGTGGTCCGGATATCTAGGTGAATTTGAAATTAATGAGAATGTCCCACCGCTTAATTTTGACTATAGTCTGCGTAACAGTTGTTTCACTGGAAATAATCCATGTGACATCTACACAGGTCCCTACCCCCCTTAATTGCAGCTCAAGAACTGCAGGAGAGCATTGAACTACCTACTTTGTCCTTTGCCCAATCTGGTCGCTTAGCAAACCACTTTTCCATCTCAGGTTGTTCATCGTAGGGTTTCTTTAACAGCTGATACAATTCATCAATCAGTTGATAATTCCCTTTATTTGCATCGTCGATTGCCAACTGTGCCATGTAATTTCGAAGCACGTATTTTGGATTGATGGTGTTCATTCGTTCGATGCGTTCTTCCGAAGATATCGTTTCAACATTCAATCGATCTGCGTACAAACTCAACCATTTTTTCCAGCGATCTTGATAGGCCTTAAATTCCTCTGATGTTAAGTAAGATGTCAAAGCTATCGTTGAAATGAACGCTTTAGAATTTTCTTCATCTAATGTATTCAACTGTCGAAAAAACAAAGTCATGTCAATCTGCGAAATCATCATTAACACTTGTAATTCTTTTACCAGCGATTGATCCTGGTCAATTTTGGTAAAAATCCCGAGTTTCGACAACATCATTTCAAGGTATTCATTCTGAAAACTAGTTCGATACTCATTCAATATTGCTTCCAATGGTGCCGCTTCCTTGATTAAAGGAAACAACGCATTTGCGAGTTGTGTTAAATTCCACGAGCCAATTGCTGGCTGATTTTCGAATCGATACCTTCTATGCTCCGCATCCGTAATGTTCGGTGTCCAGTCTGGTTCATAACTCTCCAGCCATCCATAAGGACCATAATCAATAGTTAACCCGAGAATGGAGAGATTATCTGTATTCATTACACCGTGCACAAATCCAACCCGTTGCCAGTCCAATAGCATTTTCTTTGTGCGCAACATCACTTCCCTAAAAAACGCAATGTAAGTCTCTTTTGATGGCGAACCGAGCTCAGGATAAAAATGGAGAATGGTATAATCAACCAACGTCTTCAATGTTTCATGATCTCCGCGTGCAGTAAAAATCTCAAAATTTCCAAAGCGAATAAACGATGGTGCAACGCGACAAACAATCGCTCCTTTCTCTTCAGCAGGATGTCCATCGTACAGCATATCACGCATGACTTGATCTCCAGACAAAGCCAAGGACAATGCTCTTGTTGTCGGGACGCCCAAATGATGCATGGCTTCACTGCACAAATATTCTCGAATGGACGAACGCAATACCGCATTTCCATCTGCACCGCGGGAATACGGCGTTCTTCCCGCTCCTTTGAGTTGAAGCACCCATCGATTGGAATTAAATTCGATCTCTGCAACGTTAATCGTTCGACCGTCACCTAACTGTCCCGCCCAATGACCAAATTGATGTCCTCCGTAACACATTGCATACGGTCGACTACTCGGTAAACTCAATTTACCTGTCACAACATTCAAAAAATCAGGTAATTCAACATCCTCGAGCCCCAATTCATCCACCATTTCATCAGAAACATGAATCAGCGAAGGATTGGACGGAATTGCGGGTTGAACAAATGAATAACAGGCTTTTTCAACCTGTCGTGGCGTGTTGACCTCATTCAAATCCGCTGGTAATTCATCGATGAACGTATTATTGAGCTTGGATTTTAAGATTGTGGGCATACCGCGAAAACTTGTTTAAACTAGATTTACACTAAGTTACTCAATCTTCTCGTAGGAAGCAACCAGTCCTTTGATAAGTGAGGAACTAAATCCGTTGTGCTCCATTTCATTCAATCCAACAATGGTGCATCCTTTTGGCGTGGTGACTTTGTCGATTTCAAATTCGGGATGTTGTCCATTTTTGATCAGCAATTCCGATGCACCCTTCACCGTTTGATTGACGATTGCACTTGCTGTTTTTGCATCGAAACCAATTTCAATTCCCCCTTGCACCATTGCGCGAATAAAACGCAGAACATATGCAATTCCACAAGCACCCAGCACCGTTGCAGCTTCCATCAAGTTCTGTTCAATTTCAATTGTTTCACCAATCGCATCAAAAATTGCCGTCACCTCTTCCCTTTTCTGCTTTCCTTGTTCATTTGAACACAAACAGGTGAGTGATTCTCCTACACCCGCAGCCGTATTTGGCATGGCACGAAAAATTGGTAAGTCGACTTGAATTGCTTCTTGAATTTGCTGCATTGAAATTCCCGTTGCCAATGAGACAACCGTATGCTTACTGGGCGAAAAATTAGTACGCAACTGAACGAGCGTCTCAATGATATTGAATGGTTTTAGCGCCACAATTATAATGTCTGATTCACGAATTGCGAGTGCGCTATCCGCAGTGACAATCAATCTTTCGGAAGCCAAATACTCAATGGAAGAAACATTTCTTTTCGTTGCATAGATGATTGAATCGTCAAAACTAGTATCGTTTGACAAACCTTTTAAAATGGAAAGACCAAGATTTCCACAGCCAATGATTGCAATTTTTTTCATTTTCGAGTTGTTCAGTTAACAGTGGGGCAAAGGTCACTATTATTTTTGTCTTCGAAAAGAATAAGTGCTACTCTTTTGAGATGTCGTGAATGAACTTTGCACTACTGAAATCATACAGCAATCGTTCTTGATACAAATATTTCTTTTGTGGAGATTCAAACGAAACAAGAGAAGAGGAGGATATGAATGAAATCGGAATTTTTCATTCAAGACATGAAGTTAATCAAGTCGAAATTTGTATTATTGAATACAAAAAAAATAAAAATCATGAGAAACACACTTATTATTACACTCGCTTTAATTTCCAGTTGCTTTACATTTAGTCAACAAATGTTGGTTGCCGTCGAAAATCTTGAAAATAAGTGGGGGTATGCGACGCCATCTGGAAATGTCGTGATTAAGACGACGTATATAGATGCCCATACGTTCATGAGTGGAGGAGCGGCCTTAGTTAATGTAAGTAAGAAAGATGGATGGATAGTAATTGATCCAACAGGGAAAATTATTTCAATTGGCGTTTCAAATTTTGAGCCGAAAACGTTTTTAAATTGGCTCAGCAAAGGATATGATTTTGATCTTCAACTAATTGTAGCGAACAAGAAACATGGTTACTTGGATTCCAAGGGAAAATTGATCGTTCCTTGTAATTATAAAAATCTGAGTGAATTTAAGGATGGCTTTGCTATCGGTGAAAAAGACGGAGATCATTACATTATTTCTACGACTGGTGAGGAAGTGAAGGTACAAGTTCCATCCCAAAAAGTGGCCTATATGATCAATGGATTAGCACCGTTTGAAAGCAATAAATTATATGGGTATATCAACAAGAACGGAGAAGAGGTAATTGAACCTAAATTCAAATCAGTTGGTTACTTCGGAAACGAAATGGCCTGGGCAAAAACAACAGATGACCTAGTCGGATATATTAATAAAAAGGGTGATTGGTTAATTCAACCTCAGTACCAAAGTGGACATGAGCCTGATCCCATTTATAATATTGCACGGGTTGTATTAAATGATGAGACGAAATATGTTTTGCCGACTGGTCAGTATCTTCCCGTTGGAACGATTACGGCTGGAGGTGATTTTTCAGAAGGTTTTGCTTGGGTGAGAGTGGGTGAGTTTGTGGGGTTGATAGACCATACAGGAAAAATGGTTATTGAACCCAAGTATACAAAAATGGAACGAATGACAGATGGTTTGATAAATGTCCGTGAAGGGAGTTTTTGGGGAGCCTTTGATACAAATGGGAAAGTCGCTGTACCTGTAGAGTACGAAAAAATTAACAATCTTTCTGATGGGTTGATAGCGGTTCGAAAAAACGGACTTTGGGGATTTGTGGATAAAACAGGTGCTGTAGTTATCGAGCCAAAGTTTTCTGGAATTCGCGATTTCAAAAATGGATATGCTGCTGCAAAGGAAGGTAGCACTTGGGGCTTGGTTGATAAACAAGGAAATTGGACGATTGAACCAATCTACAAACGCGTGAAGGATGTTGAGCTTATTCAATAATTGACATTAGCCTGAAAACCGATGGACTTTATCCAGCGGTTTTCACCCATTTCAGAGCTTTCGCGCTACTCTTTTGAGATGTCGTGAATGAACTTTGCACTCCCGAAATCATAGGGTAATCGTTCTTGGTATAAATATTTCTTTTGTGGAGATTCAAATGGTCGATAAATGTAGTAGACGTGATTGTTGTGAATGGCAATCTTCTCAATGAATCGATATTCCAATCGCACTTTTTCTGTAATTTCTCCTGTTTTCGTATCGATCCACCCTAAGTACGAATAACCTGCACGGTCATACAGCGCATAAATCTCTCCTGTTTCGCTGTCCTGAATTAACTCACTTTTCCAACCTGTTTTTCGGTCATCGTAATGATGATCTATCACTACACTATCCAGCGGATTTCCCAGATGATCAAACGTCCGTAGTTTGTCCTTGTAGTAATCGAACACAAACAAAGTATCGTTACGATGGAACAAGGGAGCGTACAAGGATTTGTAATAAAGCGACTGCGTAAAATAATTTGCTCCGACATAAATTTCGGCATCCGTTCCCGTTTGCAATTCCAAATTCTTCGCCCAAAGTTTTGTGCGTACATCGACCCATTTATATTCGGAACGGTACAGCTCCATCATCAGGTCGTCCTTGATTTCTAGAATCTTGCTGTAGGTTGAGTCCCACTGATCGTAGCTGAAATAATCGAACGCTGGATAATCTTTGCTGAAGTTCGAAAAATATAATTTGGTTTTATTTGAGTCGAGAATTGGCGCCAAATACTTAAAAAAGTAAGGGCGATCGATCGTTGAAAGCGTGATTTCATTCGAGTTGACGTGTACTCCGTAGACATTGTTTTGACAAATAACATGTGGATTCCCCCTGAAATCTCTCACCAATTCCTCCGCGACATCTGGGACTTCAAACGTTTTCTTCACATTACGTCCATCGTACACAAGCAACTCATTCCCTCGTTTTAATTGCTTCGGATACGTTAGCAACAGCATCTCACCCGAAGGCAATAATTCAAAATCTGCTACAGAAAGTCGAGAGGATCTGTAATACACAACTGGAACACCGGGTGCTGAAACGACGACCTCTGTTTGGTTCTGGACACGGATAAACTCCATTTCAACGCGGTATTCAATGGTGTCTTTTGATGATTTTGCAGGAATTTTTCGTGTCAGTTCTACAGGATTGTATTTGAAATGCGTACAACTCATCGTTAATTGATTTCCTCGTTGTGCATTAAAGTAGACTGAACCTTGCTGTGATGAATAATTACGGACATCTGAATCAGATTTCACTTCCACCTGTACATTTTCTATTGGTTCGTTGTATTGGCTATCACGGAAGGTTAATTTCACTACCACAGAATCTTGTCCCACGGCGAAAAGTGAGAAAAGCAAAAATGGTAAAATGAGTCGATTCAATTGCATATTCCTTAGATGTCAAGAAACAAAAAATTCCATAAAAAAACGCCCGAATAAAATTATCCGAGCGTCAAATTATTTAAAGTGAGTCGCTTATGCGTTCACATTCATATTATCCAAAACGCTCATTACGTTACGAACAGCTTCAGCAGATTCGCTCAATAATGCTTTTTCATCAGCGTTTAATTCTAATTCTATGATGCGCTCAATACCGTTTTTACCAAGTACAACTGGAACACCCAAGAAAATATCTTTCATTCCATACTCACCTTGCAGCCATGCGCAAACTGGGAATACACGTTTTTGATCACGTACAATTGCCTCAACCATTTGTGCAGCAGCAGCTCCTGGAGCGTACCATGCAGATGTTCCAAGCAATTTAACGATTTCTCCACCACCGAATTTTGTTCTTTCGATGATTTCATTCAATTTATCTTCACTGATCAGTTCAGTTACAGGAATTCCACCAACAGTTGTGTAACGTGGAAGTGGAACCATTGTATCTCCGTGTCCACCCATCAATACTGCTTGAATATCTTTTGGTGAAACGTTTAATTCTGTTGCCAAAAATGCTCTGTAACGTGCTGTATCAAGTACACCCGCCATACCGAATACTTTGCTTGAATCAACTTTCGCTGTCAAGTAAGCACAGTACGTCATAACGTCCAAAGGATTTGAAACGATGATGATTTTTGCATTTGGCGAGTATTTAACAATGTTTTCTGTCACCATTTTCACAATCCCTGCATTCGTAGCGATTAAGTCATCACGTGACATTCCAGGTTTTCTAGGAAGACCTGATGTAATAACAACTACATCAGAATCTGCTGTTTTTGAATAATCATTTGTCGATCCAGTTGTTCTTGAATCGTACAAGTTGATCGGCGAAGTTTGCCAAATATCCAACGCTTTTCCTTCTGCAAATCCCTCTTTAATGTCTAACAAAACAATTTCGTTAGCAATTTCTTTGTGCGCTAATACATCGGCACAAGTTGCCCCAACATTTCCAGCGCCTACAACAGTTACTTTCATTTTTTTTATTGTTTGATCTAAATTATTATAATTCCATAGTCGATGACGAAATTAACTAAATTGTAAGAAAAAAGACCTATTTTGGGTGTTTTTTTAATGGAAGCGATTAAATTAAAAATCTGAAAGGCAACTTTTAATTTATCAGAGCGTCTAACGAACGAAACTAATGTGGAAAACAAAGAACATTTAGAGCAAATAATACGCGGGTGCCTCGACAATAATAGAAGGTCGCAGGAAACCCTATTTAAGCTTTATTATGGTAAAATGCTTTCCGTTTGTATGCGCTACTCAACCGATAGGGATTCAGCTGAGGAGGTTTTACAAGAAGGTTTCATAAAGATCTTTGATAAACTTGATGCGTTTGATTACAAAGGATCCTTTGAAGGTTGGATGCGGAGAATTATGGCAAATACAGCCATTGACAGTATCCGAAAATCTAAAAAAGACCCTTTTCTCACCGATAACGATGAAGACTTTAAATTGGGTGCAATTGATCCAATGGTCGATTCTGAAGAATTGGAACTACTGGGAATCAAAGCTGAAATTGCCATGGAAGCGATCAATGAGCTTTCTCCTGCCTACAAATCTGTTTTCAGTTTGTATGTTTTTGAGGAGTATAAGCACAAAGAGATTGCGGAAATTCTCGGTATCAGCGAAGGAACGTCAAAATCAAATTTAGCAAAGGCAAAATTGAATTTGCAGAAAATATTAAAAGAAAAATTCATGAACATTGAATGACATGAAAGACATAGAAAAGAACATAAAACAAAGCTTAGAAAACCACGAAATGCCCTACAATGCATCTGCGTGGAAAGCGATGGAAGCAAAGCTTGATGTGGTGAAACCTGTTTCATCGTTACCAGGATCTGGTATGAAATGGTTCATTGGAGCTGCTTCTGTGATTGTTATTGGTGTAGTAAGTTACTTTGCCGTGACATCAACAAATACTACGGATGAAAACAATACAGTGAATACTGTGGTAAGTGAAAACCAAACGGATAACGCTACAACGACAACTGCTGAAACAACTCAAGACGTTAAAAACAATACAACTCAAACTTCAGTAGAGAACAATGCTACTGAACCTGTTGATCCATCCACTGAAAACAATGTGACATCTACTAATGAAACGAGGGCAGTCGATCCATTCCGTATCGGTACAGATAATGGAAATATTGGTAATGGAAATGGAACAATGTATGGAAGTGATTCAAGAAACCCAGTATCTGAAAAGGGTAATGACAACAGTATCAAACCAACAACCGAATCGAACGGTGTGGCTAAGCAAATCATACTTCCAGAAATAGGCGATTTATGCGAAGGTGAAGTAGTGAAAGTTGAAAACAAAAACGATTCACCGCTATTAATCCAAGGACCTGAATTGTACTTTACTATTCCTGCAAACGAGACAAGAAAAGTACGTGTGAATGCTGAAGGGAAACACAGTGTCTCCATTCTAAACAATGCAACAGCGGAAAATCAAACTTCGTTCTTTGTCAAAAAAGCACCACACGTAGATTTCTCTATCGATGCTGAAACGAAATTTGAAAATGGTCTTCCAACAACGAAACTAGAAACTACTGTTTCTGGAAGCGAATACAGCTGGGTATATGGAAAAACACGCAGTTCTGAGATGAAAGCTGACGCACACTTCTACAAAGCTGGAAATCATGACGTAACGTTAACAGTAAAAGCAGTGAACGGGTGCTCAAACAGTATCACAAAATCAGTTCATGTTGACGAAAAATATAACTTAATGGCGGTGAATTCATTTATCCCTCAGGATAGCGATCCTCGAAATAATACCTTCATGCCGTTTGCGTTGACTCAAAGAAATGTACGATTTACACTAATTATTCTTGACCCAACGGATGGACATATTGTCTACCAAACGAACAATGCCAACAACGGTTGGGATGGAATTGATAAAACCACTGGACAGCAAGTCAACTACGAAACTTCCTACATTTGGAAGGTCGTGATTGAAAATCCGGAGCCAGGAGAAGATAGTGAATACGCGGGTAACATTACCCCTATTCGCAGAAGGTAGTGGAACTACAACACTATTTATGATGAAAACCGTCCACCTTTGGTGAGACGGTTTTTTGTTGGGTGCTTGTGTAGATTTTATCTTTTACCTTGAAAGGCACAAAGTTAAACCGAATAGCATACTTCACTCCCACTCCACCTCAGGATACTTCCTCTCAAATAATTCCAGCTCCATCTTTGCCTTGGTCTTGCCTTCAATATCCGCTTTCGACCCTGGATGAAGTGACGTATGATTCAATACAGCGAGCAAGCGGCCACGTTGGTTCATGCGCTCCAGTGTCTCTGGGTGCATCATATACTCGGAAAAAGCTTTCCACACATAATTCACCGCTTCATCAGAAGGGTGCACTAAGTCTGATTGGTAAAAGCGATAATCGCGTAACTCGTCGATGAGAATTTCGTAGGAGGGGAAGTAATTCAATTGATACTCACTCACCAAGGTATGTGCTAGTTCAATTAAACGCGCTTTGCTTCTATTGTTTTCTACGATTCCATCCCTTACGTGTCGAACTGGACTTACTGTAAAAACGATTTCTAATGTTGGATTCAATGTTTTCAACTGAGCAATTAACGGCTGCCATTGTGCGTGCATTTCTTCGGTTGGAGTCAATGTCTTTGAAAATAAATCTTGAGGCGCTTTGTGGCAATTTCCTACCACTTGATTTGTCTCATGGTGTGTGTAGTGCCATGCCGTACCAAAGGTAATTATCAACAGTCGTGATTTTAGCAATTGTTCACGCAATTTCTGACGCGTTTCAATGATTTTCTGAATTAACTCTTCTTCCGAGAACGCATAGATTTTTGATGCGGCATCCCAGGAGAAAAACAAATCATCACGCTGATAAACACTGACATCCTTGCTTTCTTCAATGGACGCTTTCAACACATTTGCAATGGTTGTCGGATGAAATAAAGTTCCAAATGGATTGATTTCTATGCGGAATCCATTCTTCCTAAAATGCTGCCCGATTTCATCTGAAAAACAACTTCCAATTAATAGTGCGGAATCATGATAGGTGAAGTCAATGTGGCTTTTGTCAACAGTAAAATCCAGTTTAAACTTCATGTGACATGATAAATTAATTCATCAAGGCTTTCGCGTTCTCTAGTGCAGCCAAGTTAATTTGATCTCCACTCATCAATCGCGCTGTTTCTTCTATGCGCTGTTCCAAGGAAAGTTCTTCGACGAAGGTGTGTGTTTTTCCCTCCACAACGCGCTTTACGACTTTCAGGTGCTGTCCACCTTTTGCTGCCACTTGCGGTAAATGGGTAATTGCGATTACTTGCATCTCCTCTCCCATTTTCTTGAGGGTTACACCCATCTTTTGAGCGACATCGCCCGAAACTCCAGTGTCGATTTCATCAAAGAGCATAGATCTCAGTTGAATTTTGGAGGACATCAAGCTTTGTAGTGCAAGCATTACACGGGAAAGCTCACCTCCACTGGCTGCTTGGTGCACAGGAACAGGCTCCACACCAACGTTGGGACTAAAAAGCAATTGCAACTTCGATCCTCCCGAGGCACTTAATGCTTCTTCTTTTGTCAATTGAAAAATTAAAGCTGTGTCCACCAATTTAAGTTCACTCAATGCTGATTTTATTTTCGTTTCAATGGCAGGAATCGCGTCTTTACGTTTCAGATGTAGTTCATTCGAAAGCTTTGTTAACTCCTCTTCCTCTTGAAGTATTTTATCCGACAGCTGTTCAATTTCTGCTGCTAAGTTATCGTGATTTTCATTGAACCCCTTGAGTTCATCCATCAACTCAATCAGTGCTTCTTGAGTATTGACGTTGTGCTTTTGGCAAATTCGATTGTAATTGTCAAGTTGTTGTACAATTTCACTCATTTGACTCGCATCAAAACTAAACGATTCATTGGCGTCACTGATTTCTTGCGCAAGGTCCTTCGCCTCTATCACCAATGCATTGATTCGCTCGTAATACGCTTTAATCTCGGGTGAGACATCTACTTTCTTTCCTGACAAGTTTTTCAAATACACCAGTTGGTCCACAATCCCATTCTCCGTTTCCAATGCGGCACTTATCTCAGCGTAAATCGATTTAATTTCATCCGCATTTTGCCCTTTCAACACTTCTTGGTTGAGCTGGTCGTAATTTTTTGTTGACAATGCTAGTTCTTCAAGCTCATTGAGCTGAAACGCATTATAATCAGCTTGCGCAAGTGAATTCGATAATTGCTCCTTCTTGCCTGAGAGTAAAGATTTGTTCTTTCTCAGTTCTTCAAACCGCTTACTGAAGATTTCTTTCTCATCCAACACTCCTGCTAAAACATCTAGGACATACAGTTGAAAGTTCACATCTTTTAGTTCGAGTGTGTTGTATTGCGAATGGATATGAATCAACTGAGAAGAAAAGTCCTTCAGTACATTTAATTGCACTGGTACATCGTTGATAAATGCCCTAGAACGACCTTGTTTGTTGATTTCTCTGCGAACAATCGTCTTATCGAAGTAATCCAATTCATTCGTTTGAAAAAAGTTTTCTAAACCGAATCCAGTGATGTCAATATCCGCCTCTACAATGGATTTATCGCTTGTCGAACCGATGACTGAAAAGTTAGCACGTTCGCCTAAAATTAAATTTAGCGCATTGAGCAAAATAGATTTTCCAGATCCTGTTTCACCCGTAATAACGGTAAATCCACTTTTGAAATTGATTTCAGCAGCATCAATCAGTGCGAAATTCTCTATTCTTAGCGAAGTGATCATTAATTTAAAATCTGTTGATACTTTTCAGAATTCACAGGATCAATTCGCTTGAGCAGGTTTACGATATCGTTTTTCTCTTTTATTTCGGCATCCTCGTACAGATTCTTTAACTCCGTTGATTTTGCTGAAAGGAAATTCAATGCGTTCAATGAATTGGGACGTGTACTTGTCAGTTTTACCAATTTATTCAATGCGTTGTACACCTCAGAACGGGCTAGCACTTTGTCATCATAAAGCACATCCAACCCCTTTCTATGATAGTGATATGTACACTCTCTCAATGGTGTAAACAGCTCATGCAGAATATTATCAACCAACCAATAACGGTTATTCTTTCCTTTTTCGTTGGATCTCCAACCCGTAAAGCTGGACGTCTGCGCATTGTTCACAATCTGTTGTGCCTCACTGAAGTATTTTGTTCCACCTTTGTCTGAAAACGAATCGTAATCCATTCCAATCACAAAATAAGCGTAAAATGCCAACATGGACGTAAGGTTGTCTCTAAACTGATTCGGTGCATACACAAAAATGGCATTTCTATTGAATGAAAACTCCACGTCATCATCCTGGTAATTAAAAATCGTTGTGTTGTAACTTGAGTTAAATGTTGGACGAGACGATTGCACTTGCATAAAGCCTTTGAACGACCCACTAGTTGGAATCTCGTTGATCTGAATCTGAATATTGCAGTTGATCCGTTCCTCCATGGTAAACTTGTCCTTGGTCCATTGCGTATTGTTCATGAATTCGTAAATCGTGTTTTCCAGTTGATCCAGCACTTCACGCTCTACGTTGGTCACTTCTAAACGAGCGTCCAAAATAATACTCACTTGACAGTTCAATTCTTGACCCTTCAAAGAAAGGCAAGCACCAAAAATCATAGCGATCATACAAAGATTTCTCATGAAATATAATTTTTCAAATAGGTTAAAATATCCGTGGCAACTTCATTCTTTGACTTTAACTCAAAAGACTCAAAATTATTGCGCTTATCTAAGATACTAATTTTGTTTGTGTCAACACCAAATCCGGCACCAATATCTTTCAAGGTATTCATCACAATCATGTCCAACTGCTTTGCATCCAATTTTTTTGTCGCATTTTCCTTGACATTCTCTGTTTCTAACGCAAAACCAACGAGTACTTGATTTTTTGATTTATTCTCACCTGCCCACTTGAGCACATCTGGATTCTTCACCAATTCAATGTTCATCACATCCGATGACTTCTTTATTTTTTCTTTGGCGACTTCTTTGGGGCGATAATCTGCCACCGCGGCTGAAAAAATACCGATATCACTTTTTGGCCATTCCTTTTGAACTTCATCTAGCAACTGCTTTGCATCGGTGATTTTAACCAATTGCAGTTGAGGGTGACTCATTTCCAATTGTGTAGGACCAGAAATCAAGGTGACCTGTGCTCCTTTCTTTAATAATTCTTCAGCCAGTGCAAATCCCATTTTACCGCTCGAATGATTCCCAATAAATCGAACGGGATCAATCGCTTCATAGGTTGGACCTGCTGTAATTAGTATCCGCTTTCCATCAAATTCTTTTGTTTGCATCTGACCAAATGCCTTTTCTATCCACTCGAAAATCGTTTCAGGTTCTGCCATTCGACCTTCACCTTCCAATCCACTTGCCAATTCTCCTGATTCGGCTGGAATAATTTGTACGCCGTCCTTTTCGAGTTGTGCTAGATTTCTATGTGTGGTTGGGTGCGCGTACATGTCTAAATCCATTGCTGGAGCAACGAGGGTTTTTCCTTTCATCGAAAGATAAGTCGCTAACAAAAGGTTATCGCAGCCACCTGTCGCCATTTTACTCAAGGTATTCGCCGTCAATGGAGCTATGACAAATAAATCTGCCCATAAACCGTATTCGACATGATTGTTCCATGTGCCATCGGATTTATTCCAAAACTCAATTCCTACTGGATTTCCTGAAAGTGTAGAGACAACGAGGGGGCTAATAAAATCACAAGAGGCAGGAGTCATAATACATTTGACTTCTGCCCCATTCTTTTTCAATAAGCGTATCAGGAATGCGATTTTATACGCTGCAATTCCCCCGGTTATTCCAAGAAGGATGCATTTTCCTCGCATATGTGCTTATTTTTCCGCTTCTGGCTCCTCAGGAGTTCGCGAATATATTTTATCTTCTAAAAATTCCTGCATCGCCATTGCGACAGGCTTAGGTAATCTCTCATAAAAACGAGAGATTTCAATTTGCTCTCTGTTTTCAAAGATTTCCTCTAAGTTATCAGTTGTAGATGCAAATTCTTGTAATTTTTGAGTAAGCTCTTCTTTTAAGTCAACACTTAATTGGTTGGAACGTTTAGCCATTGTTACAATAGACTCGTAAATGTTCCCTGTGTTTACTTCCATATTAACAGTATCACGCGTGATAGTTGTTTTCTCGGCTGTGCTATTCTTAAAATTCATAATTATTGATTACTTAACGTTAACTGCTCTTTCTCTTCCATCAACAAATCGTAGTATTCAGCAAGCGTACTACGGTATTTAGATTCAGGGAATTGAACGACAAAAGTACGATATCTTTCAAAAGTATCGTCAATTCTTTCCATTTTTTTAGACTCAACGCTATTTTTACATAGCAAATATGAATTCTTCACCAAAATAAAGTAAACCTCTTCTGTAAATTTAGAACGCGGATAATCCTCGAAAAATGTCAAGGCTGAACTTACCGCAGCGTGGAAATTTTCCGTTTTCGCGTACAATTTCACTGAATTATAGCTTTTCACCTCTAGTTTATAGCGCAATTTATCTATAATCAAATTGGAAGTATCCAACAAGGCTGTTTCTGGATATTTATCAATAAACTGCTGCAAATTATTAATGGCGATTTCTGTTTCTGTTTGATCCAACGAAGCTTCTGGAGAACCCTCCACCGAACACATTGCGCTTAAAAACATTGCTTCCTCCGCTTTTGGACTAAAAGGAAAACGCTGTGCGAATTGTGCCAGGTAATATCCTGCCATGATGTAATCGTTGTTCAAAAAATAGCCCTTTCCAATTCTGAAATAGGCCAATTCACCTTCACCTGTTTTAGGCATACGCTGGTAAATCTGCTCGTACAAAGTAACTGCTCTCAACTCTTGCCCTTTGTCATACAATTCATTCGCCATTTCAAGCTTACGGTCGTAATCGTCCGATTTTACAACTTTGTTGTACCCCGAACAGGCTGAGATGGTAACTGCTCCCAACAGTAAAATAAAATATGCGATTTTTTTCATTGGATGTAAAGGTAAAACAAATAACTGTTAAACGATGTTAACGCATTTTTTTTGACTATCGTACGCGTAGATTACGTCCCACTTGTAATACCGTTGTAGGTCGAATTCCATTCAATTGGCATAACTTGGAAACTGTCGTTCGATTTCTACCAGCAATTGCTCCAAGCGTATCTCCTGATCGAATGCGGTAATATTTTCCTCCTGCAGATGATGCGACACTACTAGAAGAAGTACTTGTTCCAGGTCGAAACAATGAACTATTGACCAATAGGTTTTCGTCGAATACCGTTTTGTTCTTAAAATCAATGATTTTCTCTGGATCCATTGGAATGTCAAAAAAGCGCACTTCAAAATGCAGGTGTGAACCGTACGAATGTCCTGTATTTCCTCCTAATCCAATAGGTTCACCAGCCACTACCACTTGATTTGGAACGACCAAATGCTCATTCAAATGCGCATAAAATGTCTCCAGTCCATTGTAATGACGAATAATTACCAAGTTTCCGAAACCACTCTCATTAAACTTTGAGTAACGTACTTTTCCTCCCCAAGCAGCTCTTACTGTGTCTCCTGTTTCTAAGTCGATGTCAGTACCGTTGTGGTTCCGACCTCTTCTCCAGCCAAAACTAGAAGTAATATGTCCATCGAAGGGCATAACAAACGCATCTTGACGCTCACTCTCAAGGCAAAGCCAAATTGTATCTTTGATATTACTTGGGTCATTCGCTAGATTGGAAGTGTAACACGACTCGTGGTCCCATGATTGAATGAATTTCATGAGCGTATCTTCCATGACTTCACTGTAGAGCCGTTCATTCAATACACCGTCAAAATTGATATCATCAATGTATTCCCACGTCCTATCCGCGTAGATAATCATAGGTCCACTACCCATGTCAACAGTATCCATTACTTTTTGAGCGGATATTGGTAAGCTAAAAGCTAGTAAGAGTAGAAGAAAAATAATTCGCATAACAGTTTTAATTCCTAAAATTTCGACGTTTTAAGCTTGCAAATATAATAAAATGTGTTTACTTTTTAACAACATCCATGACAAGCACATTGTAGAACAGGTCTTCATTTGGTTTCACAACATCCAAATACCCTTTGTCACCATAGGCTTCCGAGGAAGGTACAAGGATGAACATTCGGTCTGATTTTTTAGCATTTATTAACGCCTTTTTCAGACCAGGTATGGTTCCGCTATCCTCCAATTTTAGTGAAAATGGTGTCCCAGATCGATACGTATTTACGTAAAACTGATTGGTTGGAGTGGAAACCATGCAGTGGAATTGAATTTCCATGCCTTCATCAAATTTCAGCTTATTTTTCTCGTTTTCTTCAAAAATCCATACTTTATTTCCATCAATTTCTCGCGTTGGCTTTGTTTTTTCAAGAATTTTAATCTTCAATATGTTATCAGCATTCGGTGGAATGAGGCCTTCAATTCCCTTCTCTCCTCGCGCCAATTCACTTGGAATGATAATTTCTGCAAAATCTCCTACTTTTAACTCATTGAGCGCGATGTCCCAACCTTCTGTTTGCATGTTGAATCCAACCATAAACGGGAGGCTCTTCTTATTCAAAAGGTGATTCCCATCCACTACAGATCGATCCTTCAAAAGAACTTTGTAATCAATTTCGATGCAGTCGCCATTGCTGATTTTTGCACCTTCACCATGTTCAAACCAACGAATGATAATTCCATTCTCCAGTTGTTTCTCATCCTCGACAGGATGATCTTCGTCTAAAATACTTTTAGTGGAATCCTGCTTCCCGTCTTCTACAGTTTCTTGTCCATCCTTTGTATCCTCCACGCCCGAAGTATTGCACGCTGAAATACTAAATGAGATAATGCAAAAAATGCCGATTAATCGTTTCATAGTTCTAGTAATGTTTAGATTTAATGCCCAACAGGTGAATATCAATGACTAAGGTAGTTAACGGTGGAATTTTATCCATATCGCCAATTAAACCATGTCCTAAGTGACTTGGAATGATCAATTTAGCGCGATCACCAATGGTCATTTTCTTCAAGCCTTCCTGTACACCTGTTTCAATTTCGCTGTTATCAACGACAATCTCTTCGTACTCGTCTTCCTCCGTTTTGTAGCATTCCGTGCCGTCTAACAATGAAATCGTATACTCAATCAGCGCTTTATCTCCAGCTTGGGGCGAATAAGTGGTGTCAACGGTTCCGTGCTCGTAAATGGCATACTGCAGACCGCTTCCAGTTTTTATGATCTTCCATTCCTTGTGCATTTCCAAGAAGAGTTTGATATCAATTTCTTCCTGCATCGCTAAGTTTTTACTTAGATCTGTTGAGTTTTCTTTGGTCCAATTGACGTCCACTGGTTGTTGCTCCTCTTCCGAAGAACAAGCCATTAACACACACCCAAGAAAAACAATCCAGTACCTCATATTAAAAATAAGTCGCTATTACCGATTTAAACGCTTCAATGGTTTCATTCAACGATGCACGAGAAACCCCTCCTGCCGCGTACTTGTGACCACCTCCTTCAAAATGATTGGCAGCCAATTCATTCACGTAACAATCGCCTTTTGAACGAAACGAAATCTTAACCACCTCTTCTCCTTCAGCGAAAAACGCCGCAACTTTTATTCCTTCGATCGACAGCGCAACGTTCACCAAACCTTCTGTATCACCTTTGATGTATTTGAAACGGTCCAACTCTTCTCTTGTTACAGAAATAATGGCAACACCTGATTCTTCAATTACTTCCAAACGTTCTGCAATGATGTAGGAGCGTAATCTCAGCTTCTCTAAACGGTTGTCATCAAATGTATTTTCATGCGCCAACGAATGCTGCACACCCGATTTAAGCAAAAACGCCACTAATTCATGCGTTCTTGAATTTACTGATGGGTAACGAAACGACCCCGTATCAGTCACGATGCCCAAATACAACGGTGTTCCAACAGAACTATTCATTTTATCACTGTTGCCAGAAGCAACTACAAGTTCTGTCACCAATTGAGCAGTGGAACACACCTCAGGCTCAGAAACAGCTACATCAACAAAATCATCTGGATCCATGTGGTGATCGATCATGATCTTTTTACCTGAAGCTGCTTTGAGTAAGTCTCCCATTTCTGCTCCCAAACGCCCTGCACCGTTGTAATCCAAACAAAAGATTAAATCTGCATTTGCTAATAAATTTGTTACTTTTTCGGTGTGATTTTCAAAATCTAGGATCTCCTCTCCATTTTTCATCCAGTTTAAAAACTCTGGGCATGGATCAGGGTGACAGATAACGACATCTTTTCCGAGTGCTTGAATGAAGCGTGCTAAGCCCAACGAACTACCAACTGAATCCCCATCTGGTGACTTATGACTCGTAACCACGATGTTGGTTGATTCATTGATTAATTCGATAATTTTGGATGCTTCTCTCATTCAGCGATAATTCTTTTTGTTTCTTGTTCAATACGCGCTTTCAATCCATCTGAAACTGGATACAGTGGCGGTCGCATGAACGATTTCATAATTCCTTGTTGAGCAAGCGCAACTTTTACGCCTCCTGGATTTCCTTCTTCAAATAGCATTTTTGTCACAGGCAGCAAATCAAAATGATGCATCCGTGAATAATTAAAATCTCCCTTTATTGCCGAATGTACAATTTGTGAAAACTTCTTTGGAAAAGCATTCGCAACGACAGAAATAACTCCTTCTACACCAGTTGAAATCAACGGCATTGTAATCGCATCATCTCCTGATAAAACGCCAAATCCAACTGGTTTTTTCATTACGATTTCCATGATTTGTTCCATATTCCCAGATGCTTCTTTCATCGCGACGATGTTATCGATTTTCGCCAATTCTAAAGTCGTTTCTGGTAGTACATTCGAACCAGTTCTACCCGGCACGTTGTACAAAATGATAGGCAGTTTAGTACACGAAGCAAGGTACTTGTAATGCTCGATGATACCACGTTGTGTTGGCTTATTGTAATAAGGTGAAACTGAAAGAATTCCATCAATCCCCTCTGGAAGCGACTGCAAGAATTTGCCAACTTCTACCGTATTATTTCCTCCAACACCAAAAACGATTTTCAATGCTCCAGCGTTCTCCTCTTGAACTACACGCAACACCTCTAACTTCTCATCCTTGCTCAATGTTGGGGATTCTCCTGTTGTTCCTTGCACCACTAAAAAATCAGTTCCATTGTCAATTTGGTAGCGTACCAACCTGCGCAACGCGGCATAATCTATCGTTAAATCATCATTGAATGGCGTTACCAACGCTACTCCTGAACCTGTAAATGGATTGTTCATTGTGTTATGTTGTTTTCTCTAAAGTTTGTTTTGCAAAATTAATCAAATGTTCAGGTGTAGATGTTAAAGAATTAATATATATCGTGCAATTTTTAACACCTGAATTTATTCCAATTCGAAGCGGTTTTTTTAGTGGATTCAATACTTTTAATACCTTGTTTGAAAAGTCACCCACAAAAAATAGTGCGTCAAAAGATCCTCCCATGACCTTTTTCAATCCAGCGTCTTTTGCTTTTCCGAAAAAATTGATGTCGCTTGTGGTAAAATAAGTAACAGAGCTCAACTCACCCAATGCTGCTTTTTCTTTTTTTGAAGCGACCAACGCCATAATTTCGCAATCGTTGATATTCAATCCAGCGTTTTTAACTGCATTTCGGTATGCATTCACGTCATCTACTGAATTAAAGTTCACCACCACAAGAATGCGTTTCAGCTGACTCCAAATCGATTGTTCGCTCATCATTCACTCAGTTTTTTAATGAAATCATCCTCGGAAAGAATCGTAACTCCCAAGTCCGTCGCTTTCTGAAGTTTTGCAGGCCCCATGTTTTCTCCAGCCACGACAAAAGTCGTTTTAGCCGAAATAGACCCTACATTCTTTCCACCATTGGAGGTAATCAATTCCTTCAATTCATCGCGCGAAAATGCGCTAAAAACTCCAGAAACAACAAACGACATTCCTTCAAACTTTGATGAAGCCAATTCCTTTTCTTCGATGTGAAATTGCAATCCAGCATTTTTTAAGCGATCAATGATTTTTCTATTCTCCTCCACCTGAAAGTGCGCTTGAATGGACATTGCAATTTTGTCTCCTATTTCATCAATCGCAACAAGTTCTTCGAACGTTGAATTGATGATGGCATCTATATTTTTTAACGAAGCAGCTAACTTTTTAGCGACTGTTTCTCCAACGAAACGAATCCCCAATCCAAACAACACACGCTCGAAGGGAATTGTTTTTGATGCTTCCAATCCAGCAATTAAATTATTCGCTGACTTATCAGCCATTCTCTCCAATTCAACGACTTGATCAAAGGTTAAATCGTATAAATCGGCACAATTGCGAATCAATCCTTTATCGAAAAGTGCATCTATCGTCTCCGCTCCTAATCCGTCAATGTTCAACGCTTTTCGGCTGATAAAATGTTCAAGTTTGCCTTTCATTTGAGGTGGACAGCCGGTCTCATTGGGACAATAATGCTGTGCTTCACCTTCTGTCCGCACCAGTTCAGTTGCACATTCGGGACACTGGTGAATAAATGCCACACGTTCCGCATTCGGTTGACGTTCTGCAGTGTTCACTCCAACAATTTTGGGGATAATTTCACCTCCCTTTTCCACGTAGACTTTGTCTTGGTAGTGCAGATCCAATTTTTCGATTTGATCTGAATTGTGCAACGAAGCACGTTTTACTGTCGTCCCACCCAATTGAACAGGCCTTAGATTTGCCACAGGTGTGATTGCTCCCGTTCTTCCAACTTGGTACTGGACACTTTCCAAAAGTGTTTCGACACGTTCTGCTTTAAATTTATAGGCAATTGCCCAACGCGGAGATTTTGCCGTGAAGCCCAATTCCTCTTGCAGGTAATAATCGTTGACTTTTATCACAATCCCATCAATTTCAAACGGGAGATTTTTACGTTGTTTGTCCCAGTAATCGATGAAATCCATTACTCCTTCAAGGGAATCTGTTTTCTCTATGTATCGTTCGCTCGATTTTGGAATTTTAAATCCCCACTCGCCTACTTTTTGAACTGTTTCAAAATGTCCCGAGCGCAAACTTCCCGTTCCGTACACACCATACAGGAAACAATCCAGTCCTCTTTCCGCAACCACTTTAGAGTCTTGCATTTTCAATGTTCCAGATGCTGTATTTCGAGGATTGGCGAATTCAGGCTCTCCTGACGCCGCCCTTTGTTCATTGAGTGCTAAAAAGTTCTTCCAAGGAAAAAAGATTTCTCCACGAATTTCGAAATCGTTAGGAAAGTCGCCTCTTAGAGTTAGTGGAATGGATCGAATCGTTTTGACATTGGTCGTTACATTTTCACCTTCGGTTCCATCACCCCTTGTCACCGCTTGGTGCAACTGTCCATCCACGTATTGAATACCAATTGCAACACCATCGTATTTCAATTCACAGACATATTCTATTTTTCCCTCCACTAATTTCATGATGCGGTTGAACCAGTCCTCGATATCACTTTGAGAATAGGTATTTGACAGTGAAAGCATGGGATACCGATGCTTGACCGTTTCAAACTTTTTGGTGATATCTCCACCTACGCGTTTGGTTGGTGAATGCTGTGAAACTAAATCTGGAAATTCATTCTCCAATTGATGTAATTTCTCCAAGAGCATATCGAAGTCGTAATCGGAAATTTCCGGTTGACTCTCCACATAGTACAAGTAATTGTGTCTGTTTAACGCTTCTGTGAGACGCTTGATCTCTTCAATAGCTTCATTCCGATTCATGCCGTGAAGATAAACATTGAGCCCTCAACATCCGCTCTTTTCCCTGCAAATCTTTCCTCAATTCGATGTTAACAAACCCAAGATCCGATACAATTTTCTCCACCTCGCTTCCGAGCTCTTCGTGCAGCTCAAAAAACAACCAACCTTTATTTTTTAAGCATTCTTTCGCTTGTGCTGCAATCTCTCGATAAAACACGCACGGATCTTCATCATCGACAAAGAGTGCCAGGTGTGGCTCGAATGCCAATACGTTTTCATGCATTTGCGTTTTGTCGCGCATAGGAATGTACGGTGGATTTGACACCCAACAATCCGACTTTTCGTTCTTTAATCTCTCGTAGGCTTCGGTCGACAAAACATCCATTTTTACTGGAACTATGTCTAAGGATGTCTTCAATTTGTTTTCTTCAATCAATTGCAGGGCTTCATCTGATAATTCCGCTGCAATGACTTCTGCGTTTGAAAATTTCGATTTCAATGCCAGCGCAATGCATCCTGAACCTGCGCACAAATCGACAAATTTCAATGGCTCCGCAATTTGATTTTGAAACGTTTCAACGATCCAATCGACCAATTCTTCGGTTTCGGGTCGAGGAATTAGCGCTCGTTTGTCGCATAGCAGTTCTAAGCCATAAAACTCAACATCTCCCAAAACGTATTGAAAAGGCTCATTGGCACGAATGCGCTTTAAAGCAAAATTGAAGTAAAGTAAATCCGACTCGGACAATAAATCTTCGCCATGAAAAACGTACTCGGACTCCTTAAAATCCAAACGTTTAATCGCCAAATATTTGACCATAAGATTGATCTCATTCAATGAAAACTGCTCTTTTAACTGCGCGTGAAAATAGGATTTGATTGCACTCAAACGGTTGGACTGAACGAACATGTATTAAGGGTTCTTGCTTTTAAAATAGTACGTGTAGCCGAATCCAAAAACAAGAAATTGCGTTGGACTTTTAAACACTTTTGGATCATAGCCGCCATCGGAACTCAACCCAATGGTGTAAGGGCTAAATTGATATCCTTGAATGCAATAAGTGATGTTCAGTCGATAGGAATTCTGTTCGTCTGCCGAGAGAATTAATCCGATGCTTGGCTCAATAAAACCTGAACCGATTTGTCGCGGGTTAAATCCTTGTTCCTTGTTCAGGTTGGATGTCGCGAAATTTTCTGTATATCCAATTTTCACGGAGAAGTCAGTCGCAAAACGCTCGTAATGAAACTTGTCGTAGCCGATTTTAATAAATCCTCCGGCTGATTGCACAGAACCGTCTACCTGATCGGGCACTGAAAATTCGTTGATAGTAAACAGAGAATAACGTCCACCAAGTCCAATGTTCAAATGAAATGGAAAACTGTACTGGCCATAAATGTTAGCACATACCAATCCTTGCATGTAATCCTTAAAAGGTTCACTTCTCAATGCCACTGGAAGTCCAATATCTACGTTAAACGTAAATTTCGGCACAATTTCCTGCGCATTTGCCTTTGAGACAAATAAACTGACGATTGCTATGGCTAAAATGTTTCTCATTGTTGATTCTAACGCTAAACTACCAATTTAATTTTATATGCGGAAACTCCATATTGCCAATCCCCTTTACTTCTTATTTTTGCAGGATGAATAAGGGGATTCTCTACATGATTTTGTCTGGCATGTGCTTTATCGTCGTAAATTTCTTTGTGAAATTGATGGGAGCAGGTTCACAGCTGGAAACCCTACCAGAGATTCAATCATTCCCAGCGCATGAATTGGTACTGGCGCGATCCATAGTATCATTCGTTATCAGCTTTGCGATCATCAAACACCGTAAACTTCCACTGTTTGGTGTAAATAAAAAATGGCTGATTATTCGTGGTGTCGCAGGAACAATTGCACTAACCATTTTCTTTTATACCATTCATTACTTGCCATTGGCCATTGCAACTACCGTGCAGTACCTCGCTCCTATTTTTACAGTGATTTTTGCCATTGTTTTGCTCAAAGAAAAAGTAAAGACACTGCAATGGTTTTTTATTGCGCTGTCATTTTTAGGGGTAAGTTTAATTGGTCTGGATAAACTGGTTGAATCGACAAAAGCAACAGAGAGCATTTCCTATTTATGGTTGGGACTCGGCATACTTTCAGCCGTGTTCTCAGGAATTGCATACGTCGCCATATTGAAGTTGAAAGCGACAGATGCGCCGATCGTCATAGTTTCTTACTTTCCAATGATTGCCATTCCCGTCATGGTCGTTTTCTGTCTCTTCGAGTTCACCATACCTCAAGGAATTGAATGGTTACTACTTCTAATCATTGGCATTTTTACGCAGTTTGCACAAATATTATTGACCAAAGCATTCCATGAAGGAACAGCTTCTACCATCACCCCCTTTCAATACCTCGGTGCCATTTACGCATTTTTAATTGGCTATTTTGTTTTTGACGAAACACTCAGTATGATTGTAAATATCGGTATTGTGATGGTCGTGTGTGGTGTGTTTATCAACGCGCTAATCAAGAAGAAAAAAGCTTGATTTGATAGAACAATGGTGACCAAACATTAGTTTTGCAATATCGAAATATTGCGATATATGAATATTTAATAATATTCCAACATATTATAAATCAACAATTTATATTACTAAATATCGCAATATTTCGATATAACCATATCATCTCGCCACCAACCATAAATTTTAGTAATTTTAAGCAATGAATCAACAAATCAATAGGGAGCAGTTAGCCAGTTTTGGAAATCTTGAATTACTTGCGAAACAAGTGGTTGAAGGATTTATTACAGGTATGCACAAGAGCCCCTTCCACGGGTTTTCTGTTGAATTTGCTGAGCATCGATTGTACAACCAGGGTGAATCTACGCGTCACATCGATTGGAAATTGTACGGGAGAACGGATAAACTATTCACCAAGAAATACGAAGAAGAGACGAATCTCCGTTGCCAAATTGTGATCGATTGCTCGAGTTCAATGCTTTTTCCAGTAGGAGAAGAACAGACAAAATTGAGTTTTTCAGTATACGCAGCGGCTTCGTTGATAGAATTATTGAAAAAACAACGTGATGCGGTTGGACTTTCGCTATTCACCAACAAGTTGGATTTGCACACAGTGGCAAAATCTTCCATTCGACACCACAATTACTTGTACAGCGAATTGGAAAAACACTTGAAACATTATTCGAGTAGCAATTTAAAAACGACATCTACGGTGGACGTCCTGCATGACATCGCAGAATTAAGTCACCGAAGAAGCATGATCATCATTTTCTCAGATCTACTGGACGATCCTTCAAAACAAGACGAGTTTTTTCAGGCGTTGCAACACCTCAAACACAACAAGCATGAGGTCATTGTATTTCACACAGTCGACAAAAAAAATGAAATGGATTTTGAATTGGAAAATCGACCGTACAACTTGGTGGACATGGAAACGGGTGAAGCCATTAAAATTCAACCAAATCAATTCAAAGAAGAATACAAATCGTCGATTGAAAGCTATTTTAAGTCGATCGCTCTAAAATGTGCAGACTACAAAATTGATTTCATGCCAGCCGATATTCGCGGTGGATATAACGATGTGCTTTTGAATTATTTGCTCAAACGCCAGAAAATGCGCTAAGCCTTGTGCGCTGGTTTTGTTAAATCCAACACCGTTTTTACCGGACTAAACGTTTCCGAAGGAATCTCTACGAAAATGGTGTTCCAGTTACTCATCGAACCGTTCCATAAACCTGGTAATTCTCTGTACTTTATTGTTTTTCCCTTGTACGATTTTTCGACAATGAAATAAGCGCCATTATCCCTGAACGGCAATAAATCTAAGCGATTTCCGTAACAATCAGTTTTTGAAACAGCTATAAAAACAGGGTTAAAATGACTGCTCTCGGCAACAATTTTCTGCTGCGATGAATGCGATGAAATTTGAACCTTTTCAATGATTTGTTTGGACACGCCTCCTGTCTTATTTCTCACCCAAAATGGGCCTCCTCCGGGCTCTCCTTCATTCTTTACCATTCCACACACACGTGTTGGGCGACTTAACAAGTTTTCTAATTGAGTTGTGTCAAAATCTAGTATCTCAACTTCTGAAAGCAATTGATATTTTTCATTGAGAATAATCAACCGTTCGGTAGAATAATTCTCTGACAATGTGCGTAAGTCATTTTGTAATTGATTGAGCAAGCCAGTAATTATTCTCCAAGTACGTTTTGTCACGTGCGATTTTGACGAGTGCTGCACGTTGTCAATGTTCTTAATGAGCACTTCCTCTGCATCAATTTTATTCAAATTATTGAGCAATGCACCATGTCCCGCAGGTCTTCTCAACAGCTCTCCTTCATCCTCAACCAAATTTCCGCTCTCATCAAAGCAAAATGCATCCGTAGAAGGCTCCTGATACGAAAAACTACACTCAACAGGTAATTTTAATGCATCAATATTCTCTCTAATTTGATTTTCAAACGCCTTTTGAATGGTGAAATGAACGTGTGCTTTTTTTTCAATAATCGTCGCAGCTTGACGGACTTGCTCCTGAAACGAAGAAAATATACGATCTCCTTCTTGATGAAATGGGATCAGACCTTTTGGCAATTCTCCGAAATTCAACTGATCTCTGTCCAGTAATCGTTCTACGAAATTCACACGGTCATCAATGGATTGATCCTTCAATGCTTCAAGTTGCGTTAAAGCTAGATCACCGACTTTTGAGAAAAACTCTTCCACAAGAGCAGATGATTCCCCCGATTCCAACCATTCAAATAAAAACTGAAACATGCGCGAACCTGAGCCTGATGCCGGAATAAAAAACACGGGTTGAGTTTTCAAGGTGGAATATGCTTCCAAGGCATCAAATTCCTCAAGCTGTTCCAAACGGATAATTCCCTGACCAATCGTGCACGCAGCGACCAATTCTACTGTACAATTACTATTTAGCACTTGCATTCGTTGAATTTCAATTTCTTCTTGGTTTACTTTCTGCATTATTCAGTGAAGATTGTTTAATTTGCACGCGTGAATATCGGATTCGAATATATAAAATATAGATGGAACGCAAAAGGGCGACATGGAATCCACTCCCCTTTTGTTTACGACCTTCTTGATAAATGTTTGAAAATCAAACTAGCGGATGCAGATAAAAAAAGTTTAGAAGCGCTATTTTCACAACTAGAAAACGATAAAAACACAATTGAAATTGCCGATTTTGGTGCAGGATCAAAAAAGTTGACTCATACCCGTTCGATTGAGTCCATTTTCAAAACAAGCTCTTCCAAAGGAAAATACGGTCGATTACTCTATCAGCTGGCTCGATTCTATTCACCCAAGAACATTCTTGAATTCGGAACATCGCTTGGCATTGGCACTGCCTATCTGCAATTGGGAAATCGAGCTGCGACAGTGACAACGATTGAAGCATGTAAAAATACACGTAAGAAAGCGCTGGAAAATTTTAAAATACTTGAGCTTGAAGAAATCGTTAGTCACCAAATGACTTTTGATGCCTACTTAAAAACACTTCCACCTTCCGCGTCGTTTGATTTAATCTTTGTGGATGGCCATCATGATGGAGAAGCGCTGCTCAACTATATGAAGCAACTCCGCTCGTTTGCTCATGACGAAACGATATTCATTTTGGATGATATTCGCTGGAGTACATCAATGCTTAACGCATGGAATGAAATTGTGGCAGATGAAAACTACCATGTAACCCTAGATTTTTTCAGGTTTGGAGTCGTTGCACCTCGCAAGCATCAAGTCAAGGAGCACTTTACGTTGAAATTCGCTTAAAACGTAGCTGTTAACAAATCTAATAAGTCGGCGGTTTCATCAGCTGGTTGCGCATACGAAATCGTGCTTTCTGCACTTCCTCTAAAAACACCATCAGGATGCGACCAAAATTCATCTGACATTTCGTCGTCCATCATTGCAGGTGATGTTGCATCCAAAGCTAATGTACTTCCCACTGGGGCAATTGGTACGTTCTGTTCAGCCATTAGAGTTGGAGCTGGAGAACTGCCAGTTGCAGGAAGTTGATCAGTTACAGGCGGATTATTTGTAATGTTCAATTCCTTGCTTTCCATCTCATCCACCGTAACCGCTTCTTTTTCGACTTCAGTTTTTTCAGCCTGTGCCAATTTCGTTGAATCATCGGTTAAATCCGTTGAAAAGAAGGGGTAGACCATCCAAAACAGAAGAAATGCTGCTGCTAACTGCAACAGCGGTTGACGGTATACTGGCTTGTCGTTAGGAACTACAACAGCGAAAAAAGAATTGTACCAAAGCGGCGCCGATTTAGGATGCGTTTGAACAAACAACTGATCCAATGATTCTTTTGTTTCTGCGCGTGGTTCTACTGTTTCGACAGCGATTCCATCGATTTGTAAAAGCATAGCTTTCATTGCATTGAATTCATCTTCGTTCGCACACAATTCATTCACTTCTACACGCTCATCTGCCGTCAGTTCGATAAACTCCTTATCCTTAATAATATCTAAATAGTCCCTTTCCATCTTTACTGATTTAAAATTGGGTTAAAATCCTTTAAACTCGTTGCCAAGTATTTTGTTGCATAGAACAAACGTGATTTCACCGTTCCTTCATTCAACTCTAATACTTCAGCTATTTCCTTGATTGACAAACCGTCAATGTGTCTTAATTTAAATGTTTCGCTATGCTTTTCATCCAGTCCCGCCATGCTCTCTTCAAACTTACTTCTGAACTGTACATCCTGTACCTCATGTAATACATTCGCATTCACGTCACTGACAGCATACGAACTGTCCAATCCATTCGATGTATTTTTTCGCACTTCTTGCTTCTTGTACTCATTCTTGCACATGTTATTTGCCACTGAATACATCCATGTTTTAAATCTCCTCGTTGGGTCAAATGCATCTGGTTTTCTCACAATCTTAGCAAACAAGTCATGCATAAAATCTTCTGCTTTCTCTCTATCCTTCCATAACATCCTGAAGAAATAACTCACCAATGGTCCTGAATATCGTTGATAAAGCTCATCAAATGCGCGCTTATCGCCCTTAATGATCGCGGTCATCAATTCCTCATCGGACAGTTTGCTATATGTCGTTTTGATCAATCGCATTAATAAGCGCTCTTCATTTTTTGAACTTGTTCGTATTTTTTGCTCTGGGCACCAATCGCATCAATGTAGCTGTCCATCTCGTTCACTTTCTCCTCCATTCCTTTTTGGTTGTACACTTTTCGCATTTGCATGAGCATTGGCAAATAATTCGCTGAAAGCTCTCTTCCTTTCGCGTCCATGGTATTCTGCACCAATTTCTTTTGAAGCTCTGAATTCCAAAGCGTGTTGTTGCGCCAGAAATTATCATACGTCGTTTCTTTGTATTCAAAAACCAATCCAGTAAGATAGATGGACGATAAAATCGGTTGAAAATATTCTTTCGGCGTTGTCAACGAAATAGCCAAATTCTTCTTCTCATTCAATTGGCAGAATTGCTCCAAAAATTTAACATCCACGACAGGCGCTGAAGGAACTGTGAACCCTTCTTTTTTCAATTTTTCTCGATATTCAATGCTCTGCAACAAATCCAAGGAAATAATTTTGACGTCACCGCGAATTCCCTTTTTCGTCTGCGCATACCAAGCTCCGTACGTATCATCGAAACCGTGGGTAATTAGAACGCCATTCTTAGGAACTGATCTCAACACATCCTCCGCGTAAATGACAACACTTTTCGCTAGGCGACCATTATTCACTAACTTCTCCAAATAGGTACTCACCTGCTCGGTAGAATTTTGAATCATGTAATAAGCTGCGAGCTGCGCCTGAACATCCGCATTGTTCGGTCGAATTTTTTCGGCTTCCTTTAAATGATTGAACAAGGAAGTATTGTGATTTCCTGCGATGTATTTGTAATAGTGATATTCGAAAGACTCAGGTGCATGAACTTCAAAATATGAAACCGCTCCATTCATTTCTGACTGTTGAGTTGGCGTCGGAGAGCGCTGTACACGCTGCGTTCTTGATTGTCCGTTGTAATAGTTGAAAGTTGATGCCTCTTTTTGAATCGCTTGCTCAGATTTGCTAGGTGCTGCCATTCCAGCTGCTTCTTGTTCCGCTTTCTTGGAGGACACTTTCTTGGAGGACACTTTCTTAGTTCTTTCGCGAGAATATACCTCTTCTAAAACTTCTTTTTCTTCAGCTTCTGATTGGGGTGCGGTTTTTCCGTCCTTGTTTTTAGGCTCATCCGTTTTTGTTTGTTGACAAAATGCCACGCTCGAAACAAATACAAAACATATAAAAATCAGATTACGCATACATCATTTTTTGACACAGTACATTACTTGTTTTAAAACGTTCAAAAGGTACAAAAAAGAATAGGAAATCCTAAACGTTGTCAGCAGTAAATAGGAACTTATTCGGAGAAGTTAAGTTTGTTTTGATGGCGTACATGACGATTCCCGCAGTATTCTTAACGCCCAATTTCGCCATGATGTTTTTGCGGTGGGTATTTATAGTATGACTACTAAGGAATAATTTGTCGGCAATTTGTTGATTGGTAAAACCCTCAGCGATCAAGGTGATGATTTCACATTCTCGCTTCGAAATAAGGACAGCTTCGCATGAAAAAACGTCATCAAAGTCGTCTACATCCAAATTTGCCTCCTTTATCGTATCTAAAATTTGACCACAAAAGAATTTACTTCCTTTTGCCGTCTCTCTTACCGCGTCTAAGATCTCTGGAATTGAGCAATCTTTTTTCACGTAGCTTGTTATTCCCGCACGCAATGCATCAACAAGGACCTGCGCGGATTGTTCAGGTGTAATTGCCAACACGAATACATTGGGGTGTAATGCTCTTACTTGTAACAAAACATCAATGTTAAAGCCAGGAGAAGTGTAATCGATGACGACAACTTCAGTGGAAAACGAAGCTAACATTTCCATTAACTCTTTACTTGATTGCGCTTCGCCAACAATTTCAACGTCAAGTTTCGTCTTTAAAATCGTGCGGATTCCCACTCGCATTAAATCGTTACTATCTGCTAAAATCAACTGCATTATTTAGAATAAGTTTAAATAACAAATATACTATTCTAATCTACATGAAAACAAAAAAGCCCCTCACAAATTATGAAGGGCTTAATGTTTAAAATTATTTTGTTACACTTTTAGACACCAATTCAGTTCGTCTACTTCTCGTCCCAATTTAACATCTGTCATGTAATTCTTTATCTTATTCGATAGTTCTCTCGTCTCCACGGCTGGAAGTTCATACAATTCTCCTTTATAACCAATCTTGGCAATCGGAGCGATTGTAGCAGCTGTACCAGCACCAAAAGCTTCCTGGAGCGTGCCATTTTTTATAGCAGTTATTATCTCTTCCACGGTTACTTTTCTCTCCTCTACTTCCACTCCCCATTTTTGGGCAATTTCAACGACAGATCGCTTAGTGATTCCACGCAAAATCGTGTCAGAGTCTTCCGAAGGGGTTATTAGCTTTCCATCAATCACAAAAACAATGTTCATCGTTCCTGATTCCTCAATGTATTTATGCTCAACACCATCTGTCCAAACCAACTGATGAAACCCTTCTTGTTGACCTTTACGCGCAGGGAACAATGAAGCTGCATAATTTCCTGCAGTTTTTGCTCTTCCAACACCTCCATGAGATGCGCGTGTGTAATATTCTTCAATTTTTACATTCACCGGCTCGGCATAGTACATTCCTACTGGGCAAGTGAAAATTAAAAATTTGTACGTATCCGAAGGCTTAATTCCAATGAAATCATCTGTAGCGAACATGAATGGTCTGATGTACAATGAAAAACCTTCCTTCTTCGGAACCCAGTCTTTGTCAATTTCAACCAATTTTCTGACCAGCTCAACGAAAATCTCTTCAGGAAGCACAGGCATACACATGCGCTCACATGATTCAGCAAAACGTTTTGCATTCATATCAGGACGAAACAATACGATCTCACCGCTTTCCGTTCTGTTTGCCTTCATTCCTTCAAAAATGGATTGCCCATAGTGAATCGCGGAAGTGGCTGGATGTAAATTCAATGTCCCAAAAGATTTGATTTCAGGCGTTTGCCATTTACCATCCTTATAATCCATTTCTAACATGTGATCAGAAAAAACTTTTCCGAAAGGCAAGTTATCAAAATCTACACTGCTCAATCTTGAACTTTCTGTCTTGTTGACGTGGATTGCTATTGTCTCGTTTAACATACTCTCTTATCTAAAGCGCAAAACTAGTGAATTTAGTGGATATCTCAAATAGATTTCTGTTATCGGCTAGATATTATTTGATTAAATTTGAATTTTACCGCAGATTGGAAAAGAGCAGAGATATATTAAAACAATTTTGGGGCTACGATGCTTTCAGGCCATTGCAAGAGGAAATTGTCGATAGCGTCATTTACGGTCATGACACGCTCGCTATTCTACCAACAGGTGGTGGGAAATCCATTTGTTTTCAGGTTCCAGGATTAGCACTGGATGGTTTGACCATTGTAATTTCTCCACTCATTGCATTGATGGAGGATCAAGTAAAAAACTTGCGTTCAAGAGGTATTGAAGCGGGTTTAATTACCAGTGCGATGTCTTATCGAGAGATAGATATTACCTTGGACAACGCGCGTTTTGGAAGAACTAAATTTCTATACACTTCTCCTGAACGATTAAAGTCTGATCTGTTCATAGAACGTTTCAAGCTTATGAACATTAGTCTAATTGTGGTAGACGAAGCTCATTGTATTTCTGAATGGGGTCACGATTTCAGACCGTCCTACACCGAAATTGCTGAGACACGGAAAATTCACCCCAATGCTCCCATTATTGCATTAACAGCTTCAGCAACGAAACATGTGCAAGAAGATATCATTGTAAAACTTGAACTCAAAAATGTACAAGAATTTGCTGGTAGCCTAGAACGAAAAAATGTACACTACAACGTAGTCCCAGCTGAGAACAAACTAAAACAGGTCATTGATTTTTGTCAAAGACACAACGGAGTTACGGGAATTGTCTATTGTCAAACACGTAAAAGCGTGAAAGCAATTGCTCAGCAACTTAGAGCGCATAAGCTTTCTGCAGGAATCTACCATGGTGGACTGAATGCCGAGGACAGAAAATACATGCTTGAGCATTGGATGAATGATCAGCTAAAAATCATGGTCGCGACAAATGCCTTTGGAATGGGGATTGATAAACCTGATGTGCGCTATGTCGTGCATTATGAAATTCCCAATAACCTAGAAGCGTACTACCAAGAAGCCGGTCGTGCTGGACGTGATGGCAACAGCGCAACAGCGATTGCATTTTGGGAACAAAAGGACTTGGAAATCATGAAAGATCAGTTGGAGGCAAAATATCCACCGATTGAAAAGGTGAAATTGGTCTACAATTCAGTGTGCAATTATTTAAAAGTAGCCATAGGATCAGGTGCACAGGAAACCTATAATTTTGACATTGTTCATTTCAGCAAAACCTTCAATATCAGTGTTTCTGAGGTATTCTACGCACTGAAAATCCTGCAACTGAATGAAAATTTACATTTCACGGAAAAGTCCTTTCACCCTACTCGTCTAAAATTCGCAATTGGAAGTTCAGCATTGTACAAATTTCAGGTAGCGCACACACCGCATAATGACCTCATCACATTGCTGACAAGGAGCTACCCAGGGATTTTCGACCGATTCATTCGAATTGATGAAACGGAAATTGCCAAGCGTTTGAAACTTACGAAGGAAGCATTGACTGAGCAACTAAAAGAGATTGAAAAATATGGCGTGATTGACGTCCAGTTCCAGACAAATTTACCTCAAATCACCTTTTTACAGGAGCGCTTGCCCGAGAATTATTTAACGATTCACAACGATATCTACCATCAACGAAAACAGGTTGAAACAGACAAACTCAGTGGAATGATTGACTACATTTCATCCAATAAATGTCGCTCTGAAATGATTGGTGTTTATTTCGACTCAAATGTTTCTAAATGCGGTACCTGTGATGTCTGTAAAAGTGAATTAGCGAGCAATCATACGTTTGAAGAGCTACTTACAATCATCCCAACAATTTTACCAAATTCAGCCGAAAAAATAAGTTTACAGCTCTCTATTGATCGAAATTTGACACAACGTGCACTGCACAAGTTGCTATTGGAAGAAAAGATTCGCTTATCGGAAGGTGAATTTATAGCGTTCTAGCTTTTCATCATTCCTTTCAACTCATTCATTTCGCGTTGCAGCGATTGCAGTGATTTTGACAAATCATTGTCATCCATACGGACTTCAGGAAGTTCGGGAGAAATGTAATTGACAAATTTCCACATTTCTAGAATGTTATTCGCATGGACTTTGTATGGCTCGTAAAAAGTGTTTGTCGAACACAACTGAAAGGATTGTTCTGAATCTAGCAGATTATGCACCACTTTAAACACAATTCCATCATCCTTCGTGACAACGATACAAGGCGTTCCACTTCGAATGGACATCCAATTTTGGACGAATTCACCCACAACGTAAGAACCCTCTACAACTGGAGGCATCGAATCACCTTTGATCGGAAAGGAACGGTATTTTCTGTCTTTGGATAAAAAAGGAAGGTGAAACGTTGGGAGTACTTTTAGGTAATCGGGATCTGCGTAACCCGCAGTATATCCAGCACTTGCCTTAAGTGGGACAAGTTCTATCAATTCCTCATTATCTTGGTTCACCATGGAAGTTAAAACCCTCAGCTTTTGCCCTTTGATATCGACATTTAAGCCTTTATCAATCGCGCTCCATTCAGCATCTTTGCAGGAACTAAAGTCTCTACGCACTAAATCATCGATGGATACCTTGTAATAATCTGAAAACAAAATGAGACTTTCCAAATTTGGCTGTGCGACGTTGTTTTCATAACCTGAGTATGAACTTCTCGTCAACCCTAGATCTGTAGCGACTTCTTCTTGAGATTTCTTGCGGCGATTTCTAAGTAGCTTTAAGTTTTTTCCTATTTCCATGTTTAGTATTTCATCAATATATTGGTGGAAAACTAATCATTTCTTATTTAATCACCAACTTTTGTTGATATTTTAATCACTTTATTTTGTATATCGTAGCCCTTCACTCGTGATAAAACGAAAATATATTTCGCTCCAAAGAAGATAATTTGTGACGAATAGTACACCCAGACAAGAATCACAAGAAATGATCCCGCTATACCACTTCCAGAAGCGAAAAAGAATTTACCTAAATAAAACTTGATGAGCACCTGACCCAAATACAACAATAAACTAGTCACTGTTGCACCACGAATTGCCATTTTCCATTTCACCTGACCATCGTGTAGAAATTTAAAAATAAAAGTAAACAGTATCACATTCGTCGCGATTGGAATTCCATGCTGCGCAATCCCTGTAAAAAACCAATTTAACGCTTCGATATCTTCAAAAAAGCGTTTATTGAGCGATAAAAATACCGTTTCCGCAAAATATAGGAGCAACAGAATAATCGTAGCACCAACAACAAAACCCATTGAAACTAGTCGTGTAACGATTGTACTCAGTATCATTTTTTTTCCACTTTTCTTAGGAACCTCGATGTCGTAGAATTCATTCAAGCTTCGCTTCATTGCATTAAAAATGGCCCCACAAGAAAAAAGAAGGGCAAGAATACCTCCTACTTGAATAAACACATTTGCCTTTTCAAAATTGACCATGCTTAATAGGTCAATCACTCCATCGATATTAGTAAGTCCAATATTCTCTCGCATCACTTCGGAAATTATATTCACCATTGTTTCCTGTCCCAAAAACATTCCAACGTAGGTAACTGCTAGGTACAACATGGGAATCAAAGCCAACAACGTATAATACGCTAGTGCGGCTCCATGCGCCATTGGTTTTTCAGCAAAAAACTCGACAAAAGTCTCCTTAACGACGGCAAAACGTTCCTTAAAATTCATGCTTACAAATTGAAATACGTTCAATATTCTTTAGTGACTCGAAGCTAGTCAACATAATTCTCTCACCATTATCAGTAACAAAGTAGTTATAAATAGTGAGTCCTGTATCTATTGATTTTAAAAATTTTACGTTGATTTTACTTTCACCCTCTAAAGCATATTCATTGGGACGAAAAAGCACTCGCTTCCCGTTTAACTCAATACTGTTAACACTCCCCATCAACTCAGCTTCTTCTTCGTCCAATGGTTGGTAGTACATTTTTTCAACCGAGGCATTGCTCTGCACACCTCCGTTATTCAATGAAATGACACGATTCACAAATCCCAACATTTCTGCTCCGTCGTGAGAGACTAAAACAATGGTCATTTTCTGTTGTTCATTCAGTTCTAACAAGTAATTGGCGATCTTCCAGCGCAAACGCTGATCCAAGTGCACAAAAGGTTCATCGAGCAAAAGAACACGTGGCTCACAAGCCATCGCTCTTGCTAGCGCTAATCGCTGCTGCTCGCCTCCCGACAATAGATGTGCTTTTCGCGAACGAATTTCTGTCAATTCAACAAGATCCAAAAAAAAGTCAATGGAAATCGATTGCTCTTCTTTGCGTCGTGACAATATCTTCTCTCTGATGTTCTCCTCCACCGTATGATAAGGTTCCAAAGCGAAATCCTGATTCACCAACTGAATGTCATCATAACCAGGAATTAATTTTTCGGAGGGGCCAATGAGCTGTTTACCGTCGAACTGAACTTTTCCCTCATTCGCATCGAGCAGACCTGCCATTATCTTCAATAGCGTTGACTTACCGACTCCGCTTTTTCCAATAATTCCTACTATTTCTCCTTCACCAATCGAAAAATCGACATTTCGAAGTACCCATTCATCACGTTCTATACCGATGTTTATGAGCTCTAACATTAAAATACTAACTTTTTCGGAAATTCTTGAGCGGCAATATACACACCTGGAATTGGATTTGACATAGGTTCAAAATCCTTCAAGTAAATTTTCAACGAAAATGCATCTGAATTTTCAGTCAACTCGACCGCTTCCAATATACTTTCTGAACATGCCACATAAGCAGTTGGAGCGTCTAAGGATATAATCTCAAACAAACGCATTTTTGGAACTTCAATCGCAAAACTCTCACCATCTGGCATTGTTCCTTGAAGCGGATAAATCGAATTTTCATGCACCTTAACGTCAACAACATTGGATGTAATCGACAATTCATCCTCCCACTCATAACGCGGATTCAATTCAGATTCTTTCCCATCATTGTTCGCTTCGGCATGTTCTTCG
This sequence comes from uncultured Flavobacteriales bacterium, assembly GCA_937876195.1. GTDB lineage: Bacteria > Bacteroidota > Bacteroidia > Flavobacteriales_D > Crocinitomicaceae > UBA4466. Next base: position 80,576 of record CALEIK010000014.1, read on the forward strand.
GAGAAGTGTTCGTTCAATAAATAAACGTTAATAGTGCATTTCATTGACTTCAATTTATAAAGCAAAAGTACCAACTTTATTGAGATAAATAGTAGGAATAAATTCATTCCTTATTGGTTTTACATACTTTTGTCGAAACAAAATTTAAACTTGATTCTCTCATCCACATGTTGAATTTACGCTATCAATCCATCCTTGCTATGGCGATTCCATTAATGGGTTCAACATTTATACAATCGGTTGTATTGATTACCGATTCTGCCTTTTTAAGTCGATATAGTACCATTGCTTTCGATGCTTCAGGAAATGGCGGATTGATTTACATTACATTATTCATGGCACTTGTCGGGATGAGTGACGGTGCTCAAATTTTAATGGCGCGCAGAATTGGACAAGAAAGAGAAGACCTCCTCGCACGCATTTTTGGCACCACAATTTTGACCAACTTTTTATTGGTACTCTTTTTGTTTTCATTGATTAATTGGGTGCTACCTAATTTTATTCTAGGCTATGTCCATCATCCTGAAATAGCGACCGGACAAATTGACTATATAAGTATCAGAGGTTACGGCCTGTTTTTCGCGATGATCTCCTTGGCCATCAATGCCTATTTTATGGCGATGGGAAAAACAACTGTTGTCCTGCTCAGCGCTATCGTGACAGCTTGCTCCAATGTATTCTTAGATTATTCACTGATTTTCGGTCACAACGGACTTCCAGAAATGGGATTGAAAGGAGCTGCGTTGGCATCAACTGTCGCTGATGGACTTGGAATGTTTTTTCTGATCATTGTACTCACCAGAAGTAAGTCACGCAAGGCTCATAAACTGTATGCACAACTGTCCTACAATTTTACGTCATTCAAAGAGCTCATTAAACTGGGCACACCTATTTTGCTTCAGGGCATTGTTGCGTTAAGCACGTGGACGGTCTTCTTCGCCTGGATAGAGCAAATGGGAACGCACGAATTGACCATCTCCCAAAACATTCGCTCGCTCTATTTTATAGCATTCATTCCCATCTTTGGTTTTGGGGCGACAACAAAGACTTATATAAGTCAATTATTAGGCGCCAAACGTTTTGATGAAATTCCTAAAGCCATTCGACGCATTCAGCTAATGACTATTCTTTTTCTCTTTGTTTTCTTTCACGGTGCATTCTTTTACCCTGAAAAACTCATCGCACTTATTAATCCTGAGGAAGCGTATCTTGCAGAGAGCGCAGTGATTTTACGCTACGTGGGTGGCTCCATATTTATGTTTGGATTTTTCAGTGTGTATTTTCACACCATCAACGGAAGTGGCAACACTCGCTATACCTTTTACGTTGAATTAGCCGCTGTATGTACCTACTTATTTTCGGCATACCTATTTATTAAGGTATACGAAGCTGATATTTTTTGGGTATGGACGGTTGAATATATTTACTTTGGTACCATGGGAATTCTTTCGATCGTCTATCTTAAGTACTTTAGTTGGCAGAAAAAACAAATATGAGCATGGATAATATACGTATCGTCTTTATGGGGACTCCTGAGTTCGCGGTTGAAATTCTGAAAAAATTGCACCAAGAAGGTATAGTGATCGAAGCGGTTGTTACTGCCCCAGACAAGCCTGCTGGACGTGGACGTCAACTCAACCAAAGCGCTGTTAAAGAATATGCCGTACAACATCAGTTAAAAATCCTTCAACCAAGCAATTTAAAGGACGAAACATTTATAAGTGAGCTTTCATCCTTGAATGCCGATTTATTCGTCGTGGTGGCGTTTAGAATGCTTCCTGAGGTCGTTTGGAGCATGCCACGATTAGGCACCATCAATCTTCATGGATCGCTGTTGCCAAATTACCGAGGCGCTGCACCCATTAACTGGGCGATCATTAACGGTGAAAAGGAAACGGGTGTCACCACCTTCTTCATTGAAAAAGAAATTGATACGGGTAAAATCATCGAACAAGCAAAAGTGAACATCGGAGAAAACGAAAATGTGGGCTCATTGTACCAACGACTCATGAAACTTGGAGCTGACCTAATGTATTCGACCGTTCAAAAAATTGCAAAAGGAGATATTCAAGCGATTGATCAAAATCAACACGACCTGTCTAACATTCAGCCTGCGCCCAAAATATTCAAATTGGACTGTAAAATTAATTTTCAACAGCCTGTGCATATCGTTCACAATTTTTGCAGAGGACTTTCCCCCTATCCTGGTGCTTGGTGCGAACTGTCAAATACCATTAAGGGAGAAGTTAAAACCTACAAACTCTTCGCAACAGAAAAAACCACCATTTCGGTTTCAAACTCATCTTTGGCTTCGAACGAGGAGGGCATTCTTTTTCCTTGTGAAGATTATTATTTATTGGTCACCGAAATTCAACCAGAAGGAAAGCGCAAAATGAATTTTAAAGAGTTTTTGGCAGGAAACTCCCTAAACGACCTAATTCTGGCAGACTAAACTTCCATTTATTTTCAACGAGCAAAAGCTATTGTTGGTCGAAAAGACCTTTAAAATAGCCGTTTTTAGGGGTGGTTATCAACAAAATGATGGTTTTATCCACAAAATCGACCTTTTTTTCGCATAAACACTTGCACGGCAAGGATATTACAATATATTTGTTTTGATAATTTTTTATACAAACTAAAAAAAACCAAACTATGAACAAAGCAGAATTAATAGATGCAATGGCATCTAGTGCTGGATTGTCGAAAGCAGATGCTAAAAGAGCATTAGACGGATTTGTTGATGCAACAACAGGTGCATTGAAAAAAGGAGATAGAATTTCTTTAGTAGGATTCGGATCATTCTCTGTTTCAAACCGTGCTGCTAGAACAGGTCGTAACCCACAAACTGGGAAAGAAATCAAAATTGCTGCTAAAAACGTTGTACGTTTTAAAGCGGGTTCTGAGCTTTCTAGTAAAGTGAACTAATTAAGACCTTTGAGTTTTTGAAAGAGGGAATCTGTTGATTCCCTTTTTTTTGTATAAACAATTCGGATTCACCATGAACATCGATGAAAAAGTGTTGGCTTCCTTCTATGAAATAATCAGTGAAAGCAAGCAAGAAATGTACGACCGTATCGCAGCGGATAGAACAAAATATATCACAGTAGTTCTCGAAAACATTAGAAAAGAACACAACGCCTCTGCTGTATTGAGAACCTGTGATTGCTTTGGCATTCAAGAATTGCATGCCATAGAAAAGGAACACAAGTATGAAATTCAGCACGACATCGCGCTTGGCGCTGCTAAATGGGTCGATCTTTACTCGTATAGTGAAGGAGAAAACCCTACCGTAGAATGCCTACAACAAATGAAAGCAAAAGGATATAAACTTGTTGCGACTTCTCCGCATACTGAGAATGACATCAACGATTTGGACATTAGTCAACCCATTGCGTTGATTTTTGGAACCGAAAAGCACGGTGTATCTTCCCAAGTTGAAGAAATGGCAGATGAATTGGTACGAATTCCAATGTATGGTTTCACAGAGAGTTTTAATATTAGTGTCTCAGCTGCAATTGCTTTAAATATTCTTCGACGAAAACTAAAACAATCCTCCATTGCATGGAAACTCAGTGAACAAGAACAAATTCGACTTAAAATTGACTGGTGTACAAAAATAATTCGCGAAGGTGAAATCGTAGAGAAAGAAATAAGGCGACGTCATTTTGAAAAAGAATAATATATTTGTATAATCAATTAAATACTAAAGCTAAAAAACATATCATTATGGGTAGAGGAGATAAAAAAACAAGAAAAGGAAAAATTTCACAAGGTTCTTACGGAGTAACCAGACCTCGTAAAAAATCCACTCCTATTGTAGCAGTGGCTAAGCCCAAAAAGAAACCTGCAGCTAAGGCTGAAATTGATGCGGATGAAGTGAAAAAGCCAGCAGCGAAAAAAGCAACGGCTACCAAAGCAGCAGCGAAGAAACCTGCAGCAGCAAAAAAACCAGCTGCCGAGAAAAAACCAGCAGCGGAGAAAAAAGTAGCGGCAAAGAAAACCGCAGCGAAAAAACCCGCAGCAGAGAAAAAAACAAAAACAACCTCAAAAAAAGAGGCTTAAATAGTTTGGCTGCCTAGATTGGCAGCCTTTTTTTTTATAGTGTAATATTTTAATTCTTTCTAAATCAAATGAAACACAATTTTGGAGCTGGCCCTTGTATTTTGCCACAGAACGTATTTAAACAAGCAGCCGATGCTGTAATCGATTTTAATGGTTTATCATTATTGGAAGTCTCGCACAGAAGTGGCGACTTTGTCAAAGTGATGGATGAAGCTCAAGAATTAGTCAAAAAGGCGCTAAACGTACCTGCTGGCTACTCTGTTGTTTTTCTTCAAGGCGGAGCGTCTTTGGGATTTACTATTGCAGCGCTAAATCTGATGCGTTCAACAAAAAAGGCAGGTTATATCAATACTGGAACCTGGGCGAAAGGTGCAATCAAAGAAGCGAAAGCCGTTGGCGTTGACGTAAATGTGTTTGCGTCTTCTGAAGATAAAAATTTCAGCTACATCCCAAAAGGCTACTCAGTACCAACAGATGTAGATTACATTCACTATACTTCTAACAATACAATCGTTGGGACACAGTTTAAATCTATTGTTGAGACATCCTCACCCCTAGTTTGTGACATGTCTTCAGACATCTTTTCTCAAGTAATTGACGTTTCAAAATTTGATTTGATTTATGCTGGCGCTCAGAAGAACTTAGGTCCTGCTGGAGCAACGCTTTACATTGTAAAAGATGAAATTTTAGGAAAGTCTACCTCTCCTTTTATGCCGTCTTACCTCAATTTAAAAAATCACGTAGAAAAAGAGTCGATGTTGAATACACCTCCCGTATTTTCTGTTTATACTTCTATGTTGAATTTAAGAGATTTAATTGCAAATGGTGGTGTACCAGCTGCGGAGAAGAAAAATAGTGCAAAGGCTGAATTACTGTACAACGAAATTGATTCCAACCCATTATTTAATGGTCCAGTGGCAGTCGAAGATCGCTCATTGATGAATGTAACTTTCCTGTTGAATAAAGAAGAGTTAGCGGCAGAATTTGATCAACTCTGGAAAGCATCGGGAATTGTTGGACTTGCAGGTCACAGATCTGTTGGGGGTTACCGCGCATCGCTTTACAATGCTTTGCCAATTGAAAGCGTAAAAGTTTTGGTTGACGCAATGAAAGAATTCACACGAACAAAAGGATAGAATAACATGAAAGTTTTAGCAAACGATGGAATTTCTCCATCTGGAATTTCCGCTCTGGAAGCCGCAGGATATACTGTAATCACTGCCAAAGTTGAGCAAGAGAACTTAATCGAGTATATCAACGCAGAAAACATTGAAGTTTTACTTGTAAGAAGTGCAACAACAGCAAGAAAAGAATTGATTGATGCCTGTCCAGGACTTAAATTGATTGGACGTGGTGGTGTTGGAATGGATAATATTGATGTTCAATATGCGCGTGACAATGGAAGAACTGTCATAAATACACCAGCAGCATCTTCGCAGTCTGTTGCTGAATTGGTGATGGGACACATGTTCGCAATCTCACGATTTCTTAACGACTCCTATAAAAACATTGGTATCGGTCACTTCAGCGCGCTGAAAAAAAATTACGGAAAGGGTGTTGAGCTGAAAGGTAAAAACCTAACAATTGTTGGTTTCGGTAGAATCGGTCAAAGTGTCGCGGAATATGCCATCGGTTGTGGAATGAACGTCACTGCTGTAGATATATTCACCGAACCAAGAACGCTCAATATTCAGTTGGGAAATAATCTTTCTGTTTCAGCGACCATTCAACCAATTACTTCATTGGACGAGGGCATCAAAAATGCTGATTATATTTCTTTGCATGTTCCAAAACAAGCTGATGGATCTGCAGTAATCACTAAAAAGGAGTTTGCATTAATGAAAGACGGTGTCCGCATTGTCAATGCAGCACGAGGTGGTGTGATCAATGAAGATGATTTATTGGAAGTATTGGCTTCAAATAAGGTGGCAGGAGTAGCATTGGATGTTTTCGAAAATGAACCAGATCCGCGAGCGGACTTGTTAAATCACCCGAAAATTGCTTGTACGCCGCACATTGGTGCTGCAACGCTGGAAGCGCAGGACCGTATTGGAACAGAATTAGCGGCTTCAATAATTGGACAATTCGGACAGTTTTAGTCACCGATTTTAATGGCAAAAATACACCCTTTCAGAGCGATTCGTCCTACTCGGGATAAAGTGCATTTGGTTGCTACAAGACCTTATTACACCTATAAAAAGAAGGTGCTACTCGCAAAATTGGAGGACAATCCGTTTACGTTTTTACGCATCATCAACCCCGAGTTTGGAAGTACTGTAAAAACCGAACCCAATTCCGTTGAACGTTTTTCATTGGTCGGTGAATCCTACCAGTTTTTCCAGGAGAGTGGAGTGCTGATTCAAGACGAGAAACCACACATTTATATCTATCGACAATCCGTTGGAGGACATGAGTTTGTGGGAATTATTGCAGGTGCCAGTATTCAGGAATATGAGGACGATAAAATCAAGAAGCACGAGGCGACAATCACCAGTCGAGAAAAAATGTTTACCGATTATTTGAGCATTGTTGGCTTTAATGCGGAACCTGTTTTATTGTCCTATGAAGGTCAAGAAAATATTGACCGTTTCATTGCTCAAAAATGCACTGAACGTCCAGAATACGAGTTTACCACCACAGACTTAAAAACGCATGAATTATGGGTGTTATCTGAGATGGAAGGCAAACAAATTATTGAAGCACTGGATCGAGTAGAGTCAATCTACATCGCAGACGGTCACCATCGATGTGCTTCTTCAGCAGGATTAAAGCGATTTAGAGACGAGAAAAAGGAACCTCATTTCCCCAATGAAGATTATTTTTTGGCATTTTTCATCAATGAGCAAAAAGTGAAAATATTGGCTTTCAATCGCTTGGTAAAAACACTCAACGGTCATACAAAAAGTGAAGTGCTAGAGCTTTTGAATAATTCGTTTTCCGTTCAAAAATTGAATACTGCCGAGAAACCTTCAGCGCCACATGAAATAAGCATGTGCATTGAAGGCGATTGGTACAAATTGACGTGTAAATCGGCAATTGTAGATGAAAATCATCCGATTAAAAGCTTAGATACAGAAATTCTCACGCAGTTCGTACTCGATCCAATTCTTGGCGTTAAAGACTTAAAATCCGACGACTCGATTGAATTTATGAACGATGATACCTCGTTGACCAAATTTGAAAAAAGAATTACTAAAGGCGAGTTTAAAATCGGGTTTGTCCTATTTCCACTGTCCATCGATCAAGTAAAAAAAGTTGCTGACAATCAAATGATTATGCCTCCTAAATCTACCTGGGTTGAACCTAAATTGCGTAGTGGACTCACCATTTACCCCATCAATGAATGATTTCAACCAATTTATCAAACATAAAATCCACGATTCCAGCGCATGTAACACTCGTTGCTGTTTCTAAAACGAAACCTGCGGAAAGTATCCAAGAAGCGTATAATGCTGGGCAGCGCATTTTTGGTGAGAACAAAGCCCAAGAAATGGTTGAAAAACATGCGTTGCTTCCAAAAGACATTCAATGGCATTTAATTGGACATTTACAAACCAATAAGGTCAAATACATAGCACCGTTTGTATCACTTATTCACTCTGTTGATAGTTTAAAACTGCTCCAAGAAATCAACAAACAAGCAGAAAAAAACAACCGAGTTATCGACTGTTTGCTGCAGTTTCACATTGCGGATGAAAACACAAAGTTCGGATTTAGCTTTGAGGAAGTTCAGGAACTTCTTTCATCCGAAGAATTTATACACTGCCAGAATGTATCCATTGTTGGGGTTATGGGAATGGCAACATTTACAACCAACGAAGATCAACTCAGAGATGAGTTTCGCTCACTGGAAAATTATTTTCACGTCCTTAAAAGTCACTTTTTTAAGTTCAACGATGCGTTTAAATGCGTTTCTATGGGAATGAGTGGTGACTATGAGATAGCGATTGAAGAAGGCAGCACAATGGTACGAATAGGAAGTTCAATTTTCGGTGACCGATGAAAAAATTCAGCTACATCGTTATTATCGTATTCATCAACCAGATTGCTCTAGGTCAATTGAGTAAATCTGAAATTGAACAAGCGCGACAAGAGCATATCCACAATCTCAGCGACACCTCATCTGGGGTTTTGAATCTTGAGGAAATAGCATCTCTCGGAGAAGTAAATTACTTTCCATTCGATTCTACTTATCAATGCTCAGTGACATTCACAAAAAGCAAAGGGAAAAAATTTGAAATGCCGACCTCAACAGACAGAAAACCAGTTTATCGTCGCTTTGGATATGCAGATTTTGAAATTGAAGGTAATAAATTACGATTAGAAGTCTATCAAAACGTGCAGCTCTCGAAGCAAAAAGAGTACAAAAATTACTTATTTATTCCTTTCAAAGACAAAACCTCAGGAAATTCTACGTATGGTGGAGGTCGCTACATTGATTTTGAAATCCCATCGACAGAAAATCCACAGATTGATTTCAACACTGCCTATAATCCCTACTGTGCCTACTCGTACAGATATTCATGCCCTATCCCACCAGTGGTGAACACTTTAGACGTGAAGATTCGAGCAGGTGAAAAAACCCCAATCGGTCACTAATTACTTCAATTTTTCAATTATATTTGGTAAAAATTGATTTAGAATATGGCTAAAACAATACTTGTTCTCTTTTCTTTAGTGTGTTTCAACGTTGTGTATGCGCAGCCCTATAAAACCATTAAGAAATATACCCCTTACAAATGGATGATTGGAGTAAGTTGGGTTGCCATAGACGATAACGGCCATAAGTTTGAGAGAATGTTCGATCTTGGGAGCAGTTGGAATATATTGCCCTACCCGACCAAACTATCTGTTGACCGCTACTTTAAGAAAGGCTGGAGTGCTGAAATTAGTGGAACCTATGCCATTCTAAAAAGTAATCGCTATGTCAACGATACCATGGGCATTACAAGCGATCTCATTAACATTGATTTAACAGGAAAATACAGCTTTTACACATGGTATGCACCTCGCCACCGATGGATTGAACCCTATTTTACTTTTGGACTAGGATACACATACCGGACTAGTGCAAATACCGATCAACATGCGCCGACAGTAAACTTGGGATTTGGACTGAATTTTTGGGTCCTCAAAAATATTGGCATTCAATTGCACTCTGCAGGAAAACTCGCTGTCTACCCTACGTTTTGGGATACACACGCCAATTATTTTCAGCATTCCGCTGGGCTGGTTTATCGCTTTAAGACTGGTAGAAAGAATGACAATGGTCAATTCAGCAATAAAAAGCATAAATGGGCGCATGGAAATAAAAAGTTCAAGAAAAAAGGTGGTCATTAATAATACCCATTACTGGATTCCTAAAATTTCACTTTTTTAAATTCTAACATTAAATTCATCTGATAGTTATTTTTTTTAAAAATAATTTGTACATTGTTACGTGCAATTTAATTAGGTATGAATAAATTTTTACTATTACTCTCCTTAAGTCTGTCTCTTACAGTTACTTTCGTTGCTTGCAAAAAAAAGGTCGGATCATTAGCTCCGTACTATGATATTGAAGTAAATTTTGATCTTACAAAGGTTCCGTACGACAAATTGTCTGAGTATAATTTCTTCATAGGAGAAATGAAAAATCAACACCCATCGAAGGGAGTTATTGAGTATAAACCTGCTAGCACGCTTTTCACAGATTATGCGCTTAAAAAGAGATTTATTTGGATGCCAGCTGGAGTTAAAGGTAGCTACGTGGCAGATGGAGAAATTTTAGACTTACCTGTTGGCGCCGTTCTGATTAAAAACTTCTATTACGACAACGTTGAGCCTTCGGGAGATACTAGAATCATTGAAACTCGTATCATGATTCGTAAGGATGCAGGATGGATTTTTGCTGAGTATGTATGGAATGATGAACAAACCGATGCCGTGCTATCGATGAATGGTAGTTACACGGATATCGATTGGTACCATGATGGACAATTAAAGTCAGTAAATTATAGAATCCCCTCAGAAACAGAATGTTTCGTTTGTCACAAACAAAACAACAAAGCGATTCCAATTGGTATAAAACCACAAAATCTAAATGTAAAATTCAATTATTTGGGAAGCTACGAGAATCAATTAAAAAAATTAATTACGTATGGCTACCTAGAGGATAATTTACCCACATCTATTAATACAACAGTAGATTACTACGATGAATCGAAGCCGCTTGATTTACGTGTACGATCCTACTTTGATATTAATTGCGCACATTGTCATAGAGAAAATAGCCACTGTGATTACCGTCCGATGCGCCTGGCATTCTCAGAAACAGATGAAAAAATTAATATGGGCGTGTGTGTTGAGCCGGATGAATATATCAACTCTACCCTATCATTTATTGTCTCACCGAGCAATGTAGATCGATCTATGCTACACTACCGTCTCATGTCGACAATGGAAAATGAGCGGATGCCGTTGATAGGGCGATCACTCGTTCATGAAGAAGGACTTCAATTGGTTGAAGACTGGATTAACTCGTTTGAAACATGTGAATAATAAAAATAACGCAGACTTTTTTTAAGCTAAATAATAAACTATGAAAACTAAATTCTACTTTCTATTGGCAATAGGGTTTCCCTTTGCTTCATTTTCTCAAAACACGTGTGCTACTGCATTGCCAATCACGGCAGGACTTTATACGGTAGCAGTTATTGATGGATCGGATGTTCCAACTCCAATATGCGCCGATAACGGGGTGATAAACGGCCCAAATGGTGCTGGGGAATGGTACATTTACACCCCGGGAGATGATTACACTGTTACAGTTTCAACTGATCTAGCTGCCAATAGCGGTGGAGATACTAGATTTCACGTATATACTGGAACTTGTGGAAGTTTAGCTTGTCATTCAGGAGACGATGACAGTGGAGCTGGATACCTATCTCTGGCAACGTTTAACGTACTTTCTGGAGTTGACTATTACATTGCTTTTGACAATCGTTGGTCGGATAACGGATTTGACTTTGAATTGATTGAAAACCCTTTTATAGAGCCTCCAGTAGCACCAGTAGATTTTACTGTGACATCACTCCCAGCTATTACTGCTAATTACAAAAGAGGTGTTGTGGATATGAACGGTGATTACCTAGATGATATAGTTGCGATAGAGAGTGACTTAATTCAACTTCACTACCAACAAGCTGGAGGAGGATTTTCGTCTGTAGATATCACCACTACAAATGCTAATTATGTGCCATCTTGGAGCATGGCAGCAGGTGACTACGATAAAAATGGATTCAATGATTTATTGTACGGAAGCGGAAGTGGTGCAACTTTCATGAGAGCCAATGCTACCGGTACTGCATTTACTGAAATTTCAGGACCTGAATATATCTTTTGTCAGCGAAGCAATTTTGTAGATATCAACAATGATGGGCATTTGGATGCATACGTGTGTCATGATGTTGACCCTGCTGTTTATTTCATTAACGATGGAGCTGGAAACTTAATTTTCAATCAAGGAGGATTAGGTGACGTTCCCGCTGGTGGACATTATGCCTCTCTTTGGACAGATTACAACAATGACGGATTGATAGATTTGTTTATTTCAAAATGTAGTGGTGGTGGTCAAGGTGCTACTGCCAAAATAAATGAGCTGTACAGAAATGATGGGAACGGTGTTTATACTGATGTGTCTGTCGCTTCTAACATGGCAGATCCGGTACAAACATGGTCATCTGCTTGGAATGACTTCGACAATGATGGTTTTATGGATGCCGTAGTTGGTGCAAGTAACACCAATGACGGGAGTCACAAATTCATGAGAAATAATGGCGATGGAACCTTTTCTGACATCACGGCAGGAAGTGGTTGGGATAGTAATAACCATTATGACATTGAGTATGTATCTTATGATTTTGATAATGACGGATTTGTAGATGTCTTGGGCGCAGGAAGCACAATCATGTTCAATGACGGTGATTTGACTTTCACTCCTTTTGAGTACGATTTCACCAATGGTGCAATTGGAGACCTTAACAACGATGGCTTTTTAGATATTCAAAATGGTACAAATTTATACATGAATGATGGAAATGCGAACAACTGGATCAAAATCAGCATGCAAGGAATTCAAAGCAATAGCAATGGAATAGGTGCAAGAGTTGAAATTTATGGCGACTGGGGAAAACAAATTAGAGATGTGCAAAGTGGAATAGGATTCCGCTACATGAACTCACTGAATGTTCATTTTGGAATCGGAACAGCAACTGAAATTGATTCAATGATTATCCGTTGGCCATCTGGAGTAGTTGATGGCGTTGAGAATCCTACAATCAATGAAACTTTCCACGCGGTTGAAGGAACGCATACATTGAGTGCGCTTGGTGTTGATGGAGAAAAAGTTCATGTTTATCCAAATCCTGCGGTGAATGAATTAAACATTGAAAACTTAGATAAAATCGATGCTACATCTGTAACGGTTGTTTCAAATCTTGGTACTGTTTTAATGGAATTAGGGAAAAAACAAACAAGTGTGGATATTTCCGAACTTGCCTCTGGAATGTACATTCTAATAATTGAGACCACAGACGGTCAAAAGTATTCAGAAACTTTCCTCAAAAAGTAGTTTTCGAGTACTATAATATTTGAAGTTATGAAAGCAACATATTATTTATTATTTGTGTTAGGACTCCCCGTAGGAGTCCTTTCGCAAAATACATGTGCAAGTTCCGTTGCGATTACTGCAGGAATCTATACTGTTGATACAATAGATGGAACTGAGGCACCCACACCAATCTGTGCTGTGAATGGACCAGTTGCCACAAATCCTGCAGGAGAATGGTATATCTATACGCCTTCTGACGATTACTCGGTGACGGTAACGACCGATCTAGTTGTCAACACTGGTGGTGACACACGTTTTCATGTTTATACTGGCAGCTGTGGTTCTTTGATTTGCCACTCTGGTGATGATGATAGTGGATCGGGCTTTTTGTCCGTAGCGACTTTCAATGTTCAGTCAGGAGTTGATTATTATATTGCATTTGACAACAAATGGTCAAGTAATGGATTTGATTTTGAACTAACTGAGTCGGAAATAGTAGCACCAGTCGGTTTTCCCATAACGTTTACTGAAAATGTAATGGGAACAATATCTGGGACGTATCAATTGGCAATTGCCGATATGAATGGTGACTATTTAGATGATATAGTTTCTGTGACATCCTCTTCTATCCAAATTCATTATCAACAGGCCTCAGGAACTTTTACCAATACAACGATTGCAACGACTTCTGCAGATAATCCACCAAGTTGGAGCTTGGCAATTGGTGACTTCGACAAAAATGGGTTTAATGATATCGTTTATGGTGGAGGAAGTGGCGTCACTTTTATGAAAGCAAATGCTATAGGTACTGCTTACACAGAAATTTCTGGACCCGAATACGTATTTTCGCAACGTAGCAATTTTGTAGACATCAACAATGACGGTCACCTAGACGCCTTTGTTTGTCACGATGTGCAGCCAAATGTTTACTACATCAATGATGGTTCTGGAAACTTAACTTTTTATCAAGGTGGTTTAGGCGACCATACCGAAGGTGGTAATTATGGTTCGATTTGGACCGATTACGACAATGATGGTGACCAAGATTTGTTCATCGCGAAATGCAGAGGTGGAGCATCTACCGCTAATATAAATGAACTCCATAGAAACGATGGAGGCGGTGTCTTTACAGATGTCTCTGTAGCATCAAATATGTCAGATCCAGTGCAAACTTGGTCTTCTGCGTGGAACGATTATGACAACGATGGTTTTATGGATGCGCTAATTGGTGCAAGCTCAACTACAGACGGCACACATAAAGTCATGAAAAACAATGGCGATGGAACTTTTTCAGATGTAACTGCAGGAAGTGGATGGGATACAAACCCAAGTTTGACGATTGAGCACGTTTCCTACGATTTCGATAATGATGGCTTTGCTGATGTATTAGGTGGAGGAAATAAAATCATGTACAACAACGGTGATATGACCTTCTCTCCAGTTGTTTATTCATTGACGAATGGTGCAATCGGTGACTTGAACGACGATGGCTTCTTAGATGTACAAAATGGTAACACCATCTACATGAACGATGGCAACGCCAACAATTGGATCAAGATCAGCATGCAAGGAATACAAAGCAATAGCAACGGAATCGGTGCAAGAGTTGAAATATACGGTGACTGGGGAAAACAAATCCGCGATGTTCGAAGTGGTGTTGGATTTAGATACATGAATACGATTAATGTACACTTTGGGATTGGAACAGCAACGGAGATAGATTCTATGATTATTCGCTGGCCATCTGGAACAGTCGATGGGGTTGAAAATCCTACAATCAATGAAACTTTCCACGCAGTGGAAGGAACGCACACATTAAGTGCGCTTGCCGTTGATGGAGAAAATGTTCATATTTATCCAAATCCTGCTGTGGGTGAACTAAACATTGAAAACTTAGATAAAATCGATGCTGCGTCTGTCACGATTGTTTCAAATCTTGGCACTGCTTTGATGGAATTAGATGCGAAACAAACAAGTGTAGATATTTCCAAGCTAGCACCTGGGCTATACATTTTGATTGTTGAGACTAAAAATGGAGAAAAATATTCCGAGACGTTCATTAAAAAGTAATACAGATAAAACCTAATAGAAAGGGCTTCCAAATCGGTGGCCCTTTTTTATTTTAGAGAAGTGCCTTCTAGAATTCGTAAATCATTTCCGCGAGGTTATCCTCTGCAAAATACCTGTTTGCGATAGCATTGACTTCATCACTATCTATTGAATCGATTTGGCTGTACACCTCCTGTACCGAATCTACTCGATTGTGAATCATCACACTCTTGGCCAAACTGAACATCAATTCCAAATTACTGTCCAATGATAACGCAATATGGCCTTTCAATTGTTCTTTTGCCTGCGATAGTTCATCCGTCGTTAATTTGGTCTTTCGAATCAAATCGAATTCGTTGTAAATCAACTTCAGGGCTTTATTTAGGTACTTTTTATCTGTACCCATATATACGCTCCAGAATCCAACATCTGTATACGAAGTATAGTTTGCCTCAATGTTGTAGGCATAACCATGCTTTTCTCGAATCGAAAGTATCAGTCTGGAATTAAGCGCAGGTCCACCCAGCACATTCGTTAGCAAAGTCATTGCTCTTCGCTCGTCTTCGTGATAGGAAGGTGCCATTCCACCAATAACTGTATGAGTCTGAAAGTTTGATTTTTTCTCGCGGATTTTAAATGATTCAAAGGGCGCAACAGGGTGAGAAATCGGTAAACTCCCCTCCCCTTTAAAACTACCGAAATCTTCCTCTAACGTCTGACGCAGTTCATCAATGGAAATTCCACCCACAAAAGAAATAATCATGTTTGCGGGAATAAAATAGCGCTCTAAGTAGTTTTTTAAAGCATCTCGTTTGAAGCCTGAAACTGTTTTCTTCGTCCCAAGTGTATTGTATCCCAACGAATTCCCTTTGAACAAAGAAGCTTCAAAATCATCGTAAATACGCTCAGATGGTGAATCCAAGTAGGAAATAATTTCATCCAGGACGACCTCCTTCTCCTTTTCAATTTCTTCTTCTGGGAAGGAAGCGTTTTGTACAATATCACCAAGCAATTCTGAAGCAATGGAAAAATGAGTTTTTCGAAAGGATGCATGCACGCAGATTTCCTCCTTATTCGTATACGCATTTAACTCACCTCCTACCGAGTCCAAATCCGTAAAAATATCAAAGGCCTTTCTTTTTTTTGTTCCCTTAAAAATGCAATGCTCGATAAAGTGCACCAATCCTTCTTCTTCAGGCAATTCAAAACGAGATCCAGCAAAAATCATCACACCCAAATGCGCAACGAATGCGTCTCTTTTCTGATAAACCACTCGAATTCCATTCGAAAGTTGAAAGATGATGGGGTCTAGCTCAAACATTAGGGATTTTTACGTTGTGCGACCCAGTACCCATTGTCCTCTGTTAATATCAGTCGATCGTGCAAACGCGATGGACGACCTTGCCAAAATTCAATCTGTGTCGGCTTTATTTGATAACCTCCCCAATGTTCGGGACGAGGCACTTCTTCTTTAAATCGCGCGTTAAGATCTAGGACGCGTTGATCCAATTCATCGCGACTGTTCAGTATTTCACTTTGGTGTGATGCCCAAGCGGCAATTTGACTACTGCGGGGACGTGAGTTGAAATAGATATCACTCACAAGCGCTGTCGTTTTAGTGCACACGCCTTCTATTCTTACTTGGCGCGACAATAACGGCCAGAAAAACAGCATTGAAACGCGACTATTTCCTGCAATTTCTATTCCCTTCTGACTATTGTAATTGGTGAAAAACACAAACTGTTGCTCAAAAATCTGCTTTAGGTAAACAATTCGAGATGTTGGTTGGTGCTCGGTGTTGACTGTCGAAAGTACAAAGGCATTCGGTTCTAGTTCAGGCTTTTCCACTGCCTCGTTGAACCACAGCTCAAACAACTCAAATGGATTACCACCAGTAATATCTTCAAAATTACCGTTGATAAACTCATGGTGATCATCTCGTAACTTATCCAAATAGTCTGACATACCTTATCCTATTGCCTGATCGTACTTTTAACGAAATAAACTTATTCCTCTTCGAAGTTATCTTCAATCTCGCTTTCAACTTCATCGTCTAATTCTTCGTCGTCTACATCAGATCCAGCTGCTGAAAAAACAACCCCCTTAGATGTACCTTCAAAAGCTTCAGTTTCTTCCTCCGTCATCGGACGACGTCCAATTTCTTTGTCCAACTGCTCACTGTATGGAAAAATTTCAATGATCGGTGAAAGTATAATCGATGGAATTTGAAAATCCACCATCAATCCCTTCAAGCTTTCTGTCACACGCTCAAATGCTTGTTTCACAGAGCTAGCTGACACTAAAAAGTTTTGAGCGACTTTCTTTCCTTTTTCAGAATCTGCATCAAAATTTTCGTAAGTCACTTTGCATTTGTACCACGTATCTGCATCATCGTATGCAAAAATATCGTTGATTTCCGTTGGTGTAATTCCAGTTACGTTAAATTCACCTTTAATCACACTTCCCAATTCCTCATAAATGCGCGCTTCGGCATCTGTAAATGTCATTGCTGCTAACAAATAAGGTTCTGAAACACGCTTAAAGGATCCGTTATCGAGTTGCTTCGTATATTTTACTTTGACTGTAAACCAGTTGTTCATTGTTGTTTAATTTTCAATTCGTCGAACAAAGATACTGAGAGTATTTGGTTTTTACCGGGAAATCAAGTGTGATTTTTGAACATCAATAAACACTCAAACTAAATGGAATATGACTTTCCTTTTGAAAAAACGATGTAGGATCGATTGAAAAGTTCTACGAGCACGGAGCTTCCAAAAATTTGATAGCTCGAATTCATTTGAGTGGTAATTTCGTGAACTTCACCATCAATAAAGGCGCTGACACCCCCCATCAGGTTTCTAAATACGATGACATCATTCTTAATCAAGTAATCTTCTGGAATATAGCGTGTCACTTCGGTCTTTTTTCCTTTCACGAAAGCATACATGAATCCATTTTCAACCCACATGGCTACGTCATCTTTCACTTCCCAACTTTGGGCGCCAAAATTAGAAATCTGTCGTCGCGTACCATTTCCGTAGTAAATTAAATCCCCATTTCTGTTTTCATAGATGATAAAATCCCTTCCTGCTTTGTATGTGTTCACGTGAAATTCTTCAACATCCATAAACTTACCTTTTTCAAACACCGCAAAAGTGCCATTGATTGGGTCGTTAAAGGCTAAAATATCAGTTCCACATTCAAAATCAAAGCGATTGTGCCATACGTCGAGATTATAAATTTGCCCACGCCAAAACACCTTGTTGTAATTTCCATTATCGCGAAAAGCAACGATATTCTCTCCAATGCAATCCGGTGGATCCATCTCCCCAACACTGTTGTACAATTGATACGTTTTACCGTTGTAATAGGCACTCACCGAATTGAAACGCAGATCTTCATAGACAATTATGCTATCTCGTAACCAGTAATTTCGAGCATTGTAACTCAACGTCATCATATCACCATCGTCCCACATGTTCAGGGTAGGTCCAATCTTCCAAATCACCAAGTGATCCGAAACTTCGTACTCAACTGACATATTTGCCAAGCGCTCTGGTTTCCCACCGTTGTACACCATAAGGTCACTCCGATTGTTCATGTATGCAACTACGTCATCACCCGCTTTAAACTCGCTCACGGGTTGAAATTCAAGTTGACGGAAAAATCCATCTTTAAAACTCTTGAAATAATTGCTGAAGTCAATCAATGGAATAACCTTCTGCGAAAAAGAAAAGCTCGAAAGCACAAGGAATAAAAATGCAAGTAAAATTCTCATGGTTTCAAAGATAAACAAATTTCAAGCCATTTACATTCCTTTATTGCACCGTTTATCCATTAAAACATCCTTGTATCAACTAAATAGTTCAAATTAAAGTTTTATTTCTTTCTTTGTACTATATCATTAAACTATAAAATCAACGATGAAAAAATTAATTTTCACTGGTCTTCTATCCACAATTTCATTCTTGAGCATGGCTCAACGTGAGATTGAATTCGTAGAGTACGACCTAGATAATGGCATCCATGTCATTCTTCATAAAGAGCCAGCAACTCCGATTGCAGTGGTTTCCGTATTGTACCACGTAGGTTCGAAAAACGAAAAGCCAGACAGAACAGGATTTGCTCACTTTTTTGAGCACTTATTGTTTGAAGGAACAGAAAACATTGAGCGTGGAGAATATTCTGAGCTCGTTGAAAAAAACGGAGGAGGCTTAAATGCGAATACGTCACACGACAGAACGTTTTACTATGAATTATTGCCTTCCAATCAATTGGAACTAGGGATTTGGTTGGAAAGTGAGCGAATGTTGCATGCGAAAGTGGATAGCGTGGGAATTGAAACCCAACGAAGCGTTGTAAAAGAAGAAAAAAGACAACGAATCGACAATCAACCGTACGCTACCTTTATTGGTGAGATGTTTCAACGTATGTTCAAAACCCACCCGTACAACTGGCAGCCAATTGGAAGTATGGAGCATTTAGATGCAGCACAAGAAGAAGATTATGTTAATTTTTATAGAACATATTATGTTCCCGCTAACGCTACTGTATCCATTGCAGGTGATATCGATATCGAACAAACCAAAAAATGGGTAAACCAGTATTTTAATTCTATCCCAAAAGGTGAAGGAATTAACTTGTACCGTGATATTGAAACAATGTCGGAGGCTGACTTCTCTACCAAATATGGTGTGGCAAAATCGGACTTCGATGCGAAAACAAAAGCACCAAAATCTGCGAAAGCGAAAGAAGTTTTCAAAAAATACAGCAACACGCCAGTAAAAATTGAACGTACGCAAAAAGTTTCAGACCGTATCAGTGGCGTGACTAAAGACGTTATTTACGATAACATTCAGTTGCCAGGTTTATTTATGGGGTATCAATTCCCTGAACAAACACACGCTGATATGTACGCATTGAACATGATGAACGATGTGCTATCTGGTGGAGCTTCTTCACGCATCAACAAGAATCTTGTAGAACGTAAAGAAATGGCACAATTTGCTTTTTCATTCGCATATGGATTGGAAGATGCTGGAATGGGAATCTTTGCAGCAATCGCGGCAAAAGACGTTGCACTGGATGATATTCAAACAGAGTTTGACGCAGAGATTGAAAAAATCAAAAATGAATTAATTTCTCAAGAAGAATTTGAGAAAATCAGAAATCAATACGAAAATCAATTCATCACTTCCAACTCAAGCGTTGCTGGAATTGCAGAAAACTTAGCTGACAACCATGTATACAATGGTGGCGCTAAAAATATCAATACTGAATTACAGAAATACATGTCGGTTACCCGAGAAGATATTCAACGTGTTGCAAAAGAGTACTTGACGCAAGACGCACGTATCATTTTACACTATTTACCAAAAGAAGATGAAAAATAATACAGCTATGAAGACAATCATTTTATCACTCGCATTTATAGTACCGTCTGTATTATTTGCGCAATTAGATCGTTCTGTTCGCCCTGAGGCTGGAGCAGCTCCTGCTATCAATATCAAAGATTCCGAAGTTTTTAAAACTTCCAATGGAATAACTGTTATCCTTTCTGAAAACCATAAGTTACCGAAAGTATCCTTTAACTTAGTTGTTGCTGCGGCACCACAGGTGGAAGGAAGCATGGCTGGACTTTCAGGAATTGCTGGATCATTGATTCAATCTGGAACAACAGGAAAAACAAAAGACGAATTGGATGCTGAAATTGATTACATCGGTGCTAGTTTACGTGCTGACAATAATTCAATTTACCTGTCGTGCTTGACAAAGCACATGGACAAAGGTTTGAGCATTATGTCGGACATCACAATGAACGCGAACTTTCCTCAAAGCGAAGTAGATCGTATCATCAAGCAAGCAGAATCAGGATTGCTCGCAACAAAATCGGACGCAGGATCGATGGCACAAAATGCCGTTGCAGTTTCCAACTTCAAGAACCACCCTTATGGTGAAGTAATGAATGAAGAAACACTCGCAAACATTAACAGAGATGCAATTGTTGACTATTACAAGAAAACTTTTTCACCAAAAGGAAGTTATTTGGTGGTTGTAGGTGATATCAACAAAGAGCAAGCAACTGAAATGGTTGAGAAATACTTCAGTGCTTGGAGCGGTGGTGATGTCAACAAAGTAACCTACGATGTTCGACTGATGACAGGTGGTAACGATGTGGTGTTTGTGAAAAAGCCGGGTGCAGTGCAATCGGTGATCAACATCACACATCCGATGGAAATCACACCAAGCAATCCAGACTACATTGCACTTCAAGTATTGAATGGTGTATTGGGTGGTGGCGCATTTTCGAATCGTTTGATGATGAATTTACGTGAGGACAAAGCCTATACTTACGGGTGTCGTTCTTCGATTGATGTGAACGAATACGGAAGTTCATTTTCTGCTGGAGGCAACTTCAGAAACGACGTTTCAGACAGCGCAATTGTTGAGATTTTCAAGGAATTGGAAAGCGTCTCAACGAAATTAGTTGGAGATGAGGAATTAGCGATCACAAAATCATCCATGGCAGGTGCATTCGCTCGTTCGCTGGAGAATCCAGCAACGATTGCTCGATTCGCGTTGAGCATTATCAAAAATGATTTACCAAGCGACTATTACCAAACGTATTTGCAGAAATTGGATGCGGTTACGAAAGAAGATTTATTAGCGGTTGCTAAAAAATACCTTTCTCCATCTAACTGCAATATTGTTGTTGTTGGAAACGAAGAAATTCTAGATAAACTCAAGCGTTTCGATGCAGATGGTGAAATCACCAAGTTGGATGCGTTTGGAAAAGTAATGAAAGACATGCTTCCTGCAGATATTTCAAAAGAGGAGCTTGTAAATAAATATGTCTCAGCTGTAACAAAAACTTCTTCAGCGAAAGAGCTTTCAAAAAAGATGAAGAAGATAAAATCAATGGAAGAAGTTACTGAGTTGAAAATGGATCAAATTCCATTTCCATTGAAAGCGACCCGTGTTTGGGTTGCTCCAAATTCAGTAGGTGAGAAAATGGAAGGACAAGGAATGGTGTTTCAAAAATCGTATTTTGATGGAACGGCTGGAGGAAGTTCTAACATGCAAACAGGAAAATCAACGTTGAGTGCTGAAGAAATAGTGGCGAAGCAGAAATCTGTTGGATTGATTCCAGAAATGAACTACGCAACTTCAGGTATGGAGTATGAACTTCTTGGAATTGAAAAACGTGACGGGAAAGATTGTTACGTGCTTAAAACATATGACGGAGAAACTGAGTCTTACGATTATTTTGATAAAGAGACTTTCTACAAAGTAGGAAGTACGAACATTCAAAAGGCTGACGGTAACACGCAGGAAACGACGTTGACATTCAGTGATTTCACTGAACAAGACGGATTTATTTTCCCGAATAAAATGACGATTTCAATGGGGCCTACAAATTTCGATGCGACTGTTGTTTCGCGCACGTTGAACGCAAAAATCGATTTAGAATCCTACAAATAAAAAGGATTTACTATTTTGAGCCCTTCTTCTGATTTTCAGTCGAAGGGCTTTTTTTTGTTGATGGAATAATAGTTGTATGTTGATGTTTCTATGAAGAGTTTAATCCTTTTTCTTATTTGTTTAGCCCCTTTTACTGGAAGTTCGCAGCAACGCCAGGTAACGGAACTTTATGAATTTGACATGAAATATATTGGCAGTAGCACAAGCGTTGATCCCAACTATCAATATGTGTTGCTGTATTTGGTTGAACTCATGAAAAAGAATGAGGACTGGAAACTCCATATTCGAGGTCACGTTTGTTGTGGCCCCGATCAAAAATTAAGTGATAAGCGCGCAAAAAAAGTCTACAAATTGCTCATCAAATTAGGGGTCAATGAAAGTCGAATTTCATACAAAGGATACAGTGACTCAGCACCAATAGTATTCCCTGAAAAAACGGAAGAAGATGCACAAAAAAACAGAAGGGTGGATTTTATGATTACGAAAACTGTTGATGAGTGAAGCAATCCTATTGATTCACATTCCTTAAGGCTTTAACGCAGAGAACCACTAAGGTTTCGCAAAGTTGCACTGAGGTATTCTTTACTCGACTCTACAGTTAATCCATGAATTTTTCTGTCTCCCCTACTAACTTGTCAAAGAAGTATTACCTTTAAACAAATATATTTTTTGTGAAAAGACTCCTAAAAATACACGAAACTGATTTTGTCCAACAACTGGTCTTAAAGCGTAACATTAAGGATTTTATCCTTATTACGAGCGGAGTCGTGATGGCAAGTATAGGCTTAAAAGCCTTTTTACTTCCTAACAATTTTCTTGATGGTGGTGCCATGGGAGTCGCACTTTTAATGCAGATCTTGACAAAAATTGATCTTTCGATTCTGATCGTCATTGTTAACCTTCCGTTTATTGTACTTGGGGCGAGAAACGTTTCCATGCAGTTTGCCGTTAAAAGTAGTCTCGCCATTTTCGCATTGGCAACACTCGTGCATTTCATTGAACTTCCAACAATCACAGACGATAAGCTTTTGATTGCCGTGTTCGGTGGATTCTTTCTCGGTGCGGGGATTGGACTGTCCATTCGAGGTGGTTCCGTTATCGATGGAACAGAAGTACTCGCTCTTTCCGTCAGTCGACGATCTAGTTTGACGGTAGGTGATTTCATTGCGCTTTTTAACATTATTCTTTTCGCTATGGCAGCGTTGATTGTCAGTATTGAAACCGCCATGTACTCCATGCTTACCTATATTTCGGCCTCCAAAACAATTGATTTCATCATCAACGGTATTGAAGAATACATCGGCGTAATGATGATCTCTGATGAAGCCGAAACACTTCAGGAGGTCATCGTTGACAGGCTTGGGAGGGGAATCACTGTTTTTAAATCAGATGGTGGCTATGGAAATAAAGGAAAGGCATTGCCAGATAAAAAAATCTTGTTTTGTGTGGTAACCCGACTTGAAGTCACCAAACTATTACTAGAAGTTGACAAGGTAGATTCAAAAGCTTTTGTGATTCAATATCCGATCAAGGATACGAAAGGTGGAATGATCAAAAAACGTCCGTTGCACTAGGTTCCTTCACTCACGTAGACCAACACAAAATCATGTGCTGCACAGTAACAGAGTAAAATAATCTCGTCGTTGATTTGCATTGAAATACGATCACCAGAAATCGCCAACACAGTCATCGCTTCCTTGTAACGATCGATGCTCCCCTTTTTAAACTTGTATCCGGCTTCTTTTGCTGCCCAAATCAGGTTGATGTTCAGCGTTGTTTGTTCAATCGCTTCTAGTTCTCTATCGTTCACGAAATAATGCTTGCCGACATCAATATCTTCTTTGATCACTTGAATGTCTATCCCAACAATATCCACTTTTGCATACTGAATGGCAAACCATTCTTTGGAGTGAGAAACAGAAATAAACACATCTTCGAACTGCGGTAAATAGGGTGCTCCACTTTCGTAATACGCAATTTCAACTTTGTCTGCATGCAACAACGAAGCAAGGCATTCTTGCACAATCAAACGTTGCTGGTCGACTTTCTTATACCCTTTCAATCCAAGTACGCGATCGTTGTGAAAAACACAAATTTCTTCGCCTTCGTTTTTGGTGGGAATATTTAATGTTAGCTTGCTCATCTCTATCAGGTAAAATTAGCAAACCTTCGTAGATTAAATAGAGTTCAAATAATAAATCGCTAATTACGCATAAAATAGGGCAGATTGTGTTTAATTTTCGGTTTGAAATAGATAATTCTGACATCCGTTGGTTGACGTGTATTGATTCTTATTTGAGTTAAATATTCAATAACCTGAGCTATCACTTCCCTGTTGATGTGATAGTAGCAATTGTTTCCAGCGACCTTAAACCCAAGAATTCTAGCTTCGTGAAGTTCTTTTAAATGTCGCGAAATTGTCGATTGAGCGAGTGGGACAAAATAGCGTAAATCAGTACAGTTTAAATTCTCCTCTTCGATCAATTTTTCTACGATTGCAATCCGAGCTGGATGTCCCAGTGCTTTACAAAGTCTAGCCATCTCTATTTGATGGTCGGTATAAAAGTGCATTTTTGTTGCTCCCATGGTGAATAGTGGTTATAAAGTTAGTGTTCTTTCATATTAAGTTAGTGAAAAAATTGATTGTTGAAAGAACGATTGGTAAATTATACTGCAATTTTTCAATTTCGAAATATTGCGATATTGCAATATTTGGATTGTCACCATCAACACAGCAACGAAAGGTTAAATAATGTCTTATCTTTGCCCACGGAAACCAAATTTTATTTGCCTTGCTTAAAAAAGTCGCGATTTTCTTCTTAAAAGCCATTTTGGGAATTACCGAGCTCATCGTTGGCTGCTTTGTGGTATTGGTCATTTTTATCATTCTATCTTCTCGCATTAGTCCACCAGAAGTACCAACGATTTCTATCAATGAACGGGTGAAAGTTGGTAAAGATCATTACACGCTCGGCAACAATTGGCTGAAGAAAAATGAACACGGCATCTGGGAAATGTACATCGAAGGAGCACCGTATGAACGTGGAGTGATTTACGGTAAACTGGCAAAAGAACTCGTTCAAAAACAAGAGCGGGTGTTTGTGGATCAAATCGATCGTTTTGTGCCGAGTTCTACCTGGCAACAGTTTCTGCGCTTGATGCTTGATTTTTTCAATAAAGACCTTCCAGATCACATTCCGTTGGAAAATCAACAGGAAATCTATGGAATTTCTCACGCTTTTTCAGATGATTACGATTACATTTCTTCGAAATACGGTCGAATTTTAAACTACCACGCGGCACATGATATTGGGCACGCACTGAACGATTATAGCATGGTGGGTTGCACTTCTTTCGCCGTGAAAAATGAAAAATCGGAAGATGGTAAATTATTGGTCGGGCGCAATTTCGACTTCTACGTTGGAGATGCATTTGCCGAAGAAAAAATCATCTTGTTCATCAAACCAGATAAAGGTCACGGATTTGTTTCTTACTCTTGGGCGGGATTTACAGGTGTTGTTTCCGGATTGAATGATCAAGGACTCAGCGTGACGATCAACGCGTCTAAATCGGATTTACCGACCTCATCCAAAACACCGATTTCATTACTGGTGCGCGAAATTTTGCAGTACGCATCAACCATTGACGAAGCGATTGCCATTGCGAAAAGCAAAAGCACATTTGTTTCTGAAACAATTCTCGTTGCTTCCAAAAAAGACGGTCGTGCTGTGTTGATTGAAAAATCACCGAGCAAATTGGGCGTGCACGACACCAACCAAGACGTGCTCATTTGCGCGAATCATTACCAGTCGGATACCTTTGTGAAAGACGAAATCAACATTCAAAACATCATGGAGAGTGATTCCCGTTATCGTTATACGCGGATGAATGAATTGCTGACGTCGAATTTCAAGCTAAATCCAGCGGATGCTGCACGTATTTTGCGCGATCAAAAGGATTTTAAAGGCGACACCCTTGGTATGGGAAATCCCAGAGCGATCAATCAATTACTAGCACATCACAGCGTTGTAATTCAACCCTCTTCCCTCCTGTTTTACGTTTCAACCAGCGATTACCAATTAGGAAAATACGTTGGCTATGATCTCGAGAAAGTATTTAAAACGCGAAGCACAGAAGGCACACTGAGTATTCCAGCGGCTCCATTTTTGAGCTCTAAGGCTTACGAACAGTTTAAGTTTTTCAAAGGGATTAAAACGCGCATCACAGAATTTACTATGTTTGATGTTGCATTGGATTTAACGCCAAAAGAAATTGAGCAATTCATTCGCTCCAACGGTGAATACTACGGAACGTACGAATTACTTGGGAAGTATTGGATGAAAAAAGGAAACAACAGCGAGGCGAGGAAGTATTTTGATTTGGCATTGACAAAGAATGTCGCTTCGGAAGCCACTGTGAAAGAAATAAAAGCACTTCGCGCAGCAACGAAGAAAAATTAAAGCGTGCAATTAATGAGTTTAACAGCAAAAGAAACGAATACGAAATCAACCGAGGAAATTGTCAGTGCTTTGGCTGATTTGACGCGCTACGTGAAAGAGAAATCACCTTTCTACCAACGCAAGCTTTCTTCTTTAACCGTAGGAAGTGACTTTTCCATTGGATCCTTCAAAAAAATACCGTTTACAACCAAGGAAGACTTAGCGGCGAATGATTTGGATTTTTTATGCGTTCCACGAAATGAAATTGCTGAATACGTTACGACTTCTGGAACAACAGGAAGCCCAATTTCGTTGTATTTGACCAAAAGTGATTTAACCCGTTTAGCAAAGAACGAGCACGATTCACTTCTTTTAATGGGCAACACCTCAGACGATCTTTTTCAACTCTTAACCACCATCGACAAGCAATTCATGGCAGGTCTCGCCTACTTTTTAGGGGTACAGGCCTTGGGTGCGGGAATGGTGCGCGTTGGTCCAGGTGTACCGCAATTGCAGTGGAGCTCGATTCTCAAATACAAACCGACCAAACTCATTGCCGTTCCTTCATTCATCGTCACGTTGATTGAATATGCCAAGGAGAACAACATTGATTTCAACAATTCATCTGTCGAAGCGATAGTTTGCATTGGTGAACCGATTCGGAACGAAGAT
Organism: uncultured Flavobacteriales bacterium; assembly: GCA_937876195.1. Classification (GTDB taxonomy): domain Bacteria; phylum Bacteroidota; class Bacteroidia; order Flavobacteriales_D; family Crocinitomicaceae; genus UBA4466. The sequence continues at coordinate 107,870 of CALEIK010000014.1, forward strand.
TTTTCGTACAATATTTTAGGAAAGCGCATCACTGAAAATTGGGATGTCCAATTGTTTTCCACCTACGCATCTACGGAGATGGGGGCTGCATTTTCGGAGTGTACGGCGCAGAAAGGCTGTCACCTCAATGAAGATTTGTTGTTTTTGGAAGTTATTAAGGAAGATGGCATCGAAGCAGCGCATGAAGAAACGGGAGAAATTGTCGTTTCCACCTTGGGTGTGACGGGTTCACCCCTCTTGCGTTACCGCACTGGCGATATTGCGAAAGTCTACCGCACACAATGCTCTTGTGGAAGATCAACACCTCGTCTCGGCCCAATCTTGGGTAGAAAAAACCAAATGATTAAGTTCAAAGGAACGACGTTGTACCCAAAAGCACTTTTCGACCTGCTCGACTTGTACCGAGAAGTCTCTTGTTACAAAGTAGTGGTGAGTAAAGATCAGTTGAACAATGACGAGATCACCATCTTACTTGAGGATAAAATTGCCAATTCAGAGGTGTTTGCTTCCATTCTAGAAGAATGTCAATCAAAACTGCGCGTAATTCCAAAGTTCGACTTTCTTGAAATCAACGCTCTCCGCGCACAGGTGTACAAGAAAAACTTGAGAAAACCTGAGAAGATTCAGTTTTTGGGGTAGATATTTTATTGTTGATTTCCGAACCTCGTATGTTGAAATACAGTATTTCAAGAATAGTAACGTGTCATCTAAAATTGTTATTTTTAGTGGGACACTAAAGAAAAAGACTTGGAAATAAACAAGTTACACCCGCTAAAAAAACCAATTCACCGTCATAATGACTAACAACTATTCAACATACAAACCAGTGAATAACAATTCAATCAATCGGAATAACTTTCTTCCCAAAAATAGAGTTAATTTTTACGTACTCTGTTTTAAGAGAAAAAATCGATCCATTATCTGTGTTGCATTATTGTGTATTGGATTATACTCTTGTGCTACGAAGGGTCTCTACAAAAAATATGATGCGAAAAATGAAAAAAAACTAGCACGTGTTTACATTGTTGAAGATGGCGACGAAAAGTTAGAATTTGAAAAGGAACAGTCTTGGTTAGAATACTGTGATTCACAAAATCCATGGGGCTATTCAATATTAAAAGAGGGGACTAAATCATTTACAGGAATGGTTCTCCGAATTTATAAAAAAAATAAGTTTTCTAAACCCTCTGGCTATGCTGTTTTTACTTACAAGAATGGTTTTATTGATGGTCATTACTCTTACCATTTAATAAATGGTGATACGCTCATTGATGGGTTATCTGCAGTTGATAAAACGGTACCTTGGGGTGATGGAATGAATAGACCCATTTGTCCCTTACTAAATGGCGGTTTAGATTTGCGAGAATTAGATCGTCATAGAAGAGAATATGTGGTTCGCGAACAAATTTTCAATTCTTCAGGTCGTCTTGTTTCATTTTATGTAAGAGATTCTCTTTATATGAATATTTCCGAAATTCATGATAGCACAATAAAAGAATGGGAAGAAATCAGCTACAATCACTATGGTAAATTTCACTATAATTTGCGTACAACCCAAAATGGCGACACATTGTATTACCGATATAACTCCGATTCGGCGAGTATAATAATAGACGCTAGTATAAACACGAGTTTCTACAATGGATCTAATCTCTACTCCTTTGAAGATGATTTACGGTATTTTCCTTCAAATCGTTTTTATTCAAATCATGAGAATTCATTTGGGATATCTTTAACTGGTATTGCGTCTTGGGATCCAGTTCAAGGAATTATCCATAGAAAAACGTATAAAGATGAAGTGATAACAACGTTTTCTGGAGATACGCTTGAAAGGGTTAATTTATTCAATGGAAAATACCATGGAAATTTGTGCCGATTTTCTCCAGGTGGAGACACGGTCGAAATAATTCCATTTGACAACGGAAACTTAAATGGTAACTGGGTTAAACTTAATTCTAACGGAGACACCATATTTTTTAGATCTTATACAAACGGACAAGCCCATGGTCAATCCTTTGGACTCTTTTATCTACCACAAAGATCTCTCCCTGACTATGTAGAAGAAAGTTTTGAAAATGGATTTATTAATGGAAAAGTTAGAATTTATAAATATTTTGAACTGTCAGACACTAACACCTTTTTACAATTTAAACAAAACAAAAACGACTATTTGAAATATGAATTTTCCATGAAAGATGGTGTAAAGCATGGTGTTTATATGAAATATAATGACCGTCATCCATCAGATTCAGTTAACAAGAATAAAAATATTAGGGATGAAAGGATATCGTATTTTGAAGGAATTAAACATGGTGAATACCAAAATTATCGCAGAAATGGTGATCTGGCGGAAGTTGGAAATTATGAGTACGAGAAAAAAAATGGTATTTGGAAGAGCTATTATGACGATAGTACGCGTGAATGGAAAAACTATCCTGTAAAGGGAGTATTATATAAGAATGATAAGCCGTTGAAAATCTTCCGTTACGATTCGAACGGGACAGTATTAAGTGAGAAGGATTTGTAGCATCAACAAATACGTGAAAACTAGATTGATGATTGGTTACAGGATATTCTAGTTTATACAACAGCCATCACAACCCCAAACCATTGATTCCTAACAATTAAATGCGTATATTTGAGTACGAACCAAAACTACTACTCCCATTCACAGGGTGAACGAGATTAAAATAAATACTATGAAACACCTACTAGTGTCCATTTCGATGCTTTATTCAATGTACTTTGTTGCACAACCAAATCCGGATTTGTTCCAGACTTGGTATTTGGAGTCCTTTTATGGAAGTGACATTAGTCCAGAAATTACTGTTGCTGATATCTCACCCGCCATTGTGCCAACGTTAACAATTGCACCGAATTTAGACTTTAATGGCACTGGAGCGTGTAACTCTTTTTACGGAACATTCTCCTCTCCATTCCCGGACCATGTAGAAACCACTCACTTTTCTAGTTTAACAGATGATTGCGGCGATGCAATTCATAATTCGTTTGAGAATGAATACTTCGGCTTTTTGCAGTCTGTTGTTAGCTACTGGATTACTTCTGAGCCTGATGGTCAGGTTTTACACATCTCCACAATGGTATTCGGTCACGGAGTTTTTAAGAGTGCCACACTCAATACATCAGAATTAGATGTAAGTCAGATTAAAATTTCGCCTAATCCGAGTAATTCTATCATTTCTGTGAAATCTCAGGAAAACAGCATTTTAAAAGTTGAAATCTACAATACGCACGGGAACAAGGTTAAAACTGTAACGCATCTATTTGAAACCATCGAAATTTCTGATTTAGCTTCTGGGATGTACCTAATGAAAGTTTTCACGGAACGTGGAACGGTGAATAAGAAAATTTTGAAAAACTAAAAATTAATCGATGAAAGCTATTTTTTTATCCCTCATTGTACTCATCTCCTTTTCGTGTAAAAAGAAGGATCCACCAGTAGTCGAAGACCCAACTCCTCCCCAGAGTTTTGTTCAGTCCATTGAAGTATTTTCGCCAATCGGTGGAAGAATAGATTGGAATGCAACGACAAATATGATTGCATTCGATCAAGAATTTGACGGTCGTTGGGATTTGTTTATTTCAGATGAAAATCAATCGAATGTAATTAATCTAACTGCCGCAATGAACGGTCAGGTATTTGGTGACCAAACGATACAGTCATGGCAACACCGAGGTCAACCCGCATTCCATCCGAGCGGGGATTATATTCTTTTCCAAGTCATGAACGAACATGCTTCAACAACTCCCGCAACGGAAGAGCTTTTGTCGCTTGGCGTGAACAATGATTTATGGTTTATGAAGTCGGATGGAACCAATTACCAAAAATTAACCAACAATCCAGCAGATTATGCTGTTCTGCATCCTCACTTTTCTCATGACGGAACCAAGCTATTTTGGGCAGAAAGATATTCGACAAATGCTGCAGCGAGTACATTTGGGGCATGGCGCATAAAAATAGCAGATATCACCATTGACGGTGCTGGGAATGCATCACTGTCCAATATAATCGATATTCAGCCTGGTGGAGAATGCTGGTACGAAACACATAGTTTTTCTGCTGATGATTCGAAAATCTATTTTAGTGGCAATCTAACCACCGACTTTAAAGCGAATGATATCTATTCGTATGACATCGCTTCAAGTCAACTTCAAAACATTACAAATTCACCCTCTGATTGGGAAGAGATGTATAATTTGAATCCTGCCAATCCATCAAGTTACTCGTTTATCTCATCACGCTTCTTCAATTGGAATAATACGTTTGGATGGGCAACATTGAGGACTGAATTGTATGTGAATGATGGCGGTACAGTGCATCAAATTACTTTTTACAATCAACAAGGTATTCCAAATTCAACGGTTCTGTCTACGGCTCAAAATTTCATTGGTGATCATTGCTGGAGTCCGGATGGAAAAACATTGTTGGCTGTTTTGGCGGAAGTCACTTTTGGCAACACGAATTCAAGAATATTGAAGATTAAGTTGAATTAAGCTGATTGCGGTCTAAGAAGTGTAAATCACCAATCCCAACCAGCATGGAATCGTTACCTGAATAAAACAAAGGCTATGAAAAGAGCATTATTCGTTTTCTTAAGTGTCTTTCTGTTCGGTTCGCTGCTTAGCCAGCCATACCAATCTATTTTTGGTGATTCCTCCACAACATGGAGTCTTGTGAAACAAGGTTCTTGCGATGATGTATGCAATGCGTTTTACAGTCCAAATGGCGACACATTGATTAATGAAAATAATTATAAAACACTTCCCAATTATGGCTTTATTCGTGAAGATAGTACTATTGGTAAGGTATGGTTCTATGATGAATTATGGGATCAAGAATTTTTAGTTATGGATATGACCCTTAATGTTTCAGATGGATTCATCATTTATGATTTGCTGGGAAATCCTGAACAGTTCTTTGTTGATAGTATCAACTACCAGTCAGGAAAAAAACACATTTACCTTGACGGAGGAATTAACATTTGTGGAATGGAAGAGCCACTAGTATTTATTGAAGGATCGGGTCCAAATGCAGGCTTTAACTATCAAAAAACGAATGGCGGGGGTAATTATCTTCAAGGATATATGCTCTGCCATTCAAAAAACGAGATTAAAGTACAAGGCAACATAATGTTCCTAGATAGTTGTGAAATATGTATGGTGGGCATTGAAGAGTTAGAAAACACCAAAAAAGAAGTCATCAAAATTTGTGATTTTATGGGTAGAGAAACCCCTTTCAGAAAGAATACTCCACTCATCTATTACTATTCTGATGGCACGATCAAAAAAGTAATGGTTGTTGAGTAGCACGTATAACCCGACTTTATGTTGAGCGCCTAGAATGTCCTATATTTGTAATACAGGATGTAATGGGAACCATTTGTCGGTCACCTTTTAAATAAGAACTATGAAAACAAAAACAATATTCGCAATCATACTCACTTTACAATTATCCTTTGTCAAAGGACAAACTGAGTTTTTGACAACAGTCGATCCAACCACAGGGAATTTTTCCATCATTGATAGTTTACCAGGAGTTAATTTTATTTATGGCGATGTAACAGCTTATGATAGAAATAATAAACGATACATTTTTAAAGGGATAGACTTTGGCGGAAATTCTCGTCTGTATTGTATTGATGCAACTTCTGGAGCCATACTTTCACAACCATTGTTTAACCTTAACGTTGGAGAATTTCAATACGATAATGCATCAAATACGCTATTTGGACTTTATATCGATAATGGTCTTATGTTTCTTATTTCCATCGATATTTCTACTGCTACAACATCAATAATTGCCGGCCTACCCGTTTTGGGCATGTCAAGTGGAACGACGAGTTTCGACGAAGTAAATGGCAACTTCATTCTACAGAGTTCTGCTTCGTTTTACTCTATTAATGTCAATACTGGGAATATTGTCGTGAATTCAGCACCGACCTCTTTTTCAGAACTTCAGTTTGATAATGTCTCAGGAAAACTCTACGGATTACATTTAGGGTCTACCACCGATGTTGTTGATATAAATATTAATGCAGGAACTTATACTACTATTGCGAACATGCCAGTAATGGGATACGCATCGACACTCACCTCCTTTGATGAGATGAATAATATTTATACATACGGTGCTTCCTCGACCTTATTTTCTGTAGATGTTAATTCTGGAACGATCGTATCAAGTCCTGCTTTTCCAGTTGTTTTTCCAGGAGAAAATATAATTGAATTGCATTACGATAACGCAAATGGCACTCTATATGGATTGCATTGGGGGGAGATAAGAACAACCGTGGGATTATCAAACAATGGCCTTACTACCAGTGCGAATTTTAGTGTTTACCCAAATCCTACTTCAACTCAATTAACAATTGACACAGAAGAAGACGTGGATAGAATAGAAATTCTCGACATCACCGGTGAAACTATAAAATCGGAAATCCTAAAAACGAACACCATCAATGTTTCTGATTTACCTAGCGGTATTTACTTTATCAAAGTAGCTACCGCCGAAGGATCAATTGCCAAAAGATTTGTAAAACAATAGAAACGAGAACGCTTCGCAGGAAACAATTATTTTTTTGAGTTCTCGCACTTATACGTGCTATTTCTTGCAGGACTAGCAATCCTTCTAGATTTTAAATTGAAACGGCATCCTTTTACCAATAAATGGACCGCCAAATTCTCAACAAATACACCACATTCATCTTCCTCTTCAGAAATATTTGATTGTCCCATATTTGCGCTGTCGATTATCACCACAGCACCAGAACCTAAACATTCAGCGTCCTCTCCATTTTTTATTAATAGAGCAGTATCGTCACCAAGACCAATGCCAAGTTGTCCCGGATTTATAATCACAGCATGTGCAAGTCGCCCAAATCTGCCGCGTTTTATAAAATGAGAATCGATGATACAATGCTCAAGCAAACCAAATCCTGTGGTGATTTTCAAATCATTTCTAAATACCACTTCTTGAGTTCCTCCGCCGTAAATCATAATTTTTGACATCGCCATTGCTCCAGCACTTGTGCCTGCCACCACAAAGCTTTCGTCTTCAAAATAGCGCTTCACAATTACATCCATAAACGGCGTTCCTCCCAAAATGCTTAATAATTGGGACTGGTCTCCCCCGCTAAAAAAAATGGCATTCGCTTGTTCAATTCTAGTAATGTATTCGCATTGTCCTGCTTCATCTTTGGTCGCGATGGGAATGAACCCAGTATTCTTAAAACCTATTTTATCGAATGTCCGTTCGTACCTTTCTTTCACTTGCTGCGGATACATGGACGCCGTTGTGATAATCTCAACCTTCTTTTTCCCTTTCAAAAGCAATCTCAAAATCTCAAAATGCTTAAAATCACTGTTTTTTTTCTCCCTTGCCAGCGCTTTACTACCAACTTGGTCTACTGCGCCTCCTATGATGAGTAAAGTTCCTTTTGGTGTCATAACTGCATGCGTTTTAAGGTCACTGGGACTAAATTAATTGGTGCGTTATCTTTGATTATTTGTTCTTCCACATAGGCAAGCGTAGTTTGAATATCATCTACACTCAGAAATATAAACTCGCCAGTTTTAGCATGATCAATTGCATGTTGAATGGATTCTATTTCATCTGAAATTATACTTACTTCAATGCTGGTATTAATTTCCCGAATACCATCCAAAAGAAACTGGGATAATTCTTGTTTCGTTCTTCCACGGTTGTCTCTGTCATGTCGTATGATAATTTCATCAAACATTTGAGCTGAATAGCGACCAATATTTTTTATATCCTCCTCTCGCCTGTCACCAGCAGCACCAATAATTCCTATTTTTTTCGTCGCATCAACATGTTGTAGGTATTTTTGGATCTGAATAAATCCGTCGGTATTATGGGCATAATCCACCATTAACTGGAATTTTTTAAAACGGAAAAGATTCATTCTACCAGGCGTAATGGCAGGCGAAGGAATGAACGATTTAAGCGCAGAGGTGATCGTTTCTTGAGAAAAATTACTTAGTGATGCAGCTAATAAGGCAGGTAAAACATTCTTAATCATCATCTCGCATGTCCCGGAAAAGGTTAGTGGTACTTGCGCGACTTCAGATATTCTCGTTTTCCATTCACCCTTGCTGATAATAAAATAGTCATCTTCAATATAGGCAGCTAACCCTCCTTCACTGCAATGTTTTTTAATCCGTTCATTTGTTGCATCCATACTGAACAATGCGATGTTGCAATCAAGATTGTTTTTCATTTCATACACCAGATCGTCATCCGCATTTAAAATTGCGTAACCGTGATCAAAGGTACTTTGCGCAACGACTGCTTTCACGCGTGCCAATTGTTCAAGCGTGTCAATGTCATTTAATCCCAAATGGTCATCAGTAATATTTGTTACCACACTGATATTGCAGTTATCAAAACCTAAACCGGACCTAAGTATTCCTCCTCTGGCACATTCAAGTACTGCAAAATCGACAATAGGGTCGCGCAGCACAGTATCTGCACTGGCTGGCCCGCTGCAATCTCCAAGAGAAATAGTAGTTCCGTCTATATAGATTCCATCCGATGTAGTATATCCTGTATGATGTCCAGCTGCTTGCGCAAAGTGGGCGATCAACCGTGTAACCGTTGTTTTCCCATTGGTACCTGTAACCGCTACAATCGGAATACGCGCACTGGCATTATCTGGGTAGAGCATATTTAATAACGGCTCTGCAACATTTCTAGCTATTCCTTTCGCCGGGGCAAGATGCATCCTAAAACCAGGACCAGCATTCACTTCCAGCACAGCTCCGTTTACTTCAGTGACAGGAATTTCAATATCTTCTGCCATTATATCAATGCCACATATATCCAAATTCATAAGCCTCGCAATACGCTCAGCCATCAAAACATTATGTGGGTGCACACTGTCCGTAACATCTCTTGCGGTTCCTCCTGAGCTTAAATTAGCGGTATCCTTTAAGAATAAAACTTCTCCAATGGGTAAAACAGAATTAATAGTAAGGTTCTTTTTCGCTAAAATGGATTGGGTTGCTGCATCTAGCTCTATTCTGGTGAGCACATTTTCATGCGCTTCGCCTCTACGTGCATCACTATTCGTTTCATTGATCAATTCTTTAATCGTTAAACCGTCATGACCAATTACCATTGCGGGGGTGCGCTTTGCTACTGCTATTAGTTTGTAATTTATCACCAAAAATCGAAAATCCATTCCGTAGATATGGCGCTCCACGATTACATCGTCTGAAATTTTCTGAGCGGCATAAAAACCATGTATTGCCTGCTCCATGGTAGTTATTCTGGTAGTAATCCCCCTTCCATGATTACCATTTACTGGTTTCGTAGCTAATGGAAATCCAATTTCTTCGACAGCTGCTTCCAATTCAATTAGATCGTTGATTAGCATACCCATTGGTACTGGAATAGAGGACTGAGACAATAAGTTTCGGGTAGCCTCTTTATCAGATGCCAAATCAACAGCTAGGCTGCTTGTAGTAGAAGCAACAGATGCACAAATAGTTCTTTGATTGCATCCCTGTCCCATAATTAACAAGGATTGATTATTTAGTCTGGTATAGGGAATGTTTCTTCGTTCTGCTTCCTTTACAATGGAAAAAGTAGTGGGACCCAATTTTCCACTGCTATACAGCCGTTTTAACTCACGAATGTCATCATCCAACTTATAATCTAAATTGTCCAATATGTTCTGCACCAAATTAACAGCAGCCTTTGCAGCATATACTCCTGCCTTTTCAATGAAATAGGAAAATACAACGTGATAAATGCCATCGACACTGGTAGATCGGGTTCGTCCAAATCCACAATCCATACCAGCCAGAGTTTGTAGTTCGAGAGCAATGTGTTCTACCACATGTCCTAGCCATGTGCCTTCTTTTACTCGCGAAAAAAAACCACCTTCAACTCCTTCTGAACACCGATGACTTCTTAAAGTTGGCAACAGTCGTTCCAGTGATTCTCCAAATCCATCAATCTTGTTCGTTGGAAGTTGTTCCCAGTTTCCAATATCAAGTTTTAATACAATAAGCTTTTTCCTGTATCCTGACCAGTAATTTGGTCCGTTCAAAACTTTAATTTCAACTATTTTCAGTTTCTGGCGATTCATTTTATACAGTATTTAATTATTTGCTACGCATACTTTTTCAATTGTAGGGTCAGCAAGCGTTTCATGATTTATACTTCCACCAGCAGGAACAACAGCTGTTTTCATATTTACAGTCTACTTTATTTGTAACTAAACTATTTAACTACAAAGTTGAGTATCGTATCTTTTATACGCATTACACAATTATTAAACAAGCTTACATGATTCGCATATCTTATGCTTTAGTAACTGATAAGACTTACCTTTGATTTTAACAGCTCATCTGTCGAGGCAATTGTTCGCATCGGCGAAGATTTGTTTTCATGGAAATCATTGAGGAAGATGGCATGAGAGCAAGCCAGAAACCGTTATGCTCAATTTAGTGCGAAAAACAAACAGACAGCCAAATGACCAAAGAAATCTACATATTTAGCGGGCTTGGTGCTGACGAGCGGGTATTTCAACGAATCGACTTTTCTGACTTCTCCGTGACTTATATAAAGTGGGTTATTCCGAATAAAACTCATACCATTGAAGAATATGCTACGCGACTGATTAAGCAAATTACGACAACAAAACCCACACTAATAGGACTTTCCTTCGGTGGACTTATGGCCATTGAAGTAGCAAAGCAAATGGAGGTGGAAAAGGTAATTTTAATCGCTTCAGCAAAGACAAATAAGGAAATTCCGTTTTACTTTCGTTTCGCTGGAACGTTTGGATTTCACAAGTTTTTACCGACAAAGCTCTTAAAAAGTTCAAATTTTCTCACGAATTGGTTTTTCGGTACAACTTCAATATCTGACAAACAGATTTTAAAACAAGTTCTACACGACACAGACACCACCTTTTTGAAGTGGGCCATTGACAAAATTACACGCTGGAAGAATCAAACATTGGTCAAAAATACATTTCATGTTCACGGAACGAGCGACAGAATTTTCCCTTTTGTATTTGTTAAATGTGACGTGTCAATTAAAAAAGGCGGACACTTAATGACGCTAAATAGAGCAGGTGAACTAAGCGCAATATTGAGAGAGGAATTAACGATCGAATAGTGCACATTATGAAAACTGAAGTAATAATTTAAATTATTTGAATTAATGTTATATCTTGGGATACTACCTTAACATTTAATATGAAAATGTACTCTACAGGACATAAAATGAATTATCTCTTTTCCATTTTGATCTTTTCATTCCTGCTTATTTGGGCATCTAACGGAGCCGCTCAAACAAATCGTAGTGTATTGTTTTTAGGAAACAGTTACACTGGAGTCAATAATTTACCCCAAATTGTATACGACGTTGCTTTGTCCGCAGGAGACACGTTGATTTTTGACAGCAATACCCCTGGAGGATATCAATTGATCGACCATAGCGGAGATGTTGTCAGTCAAACTAAAATAATGACTGGCGCTTGGGATTATGTCGTTCTTCAAGGACAAAGCCAAGAACCTGTTACTGCTTTCAGTCAATTTAACAATGGTGGAATTGCCCTATTTAACCTGATAAAAGAACACAATCCGTGCGCGGTAACCATGCCCTACATGACTTGGGGAAGAAAAAATGGAGACATGTCCACTTGTGCCTCCTTTCCTGTTATGTGCACCTATCAAGGCATGGATAGCGCGCTTAGAGTGCGTTACTTGAACTTTACCAATTTGGTGAACGGCGAAGTTTCCCCCGTGTCAGTGGTGTGGAATTATCTTCGTCAAAATCATCCGAGTATTGAGTTGTACCAAGTGGATGAAAGTCACCCTTCAACGGCAGGTTCTTATGCTGCTGCCTGTTGCTTTTATGCAAGCATTTTTAAAAAAGATCCGACGTTGATTACTTTTAATTTTGGATTAAGTCCAACGGATGCTACGATCATAAAAAATGCAGTCAAAACACAAGTATTCGATAGTTTAGAATTATGGGATTATAAAAAGCCACCTGTATCTGACTTTAACTATCAGACTGGATCTGGTACGAATGAAGTCAATTTTAACGCGCTGAATCAAGGGGTACAGCAGAATTATTTTTGGGATTTTGGCGATGGTGCAACATCGACAATTATGAGTCCATCACATTCCTATTTAACCGATGGAACGTATACTATCTCACTGACAACATCAACGTGTGATTTGCAAGGCATCCACACCAACCTCACAGATACTGTTATTCAGTTCTGCAGTCATACCCCAACGATTTACTCCACTAATTCATGGTTGTGTAATTTTGATACGCTGTGGACGCAATCCGCTGATTCCTACCAATGGTTTACCAATGGGGTTGCTTTGCCTGAAACCAATCAATACTTAGCGAATTATGCGCAGTATAACAGTTCTGGCTTTTATGTTCTTTCTACTATTGGTGGGTGTTCTGAACTATCGGAACTTTCTACAGAAACTGCTGAATGGTCTGGCTATTACTTTGATGCCATTGGTGACCCCTGCAACGGAGACACCGTAGTGTTTGCTGTATTGCATATTGACGGGTTCCTATCTGGTTCCGAAACCATTGAGTGGTATAAAAACGATGTACTATTACCATCGATGACCAATGAAGACACGTTGTTTATCTCTACATCAGGGGAATACGAATGTAAAGTCGTGAATCCAAGCTCCAATTGTCCTTTAGACACTACTTCTGCCCTTGTTGAATATGATTGTGGTGTTGCTGATATCACGGAAAAGTTTCAAGAACCAGTTTGGACCATCTTTCCAAATCCGACATCAGAAAGCATTACCATTAAATTTTCAACGCCCATTTTAAATGAACAGATTCAAATTTATAGTGCAATGGGACATTTAACGAGAGAAATTAATGTATCAGGAACAACCATCTTGGATGTCACAGATTTGCCAAATGGACTTTACTTTATTCGGATTAAAACCGATAAACGACCTCCGCTAAAATTTATGAAGCAATAATAACGCTAAAGAAGTAAAACTAAAAGAAATTAGAAAATGTACGTAAAGCGCAACTATGGATTCTTTATGACCTTTAAGTGGTCAAGTAAACCATTTATTATAGGTCTGATTCAGGTGCCATCTGTGGAATAAATCTCTTTGTTCCTGTTAATTTGTCCATTCCTTGGCAACCGATTAGTATTATTGGTATTGCCGTTGCTTTTTATCTGGGATTTAAGAACAATAGCTCCTACGACAGAACATGGGAAGCACGAAAAATTTGGGGAAGTATTGTCAACAACAGTCGTAGTTTCGGAGCTGCAGTCAATGCCTTTGTCAAAGGTTCGGACGACGAAAAAGTAAAAAAGGAATTGATCTATCGTCACGTGGCCTGGCTTACCGCTTTGCGCCATCAATTGCGATTAAGTCGACCATGGGAACATTCAAAAAACCGACTAAATCGACTTTATGCCCCAACGGTGTGCGAGGATTTCACTAACAGGCTGGAAAAGGAATTGTTGCGTTATATTTCCAAAGAGGAACTAAATTCAATTCAAACTAAAAGCAACATCGCAACACAATTAATGAACATCCAGTCAAAGAGACTGCAAGAGCTTAGAGATAGCAATTATTTTGAAGATTTTAGACACATGGAATTGCACCAATTGATTGTTTCATTTTACGAAGATCAGGGGAAATCAGAACGAATAAAGAACTTTCCTTTTCCACGCCAATATGCATCTACAGCGTTATGGCTTACGTTGGTGTTTGCCGCTTTTGTTCCATTCGGTTTGTTAGATGTTTTTAAATCAACGGAATGGCAAGGTTACCTGCTATGTTCGGTCTTTTCCGCGCTGATCATTTGGGTATTCTTCCTTATGGAGAAAATTGGTGACTATTCAGAAAATCCTTTTGAGGGCACATACAATGACGTTCCTATCACCTCAATTGCTCGAACAATTGAAATCGATCTCAGAGAAATGTTGAATGATACAAACATTCCCTCACCAATTGAAGCTGAAAACGGATTTTTAATGTAAAAAGGGCATGACACTAGAACGAAAAGTCGCCAAAGCATTTAATTTGACCCATGAAAATTGGATGAAACATTCAAATCCGCTCAGTGTGTGGACGCGGTATTCGGTGTTGCCGATTATCATTTTTGCTTTTTGGAGCAGAGTATGGATTGGTTGGTGGTGTTTAATTCCAGGTGTCCTCTCCTTGCTTTGGATGTTTTTCAATCCAGTTTTTTTCAAGCAACCAAAATCAACGAGAAATTGGGCTTCAAAGGCAGTGATGGGAGAACGAGTTTATTTAAACCGTGACACCATTGAAATCCCCGAAATTCACAAAGGTCCTATTTTCAAAATCCTCAATTCTATTTCTTTCGTTGGTATGTTGCTGTCGGTATGGGCAACTGTTGAATATTCCATTTGGGGCGCTATTTTAGGCGTCATCATGGCCTATTTGGGAAAAAGTTGGTATTTGGACAGAATGGTCTGGCTCTATGAGGACATGAAAAATGCAAATGAAGAATATAAAAGCTGGGATTATTGACTACTGACTGCCTACTCTACCTTCGGGATAGAACTTACTAAAATGTCAATTCAGCGATTACACCATTCTTTTTTCACCATTTGTTTTCTCATATTCGAGACCGCTGAAATCAGTTAAGAAGTCGAGCAGATGCTTATTGAATTCATCTGGTTGTTCAAGATTGGATACGTGCCCCGCATTCTCAATGATGCACAGCACTGAACCATCAATAGATGAATGCATCAATTCAGATTGAACAAGTGGCGTTACTTCATCTTTTCTACCGCATAAAATCAACGTGGGAATCGCAATCTCATGCAACGAAGAGCATGTTTCAGAACGTTCAGCTAGCGCCACCAATCCCTGTTGGATAATGTGTTTCGAATTAGAAAAAACAACATCAGTCAATTGCTCAACCACTTCCTTTTTGTTTGCTAGTGAATCTTCGTGGAAAACACTTTGGATAAATTCCTCATTAAAGGTTGTGACTCCCCCAACTTCAATTTTTTCAATAGTTTTATAACGTTTTATCTTTACTTCTGCAGTATCAGCTATGCACTGAGTATCACATAAAATTAACGCCTCAAATCGCTCAGGAAACCTTTTCACAGCATTGAGTGCTATAAATCCTCCCATAGATAACCCACAAAGAATTACTTTCTCAATTTCTAATTGATCCATTAGTTCAATTAAATCATCCGTAAACAAATCAATACTTAAGCGTGATTCATCGTTCGTTGATTTCCCAAACCCTCTAATATCACAAGAGATTAAACGATAGGTAGATTGTAAAAATTCAAGTTGACCCTCCCACATTGTTTTGTTGAACGGAAAACCGTGCAAAAAGATAATCGGGATCAATCCTTCTCCTATGTCATCATAAGACATTCGAAAATTATTTACGGACATAGTTAAACTGAATCCTTTAGTTGCTGTTTCCATAGTGCGTTAGAATTTCCTAAGTATAACTAGATAATTTCCAACTACTTATTAGGTATCAAGCAAAGCTACACCATGTTTCTTCGGGTTTCTTACACAATTAATCATATAACTTACATAATTCACACCTTTTGGAGTTATTACCCTCTAATTTCCAACGATATACAGGCTATCTATCCGTTCCTTTATTCATAAATAACCGCAAAATGCTAGGGAAGCTGAAAAATATTCCGACAAATTAATTGGTAAATACACTTGTTTTATTTTACTTTGTAATTCAAAGTACTTTTAATATGGAAAATAAATATCTTGAAGACATCCAGGAAATAAAGAATTTAATGAATCGGGCCACTGGGTTTATATCTCTTAGTGGACTATCTGGTGTCTCGATTGGCATTACCGCACTAATAGGTGCATTCTTAGCCAACGAAACGATTTATGGGAACGAAGAATATTTGGTGTACAATGCAGTAGAAATCAGCAGTAAGCAACTGCTCTTTTTGCTTCTATTAGCTTTTGGAACGTTGATTGTCGCCATGGGTAATGCCATTTATTTCACACAGAGAAAAACGAAAAGGCAAGACCAACCCGCATGGAATATTCAATCGAAACGTCTGTTAATTAACTTATTTATTCCATTGATTACTGGAGGAATACTTTGTCTAATGTTTCTTTTCAAAGGATTTGTTGGGGTTTTACCTTCGCTCACGTTGATATTCTACGGTCTTGCACTTGTAAATGGAAGTAAATATACGTTACCTGAAATCCGGAGTCTTGGAATAATTCAGATTCTTTTAGGGCTATTGGCTTTTCAGTTTGTTAGCTATGGAATTTTCTTTTGGGCCGCTGGTTTTGGTGTCGTTCAAATTGTGTACGGTATAATTATTCAACGGAAATATTGAGTTGTGAAGGAAGTCCTTAAAGATTTAGATAAAGCATTTGAGAACAGAGCCCGATTGGGTATTATGTCGGCATTGATGGTAAATGATTATTTGGACTTTAACGCATTAAAAAATCTACTGGATCTAACGGATGGAAATCTCGCGAATCATTTGAAATCACTTGAAAAATGCAAGTACGTCATTTATAAAAAGGAGTTTTTAGGCAGAAAACCAAATACGAACTACTTCGCCACAGAGCCTGGGAAAGTAGCATTTAGGAAGCACATCAACGCCATTGAACAACTTCTTAAATAGAAAAACACCAACCTATAAAAAACATATTGTTATGAAAAAAGAAATCCATAAAAAGCGAAGGCTTTACAGAACATTCTCGGTGCTAACTTTCCTACTAGGAGTCGCCCTGCTAATTTTTATGATAAACGTTGAAAATGAGCTAGGTGCCCTGCCTTTATTTTTAATCGTACTGGGAAGTGTATGGTTCACTATAAATCAAGTTCAAATAAATAAATAAAATCTAGAATTATGAAAAATAAACGATTAATGATTATTGTATCGGTAGTAGTAGCAATACTTCTTATTCCCGCCATCGCAATGCAATTTAATTCAAGTGTTGATTGGGGTCCTCTGGATTTCATCGTGATGGGAATACTTCTACTGGGAACAGGACTCTTGTGCGAACTTGTGCTTCGTAGGGTGAAAAGTACAATGAGCAGAATTGTACTTTGCGGAGCGCTTTTGGTGATTCTATTCCTCACTTGGGCTGAGTTAGCCGTTGGCGTTTTTGGTACTCCATTCGCAGGTTCGTAAGCATTTTTAGAATCAGTAACTACGCGAGTAAACCGACCCTTATTGTCTAAGAAACAGAGACATGTGATTGATGTAACTTTCTCGTTTAATTATGTAAGGTAGTTTCTAGCATGTCTCTGCATCTTTGCTATGTAACAATTCAGTTGCAAACTAAATTTTAATATCATGGACAATAATCAAAGTAAGAACCACGAAGATTTCAAAATCTCTGGAAACTGGGATGATCAATCAAGACAGTTAAAAACAAAATTTTCAGAGCTTACCGATTCCGATTTAAAATTTGAAACTGGCAAAGAAAATGAGCTGCTTGGAAGGGTCGAAACCAGATTGAACAAAAAACGCGAAGAAGTAATCGACATCATCCGAAAAAATCACGACCAGAAATCTTCACTGTAGTATTGTAATCTAACACCAACCACATTTCATAAAAACAAAGTCGAAAGGTGTACGTCTTCAAACTAAAGTGGACTTTTTCTTAGTTGGGGTTTCCTGTTAATTC
>CALEIK010000015.1 GCA_937876195.1 uncultured Flavobacteriales bacterium
ACGTTTCACCATCACTAGCTCCGGTAATGGTTGGATTTTGATCTGTAGCATTTGTGATTGTTGCACCCATGTCCGATGTCCAATTCCAACTAGTAGCGTCACCTCCAGTTTCACTGATAACCATAACATCGTTAGCACAGTATGGTCCAGAGTTGGTTGCAGTTACAGTGGGAAGAGCATAAACCGTAACAGTTGTAACATCGCTACAAATTGTACCATTGTCATCAACTTCAACAGTGAAATCATACGTTCCAGCTCCAGAAGGGACAGCTGCACCAATTGGATTCTCGTCACTGCTTGTAAAACCACCAGGGCCTGTCCATGAATACGAAGCACCAGGAATGTTCGTCGCTGTTAGGTCAACTGTTAGGTTAGCACCGTCACAGATTGGACCACTGTTTCCAGCTGTTACTATACACGTATTACATGGAGGAGGGTTGTTGTAAACTACACTTGCTTCACAGAAAGGGTCTGCGCTAAAGTACACATCCACTCCACAGGCCGCTCCATCGGCTGTAATACCATTTATGGCAAAATTGTAGGGTGGAGAGCCAAAGGGCGCATTGGCCACGGTTGTCTGATTACCATTGCAATCGACGGCTATGAGTGAACCCGTTACTGGTGGATCGACAAAATCAACAGTACCAGTCACATTAAATAATCCAGTGCCAGAATCACACGCCCCAACAGTTACATCTAGTGTGGTAATAGTGCAAGGCTCAACAATACTACAATCTGTTGTGGCCGTTCCTGTAGCTGTAAATGAAATATCTGTAGGATTATTCGAGTAGTTGGTAATTAGCAGAACGTAAACGTCTCCAGATTGCGCATTTGTGATACCAGCATACTCTGTTGAGGCAGTGGAGTAACTGCAGTCAATAACTCCGTTAATCCCAGCTCCTGAACCCGCAGTCCCCATATTACCACAATAACCCATTGCTTCAGCATAATTGGAATAGGGGCCATAAAGGATGAAATCGATATCCTCATCGTTAGAGTTGGTCATTTCAATATTCATGTTACCGGCTTGGTCAATCTCCATGTAATACCATGCAGGATTAGGTTGTGTACCTAAACAGTCATAATAATTTCCACCTTCAGCTGTTCCGTTATTTACACCCGCAGGGAAATTATAAGTACTCCCTGTGCAAAAAGCCTCTGCGCTAGCGCAATTATCACCTTGTGCAATAGAGAAAAGAGAAAAAATTAGGGCAAAAGTAAGTAGTAATAAACTTTTCATAGTTGCGGATATTATTTATTCAATAAGATTGATTTTTCCTTTTCGAGATTTTCAAGACGCTGTTCATTTCGCGTATACCATCCCTCCTTACGCGCCTTTTCATCCATTTCAGGTGAATTCATAACGTAATCCATTTTTTCCTTGATGTTCTTGATATCGATATCGATACTTTCAATTGTCCGAGGAGTGTCAGATTTCTTTTTCACATCTCTCGAATATGAAACTGTGATCGGATAATTTACTTCCTCCTTAGACTCAGAAGTTCCACTAGCAACAATAGGCTTAGCACTCACGGATTCTTTTGTATGAGATTTTATTGGTGTCGGAGAAATCTCGGATGAATTAGTTGTTTGGCTTTTTTCTTGAGCAAATAGGCTTGAGGTACCCATTGCAATCAGTAGTAATAGTGTCTTATGCTTCATAGTTGCAGTAAAAAATGTTAAATTTTAACCGTAGACGTTCTAGACGTTCATAAAGTTGCACACAAAATTACTATTTTTTCTATAAAGTATTAATTATTTGAATATGGAAAACAGATAACCTCCGAATTGAACGATATAATATACTTATAAACAATATGTTACGTATTTTTTTTTGAGTTTATTCAACATACACTTTTAAACCTTCAGAATGCGACGTGAATTCTGGTGCATACATGCATTGAATGGTTGCAACGCCATTTGAGAATTGTCCAGCGTGACTTACCCGTAAATCATATTCAAACACATAAGTGCCTTTTGGTAAGTAATCGAAAAAGAAATGGGTGGCAGCGTCTCTCGTACTTTCATAGTAGCCTAGACCATCTTGCCACTTGTAGCGAGAAATGACATTCACTGGTTCAAATCCTGCAGCACGCATATCTTTCATGTGTACATATTCCATATTTCTATCAGTACGAAGTTCAATGCGCACCCGAACTTTGTCACCCACTTTTAGTTTTGTTGTGGATGAAATAGGGGAGATAACAGGTCCCCCAGCGGTGTTTTTTACGATGAACAACTGTTTATCAAGGTTCAACTTGGTATCATGGGTGGTGATTTTATCTAAATCCTCAAAGTATTGCCAGTACATTGCTCCCCAGCTGACACCTTTAGTTTTTCGTGTCACGCTGATATTTCCAAGGCTCGGTGTGATGTCGTTTCCACTCCATGAAGTTTTGAAATAACCCGTTCCTGCTTCAACAGGAGTTCCAAGCGCTTTTGGATCTAGTAGTTTTCCGCCAATTCTGATTTCAACTTGCTCATCATTTTCAAGAATTGCTGTTCCTCGCAACAATAGTGCGTAACAAGCCTCAGCAGTCGCTTTGGTCGTTTTCCAATCTGTGGTTTGTTTTTGTTTCAACAACCAAACTTTCAATTCTTCAACAGTCGTTTGGTCATCTGTAACTTCGTCAAACGCTTCTATGAGCAAGGCTTGTGTTTCAATTGGTGCTTGATACCAGTAGTAACCAGCAGTATTTGTTTTCCAGTACATGCCTAATTCATCGTTGACCAATGCACGTTCTTTTAAGGATTTCATGATCGCCACTGCCAACGTAGGATTGTCATATCGTTTTGCTTGAAGCGCTATCATACCTTCACTGTAGATGGAGAATTTCGTCCAATAGGTTGCCGCTTGTTGTTGGTAATAGTCAAAAGCTTCTTTGGTGTTCTTGTCCATTGGAATGTCTTTGAAGTAGCTACGTGCATACAAGTACTGCACTTGATATTCACCAATGTGTTGTTCGTTTAAATAATTCGGAGAATGTTTTTTCACCCAATAGAAATCTTCGACCAAACGTTTGTCAAGGTAGTTTATTCCTTTAGTGACCATCTTCCAAACACTCTTGTCTTCGCGAACGTTCTTCACTCCGAGATTGTCAAGGTGTCCCATTCCTGTCATTATGTGCTGCGTAATGTAGCGACTTTCGGGCATCCCTGGGAACCATGGGAATCCACCGTTGGAGACTTGCATCTTCTCTAATTTCCGAACGGTTGCTGCCAATTCATTGTCCATTTTATTCAAATCGAAGAGCAGTGCTACGCGTTTTTTTCGTTCACTTTCATTCTGAGCGTCGAGCACCCATGGTGTTTCTTCCAGCATCACCGATTTCAACTCTTGATTTTTTTGCAAGTTGGATAAAAAGGCATCTGGACTGCTCGTTTTCCAACTTTCGAATACCTGCTTAATTTTTGGACTGGAATTCACAATATTTGATGCAATCGCATTTGAATAATAGCGTGTAAACGTTTGTTCAGCACATTCATAGGGGTATTCCATCATGTACGGAATTGCTTGAACTGCGTACCATGCAGGATTGGATGTGTATTCCAATGTTACCTTGTGGTGTCTGATCGATGTCGAATTTCCACTTTCGAGCAGCTTCAAAAAGCTAAACGTTTTGGTGCCAATGCCTTTACTTGGTAGCGGCAAAGATTCTGTTACCAGCATTCTGTTGGACAAGATCGGCACAGCCATTTCTTCCCCGTCTGTATGGTTCTTCGCTTGCGCTACCACGCGATAAGTCACTGCGCCAACGCCTTCAGGAACTGAAATATTCCACATCAGTGGAGCACTTTGTCCCTTTTTGACGCTAAAATCGATAGGTGTCGTTTTGTTGCTGAATAAATGATCGATCGGTTGCATACTTACAGCATCGAATAGAAACAACTGAGCAGTTCCCTCTAAATCTTCCTCCGATAAATTAGAAACCTTGGCGGAGAATGTCATTTGGTCTCCTTCACGCATAAATCGCGGAGCATTTGGTTGCACCATCAATTCTTTTTGCGTAACGACTTCATCTTGAATCGTACCAATCTTTAGATCTTTGGTGTGTGCCAATCCAATAAATTTCCATTTTGTCAAGGCTTCTGGAATGGTAAATTTAATCAACACATCTCCATTGGCATCCGTTGCTAGATGAGGGTAGAAGAAGGCGGTCTCGTTCAGGTTAGTTCTTACTTGAACACTTCCTAAACCTTCACTACTTTTGTCTTTTCCATCAAATCCTTGTTGCAGATTATCCTCACGCTCAGCGCTAGCATCTTCGGCAACTTCTTTTAATTCTCCTGCAGCATATCCAGATGCTGGAGCAGGTGAATCCTTGTTTGCCGACTTTCTGTATAAAGTGACGTCCACCTCCTCAACTGCCATTTCATCACGGTCAATTGTGTTTCCTGACATTTCACTGTATCGATAGTAGTCGTACTGATAATAATTGTCAAATCCGAACCAATTTAAAGCAGGATATTGAAGATGCGGCATTCCAATGTAATCGTTCCAATAAGGACCATATCTCTGACTGTATGAAGTAGAAAAGCAGCTACTGGACCTTCCACCATATGAGTAATTCGAAGTGTAGGGATAGAGTCCAAAAGAATTTCCGGCAAAAGCATCCAATGAGGCATCGTACATTGCAACGAGCATTTCTGCAGCTACTTTTTCTCCCTTTGGTCCCTTGATACGGATTCTCCATTCTTCTTTACTGCCCGGAAGCAATTTATCCCTGAACGTCTCAAAAGTAACATCAAGTTGTTTATTGCTGTATGGTACGTAGACTGTGAATGTTTCACTAAATGAACGTTCAAATTTCACTGTGCTGAAATGAACAGTTACATTTCCTCGATCCTCTTCTTTAATCGGCAGGGATATCAATTTTTGGGAACCATTTAATTGAATAATTTCAGTATGAACGGTTTTGCCTTTTCGTTCAATTTCATAGAGTACAGAAACGTCTTTTGCAGCAGACGCAATTAAGAATTTAGCCACTTCGCCTGGCTCACACGTACTTTTTAAAGCAGTCGCCGTCCATAGCTCTTTTGTTGGAGCGATATCACTATTTTTATCAATAAGCGTAACGTATTTTATGTCCTTAACCTCTACACCAAAAGTATCCAATGCTGTTGTTTCGATAATGTAGCGTCCTGTCGTCCAACTGCTGAAACCATTCAACGTGACACTGTCTTCCTTGGCGGTATCAAATCTTGTAGAAAGGACTTGCTCACCTTTTTTTAATTTAGTCACGTCGGCTTCTTTGTCGTATTGATCGTGTTCAAAAAGTGCATTGAACTCAGCCTGTGTCAAACGTTTCATATCTGGTCGCTCCCACAAAGGAGTTCTGTAAATGCGATCTGGCTCAATCAATTTTGTGATCACAACCTTTCCTTGTGCGCCTACTTTCTGTCCGTTTAGGTTTGTTGTTGAAACGGGGTATCGATGTTTATTGCCTTTATCAATTTTGGCTGGAGTGTACAACGACAAATTCATTGCGGTTGTTCCAACTGTAACCACTTGAGACGCTGAACGTGTTTCTCCATTGATGTCAGTCACATCGGCAGTGATCGTGTACGAGTAATTCGGCATGTATTTCGTCTGAATGGAAGGGTCCGATTTTGCGTCAAAACGGATTATGAATTTCCCAGTTTCATCAGTAGTGACTTCGCCGTTAGTGATCTCAACGTTTGATGCTCCTTGCGGATAATAGCCCCAGCGATAATATACCCAACTTGGAAAGTAGCTTGTGCGCGTCACGCGGTAACTCACTTTTGCACCATCAATGACTGATCCAGCATATGCTTTCGCATTTCCTTCGACTTTAATATTTTGTCCTAATTTGTAGGATTCCTTCACTGGTGTAAAATCGACTTCAAATTTGGGGCGCTTGTATTCCTCGACTAAAAAGGTGTGACTTCCATGAGGATCTTGGATGCGCATTCTACCGTTTAAAACACCCACAGGTGCGGTAAATGTCCCTGAGAATGTACCATATTCATTGGTGGTCAGTTGTAAATCAGTAATTTTTTGATGGTTCACATCGTACAAGGTCACCGTAGAAGTTTGGTTGGTAACAATTTCGTGTGATTCTCCTGCGTGCTTTATTTTGATTCCTTTAAAATGAATCGTCTGACCAGGACGGTAGATACCTCTATCAGTAAAGAAGTGAGTGGTTGTATGGACATCTTTGCTGTAATCTCTTCTGTAGTATTGATACAATTGAGAACCATTGTTGTAGACATCATTTCCATTTTTCAACTCAATATATACAGAGCGTGATTCCTTTTTAGGAGGCATGGTGAACATCCCTTTATCATCTGTGGTGTACGATTCTTGTGCTTTTATATCGTAGCGTCGAGTGGTATAATTGTATTTTTGTATAAGCGCTGTGGCTTTTACGTTTTTCAAAGGAGTCCCAGTCGATCTATCAGATACGGCAATGCTGTAGGAACCATCGCTATTGTTCCGTTGTGTAAAGCCAAGATTTGTCGCCCAAAAGGAGCTGTAAACAATGTTGTTTTTTGTTAGTCTGAAGTCGTCGTGTGCAGAAGCCAACACAAAATAATGTCCTAAGTCATTTTCTGGAAGCAGGATTTCTGTAGTGTGATTCTGATAATCATTTGGATTTTCAAGCGCTACAGACCATTTATGCACTGGGTCATATTTCGACATAGCATCGATAAGTTCTTCACCATAAAGACTACGTTTCGTAAATACATCCCAGTTGACTTTGATGATACGAAAGTGAAGACTATCTACATTTTTGTAGCTGACAAGTAATTTCCCTTTCTTATTTGGTAGGTAGGCAGATTCGGCAGTGAAGTCAATAAATTTAGCGGTAATGTTATGCTTCAAACTTTTGCATTGCTGAGCACCGAAAGAATCAGGGTATTTTTTTATACTCTCATCACACAACTCAATTGCTTTCTTTAGTTCCCATCGCACATCAGCATTGGAGGTTGAATAGGTGTTTCCACGTTCTTGGTAATAAAGTCCTCGTTTGTAATTGATTTTTGAAGAGCTCGAATGATTCACATGTTTTTCAGCAAGCTTATCGAGTGCACTGATGTACCATTGACCTTTCGCTTCGTCGGTAATATGCGAGTAGGCGAATTGCAGGCGTCTCAGCTCCAAATCGACTTGCGCTGCCGGGTCTTTATCGTTGAGGTGAAATTGGGTCAACTCTTTGTAGATTTTTACGGCGTGTAAGTAACTAGATAGTGAATCGGTAGACCTTGTGTTGACGGTCAGAAATGTTGTGTTGGAACCAAAATAATTTTTCCCTTCAATGACAAATTTATCCGCTGGTCTTGTTAGCGAGGTCTCTGAGTTACTAAAATGCAAGAGTGCTCTATTTGCAAGGAAATCGAATAGGGTAGGTTGTAGTTCGATGGCATTTTCACTGTATTCAAGGATTTCTTCAAAGTCGGTAATATCGACCCGTTGCAGTTTATCTTTTTCCGTGAGTGAAAGCAAATAGTGTTTATTGATTTCGTTATTGATATGCGTGAGATCCCACGTTCGAATATCTTTGTTTTCAAAATTGACCGTTACGCTGCGGTTGATGAATTTCCATCGATTTTGACTGTAATAGCGCCAATAGACTTCAGCAGTTACGGAGTGAATAAGTTGCTTCAACGGAAATACCTCTTTTTGTGCTAGATTGTCCAATTCGTTTAACGCAAGCACGTAGTCATCTTCTTTGATGTACGAGCTGAATTTCATTTTATGGATTATCGCTTTAACGACTTCGGGTGAATTTTGGTCTTTTTGTGCGGCTGTAAAAATTACATCGACGACATCTAGCGCAGATTGATACAATCCTATTCTTTCAAGTGAATCGACTTTTTTCCAGAGATCATCATAGCTACCGTTAAATGTATAGACGATTTTCTCGAGGGGCTTAACCTCTGTTGAATCTACTTCTAACGGTGTATTGGTAACTTGATTGTCTTGACTTTTTTCACAAGTATTTGACAGGAATACAAATGCGAATACAATTGTAAGTGCTGAATAGAGTCTTGTTTTTTTCATGAGAAAGTATGTTTCCCTAAATGTACAATTAGTCGAAGAAAAAGTTCAGAATTTTCCCGAAAAAGTTACCGTTTCTTTTGCGCACAAAAAAGGGCCTCAGTTTCCTGAAGCCCTTTGTCTTATTTTGAATGGTTAGGGATTATTTTCCTTTGTCCATTTTTTCTTTTAATCCAGCCAAAGCATCTAAATCACCTAATGTAGATTTTTCAGAGTTTTGGTTTACTGCATTCACTGCTGAAGAACCGCTTGATTTGGTTTTCCCTTTTGATGAAGCTGTTGGTTTGTCATCACCTTCTTCAAAAGTTCTCGTGTGAGAAACAACAATTTTACGTGAATCTTTATTGAATTCAATCACAACAAAATCCAATGTTTCATCCACTTGCGCGTTAGAACCATCTTCTTTTCTCATGTGACGTGCAGGGCAAATTCCTTCCAATCCGTAAGGCAATGAAACGATTCCTGATTTGTCTTTGTTTTCAATAATTGTTCCTTGGTGTGTAGAACCTTCAGTAAATGTAGATTCAAACACTTCCCATGGGTTTTCTTCCAATTGTTTGTGTCCAAGAGAAATACGACGGCTTTCACGGTCTATTTCCAATACAACAACATCCAACATATCATCTACCTTACAGAATTCTGATGGGTGTTTGATTTTCTTTTGCCAAGAAAGGTCAGAGATGTGAATCAATCCATCAACTCCTTCTTCTAATTCAACGAAAACACCGAAGTTTGTGAAGTTACGAACCTTAGCTGTGTGCTGAGTTTTAACTGCATACTTCCCTTCAATTGCTTCCCATGGATCTGGCATTAATTGTTTAATACCAAGTGACATTTTACGCTCTTCACGATCTAATGTTAAAACTACTGCTTCAACTTCATCTCCAACATTTAAGAAATCTTGTGCTGAACGTAAGTGTTGAGACCAGCTCATTTCAGAAACGTGAATTAATCCTTCAACTCCTGGAGCGATTTCAACGAATGCACCGTAATCGGCCATAACAACAACTTTACCTTTCACTTTGTCACCAACGTTTGTGTCAGCGCTTAGTGCATCCCAAGGATGAGCTTGCAATTGTTTCAATCCAAGAGCAATTCTTTTCTTGTCATTATCGAAGTCAAGAATTACAACGTTTAATTTTTGGTCTAACTCAACGATTTCTTCTGGGTGATTAACACGTCCCCAAGACAAATCAGTGATGTGAACAAGTCCATCAACACCACCCAAATCGATAAATACACCGTATGAAGTAATGTTTTTAACAGTTCCTTCCAATACTTGACCTTTTTCAAGACCAGAGATAATTTGTTTCTTTTGTTCTTCAAGTTCCGCTTCAATAAGCGCTTTATGAGAGACAACAACGTTTTTAAATTCTTGGTTAATTTTAACCACTTTGAACTCCATGTTTTTTCCAACATAAACGTCGTAATCACGAATAGGCTTAACATCGATTTGAGAACCTGGTAAGAATGCCTCTAAACCAAATACATCAACGATCAATCCACCTTTAGTTCTACACTTAACAAATCCAGTGATAATTTCACCTGTTTGTAGTACATCGTTTACTTTAATCCAAGCACTGTGTACACGTGCAATTCTGTGAGAAACTACAAGTTGACCGTATTTGTCTTCTTGTGTCTCAACGTAAACGTCTACTTTGTCACCAACTTTTAAATCTGGATTGTAACGAAATTCACTTGTTGGAATAACGCCTTCAGATTTGGATCCGATGTTGACAACAACTTCTTTTTTGTTCATTGAGATAACAGTACCCTCAACTACTTCTCTCTCAGCAATTGCGTTGAGTGTTTCTGCGTAGCGATCAGAAAACTCTGAACGTTCAGCTTGTGAGTAACCGTCTAATGCTAATGCATCCCAATCAAATTCTGCAGTTCCCTGCGTTTGTTCTTTTTTTGCCATGTTGGCTTAATAGTTTGTATTTCGAGTAACCTGTAATCTCGAAAGAAATAAATAAAAGTCGCATTCTATACTAGGTTTACGACATAAACGCACAGCCCTCTGCTATACGAGGGCGCAAAGATAAGTAATTTAATTGATAATTTAGTTGGGTAAACAAAAAAAACATCAGCCATAGACTGATGTTTTAGAACGAGTTAGTAATTTTACTTACTTGATTGCGTCAGCTCTTTTTTTGTATTCCAACGCTTTTTCAGAATTTCCTAGATTACGCTGTAATTGGAACAAAATTGTCAATACGGCTTTATCTTCAGGGTATGCCTCGATGTATTTCTCCAAAGGAATTAAAGCTCGCTCATACGTTTCAGAGCTTTGTTGCTTCATTTTATTGTAGTTGGGATCACCAAATGGAAGTTGATCAGCGGCTAACTTAAGATCTCCAGCCCATGTCACTAAATGTGCTCCTAACTGATACTGTGCGTCTGCGTAGTTTGGATCTATTTCCAGTGCCTTGTTTAGTGCTGCTTCCGCTTTTTCATTCTCTTTCAAATCGATGTAGATGGTCCCAATCGTATAATGCAACTGCTTGTTGTTTGGGTCAGTGGCAATAGCATCATTTAATGCTGCCTGAGCACCTTGCGCATCTCCAGCATCAATGTTCGTGTTTACGGCTTCAAGTAAAAGGTCTTTATCAGTGGGATTCTCCTTTCGTGCAGCAGTTATGATTTCTTTCGCTTTTTCAATGTCTCCAGCTTTTCTATATGCGCTAGATGCCAAAACCGACGAAAGCGTCCCTCTGTAGTTAGCTTCCGCTAGACGTTCGTAACCTTTTGCAGCTTTCTCAAATTCTTCTACTTTTTCGTAGCAAATAGAAGCGTTGAAAACTGCAGCACTGTCCAAGATGTCAATCGCATCGCTGTACTTAGCTTGTGTTTCGTACAATTCTGCTGCCTCACCATATTGTTCAGCTTGATAGATCATGTTTGCGAACTGGTTTAGCATTGCTACTTTTTGATACACGGAGGTTTCAATATCCTGCTTCATTTTCTTACCAAGATCATAACCTTTGTCGAAGGCAGCAATGGATTGCTCAATTGCATCGTCACCACCTAATTTAATGAAAGTGGTGTCCATTGTTTGCATGCCGAGAATTAGAAAGTGAGAGTAAATCTCTCCTTTCAGCCATTGTGTTTTTTGACTTTCTTTGGTTTCTTCGTGGGCAGCTGCAAGATCAATAAATTCTTTCGCAGCAACCAATGATTTTTTAGCCGCTTCAAAGTCGCCCGTTGCAAAGCTCGTCATATACTTGTTCTTAAACTCAACGGCAGCACTTGTTTCATTTTTCTTCTGTCCAAATGCGTTACCTGTAACTGCGACTAGTCCAAGAGCAAGTGCAGCGATTTTAAATGAAATTTTCATAATATTTAATTTATTCTTAAGATTCAAAAAATAGATTTATTCCACATCGTCATTTTCAATATTCATGCCATTATCTTCTGTGTCGTCCGTTTCCTGAGTATCAACACCGTTTTCAGCATCTAGAATGTCAACATCTTCTATATCCTCTTCATCTTCGCTTCTAGGCACTCGCGCTACAGCGGCAATTTCAGAAGTTCCTTTTAAATTGATCAACCTAACACCTTGAGCAGCTCTACCCATTGTTCTGATTCCATCAATGTGCATACGAATTGTTACTCCAGAACGCGTGATAATCATTAAATCCTCTTCGTCACTTACATTTTTAATGGCAAGAAGTTTACCTGTTTTTTCGGTAATATTTAATGTTTTAACACCTTTTCCACCACGATTCGTAATTCTGTATACTGGTTCTTGATCTTCTGGATCATTTAAATAAGTTCGTTTTCCATATCCTTTTTCAGAAACGACTAGAATCGTTGAATATACATCCTCCACGCAAACCATTCCAATAACAGCATCGTTTTTATCTGCAAGAGTAACACCGCGAACACCTGCTGCGTTTCTTCCCATTCCACGAACTTTTTCTTCGTTGAAACGAATCGCTCTACCATTTGATGTCGCTAGTACAATCTCGTTTGAGCCATTTGTTAGTTTAGCTTCTAA
Source organism: uncultured Flavobacteriales bacterium (assembly GCA_937876195.1). Taxonomy (GTDB): domain Bacteria; phylum Bacteroidota; class Bacteroidia; order Flavobacteriales_D; family Crocinitomicaceae; genus UBA4466. The sequence continues at coordinate 12,024 of CALEIK010000015.1, forward strand.
CAATTCATCATTGTCTCTAATCGTAATGGCGTTGATTCCATTTGTTCTTGGTCGTGAATAAGCCTCTAAAGAAGTTTTCTTGATCACGCCTTGCTTCGTCGCCATGATGATGAAGTTGTTTTCTACGTACTCTTTGTCTGTTAAGTCCTTCACTTTCACATAAGCCTTGATACGATCATCTTGCTCAATGTTCAACAAGTTCTGAATTGCACGACCTTTGCTTGTTTTTGTTCCTTCTGGGATTTCGAATACGCGCATCCAGAAACATTTCCCTTTTTCTGTAAAGATTAATAGGTAATTGTGGTTGGTTGCAACGAATAACTCTTCCAAGAAATCTTTGTCACGCGTGGTTGATCCTTTTGATCCCATTCCTCCACGGTTCTGTACTTTGTACTCAGCTAGACTTGTACGCTTGATATATCCAGCGTGAGAGATCGTTACAACTACTTCTTCATCGGGAATTAAATCTTCAATGCGCATTTCGCTTGCTGAATACTCAATGCGAGAGCGTCTTTCATCGCCGTATTTCTCACGAACTTCAGCTAATTCAGATTTAATAATCTCCATTCTACGCGATTCGTTGGCTAAAATATCCTTCAAATCAGTAATGAGTGCCATTAACTCATCAAACTCTGCACGAAGTTTATCTTGCTCAAGACCTGTCAATTGACGCAGTCTCATCTCAACAATCGCACGTGCTTGTAGATCACTTAATTTAAAACGCTCGATTAATTTATCTCGTGCTTCATCAGGACTTTTAGAGGCACGAATCATTTTAATTACTTCATCAATATTATCTGATGCAATAATTAAACCTTCTAAAATATGTGCTCTTTCTTCAGCTTTTCTAAGTTCAAATTTTGTTCTCCTTACAACAACCTCATGTCGGAACTCAACAAAATTCTCGATGATTTCTTTTAAGTTCAATAAAACAGGTCGCCCTTTTACCAAACAGATATTGTTTACAGAAAACGATGTTTGCAGCGATGTGAATTTGAACAGTTTATTTAAAACAACATTTGGAATTGCATCTCTTCTCAATTCATAAACGATCCGCATCCCGTTTCTATCCGATTCATCACGAATATCAGAAATACCATCAATTTTCTTGTCATTCACCAAGTCAGCGGTCTTCTTGATCATGTCCGCTTTATTCACTTGATAAGGAATTTCAGTCACAATAATAACCTCACGGCCACTGCTTGTTTCTTCAATTTCTGCTTTCGCGCGCATGACAATTCGTCCTCTTCCTGTCAATAAGGCATCTCTTACACCTTCGTAACCATAAATAATTCCACCTGTTGGAAAATCTGGTGCTTTAATGTATTGCAACAGTTCTTCAGGTTCTATGTCTTTATTATCAATGTATGCAGCGATACCATCACATACTTCCGTCAAATTGTGCGGAGCCATGTTAGTGGCCATACCGACAGCAATTCCACTCGCACCATTTACTAATAGGTTTGGAATCTTAGACGGTAACACAGATGGCTCGACTAAACTCTCATCAAAATTAGGGGTAAAGTCAACCGTTTCTTTCTCGAGATCAGCGAGCATATCCTCAGCAATCTTTCTTAAACGTGCTTCTGTATAACGCATCGCAGCTGGACTATCACCATCGACAGACCCGTAGTTTCCTTGACCGTCAACAAGTGGGTAGCGAAGTGACCAATGCTGAGCCATACGCACCATTGTATCGTACACTGAACTATCACCGTGCGGGTGGTACTTTCCTAATACCTCACCGACGATTCTCGCCGATTTTTTATGTGGTCTATTTGAGTAAACTCCAAGATCTTGCATACCATATAAAACACGTCTGTGCACGGGCTTAAAACCGTCACGAACGTCAGGTAATGCTCTAGATACAATAACGGACATTGAGTAATCAATGTACGCTGATTTCATTTCATCTTCAATGTTAATCTGGATTATCTTTTCTCCTTCTGCCATTTTGTTTCCAATTAATTTTTTTACACCAAAATAGGTGTGTAATTAGCAAGCCTCGAAATTAGTCATTTAAACCATAGTTGAGACCATGAATTGAGCCTATTTACTAACAAAAATCTGTGGAAAATTGCGATTTACATTGACTTATTAACAATTTTATTCGTTATATATTTGTATATTATATAAATTGTCCATTTTTACATTGTTGTAGAATCGGGTATAATTATTGATAGGTGTAAAATATGGAAGCAAAATTTTCACAGAGAGTAAAAGATGTCATTAGCTACAGCCGAGAAGAAGCCCTTCGTTTAGGGAATGACTTTATTGGTGTGGAGCATCTTTTGCTGGGGTTAATTCGTGAAGGGGATGGCAAAGCAATTGCGGTGTTAAAAGAGTTTCAGTTGAACCTAAAGATGGTACGCCAAGAGATTGAACAAACACTTACCTCCAACACGAGTATCGCCAATCAAAACTTGGCAAATATCCCATTAGTTAAACAAGCAGAGCGTGTTTTGAAGTTAACCTATTTAGAGGCAAAACTTCACAAGAGCACGACAATTGGTACAGAGCACTTGTTGCTTTCAATATTGAAGAATGAAGACAATGTTGCATGTAGCATATTAAACAAATATGGTATTATTTACGAAAACGTTAAAGACGAATTAGAAGATATGAAAGAAGATGATATTTCACCACGTGCTGAATTTCCAGGTGGAGCAGAAGAAGAGGATCGAGAAGAATCATTTTCTACACCAAGAAAGGGGGCTGATCCGAAATCAAAAACGCCTGTGCTGGATAACTTCGGTCGCGACTTAACCAAATTGGCAGAAGCTGGTCGACTGGATCCTATTGTAGGGCGTGAACGAGAAATTGAGCGTGTTAGTCAGATTCTTTCCAGAAGAAAGAAAAACAATCCAATCTTAATTGGTGAACCTGGCGTTGGTAAGAGTGCAATTGCCGAAGGATTAGCTTTGAGAATTGTTCAGCGCAAGGTGTCACGTGTTTTATTCAATAAGCGCGTAGTTTCATTGGACTTAGCGTCGTTGGTCGCTGGAACAAAATACAGAGGTCAGTTCGAAGAGCGAATGAAAGCAGTGATGCAGGAAATTGAAAAAAATCCTGATGTCATTTTATTCATTGATGAGATTCATACAATTATTGGTGCTGGTGGAGCTTCTGGTTCATTAGACGCATCAAACATGTTGAAACCTGCTTTGGCGAGAGGTGAAATGCAAGCGATTGGAGCGACAACTCTTGATGAGTACAGACAGCACATTGAAAAAGATGGTGCATTGGAACGTCGTTTCCAAAAAGTAATTATTGAACCGACGTCTATTCAAGAGACCGTTCAAATCCTTGAAAATATTAAAGAACGCTACGAAGATCATCATTCAGTGACTTATACGCCTGAGGCTATCAAGGCATGTGTTACATTGACCGAGCGTTATATCACGGATAGACACCTACCAGACAAAGCGATTGATGCGTTGGATGAGGTAGGATCTCGTGTTCACCTTACAAACATTAATGTTCCACAAGGGATTTTAGATGTTGAACAGAAAATCGAAGATCTCAAGGAAGAGAAGAATGAAGTGATCAAAACGCAACAGTATGAAAAAGCTGCTGAGTTGAGGGATAAGGAGCGCCAGTTGATGGAAGAGCTTGAATCTGCTAAATCAAAATGGGAGCAAGACTCTAAGAATAACCGCGTAACGGTTACAGAAGAGAACGTTGCCGAAGTCGTTTCGATGATGAGCGGTGTTCCTGTAACGCGTATTTCAGAATCTGAAATTGGTCGACTTGCGAGCATGGAAGAGGAGATTAAACACAAAGTGATTGGTCAGGAAGAAGCGGTTCAGAAAGTTGTAAGAGCAATTCAGCGAAATCGCGCAGGATTAAAAGATCCGAATAAGCCAATTGGTTCTTTCTTTTTCCTAGGACCAACAGGTGTGGGTAAAACACAGCTGGCGAAAGTATTAGCGAAGTATTTATTCGATTCATACGATTCATTGATTCGTGTCGACATGTCAGAATACATGGAGAAATTTTCTATTTCACGTTTGGTTGGAGCACCTCCAGGATACGTGGGATATGAAGAAGGAGGACAGTTGACAGAGAAGGTTAGAAGAAAGCCTTATTCTATTGTATTGTTGGACGAGATCGAAAAAGCGCACCCAGATGTATTTAACTTGTTGTTGCAAGCATTGGACGATGGTCACATGACTGATGGTTTAGGTCGAAAAATTGATTTTAAGAACACCATTATCATTATGACGTCGAACATAGGTGCGCGTCAATTGGCTGACTTTGGGACTGGTGTTGGATTTGGAACTTCGGCTCAATCGACTCAGAAAGAAGAGAACTCAAAAATTGTGGTACAAAATGCGCTGAGAAAAGCCTTCTCTCCAGAGTTTTTGAACCGTGTAGATGATATGGTCATGTTTAAATCACTTTCACGTGATGACATTCATAAAATTATTGATCTTGAACTTGAGAAGCTATATGGTCGTATCAACGAACTGGGCTATTCAATCGAAATCACCAAATCGGCAAAAGATTTTATTGTTGACAAAGGATATGATGAAAAATTTGGAGCACGTCCACTTAAGAGAGCGATTCAGAAGTATGTTGAGGATCCGCTAGCAGAGGAGATTGTTAAAACAAACCTGCAAGAAGGGGATTCCATCAAAATAGATATGAAGAAAGGAGCGGAAGAATTGACTGTAAACATTGTGAAGGGCGTTAAAAAAGCACCAGCAAAGGACAAGGGAAACTAAACGTTCGAAGGGAATAATGAAGATAGGGGAGTGTAAACTTCCCTATTTTTTGTTTAAATAGTTTTCAATTGCTGAGCGCACACTCCCGTACTGTTGTAGTAATTCGAGAGCGGTCTCATAATTCACTGGAATACTTTCTTGAATCATTTTTGCTCCACGGTCTACCAGTTTATTATTACTGAGTTGCATGTCAACCATTTTATTTCCTTTGACGTGTCCCAGTTTAATCATCAGTGCGGTGCTAATCATATTCAGTATTAACTTCTGTGCAGTTCCAGATTTCATGCGCGTACTTCCAGTCACGAATTCAGGTCCAACAACAGCAGTCATTGGGAATTGAGATTCTTGTTCTAACTCACAACCTGGATTGCACGAAATGCCTCCTGTTATAAGTCCAGTTGCATTCGCTTTTTTTATTGCTCCTATAACGTAGGGTGTAGAACCAGAGGCTGCTATTCCAACAAGTGTATCGCTGAGAGTGATGTTGTGTGCTTCAAGATCTTTCCATCCTTGTTCATAATCATCTTCGGCAAATTCAACTGCTTTGCGAATTGCAGAATCTCCTCCAGCGATAATTCCGACAACAACACCATGTGCTACGCCAAAGGTTGGGGGGCATTCACTTGCATCTACGATTCCAAGTCGACCGCTGGTACCAGCACCGATATAAAAAAGGCGTCCACCTGCTTTCATTTTTGGGTAACATGCTTCAATGAATGCTTCAATCTTTGGGATGATTTTTTCAATGGCGAGTGCCACAGTTTGATCTTCTGCATTTATGTTTATCAACAAATCTGCCGTTGACATTTGCTCAAGGTCGTTAAAATTCGATGCTGATTCTGTAATTTTCGATGTCATATCAAATATGCCTTAGCGTTGTCGCCGGTTAAAATCACTTCGACACGGTCCTTTAATGTAGTTGATAGACTTAGTCCCACAAAATTTGCTTTGATTGGAAAACGTCGGTGCGTCCTGTCAACTAAAGTCAACGTTTTGATTGCTTTTGTAGGGAACTGAAGAATTTCGATAAGCGCATATTGCATTGTTTTCCCTGAGTTCAATACGTCATCTACTAAGACGATATACCCATTCTTCAATTCTTCTTTTTCGGCGGTGAGTCGCGTTTTTTCCGACCAAGGTTCGACCTTATTGATGAAAATTTCAAACACGTTTACTTTCAAATTCGAGTGTTTTCGAATGATTTCAGCGATTCTGTTTGCTAGAATAATGCCATTCCCAGAAATACCACCAAGAAATAACTGTTTCTCATCAAAACAATTTTCCAGCAATTGATGCGCGAGTCGATTGATCTTTTTGTCAATTTCTTGTTTGGAAAGTATTTCTTGCATTTTTAGTTGGTGTTGAGGACAATTCTACATATTTTTTTTCGAATCTTACGGCAACTTGGCGATATTTTCTTTGGCCCAACCGTTGTTAGGATCCAGTTCCAAGATTCGTTCATATAATTTTCGAGCAAGGATATAATTTTCGTTTTGATGAGCCGTCAATGCTAAATCACTCAATTCATCAATGGTGATGTAGTGCAAGTTTTCTTTGCTGATCGCATGGTCAGGATTGATTTCAATGGCTTTTTTGTAATACTTCTTAGCTTCGGCATAATCACCTTCTTCATGTGCAGAATATCCCTTGTAATAATTCCATTCAGCTGACCACGGTGCATATTTTAATGAAAAGCTCGATAGCAACATCAGTGAAACACCGATAACGATAGGGAGTACTTTCTTTTTCGGATAGGTCGAAAACCCAATGATGGCGCCAAAGATCAATCCTGAAATCATGGCTTCAATTCCAATGTTAAAATCTTTGTCCTTGTTTAAATAATAGGCGGTTAAAATTCCGAAAACGGCAATATTCAAAAATATATACCGTGCTCTTAACTTGAAGAGATCCTGTTTGAATGATTTTACAATAATGTACGCCAAGAAGAAATAGTTGATGCCGGTCAGACCAATTCCCGCATCATCTGAAAAGGTGAGCTGAGAAATAGAAACAATAACAGATGCAAAAAAACCTAACAAGAAAAAGTTGAACACGCTAATTCTCCGCTCAATGTATGCGCCCAGAATCCATAAAGAGATTAGGTTGATAATCAAGTGGTAGTAATTGATGTGTAAAAAACTATTTGAAAACACGCCCCAATATTGACCTTGATAAATTTGAATAGCGTACGGTGCACCAAATTTACTGTACAAGGTTTGCGCATTCATTTCTTCGTTCAAAAAATAGAAGAGTAGATAAATGGTTATACAGAGAACGGTGATCGCCAATGTAAACCAAGGGATTGTTGTTTTTTTTGTTTCTAGCATTTTAGTCACTTCTAAAGTTGATGCTCATCATCAAAAGTAAAACCGATTTTTGATAGTATCTCGATTTTCAACGGAAGTTATTCACGTATGTTGTTAACAACATATCAAAAATCGATTGGAATTAGTTCGTCCGAATCTAGTTTTTTAACTAAATTTGCGTTCAATTTGTTGCGTGTAAGCGTTGAGTTGAACCCCAATAATAGAGCATATAATGCCAAAAAATAATTCAATTAAGTCCATACTAATTATCGGAAGTGGACCAATTGTGATAGGTCAAGCTTGCGAGTTTGATTACGCCGGATCACAAGCATCAAGATCTTTAAGAGAAGAGGGAATTGAGGTCACATTGATTAATTCCAATCCTGCAACCATCATGACAGATAAGGTGGTAGCGGATAACATCTATCTTAAACCTCTAGAGCCTGAAAGTATCATAGAAATTTTAGCGATTCACAAAATTGATGCTGTATTGCCTACAATGGGAGGTCAAACTGCATTAAACCTCTGCATCAAATGTGATGAAATGGGGATTTGGGAAGAGCACGGTGTAGATATTATCGGTGTTGATATTAAGGCGATTGAAATTACTGAGAATAGAGAGGCTTTTAGAGATTTGATGACTGAAATTGGAGTGCCAATGGCACCACAGGAGTCTGCCAAATCGTTTTTACAAGGAAAAGAAATAGCACAAGAATTTGGATTTCCTTTATGCGTGAGAGCATCTTACACCTTAGGTGGTGCTGGTGCGTCGATTGTGCATGATCCGAAAGAGTTTGATACATTATTGGAAAGAGGATTACAATTATCACCTATCCATGAAGTGATGATTGATAAGGCGCTACTTGGCTGGAAAGAATACGAGTTAGAGCTGTTGAGAGATTCAAATGACAATGTGGTGATTATTTGTTCGATTGAGAACTTTGATCCGATGGGGATACATACGGGTGACTCAATTACTGTCGCTCCTGCAATGACCTTGTCAGATACGACGTTTCAACGAATGCGTGATATGGCCATATTGATGATGCGTTCAATCGGTAATTTTGCAGGAGGATGTAACGTACAATTCGCAGTTTCACCCGATGAAAAGGAAGATATTATTGCCATTGAAATTAATCCACGTGTTTCGCGCTCCTCGGCGTTAGCGTCTAAAGCAACGGGATATCCTATTGCGAAAATAGCTGCGAAGCTGGCGATTGGGTATCACTTGGATGAATTGAAGAATCAGATTACAAAAACGACTTCAGCGTTGTTTGAACCAACATTGGATTATGTCATCGTGAAAATTCCTCGTTGGAATTTCAATAAATTCCCAGGAACAAACCGCGAATTAGGATTACAAATGAAATCCGTGGGTGAAGTCATGGCGATAGGAAGATCCTTCCAAGAAGCCTTGCAGAAAGCATGTCAATCGCTTGAGATTGGTAGAAACGGATTGGGAGCAGACGGTAAAGAGTTGACGAATCAAGATGAGATTTTGCACAGTTTGGAACACCCAAGTTGGAACCGTTTGTTCCATGTGTATGACGCCATTAAATTGGGAATTCCATTTAAACGAATTCAAGAAAAAACCAGAATTGATCCGTGGTTTTTACGTCAAATTGAAGACTTAATCAAGCTTGAAGATAGAATTGAAGAGTATCGATTGGATACGATTCCAAAGGAATTGTTGTTCGAAGCGAAACAAAAAGGATATGCAGATCGCCAAGTTGCGCACTTGTTGAGATGTTTGGAATCTGAAGTGTACAAAAAGCGCGAGGAATTTGGAATTAACAGAGTTTACAAGATTGTGGATACCTGTGCTGCTGAATTTGAAGCGCATACGCCGTATTATTATTCTACGTTTGAGTATGAGAATGAAAGTGTTGTCTCGGATAAAAAGAAGGTCATTGTTCTTGGTTCTGGTCCAAACAGAATAGGACAGGGGATAGAGTTTGATTACAGTTGTGTCCACGGTGTATTGGCTGCGAAAGAATGTGGTTATGAGACGATCATGATTAACTGTAATCCAGAGACCGTTTCTACAGACTTTGATACGGCAGATAAATTGTATTTCGAACCAGTATTCTGGGAGCATATTTACGACATTATTCGTCACGAAAAGCCGTATGGAGTTATTGTTCAGCTAGGTGGACAAACGGCATTGAAGTTGGCGGAGAAATTGGAGCGTTATGGCATTAAAATTCTAGGTACAAGTTACGATGCATTGGATTTAGCAGAGGACAGAGGACGTTTTTCAAAAGTACTTGAAGCAAACAATATTCCTTTTCCAAAATACGGAGTTGTTGAAAGTGCGGAACAAGCCATTGAATTGTCAAACGAACTAGGATTCCCATTATTGGTGCGCCCTTCGTATGTATTGGGTGGACAAAAAATGAAGATTGTCATCAACAAAGAGGAGCTGGAACACCATGTTGTTGATATTTTGAACGAGATGGGCGATAACCAGATTTTATTGGATCACTTTTTAGGTGGAGCGATCGAAGCTGAGGCAGATGCTATTTGCGACGGTGAAGACGTCTACATTATTGGAGTAATGCAGCACATTGAACCTGCTGGAATTCACTCGGGTGATTCTTACGCAGTGCTTCCGCCTTACAATTTGGGGGATTTCGTGATGCAGCAGATTGAAGATATTACACGAAAAATTGCTGTAGAGTTGAAAACCGTAGGATTGATGAACATTCAATTTGCGATTAAGGACGATAAAGTATACGTGATTGAAGCCAATCCACGAGCATCTAGAACAGTTCCGTTTATCGCCAAGGCATACGACGAACCTTATGTGAATTACGCAGTAAAAGTCATGTTAGGTGAGAAAAAGGTAAAAGACTTTAAGTTCACTCCACGAAAAATTGGTTACGCGATAAAAATCCCAGTTTTCTCGTATGAGAAATTCCCAGATGTTAAAAAGGAATTGGGGCCAGAAATGAAATCAACAGGAGAAGCGATTCGATTCATTGAAACACTGAGAGATCCATTTTTCATGAAGATTTATTCTGAACGAAACATGCACTTGTCCAAATAATGGTTTCTGAAGCGAGCATAGTGGGTGTTTTACGCGTTCTTCTGATCGTTGTAGGAATCATTGTGTTATTGCGTTTTTTTGCTCAGTTAGCCAATGCGAAGCGGAACATGGATGCCGAGAGACGAATGAACGAAGAGCAGCGAGAATTTAATAAACAAAAGGAACGTACCGCGAAAAACGTGGGTAAAACTCGGATTATTAAGAAATCTGGAGGCGCTACTGACGTTGAGGACGTTGATTTTGAGGAGCTCGATTAATTTTCTTTTATCAGTTCTATCATTATTCTTCAATTCCGTTATCTTTATCGGTTGATATATATTACACGTGATAAAATCCTAAACAATGCAACTAAAATCATTCTTTACTAAAAACTGGATCCACTTTGTTGTTCTAGGTGTTTTCTTAATTACAACTTTAGCCTACTTTTCGCCAGAGTTTAATGGTTATGCTTTAAAACAGCACGATGTCGAGCAGTTTAGAGGTATGGCCAACGAAACGCTCATGTTTCGTGAGCAATTTGAAGAAGAGCCCTTGTGGACAAATTCCATGTTCGGTGGAATGCCAACCACGCAAATTTCGGTGATTTATGACGGAAACGTTTTTCAGCAGGCAATTTTAGGGATGATGCGGACTTTTGGAGTGCCAACAACGATCTTTTTTCTCCATTTATTGGGATTCTATATCTTATCAATGTGTCTACGCATAAAACCGATTGTAGCTCTTGTTGGAGCCATGGCATTCGCTTTTGCAACTTATGAGATCGTTATTATTCAAGCAGGACATAATTCTAAGGCATTTACTGTAGCATTGATGGCACCAGTGATTGGAGCATTTATTTTGGCGTATCGATCAAGCTGGAAGTGGGGAGTACTACTTTCAGGATTGTTTATGTCATTTCAATTGGCAAGTAACCACTTACAAGTATCCTATTACATGGGGATCTTGCTGTTTGCATTAGGACTCTATGAATTAGTCCGTGCAATCCGTGCAAAGCAATTGAAGATCTTCGGGGTTACGAGCATTGGGATTCTTGCAGCCTATGGTTTAGCGCTATTGATTAACTATGGAAATATTTCATTGACCAAAGATTATGCAAAACATACGATTCGTGGTGGAAATGATTTGACCATTGGTCCTGATGGTATCGAAATAGAACAGTCTACAGGTTTAGATAAAGATTATATCACGAATTGGAGTTATGGCGTTGGTGAGTCGTTCACGCTTGTTTCCCCATATGTAAAAGGGTCTGCATCCGCTGGTATTGTCGGTTCTCAGTTTCAAGAAATGATTGAGAATTCGGATAGAACAAGGTCTGAAATAAATCAAATATTCAATGCGCAGATTCCAATGTATTGGGGGGAACAACCCATTGTTTCTGGTCCAACGTATGTAGGTGTTGTGATGGTATTCTTGATGGTGTTAGGCTTGGTTTACGTCAAAGATCGAAGAAAATGGGTGTTATTCGCAGTAGCCGTCTTAGCACTTATGCTTTCTTGGGGAAAGAATTTCATGGGATTAACAGATTTCTTTATTGACAATGTTCCAGGTTATAACAAGTTTAGAACTGTGACCATCATTATGGTGCTGATTGAATTGATTGTGCCATTGATCGGGATACTTTTTTTGGATGCACTTCTTAAGAAGAAGGAAGAAATTAAAGTAAATAAAAAACCATTTTTGATAACGTCAGCTTTGTTTTTTGTTGTTCTTCTTTCAGTGAAGATGATAGGGTTGGGTGATGGCTATGCGTCTTCTAGTGAAAAAAACCGTTCGGAAGAAATCCCAAGCTTAATTGTGAATCAATTGAAGGATATGTCTCCTGAACAATTGGCTCAGAATAATATTGATCTGAACAATCCGGAGCAAATTCAATCGATTATTGACAATCAAATTGATAGCTATGAGGATGAATTGGATGTCTACAAAGGTGCACGTCAAGATATTTTTCATTTTTCAATGAATCGATCATTGCTCTTTACTGTACTCATTATTGGATTGATCGCACTTTTCTTTTACACCTCGATTTCTGCGATTGTCGTTGTGTGTGGCGCTGGATTATTTATCTTATTTGACCTAGTACCAGTTGATTTGAATTATTTAAGTTCAGAAGAAACTTCTACAGGCAAATACAAGTTCTGGATTCCGGAAGAGCAAAAAACTTTTCCGTTGTCGTCTACCATGGCAGATTTACAAATTATGGATGCGGAAATTGTAGATCCTAAGATCAATGCCGCAGTTGAGAAGGGGAAGGTAAGAGGAGTTAAAAAGGCGGAGGAACTCGGTTATACAGGAGTGAATAAAAGCAGGGTGGTGGATACGTACAAATTCTCAGCGCTTAATTTTGCGACTAATTACCGAGTTTTCACCTATGAAAATCCTTGGGGAAGCTCTAGAGCTTCTTATTTCCATAAAAACCTTGGAGGTTACCATGGCGCGAAGTTGAGAAATATTCAGAACGTATTTGAATTTCACATTACTCAGGGAAATAACAAGGTGTTTGACATGTTGAATGTGAAATACTTTATGCAAGGAGAAAACATTAGTAAAAATCCAACAGCTTTAGGACAAGCTTGGTTTGTGAAAAATGTAAAAACAGTAGAAACTCCAAATGACGAAATTCGAGCATTGGGCGTGAGTTTTGAAATTAGCAATAGTGGAAAGGGCAATTTGATTGTTAATGATGAGACTGTGCAAAAAATCAAAGTTTATGGACAAGAGGAGATAATTTATGTCGCAGGTGCAGATACTGTAAAAGTTCCGTTGACAAATGGAGTTTCTAAAGGTATGGAAATTGCTTTTGTGAGCGATGTTAATGGTGCAACGAACTTAGTTCCTAAATCGACTTTAGAAGCTGACACTGCAAATTCTTTTAATGCGCTGGTTTCCATTAAGTGTATTGATGTATTTGAACCTTCAACAGAAGCTGTTATGTTGAAAAGTGAAGCGAATAAACTTTCATCAAAATCATTCTCAGGAGAAGGAAGTATTGTAATGAAATCGTATAAACCAAATGAAATGACTTATGCTATTTCTACGGACGAAAAACAATTAGCTGTATTCTCAGAAATTTATTATCCAGCAGGTTGGAAAGCTTTTGTTGATGGTAAGGAAGTAGAAATTCTAAAAGTGGATTATTTATTACGAGGCTTAGAGTTAGATGCTGGTAATCACGAAGTTGTTATGAAATTTGAAATTTCTAAACTTAAAACAGCGAATTCATTTGCACTTGTTGGAACTATAATTTTATTACTGCTGTTTAGTATTTTAATCTATTTGAATATCAAAAAGAAAAGAAAAACAGATGCTGAAGCACTTTAAATAAAGGCATATTTCAGAGAACTTATATAAATTTACTTATCAAATGTGTTTTTGATTGAGGACAAAGTATAAAGTTTCTATCTGGGCTTGACGTATTAATTTCTGAAAGGGAGTTAATTTCTAAAAGAGTGTTGTTTTTTGTAATATATTGGAACATTCTATATTTATCGAGTTTGTCTTTTATCAGTCCTTCCATTTCTTTTTCAATGACAGGATAAATTTCGCAAATGATGATAGGTAAGTGAGAATTAATAATCTTGATTGAATCTTTAATTATCCAATGTTCAGTACATTCAGTATCTAGCTTAATTAGATCAATAACGTCAATGCTATTTTCTTCAACACATTTTTGAATTGTAGTTACTTCAACTGAATAAGATCTGTGTTCATGTTTTAAACTCGATTCATTCAAACTATTTGAACCATTTAAGTTGAATTCTATCCATGGGTATTTGGAATTAGTCACTTCATGAAAAGTAAGAGTTCCCGTTGTGTTTGAAATAGCTCTATCTACAATCTTAACATTTGTACAATTATTTACCTCAATGTTTTTTTGAAGAAAGTGTAATGAACCTTTTGAAGGTTCAAAAGCAAAAATTTTACAGTCAGGATTAATTTTGGAACCCAGAATAGAAAAATATCCAATATTTGCACCAATATCAAGGAATACAGAAGATTGACCAATTAATTCCTCAAATAACGGTGTAAATTCATATTGATCCGGTCCGTTGTAATATAATTCTTGCCCTACACTGCTCGTTTGATTTGTATAGAATTTAAAATTATAATGTTTATAATGGAGATTCAGTTTTCCAGATATTCCAATTATTTTCTTTTTTGAGAGACGATAAATTTGTCGAGACAACGGTCTTAGGAAGCTATTAACTTTAGGCGAATACGCGAATTTATAGAATCTTTGCATAGATTAAGAATATGTATTTAATACTTGGATCAGTTTTGTTTTGCGATTTTCAAAAGTAAATTCTTGAGCAACACGTTGATTTGCTTTAATGGATTTAAATTCCAATTCTTCTTTAGTTAAAGTTTTGGTTTCAGTAATAATATCTGAGAGCTCTGAAACAGAATGATGTTTGAGAATGAATCCTGTATCTTTTATAATATATGGAATCCCCGACACATTTGAGCCTATTGGAATACAACCACAAAGCATAGACTCTGCTAGAGCATTTGGAAATCCTTCCATAATAGAGAGCTGAAAATAAAATACATTCTTCGAAAAAATGTCAATGACTTCCATTTGATTCATAAAAGGTAAGAGTTTAATATTTGGAGTAGTATCTAGTTTCATTTTTCTATCCCAACCTACTAATGTAAATGTGCAATCTGGATGAAGTTTTGCCACTTCCAGGATTAAATCATACCCTTTTCTCTTAAAACTATAAGGATCTGACAAATTTCCGATTGTTAAAAATGAATTTTTAACTCTATTTGAATTTTTTTGAATTTTAAATTGATTGGTATCATATCCATAATAAATGGCAGTATAGGGAATGTTTTTTGCCCTAGGAACAAAGTGACTGTATCCTTGTGCGGGCGCGCCACTCTCATAATAGTCATACGGCTGATAATATAAGCTTTCATGCACAGGGAGTATGTGTTTTGCCATGCGCAGTGATTGACTTGTTGCGAACCCTAATAGTTTCCGAGTGTAATTCCCATAATGGAAATCGGGAAACTTACTAGCATCATTTCCCGCAACAATAATAAAGCATGGTTTTTTGAATATTTTCCCCAAAAATGCTGGAATCAAAGAGGAGTATCCAGCGAAATGACAAAAAACTCCTTCTACTTTTCGAATATTGCGAAGGAGAAAGAAAAATTGTTTGATGAATTCTAATGGTACCCTTTTTTTATTTGAGACCTTAAAGAAACCTTCTATTACTTCAAAATCTTCACGAAGAATTTGAATATCGCGAAGAATAAAAGTTGATTTTGAAGGACATATATACAAAATCTTTTTTTTGGATGGCATAATTAACAGTTGTGGGTTGAAATTAGGAAAAAGTAGTCAATTAACGTCCATTATATGTACATTATTAAACTGAGCATGAGTTTTTACTTACAATTCTTGGGAAGAGTATAAAAATCATCTAGACACTAAGTCATAATTATAAAAAATAGATTTGATAATATGTTCATTTTGAAACTAGAATTTGAAGATATTTATATATTTGAGCATACACTATGTAATACATTAACTTCACGATAAAAATTATCGAATGGGTATAATCCAAAAAGACGCCTTTAGAACAATGTTAATTTCCTATTTTGGATTAACATTGGGCTATTTAAATAAAGGAGTTCTATTCGTTTTCATTCTGTCCACAGAACAAATCGGATTGACAAATTTGTTGGTTTCTATCGGGTTATTATTTGCCCAATTTGCAAGTCTTGGCGTGGTGAATACCACTTGGAAATTCTTTCCCTATTTTAGAAATGAAGCAAGAAGAAACTACGGCTTTTTAAAGTTGATTATTACAATTGCCATCATTGGATCCTTATTGACCACAGGACTCGCTGTATTCTTTAAGGAGGCAGTTGCTTCATTTTACCGAGAAAATTCGACGGATTTCATCACCTATTATTACTGGATTATTCCAGTGGGAATAGCGAATGTCTTCTATTTGCTCTTTGATAATTATCTCAGAGGATTGTATAAAAACGTATTTCCTGCATTTGTGTATGAAGTACTATTAAGACTGATCGTTACTGCATTACTGTTAGCACTTTTTTATGAACTAATTTCTTTTGAAGTGTTTTTAATAATGAACTGCTTGTCCTTTACAGTTCCAGCGGCAATTTTATTTTTCTATTTAATAAAACTTGGGGAGATTAAAAACCTGAATGTCAAAATACAGGTGCCAAGAAGATTCAAATCAATTATCATTAAGTATGGACTTTACAGTTATACAAACTCATTGGGTGCAATGGTAGTGACCACATTGGATGTAGCAATGATTGCTTCGATGGTGGGACTATCAGGCGCTGGGGTCTATAGTACCATCATCTATTTGACATCAGCACTTCAAATTCCATATAGATCAATTGTGAGAGTTTCAATTCCGTTCGTATCACTGTACTGGAAGGAGAGAAAGATGCTTGAGATGAAAGAATTGTATAGAACCACAAGCGGTATAAATATCATTATTGGAGGATTTCTATTTTTATTGGTTTGGGTGAGCAGAGATGAGGTCTTTTCTCTTTTACCGAATGATTTTCAAGAGGGCATTTACGTTTTTCTCTATTTGATGATCGGTAAAATGTTTGATATGTACACTGGAATCAACTCCATGATTCTGTCTACCTCAAAAAAGTACCGAATTGACATCCTATTCACATTTATCTTAATAGGAATCGTCTTCGGGTTGAATTATGTGCTTATTCCAATTTATGGAATAAAAGGCGCTGCCATCTCAACAATGGTTGCACTGATTACGTACAATGTCTTGCGCGTTGGTTACGTGTGGATATATTTTAAGATTCACCCTTTTCACTTCAAGCAATTTGTTGTACTCGCACTTTTGGGAATAGCCATTGTGCTCGGAGAACTCTTTCCAGTATGGGCAGCAAATCGTTTTGTCACCATAGGACTCAACAGCGTGCTGATTTTTGGATTATTCATAGTGCCAGTGTTGCTTTTACGTCTGGAACCTGCACTTGGAAATTACATTCGGAAATTTTTTGGTTCGAAGGGTGTAAATTAAAAACTGAAACTCCTCTAATTATTCACCATTCCTTGAAGGCTAGTGTCTTTATTCCTTAAGTCCAGCCCACCTTCATAGACAGATTTTAAATTGACAAGAAAGAACGACCAGCCTGTGTCGCAGCCTAATCGGATTCCTCGCTTTGAATTGTCGTCCGTAGGAATGTTCTTTTGTGTAAGCTCTACGATAACGTATTCGCCTTGGGTAGAAAGTTGAATGTCCACTAAACAGTCACCAGCGAAAGTGAACTGAATAAAATCTTTTCCGTTTGCTTTAGTGATTTTGCCGCGTTCCGTAACGTCATATAAATGCCAATTCCAAGCGTAGGTGCATCCTTTTTCTAGTTGTTCATCTTTACCTAACGTTCTTTCGTTCGCGTCACTAAAAACAGCATTGCTTAAAAACCAATTCTCAATGGCTGACGCTTTTGTCCAAGCATCGTAGATATCAGATAGATTAGCCTTTATCGCTACTTTTCTCGTAAAGGATGTCCAGTCAAAGTTTTTCATTTTAGGATTTTTTAGTTGATTCGTTGGTGCTCATGTCGTTTATCAGTTTGTATTCTTTTTAACACTCTGAATGAAATATATTCATCGACATTGCGTTCTACCGACAATTCTAAAAATAATAAAAATTATGAGAAGCACAGTTTTATTCATTTCGTTGCTAACTGCATTTAATGTTGCCAGTCAGACGGTAACATACAACGATGTTGTAGTCATTGTGAACCAAAACAGCCAGACTTCCATTGAAGTAGGAAACTATTTTCAAGCAGCTCGAAATATTCCAAATCAAAACATGATTCTTGTCGATGCACCAATCACAGAAGAAATTGACAGTCTTCAGTTTGAATTTGTGAGAGCTCAAATTGAGGATTATTTGATTGCGAATGATCTTGTAGACTCAATAAATTATATCGTTACCACGAAAGGTGTTCCTTTAAAGGTTGAAAGCGACTGTTTTAATCCCAATGCAACCGGGCAAGCGTGCGCATCGTTCGACTCTGAACTAACACTTATTTTAGGGGGATTAGCGAACCAAATTGGCTTGTCTGGATCTTGGGCGAACCCAGTTTACAACACCACTGATAGCTTTTCAAGAGAAAATTATGGAATCTACCTCGTAACAAGATTGGACGGATACAAAAAACAGGACATTTTCAATCTCATAGATAGAAGTGGCCCTTTCACAATTTTGGATCAAATTTCCACGCAAGGGATTGTTGATTTGAATGCAGCAGTATCTTCTGATTCGGCTTATTTTATGGGCAATTATTTACAACCGACATACGACCAATTGACGAATAATGGATGGAACACACAGTTAGACGCCAATTTCAACCCTTTATTGAACCAGAATGATGTTTTTGCTTATGTATACGGAGGACATGGTCCATTCACCAATGTGATTTTGAATTATGATTGGGCAGAAGGAGCTATCGGCTCAATGTCAACGTGTGAGACGGCAACTACTTTTGATGTGACCACGAATTCATCCAATTCTTTTTTAATCGCTGATATTATTGCAGAAGGATGCACTGGAGCTTATGGAAACGTTGACTGCATTTATTTTTCTCAAGTTCTAAACTCACAAGTTTTAATGAGCCGTTATCTTGACACTGCAAAGAACTACAATCTAGCCGAAAGTTTTTACATGGCTGAGCCACGTTTATCATGGCAATCAGTAATTGTTGGAGACCCTAAAGCAAGCGTGTTGGTAGATAATTTGGCAGCTACGCCTGAAGTGGATTTAGGCGAAATTAGCATATATCCAAATCCGAGCACTGGAAATGTGAACGTGAGTGGAAGCGATTTAATTACTGCAATTATTGTCGTGGATATGAGAGGAGCGACTGTAAAAAGCTACGGACAAATCAACAGTTCTTCTGCGGAATTAGATTTGAATGAGCTCGGAGATGGAGTTTATTTAATTCAAGCGGAGATAGGAGGGAGCGTTGTTCGAGAAAGAGTGGTGATAAGAAAGTAGGGTTTTAGATCTCTATTTTGCACTTGTAGATTTTGCTTAAACCATTTTCACCAGTCGAAATATACTGCTGCATTTCTTCCAAATTCTGAAATTTTTTCGGAGAGCGATTGTTTCGTCTACTTGTAAAATAGAGGGTGTTGGTGTTACCGTCATAAAACGGACAATACTCCATGTATTTTGAATTTATAGCACTGCCCATATTTTTCGCAGGTATCCATTCTCCCTGTTCATCTCTTTTTGCAATGTATAAGTCACCGCTGCCAAATCCCCCTTCTGCATTGTATTTAGTGTAGATGAGAAAAGTTTCATCCCTAGAGATAAATGCGTTAAATTCATAGCCTTCACTATTGATGGATGTGCTCAGCAAAATTGGCGGTGAATAGGCTGTTCCGTTCCACGCAGATTGGTAAATATCATCTTTCCCAAGTCCCTCTTTTGCATCCATGGTAAAATAAAGGTTATTGTTTTCAGACAATGTGGGATAAAACTCATCGTTCTCGGAATTTACTGGTTCGCCCAAATTGATCGGTTCTGACCATTCACTCTTCTCGTCGTTTCTTTCAACATACCAAATATCAAAATCACTTTTACCTAAACTAGAATCACTTTTAGGACGGTCAGAGGCAAAGTAGAGTCTTTTCCCATCATAAGAAAGAAAGGCTTCCAAATAGCTGTATTCATCACAAAATGAAAGCAATGTAGGATCGTTCCATCCACCATTTTTTACGCAGACAATTTGAGAAATCTCTTGGCCAGGACTTTGAATAGTAAAAAATACTTCCTCACCATTCTGCGAACTACAAAAATCACGTAGATTTTGAAATTTATTTAATTCTTCATGCAGCAATTCGACGTTCTGCGCAAACATAGAGGTTGAAAGGATCAATGTAAATAGAATGTATAGCTTCATAATTGTTGGTTTAACGTTTGACAGGTTTAGGTTGGTCGGGACTTTACTACAAAACTCGGCCCTTTAGGTAGGTGCTGTTATGCGTTCGGTTTTCTTTCTTCATAAATTATTTCCGCTTGCCAATATTCCAAGACCTCGGTTTGTCCGTTGTCTAATTTACAGTGATATGAAACCTTAGTTGTCCGCTGAATTGAAAAGTCAATTTTCTTTTTAAATAGACCACCTTCATAGGATAACGTATGATACTCTCCGTTTTCTCCGCAAACATCTATGTCATCAGGAAATGAGTTCACGGTATTTTCGTCGAGGTCTTTCCCGATAAATGTCTGGTCTAATTTGTCTGCTTGCGTAACAATAATTTTAGATTTAATTCCCGACTTTATGAATTCGTTTATGATTTCAGTAGGTGATTTGTTCCAAAGAGGTTCAACAACTTCAATTCCTAATGGATTGAGTTTACTTTCTCTGTATGTTTTTATGTCCGCCAAAAAAATGTCACCAAAGATGAAATGCGTAACACCTTGTTTTTTAAAATGGCCAATCGTTTCTCGCATTTTGTCCTCATAGTTGTTTAGGTCTTGAGCAAATAATACTTGATATAGGGGAATTCCGATGCTTTCTGCCTGTCTTTTCAGGATTTCAATGGGAACAGAATGAATGGAAGAGGTAAGGGTTTCTTCGTTAATCGTTGTCAATAGTGAAATAACATCAAATTCATTCTCTTGCAACACCTTATGAAGTGCTAAAGCGGAATCTTTCCCGCCGCTCCAATTAAATACGGCTTTTTTTCTTTGGCTCATTTTATTCGTTTTTGAGGCGCTCTACACTAACGTATATCTACCTCACAAACGCTCTAATCTCCAACAAGTGGATTTTCTCTTCCGTGTTAGCGGTCACTGTAACGGTTTTCTTGATTTCATTCTTTTGACCTGGTTTCGACTGAAAAGTCACCTTGATTGTATCGGATTTTCCTGGAGGAATTGGTGCATCTGGCTTTTTAGGAGTGGTACATCCACAGCTTGCAGAAACATCGGATACAATCAGTGGATTGTTTCCTGTATTGGTAACGATGAACTCGGTGGTGTTCTCTGATTCTGCGACAACCTTTCCGAAATCATAACTCAACTTATCAAACGTCAGGGTAGTGGAAGTCGCTTTTTCTTTGGCTTGTTTTTTTGCTTCTTCTTCATCAATTTCCTTGAGTGCGTTTTGCAACTCTTTCTCTGATTGAGATCCTGCTGAGATCGTTGAGGTTACTTCTCCATCTTGTGCACTAATTTCGTGTGTGTCGTCTGAACAAGACATTAATAGTGCAAATGCGCTGATCGCTAGTACCGTTTTATTCATCTGGTTGTTTTTTTAAATTTGACTTAAATTGGCTTTATCGTATTCTTTTGATTCAATGATATCAATCGCTTTTTGTAATATTTCATTGGCGTCATTATAGATTTGATAAAACTCACTATATCCCCAAATATCTTGTGCTAACATCGCTTTGAAACGCAATTTAATAAGCTTTTCGCTAATTGCGTATTCCTCCGCATTGAATTCTAACTCGGGATCTTCGGCTTCAACGTAGTCGAAAAAGTCATCCATGAATTTTTTATCAATCTCGAAGTTTGCTTTGAAACTAGGGAACTCTGGGTGTGCTTTTAACAATTCTGCTCTGTGCTCATTCACATACGTCAGTGAATAAAGATTTACGTGACCGCCGCGAATAATTGATGAGAAATAATCAGTGATTTCTGCCGTGTCCAATGGAACAAAATAATCGGGCATAATTCCTCCTCCGCTGTAAACTGTTCTCTTTTTCAGTAGTGTTGTGTGCATCAGTGAATCTGGAAGCTTAATCGAATCTTGATTCATAAACTCACCGTTTTCATAACGCGCCAACAAATCCTTTCTGTAAGAATCGGCATCGGTATAAGGTTTTTGAATAAATCGACCACTAGGAGTGTAGTAGCGCGCAATCGTTAAACGAATTTGAGATCCATCTGAAAGGTCAATTGGACGTTGAACCAATCCCTTTCCGTAGGTTCTTCGCCCGACGATTAATCCTCTGTCCCAATCCTGAACAGCACCTGCCAAAATCTCACTAGCAGAAGCTGAATACTCATCAGTCAAGAGAATCAGTTTTCCCTTTTCAAACATTCCTTTTTGCTCGGAGTTTAAATCAATTCGAGGTTGAGAACGACCTTCAGAATAAACGATTAATTTATCATCCGACAAAAATTCATCAGCGATATATTTCGCACCATACAATAAACCACCACCATTGCCTTGCAAGTCGAAAATAAGGTTTTTCATGCCTTGCTTCTTCAACAAGCGCATGCCTTCTTGTACTTCTTCTAACGAGGTGCGGGAAAATGAATTTAGCTTGATATACCCTGTTTCTGGCGTTAACATATACGCTGCATCTACTGAGTGGACAGGAATAACATCACGGGTGATCACAAAATTGAGCAATCCCTTTGTTTTACGTCTTTTCACCGTCACTTTTACTTTGGTTCCTTTGTCTCCTAAAAGTTTGTCTCGAACTTCATTGTTTTTCAATCCAATTCCTGCAATGATTGTGTCTTCTACACTAAGAATTTGATCACCAGCCAACAGTCCAATTTTCTCTGAAGGTCCACCTGGAATTGTCGACACAACAATCAGCGTATCTTTCAAGATTTGAAAACGAATTCCAACACCTACAAAGTTTCCGTTGATGCGTTCGTTCGCGCTGTCGACTTCATCCTTTGAGATGAATGTAGAGTGGGGATCCAATTTTTCGAGCAGTGCAACGATTGCCGTGTTTGTTAATTCTTCGTCATCTACTTCATCGACATACATGCGATTAACGTAAGTGATTACTTCGTCAAATTTTACCGAAGTGGATAATTTATCATCATTTTGTGCAGCTACGGAAAAAACAGTGACCGCGCAGATCAATAAGGAAAGTAATTTCATAATTTTAATTTCTAGTGAAGCAATAAATAAAGAGATGCTATTGTTTCAAACGTAAATTTAATGAATCTAGCGTACTTTGAATGATTAAATTTTGTTAAACGGAGATGTTCTAAGATAAAATTTCATGAACTGGTGACTGGCAAGCGCTGAGTTTCATCAGAGTTTATCGCCATGAAGTAATAAACAATTACCTGTGGAATGAATTTTGAAATGCGTGGTGAAAGGCGCGTAAATATTGGCGTACTTTGTCAATTGGGGATTAAATAGAAGTTGGTATGAAGAACATTCTGATAGTATTGGCGATTGGGTGCATTAGTTTTATGTCCAGTGCGCAGCAACCAGAATTTGATAAATTGGAAATGTTGTTTGCGCAAAAGCATTACAAAAAAGTAAACCGTAGCGCAAAGATGTTGTTGGATGATCCTACTTACGATTATTCGATGATTCCTACTTATTACCTCAGTATGAGCATGCTTCAATTGGCTCAGAACGATCATTGGCTGAAGAAACATCCTGAAGTGATCAATGAAGCTGTTGAACTGTTTTTGAAAGTGAAAAAATCAACCAACGGGGAGCAATTGTTCAATGCGCACATGTATGAATTGAACTGGATTAAATCCGACTTGATATCTTGGGCGTCAGATTTAAAAAGGGCAGGGAATACTCAAGCCTTCAAACAGGTACAAAATGCGCTCAAGAAAATGTACGAGGGAATTCCTGATATGGAAATTCCAGATCAAAATGCGATCGTAGATTCAGTGATTGTTGTCAAAGAACCAGATGTTGTCGCAGAGGAAGCGACTATTTCAAGAGAAGAAATCGTAGAGACAGCAAAACAATACCTTGGAACGCCTTATGCGTGGGCGGGAAGTTCACCGAATGGTTTTGATTGCAGTGGATACACCTGTTTTATCATGAAGAATTTCGGAAAGGAGCTCTCACGTAGGTCGGAAGACCAATTCAACGATGGGAAAAAGGTCAAAGCTAAGAATGTTGAAAAGGGCGACCTTGTGTTTTTTAGCAATGGATCTGGGATTTCCCATGTAGGCATTGTGGTATCGGAAAAAGGACAGCCGATTGTAATGATTCATTCAAGCTCGAGCAAAGGGGTGATTATGACGGAGATCGAAAGTTCGGAATATTGGATGAAGCGATTGCATGGATTTGCAACGTACGTTTACTAGGATTTTGTTCGAATGACACCAGTAATAGACCAGACCGTAGTCACTGTGCAAAGGATGGCTGCTACAACCAAAACGAAGTTATTGTAAAACCCGCAGAGCGGAAGGATCAAGAATCCAGCAGTAGTGTATAGGGTGATTTTTAATGCAAGTGACGAATGCTTGATGGAATGAATCAAGCAGAATACGGAGAAAATCAGCAACACACCAATTTCCAATTTCCACAAGAGAATCAATGATGACAATTCCAGGTGAATGGAAGTCAAAAGCACGAGAGAAGACAGGATCAAAACGTAAAAGAACATGTTTTTCTTCGCTGAATGCCAAGCTATTGAAGTCCCGAGAGCTGTGAAAAACAGGGCGAACATGGTTGCAACCGTTTTGAACGCTCCGAGATTGATTTTGGTTGGACTAAGGACAATCAATGAATAAACCAACCATATCAGCAAACCGATGAATAGAATAGGAAAGATTATTTTGAGTGGCTTAGACATGATTAAAGGTAATTTTTTTTGAATAGAGTAGGGTTCAATTGCAAAAAAAAAATCGAGTTCTGATTGCTCAAAACTCGATTTTCTACTTATTAAACGAACTTATTATGAAAAATTATATCTCTATGCTATGTACGTTTCCTCTTTTTCATTGATCGGCAGTCGAAAGACTATTTTCCCATCAAACACATCCATCACTACGGTTTTTGTAATGTCAATTTTATCCGACAGAATGGCTTTTGACAACTCATTCATGACATTCTTTTGAATGATTCGTTTTACTGGTCGTGCTCCAAAGAATGGATCGTATCCTTCTTCGGCAATCCAATCGTATGCTTCATCGTTGATCACCAGTCGTATGTTCTGTGCAAACAATTTCTTTTTAAGCATTCCGAGTTGAATCCCAACGATTTCTCTTACGTTTTCTTTTGTGAGCGGTAAGAAGAGAATCGTTTCATCAATTCTGTTCAAAAACTCAGGGCGAATGGTTTGTTTCAATAATTCAAAAACTGCTTGTTTCGCAGATTCTGTCGCACGTTCCATTTCTGCTGGCTTCACGTTGTCAAATTTCTCATGAATGAGCTCCGAACCAAGGTTGGAAGTCATGATGATAATTGTGTTCTTAAAATTGACCGTTCTTCCTTTGTTGTCGGTTAAACGACCATCATCAAGTACTTGCAACAACACATTGAATACATCAGGGTGAGCTTTTTCAATCTCATCCAACAATACAATTGAGTAAGGTTTTCTTCGCACCGCTTCGGTCAACTGACCACCTTCGTCGTATCCCACGTATCCTGGAGGCGCTCCCACCAATCGACTGACAGAGTGTTTCTCTTGAAATTCACTCATATCGATCCGTGTCATCGCGTTTTCGTCATTGAACAAGTAATCTGCCAATGATTTTGCTAACTCCGTCTTACCGACACCTGTCGTTCCTAAGAAAATGAAGGATCCGATTGGTCGTTTGTCATCTTGCAATCCCGCCCGAGATCTTCTCACCGCATCCGATAGTGCACTAATCGCTTCATGTTGTCCAACAACGCGTCTAGAAAGCTCTTCTTCAAGTTTCAGGAGTTTAGCGCGTTCGCTCTCAATCATCTTATTGACTGGAATTCCTGTCCATTTAGAAACCACTTCGGCTATTTCTTCCGCATCGACTTCTTCCTTGATCATTTTAGAGTCAGACTGCATTTCTGCGAGCTTACCTTTTACCGATTCAAGTTGTTCTTCCGCTTCTTTGATTTTTCCGTAGCGTATTTCTGCTACTTTACCATAATCACCGCTTCTTTCAGCCTGATCTGCTTCAAGTTTAAAGGACTCAATACTTTCTTTCAGTGCTTGAATTTTGTCAACGACATCTTTCTCAGATTGCCATTTCGCTCTAAATCCATCGCGTTGTGCAGAAAGATCAGCGAGTTCCTTTTCAAGCTTATCCAGTTTAGCTGTATCGTTCTCACGTTTGATGGCTTCTTTTTCAATTTCCAATTGCATGATTTTTCGTTCAATCTCATCCAGTTCTTCTGGTTTTGAATTGATTTCCATGCGCAATTTTGAAGCTGCCTCATCAATTAAGTCAATCGCCTTATCTGGAAGGTGACGTTCCGTAATGTAACGTTGCGACAATTCTACAGCGCTAATAATTGCAGCATCTTTTATGATCACCTTGTGGTGATTTTCGTATTTGTCTTTGATTCCACGTAGTATAGAGATGGCATCTTCCGTAGAAGGCTCGTCGACCATTACCGTTTGAAAACGTCGAACGAGTGCCTTGTCCTTTTCGAAATACTTTTGATATTCATTGAGTGTCGTCGCGCCGACTGCACGTAATTCTCCACGTGCCAATGCTGGTTTTAAAATGTTTGCTGCATCCATGGCGCCTTCACCGCCGCCTCCAGCACCGACAAGGGTGTGGATTTCGTCAATAAAGAGGATGATTTCTCCTTCTGCTTTAATCACTTCTTTGACTACCGATTTCAATCGCTCTTCGAATTCACCTTTGTATTTTGCTCCAGCAATCAATGCCCCCATATCTAGTGAGTACACGACTTTCGATTTAAGATTTTCGGGAACATCCCCTTCTATGATACGGTGTGCAATTCCCTCAGCGATGGCAGTTTTACCTACGCCAGGTTCTCCAATGAGGATTGGATTGTTCTTGGTACGTCGCGTTAAGATTTGCAGGACTCGTCTAATTTCATCATCACGTCCAATTACTGGATCAAGCTTTCCTGTTTTAGCTAATTCGTTCAGGTTCTTCGCGTACTTTTCAAGCGATTGATACGTCCCTTCTTGGCTGTGAGACGTCACTGATTCTCCCTTCCGCAATTTTAAAATACTTGTCTTTAGTTTCGCTTTGGTAATTCCGCTGTCTTTCAATAAAGTCCCCACACTATCTGTTGCCGTAAGCATTGAAAAGAGAAGTAACTCAATCGATACATATTCATCGCCAAATTGCTTGAGTTCATTGAACGCATTGTTCAGTACAGCATTGACTTGTTGCGACATGTACAGTTGACCTCCACTTACTTTAGGGTAACCATTTATTATACCGTCCAATGCTCTTTCTAAAATTTGAACATTCACGTTTAATTCATTCAATAGGTAGGGTATAACTTCCTTATCGTTATTCAATATTGCCTTTAAAACATGGCCTGTTTCAATGGATTGGTGCTCGTTGTTCATTGCAATTTGTTGTGCACTGCTCAGAATTTCTTGCGTTTTGGTTGTTAGTTTATTAATGTCCATTTGATATTATTTTATACATCATCTGGTTGACAAATTGCAGACCATTCGAATAATACCCCTTTGTTTCGGAAATAATGACAGCTATCACTGGTTTTAAATGCCATAATGGCTGATTTGTAGGTGTTCGTGATGGTTATGAACAAAAAATATGGCAGTTATCAACATTTTTTGTAACCTAAAGCTTGATCGGACGTAATAGTCAAGACAACACAACAAATTAAAGTCATGAAATTACATTTAGTATCTATTGGGGTATTGCTCACCAGTTTTACGATGGCTGGTTCAGGGCACAAAAAAATCACAAAGCAAGAATACGTTGATCAATGGAACGGAGTAGCCATTGAACAAATGATGATGCACAACATTCCAGCGAGTATTACCTTGGCACAAGGGATTCTGGAGAGTGGGAGTGGTAATTCTGATTTGGCTGTAAAGGCAAACAATCATTTCGGAATTAAATGCCACGACTGGCAAGGAAAGAAGATTTACAAAGACGATGACACTAAAAATGAGTGCTTTCGCGTTTACAAAACTGCAGAGCAGTCGTACATCGATCATAGTGAGTTCTTAAAAAAATACAATCGCTACGCTTTCTTATTTGATTACAAGTCAGATGACTACAAATCATGGGCGAAGGGTCTAAAAAAAGCAGGGTATGCTACGAATCCAAAGTATCCGGACTTATTGATTGGAATTATTGAAGATTTGGGTCTGCACAAATACGATGGGTTTTCCAATCCAGAAATTGAAGCTCAGCCGCACATTGCAGAAGCAAAGGTGAAAGAATCAATGGTGACGAAATCAACCATGATAGCAAATGTTCACCAAGTGTACGTCCACGAAAAAGGTGTGAAATACATCGTTGCTAAAAAGGGCGATACGTTTTATCAAATTGCCGTAGAGTTTGGGTTGAAATTATCTCAGTTGTACAAATACAATGATTTCGATAAGCACAAGGATGTCTTGGTAGAAGGAGATGTTGTCTACATACGACCTAAAAAACGAAGAAATTTATTAAAAAGAGAAGTTACGGTGATTGAGAAGGAAGTTTCATTGATTGAATTTTCTCAAACACATGCAGTGAACATTAATTCACTGAAAAGATTAAACGATATTACCAATGACGATGCAATATTTGCCATTGGTAGAGAGGTAACCCTCAGGTAGTGGAACTATTCCATAGTGAGGTTTTTTAGTTTGTTGTTGTTTAGAAGGGCGCTCGATACAAAGAGCGCCCTTCTTATTTTATAGGATTTCAAGAATAATCTTCTAAATTGTCTAACTAAACCGAATTAGTGATTGTATTTTTTTGTTATTTACAGCTGGATATATAAATGTTCTGACTAAATTTGTTAGATTCAGTTAAATTTTTGTCTCAGGAATGAAACCTTCTGTTGAACTATTCAAGTTAATCAAATCACTGACGAAGTCGGAGAAGCGATTTTTTAAGCTGTCTTCGTCATTGCAGTCAGGTGAAAAAAACTACCTGAAAATTTTCGATTTCATTGAGAAGCAAGATAAAAGCGAGTACGACGAGGAGGAATTAAAGAAAGCCTTTAAGAACGAGACATTTATCAAGCATTTACCATCAGAGAAGAATCATCTTTATAAGTTAATTCTAAAAAGCTTACGGTCATTTTACAGTGAACAATCGATCAGTAGCTCACTCAAGCAAGAAATAAAGAACGTTGAAATTCTCTACAGCAAGGCACTTTACAAGGAGTGCGATAAGTTTGTTTCGCGGGCTAAAGAGATAGCAAAAAAGCACGAAAAGTTTTATTACTGGTTCGAATTGATTGCTTGGGAGAAGAGATTGCTTGAATCGGCTTATGAACAGGGAGTTTTTTCCGTGGATTTGGATAAACTGATCGAAGAGGAGGAAATGGTGATTGCAAAGTTGAGAAACCTCGCTGAGTACACGGTCATTTATTCGAAAATCAATTTGATTTTTCGCAGTGGAGGTTTTACAAGAAACGAAGCTGAACGGCAAACCGTCGAAGATATTTCCAACTATCACTTGATAAAAGGAAAGAACACCGCGCTTTCAACCAAAGCAGCATCCATTTGTTATTACATCAAAGGGTTATGTGCCGCGACTAACAGAAATTATGAAGATAGTTTTCAGTTTTTCAACAGAACGAAAGAAATTCTAGATAACAATCCACTGATCAAATTGGATACAGGATCGCGCTATGTCATGACCTTGTTTCACTTGCTCCGTTGTCACGTAGACAGCAGAAATTACGATAAAGCACGTGAGCTGATTGCTGAAATCCGTGAATTACAGTCGAAAAAGGGTTTCAACTCAATTGACTTGGAAGTGAAGATTTTTGGAAATTCGTACATTCAAGAATTGGCGCTGCTCCATGCGGAAGGAGATTTTGATGGAAGTCTCGCTTTAATTCCCGTCATTGAGAAACAAAAAACAGCTTACGATGAAAAACTGAGCAAGGAAATGGAAATTTTGCTTGCGTACAATATTGCCTACACTTATTTTGGAGTAGGAGATTACAAAAAGGCCTTGCACTATCTGAATGAGGTGTTGAACGACAATGAACAGAATTTACGCCAGGACGTTTACAGTTTTGCTCGTCTCTTTAACTTGGTCATTCACTTCGAATTGGAGAACTACGATTTCCTCGAGTACATCATTAAATCGACGAATCGCTATTTAAATAAGCACGATAGAGATTACCAAGTAGAAATTGTTTTCATCAAGTACTTACGTAAACTGGCGAAGGTACAATCTGAGGTACAACGCTTGGAGATTTTTGAAAGCTTGCAAGAAGAGTTAAAACTCCTACTCGAGGATCACAACGAGCGTGTGGTGCTTGAATATTTCAACGTCGAAGCTTGGGTGAACAGTAAAATTCGAAAAATTCCTTTTGATGAATCGGTGCGTATGACCGTTTCATAAGCATTTAATTGAATCATCTTCTAAGCGGTTGCTATTTAATTTCTATTTTTGCATTCAATTTTAATGCTTCAACAGATTATTTATGGCTCAGAAATATACGACACGAGAAGACGATTATTCGAAATGGTACAACGAACTTGTTTACCGAGCAGATTTAGCGGAGCACTCTGACGTTAAGGGATGTATGGTTATCAAACCATACGGGTATGCAATTTGGGAGAAAATGAAAGAAGTTCTCGATGCCAAATTCAAAGAAACGGGACACTCAAATGCTTATTTTCCGTTGTTCATTCCGAAATCATATTTGAGCAAGGAAGCAAGTCACATTGAAGGTTTTGCCAAGGAATGCGCTGTAGTAACGCACTATCGTCTTAAAAATGCTGAAGATGGAAGTGGACTTATCGTTGATCCTGAAGCGAAATTGGAGGAGGAACTGATTGTTCGACCTACGTCTGAGACAATTATCTGGAATTCATACAAAAACTGGATCCAATCCTATAGAGATTTACCTATCTTAATCAATCAGTGGGCGAATGTTGTGCGCTGGGAAATGAGAACTCGTTTGTTTTTAAGAACCACTGAGTTTTTGTGGCAAGAAGGTCATACTGCACACGCAACGCGTCAAGAAGCGATTGATGAAACGACACAAATGTGTCAAGTGTACGCTGATTTTGCCGAGAACTACATGGCAATGCCTGTCATTCAAGGATTTAAAACAGAAAGTGAACGTTTTGCTGGAGCAGACGATACGTACTGTATCGAAGCGATGATGCAAGATGGAAAGGCACTTCAAGCGGGTACTTCTCACTTTTTGGGACAAAATTTCGCGAAGGCATTTGACGTTAAATTTACCGATAAAGAAGGAAAACAAGATTATGTTTGGGCAACCTCATGGGGAGTTTCTACTCGTTTGATGGGGGCGTTGATCATGACGCATTCAGACGATGAGGGACTTGTGCTTCCGCCTGCATTGGCACCAATTCAAGTTGTTGCCGTACCGATTTATAAGTCACAAGAGGAATTAGAAGCGATCTCGGTAAAAATGAAGGAGCTAGGTGCTTTATTGAAAAAACTTGGAATCTCCTTCAAATTTGACGATGATGACAATCGCCGTCCAGGATGGAAATTTTCTGAGTATGAATCAAAAGGAGTTCCTGTGCGTTTAGCAATGGGTCCAAGGGATTTAGAAAACGGAAATATAGAAGTTGCACGTCGCGATGAAAAAACAAAGGAAGTTGTTCCTTTTGAAGGCGTTGATGCCCATATAGAAAAGTTGTTGGCGGATATTCAAAGCAATTTATTGGAGCGTGCAAAAAAGTACAGAGCTGAAAATATTCAGCAAGTAGACAGCTACGAGGAATTTAAAGTGAAGTTGGAGAAGGAGGGAGGTTTTTTCTTGGCGCACTGGGATGGAACAAAAGAGACCGAAGCTCGCGTGAAAGAGGAGACCAAAGCAACAATTCGTTGTATTCCTTTCGATCAAGTGAAGGAAGATGGAAAATGTATGGTAACTGGTAAACCTTCTGTGGGTCGCGTAATTTTTGCTAAAGCATATTAATATGGCTAGAAAGAAGAAGGTACAAGACCAGCGTGGTGAGATTATCGACTTATTATTGAATAAAGCCGCGTTAAAGCAAGATGTCGCCGACTTTTCGGAAGAAGTGTTGGAGCAGTTCAAAATCGTCGTTAAAGAAGAGTTGGAAACGCTTTCTAAATCCGTAGATGACACAAGAGTTCGTTTGCGTTTTAAGGACAATGGTAAATTTGAATTTCGTGTTTTTGTAGGAAGCGATGCATTGGTATTTCAGCTGCATACAAACATTTTTCGACTGCCAGATGAGAATCCTCTATGGAAAACCAAATACCTTCAAGAGAATGGAGCGAACGGCTATTTTGCAATTATCAACATTTACAATTTCTTGGCTGAATCGTTTGAGAAAAACCGATACAGCGATGCGGGATATTTAATTGGTCGGATATTTTTAAATCATGACAGTCATTTCATGGTGGAAGGGAAAGGTCAACTCGGATTTTTGTTCAGAAGCCTAGATAAAGATGTGATAAATAATGATTTTATTCGCCACATTGTTCAGTGTTCAATCATTTATGCAATTGAATTTGATTTGATTACTCCACCGTATGATATCGTGCAAGAAGTTTCAATTATGCAGATAAATGAAATCAGTTCAGACCTTAAGGTAGCAACAGGAAAACGTCTCGGTTTTAAATTTAAGGGAGACGACAATAATGTTTTTTAAAAAAAATGCTACTCTTGTTTGCTATTAACGAATTTCAGTATATATTTGCACTCCCAAATTAGGAGGGGATTGAATTAATGTAAGGCCCATTCGTCTAGTGGTTAGGACGCCAGGTTTTCATCCTGGAAACAGGAGTTCGATTCTCCTATGGGCTGCCAAATTGAAAAAAAAGTTGTAATTTGGCCCATTCGTCTAGTGGTTAGGACGCCAGGTTTTCATCCTGGAAACAGGAGTTCGATTCTCCTATGGGCTGCAAGACAGAAGTTTAAAAATTTAATAAAAAGAAAAAACATGGCGAATCATAAGTCAGCATTAAAGAGAATTAGATCAAACGAATCAAAAAGATTGCGTAACAAATACCAACACAAAACAACACGTAACGCGATTCGTAACATGAGAGAATTAACGGATAAAAAAGAAGCACAGAAATTGATTCCTTCTATTTATACGATGATTGATAAACTTGCAAAAAGAAATGTCATTCACAAGAATAAAGCGGCAAACCTAAAATCAGGATTGCAAGTGAAAATTAATAACTTGTAGGATTTTAGTTTTCTCAACAAGATATTTATTGGGTCAGCCTCAGGCTGACCCTTTTTTTATACCTTTACTTTCGATATAGTGTGTAGAATGAAGATTTTCGCTGGATTATTATTCGTGTTTATAACGGTATTTGCCCAAGCTCAAATCGTTTACGAATTTGATATGATCAAATATTCAAATCGAATGACGGGGAATCTCGACTCCATCGATATCAAAACCGCTTATTTACCTACAGTATTTGACGGTGGAAGAACCATTTTATCACCAAAAGGATTGCGCATTCGCACCGTTGTAGATCAAATCTACAATCCCTTGTTTCAACCTGCTTTCGCATGGAAAGAAATGCGCTTTTCAGCACTTCCTCATCTCGGGTTTTCGTATTCAATAGGCGGACAAGGAAGTCAATTCATTCGTGCGGAATACAACCACGCCCTTACCGAAAAAACCTTGCTCAATATTGATTATGAACGCAATTCAGGACTAGGCTCCATTCGAAATGCAGGCTTCAACAACGACCGAGTTCAGTTGCAGCTTCAACGCAAAGGACAGCGCTATTCAATCCAAATAAAAGGTGCGTTTCAATCTTTCAATACCAATCATCCTGGAGGAATTGTCACTGATTCCATGATTGAAAGTTTCGGTTTAGAGTTTTCTCCAGTCTATAAGGAAAATGCAGTAAGCCGAAATCGCATGGCTGAAGTTTCAGTGAAGAATTATTTCAACGTGCTAAAGGATTCTTCAACGATGCTGGGGCCCGTTACGCGACATGCCTATCACGTTAAAAATCGAATTTATTCGGAATCAGACACACTTTTCGGATTGTACAATGCGGTGCATATTGATAGCTTTACGACAAGAGATCAGTACAACTTGAATGAACTGGGCAATGGAGCTGGAGTCTATTTTGCAAGCAAGCGGTTCTACATTGATGGACTTTTACAACATCACTATTGGGATTATCAAAATTTAGGAAGTCACACAGATACACACGAAGTGGATTTGACCTCGAATGTTTTTCTTCATTTGAATATACTAAAATTTTCCAACGAATTCAATTTCAATCTCTTAGGTCGATTTAATTCCTTTTATGAAAGAGCAAAATTGAAATATACATTGAATCGTATAGAAGTCAACGCGTTCTTGCGCTTTGAGAACAATGCACCGTCCGTATTTCAGCGGATGTATTTCTCGAACAACGCCGATTATGTAATGAATGGAGTAGAAAATCAGCCATTGTTGAGTGTTGGAGGTGATGCAGGATATTCCTTTCTTCAGGAGAAGATTAAAATTTCCTTTCTAGGTGAATTCACGTCGTTGGCCAATCCCTACATGTTCGATGAAACGAATTGGGTTAATTCGACAGGAAATTATATTTTCTCATCGTTTGGACTGCGTTCAGCGTTTAAATTCGGTGTGCTTCATTTTAATCCAACAGTGGTTTACACAACAAGTACCGACAATATTTTACCTGAGATCCAGGCATACGGACGTTTGTTTATCAAAGGAAAGTTATTCAAAGCAAAGAAACTAGAAGCGCTCGTGGGAGTTGATGGATCGTATATTTCATCGTATTCAACACGTGCTTATCTCCCACACATGGATACGTACGATTGGAATGTCAATACTCCAGGCTTTACACCAATGACGAACCTTCATGCATTCGTATCTCTGGGTATTTCAGAATTTCGTTTCTTCGTGCGCTATGAGAATATTGGCTACTTCTGGTCGGACCAAACCAATGAAGTTCTCCAAAACTATCCCGTTTCTCAACCGCGACTTAGACTGGGTTTGACTTGGGATTTCTTCAATTAATTTATTGACTACTGAACAAAGTTTCAGTGGACAAATTTAGAGCGGTTCGTTTCGATTGTTTATATTTGTTGCAAAATTGAACCAATGAATTTACTAGAAAATAAAGTCGTTCTAATTACTGGAGCTTCACGCGGAATTGGAAAATCAATCGCTGAAGAATGTGTGAAACAAGGTGCTAAAGTGGCATTTACTTATTTGTCGTCAGAAGAAAAAGCAAAAGCTTTGGAAGCTGAATTAAGTGCAAATGGTGGCGTTGCAAAAGGATTTAAATCGGATGCAGCGGATTACGATCAAGCACAGAAATTAGTGGATGATGTTGTGGAGGAATTCGGACAAATAGACGTTCTAGTAAATAATGCAGGAATTACACGCGATACGCTTTTAATGCGTATGTCAGAAGAGCAGTGGGACGAAGTGATGAACACCAATCTGAAATCTGCGTTTAACTTGACTAAAGCAGTGCAACGCCCAATGTTGAAAGCACGAAAAGGTTCAATCATCAATATGTCTTCAGTGGTTGGAGTCAGTGGAAATGCTGGTCAATCCAACTATGCAGCGTCAAAAGCAGGATTGATAGGATTCACCAAATCTATTGCGCAAGAACTTGGATCTAGAAATATTCGTTGCAATGCCATTGCTCCAGGATTTATAGAAACTGAAATGACAGCCGCACTTGATCAAAAAGTCGTGGAGGAATGGAGAAATTCTATTCCACTGAAGCGTGGTGGTTCTCCTAAAGATGTGGCTGATGTGACTGTATTCTTGGCATCGGACATGTCAAATTATGTGACAGGACAGACCATTCATGTGTGCGGTGGAATGTTGATGTAATTTCGACAAGCTCGATTACCGCAACTCCTCGAAAAGCTCGACTACCGTTCTTCGTATTTCCGCATCTCGCATTTCGACTACGCTCAATGCTCAATAGCGCTTCTTTTATTACACTTTTTTCTTGAATCCTTCTAACAATCGTTTGAAGACATCAAAGTAGAGTAGGATATAGGTGATCAGGGACATGATCCAGATTACGATAATATTTGCTTGGAACGTGGTCATTTTTATTCCAAACAAGTATTTGTAGGGTGAATAGAAATGTGAACCGAGAAAAGAAACATTTTTGGGAATATTAAAGATAGGATTGTCATTTCGGTAAATTTGACCTTTGTCAACAATCAGTTTTTCACTTTCCATCTTATTTCTAACAACCATCATCAATGCCTCGTTCACATATTCTTTCTGTAACTCGATGTATTTTTCACTTCCAAGGGAATCAATTTTAGCATTCATTGCGAACTTTACTTTCTCCTGATTTTTAATATGCTGCTCTCTGATTTTATTGATGAAGTAAATGACATTTTGGCGATTGATACTCGTCTTATCTCCAGTCTCTATAACACATTCATCACAGTTAAAGTTGCCCCAATCTTTTTCTTCAAGCGCAATTTCATTTTTGATTAGCTTGATTGCTTTCTGTTTTGATGCACTCGACTCTTGATCACTGTCAATGACACTCAATTGGCGTTTAATCTCTGGTGTCCAATAATCCTTTTTCCATGCAGCATACGTTTTATCAATTTCGTACTCAAGGAAGTGCTTCTGAAATTCATTTTGAGTGGCTTGCTCTACGGTGAGTGCTTCATAGGCCCATCGCGAGACCATTAAGTTACCTACCCAAGGCACTTTTGTTGCGTTGGAAAGGGAAGGGTGAAGTTTATCAAATTTGACGATAACACCACTAAATAGCAACTGTGGAATGATAAGCAAAGGAATAACAATGTAAATTACCTTGGCAGAATTAAAGGTGCTCGAAATAATTAGGCCCAGCAAGTTGGAAAAGCACGCAGATGAGAACATCACAATCCAAAATACGAACCACATGCCCTTTATATCAAGTATAGCGTTGCCGATTAAGACGAACAAGAGCGATTGTACCCCAGAAATAATGAACAAAATGAATATTTTCGAGAATAAATAGCTGTTATGTGACAAGTTGATGAATCTTTCCCGGGCGATGATCTTTTTGTCGCGGTGAATTTCTTCCGCAGCGACAGTGAGGCCCAAAAATATGGAGACAATAACAATGATGAACAGGTATTGTGGAATGTTTTCGTTGTCGTAAAAGGTATATTCAATTCCTTTATCCGTCCAACCATAGTACTTAATGAAATAAGATAGAATGACCGCCAACAATGGTGCTATCAACAAGTTGATCAATACATACTGCTTGTTCGAGATTTTGCTATTTACATCGCGGACAAAATAAGTAATGAACTGAATAATTCGGTTCGGAAGTTTGATGTCTGATGTTGGTGCGACTGTTTCCCTTTTAACTGGGCTGTCCACTCGATTCTTTCGGTGTACTTTATTCCAATCCTGTGGTGTTTTCTTTCGCACATTTGTTTCAGTACCGAATTCATCCACAATTTTAGCATCAATCAGGTTAAAAATTTGTTCCGGGTTGACATTTCCGCAAAGACTACATTCACGTTCATGGGAATTCCCTTTGTAAGAAAACGTTTTAAAGTGAACGATGGCATTCATCGGAATTCCATTGTAAATAGGCAAACCACCCTGATCTAAAATGATGAGTCGATCAAACAGTTTGAAGATATTAGAAGACGGCTGGTGAATTACAGCGAAAATTAGTTTTCCTCTTAGTGAAAGTTCTTTCAATAAGTCGATGATGTTGTCAGAGTCTCTGCTTGATAGTCCAGATGTTGGTTCATCAATAAAGAGAATAGAAGGTTCACGAATTAGTTCAAGCGCAATGTTTAATCGTTTACGCTGACCACCAGAAATTACCTTTTCAAGTACAGAGCCCACCTTCAAATAACGAATTTCATAAAGTCCAAGACTCTTTAAGAGTTCAATTGTTTTACGAATGATTTGAATCTTGTTCAGTCCACCCATGCTCAGTTTTGCGCTGAAATACAAGTTTTGATAGACCGTCAGTTCTTCATTCAATACATCGTTCTGATCGACATAGCCAATGACACCTTCAAGTTTTTTTCGCTCTTTGTGCAGGTCAATTCCGTTGATAAGTACACTTCCCTTGGTTGGGGAAAGTTTACCGTTTAAGACATTCAGTAGGGTTGTTTTTCCCGTACCTGATCCTCCCATAATGCCAATGAGACTTCCTGAATTCGTCGAAAAATGAATGTCTTTAATTGCATTTTCACCATTGCCAAACTCAAGTGAAACGTGGTCTACTTCGAGACTGATGGGGGTTGAGTTGATTTCCTTCGACAGCTTGGAAATTAAATCACTGTAGAATAACTGGCTACTTTTTCCAGTTCTAAGGGTAGATCCAATATTGAATACGTGGGTTCTATTTACGTCAACGATTTGACCATTGATGTATAACTCGTCACGACCAAAGTATCTAAAAAACAATGTTTTAACGCTTCTGACATGAAGGATGTGAATTGGCGCATCCAATCCCTCCATGACATCCAGTACAGCTTTTTCTAGTTGAGCTTCTTGTTTGCCGCTATAATAGATGTGTTCAGGCTCGTCGATAAAGTTAGTGCCATCTTCATTGATGAAATCTTTGATCGCATCAAACTCTTTTTGACTAATGTGGAATGAATCCGAAACCGTTTGAATGAACTTGAGCTCGTTGTCAGATAATGTATTGTCACTATCAATGAACTCAAAAATTCGAATAAGTACAATAACTTTTTGACGTTGTGTCAGTTCTTTATTGATTTGATCACAAATCCGCAAGATTTTAACCGAATGGAGGGAAGTGCGCTTTTGATCTCTGTTTTTAGAAAAGAGCTTTCCACGAGTTTCTTTTAGAAAACCATCGAAAACTTCGATGTAATTATCAACGTCTGCGGAACTTAATTCAGATTTTAGAAAGGATTCAATGATTTGCTTCCCCTTCGTACTTTCTATTTCCTGTGATTCCTTCTCGTCGCTGACTTCATCAACTTTCGCAATGATTGCGAAGAGTTGCATTAACGCCCGAAGAATTCTTTCACTCATCCAATCAAAAAACTACTATTTTCTAAATCCTATCAACATCACCGCGCACCCTGAAACTTTTAAATCCCTGTCGAATTCAGTTTCAATTGTAACAGGTAAACTTTCCTGTACATGGAAATCCCAGTAAGGTGAGTTCTTATAATTTCTGTTCGAGAAAAGAATGTTTCCATCTGGATCTTTGATTGTAAAGATGATGTAGTTTTCTTTAGCGCCTCCGCTTGCAGCGATTCTATAAGTAGTACCCCCAAAAAAAGTTGTGCTAAATTCAGCTTTCTCACGATCTAGAAAGGCAGTATAAACCTGTCCATCAGAAATAAAATCCTTCCCCTTCGTGTCTTTTTTCAGTAAATCCTCACAGACATTAACGATGCCTTCACAATCTTGCGCGTTTGCTGAATTAAGTGAAACAAATGCTGCGAACCCTATGATTAAAAATAATTTCATGCCTATCCTTTTATAATGTTTGATCTAATAGCTTCAATTTTGGTTTCAATCTCTGATAAAATCTTTTCATCGATTTCAATTTCCAGTGTGTGATTGAACGTCGTTTCCTTTTTATCCTTGTTGGTATCAGGAGCAATGTATCCGTAATTCAACTTAATCTTATCAAAGGAAACTTTTAAGTCCTTCATCTCCGCAATTAATGCATCGTTCTGATTGTTGTCATTGTACTCCGTTAAAATATCAATGATAGAATTAAGCGATTGCTTTTGTTCACCAATTCGTTTCTCAACATCCTTGTTTCTTTTTTTCTTGTTCAGCTTGCTCGCAAAGTAGATCGACTCAATCCATCCACCTGTCAAAATCAGTGCGGAAGTAGATTTACGATTCGATTGTTTCAAGAAATTATCAGATTTTCTGTAAGCGTCCGACATAATCACCAACATAGAATCTTTGTTGTTGTTATTGTTTTCAAATCGTTTCAAAAACTCATTGTCAAAGGCAATATCTAAACCTAACTCCGAAGTCAGTTTTTCCACAGAAGACAAGTAATTCATCGTTACGTCTTTTTGCTCGTACATGGATGAATAACCTACATCAGTTCCATAGATTCCAAGATTCAATGCTTGGTGATATTCTTTAATGTATGCATCGACGTTTGAATTCTTGTTCAACAATTGCTCGTCAAAAGGTAAATTCAATTGTTTGATCAAATAAGCTGTTTGTACAGGAGAAGGGATACTAAATATCTTCCCATCAAAAACAGTATTGAAAGCACTGTTTTCATCTATGATTGCTTCATCAATCACATTTTCTGTATCATCGCTGCTATCCTTGCAAGAAACAAGCATAGTGCTAATCGCCAACGATCCCAATAGAAGTTTAAGTGTAAGGTGTCTCATTTTTTATAAAAGTTAAGTAGCGTAAATATAGTAATAATCATATTATT
Source organism: uncultured Flavobacteriales bacterium (assembly GCA_937876195.1). GTDB lineage: Bacteria > Bacteroidota > Bacteroidia > Flavobacteriales_D > Crocinitomicaceae > UBA4466. Next base: position 52,327 of record CALEIK010000015.1, read on the forward strand.
CTCTATGAATTCTTATTTTTGTTTACAAGAAATACGATTATGCAAATTAGACCACGTAGAAATAGGAATTCATCCGTCATTCGTGACATGGTGCAAGAAACAAAATTAGGCACGGAGAATTTAATCTATCCTTTATTCATTGAAGATGGAAAAGGTGTGAAGAGGGAAATATCTTCTCTACCCAATAACTTTCGTTGGTCACTCGACACATTGTTGCCAGAGATTGAATCTTGTATTTCACTAGGAATCAATATGTTCGATATGTTTCCAGCGGTCGATGAAAAGTTAAAGGACAAGTTGGCATCGTACAGTTATGCATCGGATAATTTTTACCTCGATGCAATTCATCAAATCAAAAAGAATTTTCCTGATGCCGTTTTAATGACGGACGTTGCGATGGATCCATATTCATCGGATGGTCATGATGGCATCGTTGAGAATGGAAAAATTTTGAACGATGAAACGCTTGCAATTCTTGGAAAGATGAGTCTTGCTCAAGCCCAAGCAGGAGCGGATATTATTGGACCAAGTGACATGATGGATGGACGTGTTGGCTTTATTAGAAACGAATTGGATAAACATAATTTTCAGGACGTAAGTATCATGTCTTATACCGCAAAATATGCGAGCGCTTTTTACAGTCCGTTCAGAGATGCACTAAATTCTGCACCAAAAAGTGGAGATAAGAAAACCTATCAAATGAATCCAGCGAACAAACGCGAAGCATTGCTGGAAGCTCAACTGGATTTTGAAGAAGGAGCTGATATGATGATGGTGAAACCCGCCATCTGCTATTTAGATGTGATTCATTTGTTGAAAGAGAATTTTGACATTCCAATCACGGCCTACAACGTGAGCGGAGAATGTGCCATGGTCTATGCGGCGGCACAAAATGGCTGGCTCGATTATGAAGCAGCAATGACTGAGATGTTGTTGAGTATCAGAAGGGCAGGAGCGGATGGTATCTTGACCTATTTTGCGAAGGATTTCGCTCAATTTCACAAAAAATAAGAATTGGCACGATAATAGTTTGAAATTTTCTCCATAACTTTATAGTATTAATTTATGGATAATTTTGATTTCTACCCAAGCAAACCTGAATTAGTCGAAGAAAAACCAAAAGGCGGTATTTCCTTGACTATATTTTCCATGGTGCTTTTCGTACTTGTTTTTTTGTTGATTTTTGATGAGCTGAATTTCATTCTCAGCCTCTTGGTTGTACTCGTGATTCATGAACTCGGTCACTTTGTAACCATGAAATTATTTAAGTACAAGAATGTGCGCATGCTTTTCATTCCATTGATGGGGGCTTTTGTGCAAGGAACGAAACGCAATTATTCACAGAAGGAAAGTTTTATCGTCACGGCTGCTGGACCTTTTCCAGGGATTATTATTGGCGCAATACTCCTTTGGTATGCAGCTCAAATTCAAAGCGAGTGGCTCATTGAACTGGGATTTTTGTTCCTCCTCTTGAACCTGATTAATTTACTTCCGTTGGATCCATTGGATGGTGGACAGATGTTTAAACTGCTCTTTCGAAAAAGCAATGAACTGTTCTTGATGATTTTCGCTTTACTTTCCTCTATTTTTATGATAGGTGTGGGTTGGTATTTTGATAGCTATATCATCATGCTGTTTGGATTTTTCATGGGATTCCGTGTCAGAGCACTTCAGAAAAAATACCAGGTGCATAGAGATTTACAAGACGAAGAAGTGGATTATTCTACGACCTATAAATTATTGAGCAATAAAGATTTCACTAAAATAAAGCGGGTGGTTTTATCACATACACCGGCACTCAAGAAATTCATTGATCAAGTTTCTTCAGATGAATCTGATCCTATCATTGCAAGTCAAGTAAACAGCATGTTGGTTGTTCCTCTGAAAAACGATTCGTCCTTATTGTTTAGAATAATATTGATTGCTTTTTGGCTGCTTTCTTTCGCCTTGCCTGTTATCTTGTTTTTTGCATTGGACCTTGAATGGCTCTTTCCAACGGTGGCATTATGATGTTCAAAGTAGGGCAAAAAGTTGTTTTCTTGCGTGAGCAAGGAGGTGGAACGGTGCTTGGACAAGACAGCTCTCATCGTTACATTGTGGAGGATGAAAATGGGTTTTCAAATACCTATAACGCTACTGATCTCGGTGCAGTCCATGGAGAAGATTACCAAATCGGAGATGATGATTTTGACTTTACACAAGGTGAATCGACTGTGACCAAAGTCAATCATGTCGTTCGAAAAGGTCAATTGCAACAAAGGGACTATTGGGAAATTGATTTACACATAGAAGCAATTACCGAGTCGCATGCGGGGCTGACAAATGCCGAAATCATCAACAAGCAAATGAACGCTTTTAAGTTGTTTCTCAACAAAGCAAGGCGTAAAGGAATGCGTAAAATTGTGGTGATTCATGGCGTTGGAATGGGTGTTTTGAAACACGAAGTCCGCACCTATCTTGATCGCTTGGATGATCTAAAGTACTACGATGCAGACTACGGCGAATACGGAAAAGGCGCGACCTGTGTGGAGCTGTGGGAGTGAGCATAAAAATTATTTCAGTTTTTGATAATTTTGGTCGTGGAGTTGATTCATTCAACTATCGAAATATTATGATATGTAAAAATTTAAGTGATTGATCTACATTGACTTGATATATCTCTGGTGGGGCGACATATCACAATTATCTTTAAAAATCTTATTTTAGCAAAAAAAGTATTTATGAGAGTTATAGTTCTGTTATTCATTTTCCTGGCAACCAATAGTGTTTATGGTCAAAATGAAGTACTTATCCCTTTTCGTGATTCAAGGAGTGGTAAACTTGGTTACATAAACATAGAAGGTGAGGTGGTTATAGCTCCTAAATATGTACAAGCGCATAATTTCTGTAAAGAAGGATTTGCATTTGTTTTAGGACCAGTTAGTGAAGTAAGCGGTCCACCTCGACCTGGTGCTCCATCAGAAGAGGTATGGAAAATAATAGACGCACGCGGAAATGAAATTGACCATCCATTTGATATAATTAGACCGATAAGCAAGTCTAAAGATCACAGCAATAGCCGTGGGTTTATTGATGGAATAGCAATCATTGATAATGGTACAGATGAATTTGTGTTATCAACTGATATGAAGGTGCTATTTAAGGAAGGCTTTGACAATATTTATCCATTCAAAGATGGATATACAATAGCCATAAAGGATGGTTATTGGTATGCATTAAAGGATGACGGGTCTGTGAATAAATTTGAAGATGAAACGCTTATGCCTAAAAATAAATATTATTCTGAGGGACTCGTTCGGGTGATTGAAACCAACAGTGGAAAATCGTTGTTGGGTTTTATTGATACAAAAGGTAAAGTCGCTGTTCAAGCTGAATTTAGAAGTGTGGGTGATTTTACAGGCTGTGGGCTTACCTGGGCAAGGAGTGCTTCAGACAAAGATAGTATAGGGATTATTAATCGATCTGGAGAATGGGTGGTTAAACCGACATTTGACATGGTTATGGATTTTGACAAAGAGGCACAAGCGACAATTGCGGTAACTGGAGAAGCTCGACAGAGTCATAAAAAACTGTATGCAGTGATAAAGGTGAGTGGAAAAACTATGCCATTGGGTGATAGTGTTCAGCGACTATTTAAATTCAGTAATGGATTGGCCATGTTTAGGTTAGCAGGGAAAAATGGAAATTTAGGTTATTTGGATAATAATGGTCAGGTGGTCGTTTCTCCCATTTATGATGAGGGGAGGGACTTTGAAGGCGACATAGGCATTGTTGAGATTGGGCATAAGTGGGGAGCTGTAAATAAAAAAGGAGAGGAATTAATACCGTGTGAATACGATGAAGTTCACAGTTTCCACGATGGCTTTGTTGTTTTGGAAAAAAACAAACTTTATGGATTTTATAATTGCAAGGAGAACAGAATTATTGAGCCACAATTTAAAGAAGTTAGACATTTTAAAGATGGTTATGCAGCTGCACTAGATCGTGAAACGAAACAATGGGGGATGATTGATTCAACAGGTGCGTGGAAAGTTAAGCCTAATTATGAAATGCTGTATTATGCTACTTCGATTGATGAGTAGTTGAATTTGTAGTGATGTCACACGCTTACTTCCCTATACACCCCATCACACATCCTTTCTAAACGTGTGAATATCATTGTGATTTTCTTCTATCTGATCCTTTACCTGTTTAATTGTTTTCGTCAATAGAAAGATATCTTTCGGAGCATTTTTGGCAATCCACAGAACGCTATTTCGTTCGTCCTCAATCGCCAGTGCCATGTGGTACAACAGGTCAAATTGGTGAGATAATAACCATTTTTGTGCGCTTTCATTTCCTTCTGCACCATTGATCATCGCCATGAGGTGTGCGTATCCGTTTTTTTGCAGCCATTCGCGGGCATCGTCTTTCAGGTAAATGGCGTAGGTTGCCATCACAAGTTCTGGATAACCATTGTCTTTAAGCCACAGTAAAAATTGATCGTTTCCTTCAATCGCTTTGGCCCACGCCAGAATTATTTTCGCAGGGTAATCAATTGATTTCAATTGAATCTTCTGTAAATCATCGGGCGTATAAATCCGCTTTTTTCGTTTAAACCAACTAGCCATTTGTGTAAAACAAATAAGATATCAATATTGCGGCAATAATCCCAACAAAATCGGCAAATAATCCTGCAGTGACTGCGTAACGAGAATTTTTGATTTTCACGGAACCAAAATAAACTGCAAGGACATAGAACGTTGTTTCTGTACTTCCTTGAAGCGTTGCAGCGATTTTTTCTTGGAGTGAGTCAACCCCAAACGTACTCATAATTTCCAGGTAAGCACCTCGTGCTCCACTGCCACTCAAAGGTTTCATGAATGCGACTGGTAAGGCATCAATCCATTCGGTCACAGTTATACCAGCATAAACCGCGGCGGTTTTTATACCGTCCAGCATCGCGTCTAACGTCCCTGAAGCCCTAAATACAGCTATTGCAGCAAGAATGGCAATCAAATAGGGGATAATGCTAATCGCGACATTGAAGCCGTCTTTTGCTCCTTCAATGAAAGATTCGTAGACGTTGACTTTTTTCTTTGCTGCCAAAAGAATAAAAACAATAATGATGGAAAAAATGAGCGCATTTCCTCCGACATTGGAAATTACGGCACCGTCTTCTGGGTGTAAAATGATGTAATAAAGAAGGGCGCCAATGAAGGCAACGGCTGACCCTATGTATGCTAAAACAACTCGATTGAATAAATTGATGCGCTGACGCAAAGCGACAAAAATTAATCCTGCCAACGATGAAATAAAGGTCGCAATAAGGATGGGGAGAAAAACCATTGTCGGAGACACAGATTCTGCCCGGTAGGCAAAAATGGTGACAGGAATGATGGTCAGCCCTGAAGTGTTTAACACCAAAAACATGATTTGTGCATTCGACGCTTTTTCCTTTTCAGGATTGAGCTCTTGCAATTCCTTCATGGCTTTTAATCCGAGAGGTGTCGCAGAATTGTCCAATCCCAACATGTTCGCGCTAAAATTCATCATCATAGATCCAACAGCAGGATGTTCTTTTGGTACATCAGGAAACAAGCGTGAAAATAGAGGAGCAACTGCTTTTGTAAGAATTTTTACGGCACCGCCATTCTCACCAATTTTCATAATCCCCATCCACAAACAAATCACACCAGTCAGGTAAAGGGCAATTTCAAATCCTGTTTTAGCAGATTCCATGAGGGCATCTACCATGCTTCGGAAAATCTCTGTATCATGCCAAAATAGCAGCTTACTCGTCGCCACAATCATGGCAATTAGGAACATTCCAATCCAAATTCTGTTTAAAATCATCTTGATCGATTCTTAACCTACAATGCAGTTGTACATGTAAATAACAGTTTAAAAGTAACTAAATTTATCACCGATGCGCGAAGAGGTATAGTGAGCTTTCCCACGTTGATTGTTGAAAAGTCTGTTTTTGCTATATTTTCTTTTCAGTAAAATTTTAGAAATAAAAAAGGCCCGAAGTATTAGATATACTTCGGGCTTTAAGAAAAATTGTTCGGTGAATTATTGAACTATCAATCTTTCCGTGAGTGCGATACCATTGTTGAACAATTGAACAACATAAGTTCCTTTGTTTAAGCTTGAAATGTTTAGTTTGCTTGAAGTTGTCTTTAAATCTAGTCGATTAACTTGTCTGCCGTGTAAATCATAAATTATGATGTATGGTATATCACTTGGTGCATTCCAATTGGTGAAGGTCAAAGTTACTTCGCTTGTCGCTGGATTTGGATATATGTTAAAATTTATTCCAGCCGGATCTAGATAATCAACAGAAGCGGCTTCGTCTACAATAACTCTAGCGATACGTCCTACTCCTTGAGTTGCGATTGGCATAAAACCGGTAAACTCACCACCAACAAGTGCTTTTCCATCTGGCTGCAATACCAAAGAACTAACAGCATGACTCATCCCAAATTCTTGTGGGAACATAAAGTTTCGTGACCCGTCATCATTAAGTATAACCAGGCGTTCAGCGGGGATGGCATTATGCACCTGAAACAACCCCCCTACTAGTAATTCTCCATTTGGCAATTCTTCAATTGCCCATACAGAATTTTCGAATCCTCCAGAGGAAGATAAGAAAGTATTATCAAGGCTACCGTCAGAATTTAATCGATTGATTCGGGTTGGGCCCTGTCCATTGAAACTTAAAAAACTTCCTCCAATAGCAATTTTCCCGTCGCTGAGTATCTTGACTGTGCTAACCCTTGTGCTTCCAGCGGCACCTGTACCGACGTCAAATGTGTTATCAAGAGTACCATCCGAATTCAAACGCGTGAGTTTAAACAAACCAGGTGTACCGTTGTAACTGGAGAAACCACCTCCAACAATGAGCTTTTCATCTGATTGTAGTGCAATTACGTCTATATCTGAGTTGAATCCTGTGCCAGTTACAAAAGACTGATCAATTACACCATTTGGATGTAAACGAATGATGTTTCCTGCCACTGTATCGTTATAATTATCAAAGTTTCCTGCCACAATAATCCTACCATCATTTTGAATAAGCAGTTCTTTAACAACTCCGTCAAAACCTGAACCAATGGAAAAACTTGGGTCATAGCTTCCATCACTATTCAATCGTACAATACCGGATTGTGAGGCACTATTATATTCAGTAAAGTCACCTCCAGCTATTATTTTACCGTCGACCTGTACGGCAATTGCGCTTACTTCTGGAAATGCTGTACCTGCGAATACATCAGTTGAAAATGTATTATCCAAAGTGCCATTGCCATTTAAGCGAGCCATTCGTGAGATTCCCGTTGTGCCATTATAGGAAAGAAAAGTTCCACCGACGAGTATTTTACCGTCTTGCTGTAGTATCATAGTAGTCACACCGGTATTGAATCCGGAACCCGATATGAATGGTGTGTCAATAAGTTCAGAAAATTGAGCCTTAAGGGGCAACGCTAAAAGTGTAAACGCGCCAATAATGGCAGATGTAGTAATTGTTTTTTTCATAGAATATTTCTTTCAATTTATACCAATCAAAAGTAGTGCTGTATGAAAAATGAAAAAATACGGCATTTGACGTAATTTCAAATGGTGAATTTTTCGTATCTTTATGGTATGCGCTATTTCTGTATTCTATTATTTTTAACACTTACCACTAATTTTCAAGCTCAAACCACCCAAGTTCGCTACATCGATTCGAATGAAGTTAAGCTAAAAATTGATAGTTTAAAAAAAGCATTTCCTTTGGTGGAAGGTGCTCCGCGTGCTTATGAGTTGGCGATTTATTCTGCGTTGGAATACTATCCTGAATTAAAGGACAACAAAATTCGATTTAAAGAAAAGAAAATTGGAACAACGCTGAATGCGCGACCAACATTTGCTTCCTTATTTTACAAAAAGCGTTCGAAGCGCGTGTATGTGGTGCGTATCAATAACTTGTTTGATAAAAAGGAAATCATTACGCTGGACAATGTAGGTTTTAATGCACAAGTAGGTGTTTTAGGACATGAATTCAATCATTTTTTGGATTATTCAAAACGCGATTTCTTCCAATTGGTCGATCGTGGAATTGATTATCTATCTACGCGAAGAAAGGCAAAATTTGAGAAAGAGATTGATAGGGAAACTATTGAACGAGGTCTCGGTTGGCAATGTTATGAGTGGTCGTGCTATGTGCATTATGAGTCGCATGCAACTGACGAATACCTAGCATTTAAGCGAGAAGTATACCTCGGTCCTGAGGATATTTTGGAAATTATGGGAGAAGGGCTGGATTAAGCTAGTCTGGTATTTACTTCAACTCACCCAAACATACCTTTACAAAGTTTTCGAGCATTACACGCCCATGATTACCAGATACTTCTGGATGGAATTGAACGCCGTACAGCGGTTTTGTTTTGTGTTGCATTGCCTCATTGACACACGCGTCGGAGGATGCCACGAGGGTGAAGTTTTCGGGAATCGAAATTGTTTCGCAGTGGTCCTGCATCATTTCGACTTCATTGGGGAGGCGATAAAACAGTGGACTTTCTTCATACGCCTCTATCAATTGCCAATCTCTGTCTTCGCGCATTTTGGAACCAAAAGCTCCGTGTAGAATTCCTATCAGTTGGTGACCGAAACAGATTCCTATTACAGGCAACGCAGTGGTCTTAATCCATTCGAGTTTTTCTAAATAGGGTGTCAGATCGACTTCCGTGATAAGGAGTGGTGCCCCTGAAATAACAACGCCTTTTATACCTTCCAAGCAAGAAGCGTCCATGTCCATTAGTTTACAGGGTTTCACATCAATGAACTCATCAACGATTTGTTCGATGTACTTGGTTTTTGAACTTCCGCAATCGATGACTAAAATCATAATTCTATTTCTCCAATTCCTTGACGAATAATTTCGGGAGCGCCACTCGTGAGATCAATCACTGTTGAAGCTTCTAGTTTCCCGAGTCCACCATCAATAATAAATTCTACTTTATCGTCGTAACGTTGATAAATCTCATACGGATCAATGAAGTAATCAAGGATTTGATCTTCATCGTCGTGCAGTGAGGTTGTCGCAATCGGATTTCCCAATTGTCGTACAATTTCTTCCACAATTTTATTGGCAGGAATACGAATCCCGACTTCTTTCTTGTTGGTATCGAAGAGTCGTGGGATTTCCATCGTTGCTGGTAAAATAAACGTAAACGGTCCAGGCAATGCTTTGTTCAATATTTTATAGATAGAACGGTCAATGTGCTTGACGTAATTGGATAAATCACTTAAATCAGAGCAAATAATGGAAAAGTTCGCTTTTTTGAGTTTCAAGCCTTTCATGGTTGCCAATTCATTCAACGCTTTTTTGTTGTACAAGTCGCACCCCATGGCGTACACCGTATCTGTAGGGAAAATGAGAATTCCGCCCTTCTTCAAATAAGTTACGACTTGTTCTACAAGCCGTTTATCAATGTTTTCTGGGTTGATTGCAACTAACATGCTGTGTGTTTTTTGCCAAAATACAATTTATTCCTCAGGTTTGACAAAAATGGTACAATCAATCGCATAGTGGTCACTGAGCGCTTCTTGCTGAATAACAAAGTCCTTTGAGCCAAGTTTTAGACTGTGAAAAATGTAGTCAATTCGACCGACGGGAATCTTTCCCGCATAGGTTGTTCCAATCCCTTTTGAAGTATTGCGGTAGGCATCCACGAGAATTTGATTGAATTGGTTGTAACAATAGGAGAGAGGTGTGTCGTTGAAATCACCGCAGACCACAGCTTTGTAGGGCGAATTGCTGACATGCTCCATGATTACTGCCGCTTGTTCTGCACGTACAGGAAAGGCTTGATTGATTTTTTGAATCAATTTGAACATGTTGGAGGATTCCTCGGCAGAAGCGATGTTTTTCTCATCGAACAATGCATAATCGTCTTTTTGTAGCTTAATGGATTGCAAATGAACATTGTACACGCGAATGGTATCCTTGTTTTTCACGATGTCAGCGTAAATGCAGTAATTGAAGTTGGAATGCGCCACAGGAAAAGCGACGTAGCCCTTTTCGATAATCGGGTATTTTGAAAACAGGGCAATCCCAAAATTTTGTCGACCTGCCAGCTTGTGCGCGTAACGCTCGTGAAAGTCAACGCTTCCTAAAATAGATTTGAGCGTGTCTCTCGTGATAAACTTGGTCGGTGCGTCTTGATGGTAGAACTCCTGAAAGCAAACCACATCGGGATTGCGCTCTTTTAGATAGGAGAAGATTTTATTTTTGGTGGTACCACTTTCCGAGGGTGTTGCGTTGTAAAGATCAAACAGGCGCACATTGTAGCTCATGATGCGCAGCTCTGTGCCATTCTTGTTGACTTCATCACTTCCAAAGGTGAAGGTACGAAAGTGCAGTTTTCCACCGAGAAGTAAAAAGAGGAGGATGACCAATGCCCAGCGTGACTTTAAAAAGCTCCAGATGATGAGTAGAATGAGAATTCCGATAAGAATCACCCAATAGCCCAATCCAACGAGAGGTAGAAAACGTGCGGTATTTGGATGCACAAAAGGTGCGAAATAGGAGAGTAAAAGAAACAGTAATCCCACTACGGTAAAAACAACCAAGATGGTCCGTAGGCGGAAAATTTGTTTCAAGAACTTAACCATTGTTACTTTGGTTGAACAGAAATTCCTTTTCCTTTTTGGTCAATGATTCGTACCCAGATTTAGAGATCTTATCTAAAATTTTATCTGTTTGTTCTTGGCGTAATTTCTTTTCAGCAGCGTATTCCTCATCGCTTTTCGTGCGTCGTGTACCTCCTCCGCGCTTTACTTTCATTTTTGGAGATCGTGAAGAAGAAAATAGGCTTTTGAACCAGTAAACAAGAGCTTCCGTGCGCAAAAGAATGTTTGAGGAACTGTGTGGGTTTTGGATGGAAATCATCCCGAGGATTGCCCCACCAAGATGCGCGAAGTGCGCAGTACCATCAATACTTCCTAATCCCAATACATCTGATAGGATAAACAATACAGCAAGGATGATGATCCGTACAGGTAAAATTCCGAATAGGTTGACTTTCAAATTTGGACGGTAAAACGCGATTGCCACAAAAATTGCCATGATGGAACCTGAAGCACCCACCACAAAATCACTTGTCATTTGAAGTTTAGGGAAAACCCCGTGAGCAATGACTTCCAACAATCCGCCAAAAATCCCACCTAAAATGTAAGTGTACAACAATCTACGTTGATCGAAGAGCTGTTCAAAGAGCTTTCCTGCAAAGTAGAGGAAAATCATGTTAAAAGCTAGGTGAAAAAAGTCGTAATGGGTGAAGATGCTCGTGAACAATCCCCAAGGATGCGTTATAAATCCCCAAAAATCTGTTTGCAAAGAAAAAATGGGATTGGCAATGGACGATATAAATGTATCTGAAACGCTGCTTGATAGGTCAACGAAGACATCAATGATGCGCACAGCGAGAAACACAATGATATTGATAAAAAGCAAGCGTATGGTCATACTACCATGCTTGAACTGGTATTTTAAATCGTCTAGAAAAGTGCGTTCTGTCTGCATATTAATAGAAGTTTGATCGATTTCGCTTGCGCCAAATCAGAATGATGATGATTCCAACAATTGCACCTCCAACGTGCGCCAAGTGGGCAATTTGATCGCCAGATCGGTAAATACTGTTGTAAATCTCGAAGAGTAAATAGCCACCAATCAGGTATTTTGCTTTGATTGGAATAGGAGGGAAGAGCAGCATAAGTTCCGTATTTGGAAAGAGCAATGCAAATCCAGCCAGTAAGCCAAAAATCGCCCCTGAAGCACCAACCATGGTGCTGAAAGATAAATTAATATATTCCTGAACAATGGTTTGACTCATCTCAGAATTTAGCACGATGGTCTCAAAACTTCCTTCCCGCAGTTGATTGTTTAAAATGGTCAAATCATATCCGTCTTGCACCAATAATGTTTTCAATTCGGCGATTTGCCACATTCCAATGGAGTTGTACAAAACGATAGCTCCCAGTCCAGATAGCACATAGAACAGGAAGTAGCGTTTTGGTCCCCAGATTCGCTCCAAATGTGATCCAAACATGACCAATAGTAGCATATTGAACAAGATATGGAAGAAATCCGTCAAACTATGCATGAACATGTGCGTGACAATCTGGTACGGTTCGAAAAGGAACGAGTTAAAGTAATGCGCCCCTAAAACTCCTGAAAAGTCATTCCCATTTTGTGCAAGAACGATAGCCACAACGTAAAATAGAACGTTGATGATAAGCAAATTTTTCGTGACTACTGGAATATTCTGAAACATAGATTTAACTAAATTTATGGTGAAGCTCACTCAAAGAAAGGGTCTCAACAATCTTCTTGTGACGAGGTGTATACATGTGGTTCTCGCATTGAAACAATTGGTCAATGAGCGATTGAATATGGTTGTCTGACGACAGATTGATTTTTTTCAAAGAAGCGGACTTGGCGATTGCTCCAATGAGTGTGTGTGCGATATCACCTTTTTCAATTTCTTGGTAGGCGATGGTCGCGAAAATCTCATCAATAGCACCAGAAATTGCCTCTTCTTGAATAACAGCTGGTACTACATTGACTATTAATTTATCGTCCTCCAGACTGCTTTCGAAGCCCAGTTGATGCAACATATTGCTATTTTCCAACCAAGCATTTTTCTCGTTTTTAGAAATTTCCTTTTCGATAGGAAATAATAATTTTTGAGATGTTATTGGATTGGAAACAAATGAATTAGATATTTCCGAGTAAACTATTTGTTCAATTGCTCTGCGCGCGTGAATGAGCATCAATCCCGTTTTGCTCGGTGTGATAATGTAGTTTCCTTTGATGATAAAAGTCGAATCGTTCTCCGCTTGTAAATCGAGTTCAATTGTGCTTTCCTCTTCCTCTGTTTCTTCAATGGAATAAAAATTCTGCCAGTCCTCACTTTTAGGTGCTTCGTGCCCAAAACCGTGTTGGACGATTCCCTTGGAAAAGTTTTCGTTCGTTCGACCAGTTGAGCCAGTACTTGGTTTTGAGCTCGTCGTGTGAAAAGGATTGTATTGCTCGTTGACTTTCACTGTTGGTTCCACAGGCGTTTGAGAGCGCATCGCATGAGGGATATCAAAACTTGTTTCCTGTTCAAATTCTAAGGTTGGTGCAATGTTATATTTTCCAAGTGCCTGGCGAATACTGCTGACCAAAATCGAATAGATGAATTTTTCCTCTTCAAACTTGATTTCCGTTTTTGTCGGATGCACGTTGACGTCAATTTTTTGTGGGTTGACAGTGAGATACAGGAAATAACCTGGAAACATATCGCCTTTCACCAATCCGTCAAAAGCTTTGCTGATGGCGTGATTGAAATACGGGCTCTTGAAATAACGATTATTCACAAAGAAATACTGCTCGCCACGCGTTTTACGCGAATGGGCAGGTTTCAGTACGTATCCTTTCAATTCAACAATGTCTGTGGATTCGTCAATGGGGACTAATTTATCGTTGCTGCCTTTACCTAAGATACTTGCAATTCGCTTTCTCAAGACTTCAGAAGGAAGATTGTACAATTCCGTTCCGTTGTGCACCAGTGTCAAGTGAATTTCTGGATGTGCAAGAGCAATGCGCTCGAATTCATCCATGATATGACGAAATTCAGTGCTATCTTTTTTTAGGAAGTTTCTACGTGCTGGAACGTTATAGAATAAATTTTTCACTTCGAACGAAGTCCCAGTGGGACAAACAACAGCTTCGTTGGATTTGATCTTGCTTCCTTCAATGGTGATGTGCGTTCCAGTACTATTCTCTGGTTGTTTGGTTTTCATTTCCACATGCGCAATCGCTGCGATAGAGGCGAGGGCTTCACCACGAAATCCTTTGGTGCTCAGCGCAAACAGGTCATCTGCAGTTCTGACTTTGCTCGTTGCGTGGCGTTCAAAGCACAATACAGCATCTGCTGCGGTCATACCATCACCGTTGTCCACTACTTGAATGAGCGTCTTTCCGGAGTCCTTGATGTTGACATCGATTTTCGTTGCACCAGCATCAATGGCATTTTCCAACAACTCTTTCACCACTGAAGCAGGACGTTGAATCACTTCACCAGCAGCGATTTGATTCGCAATGTGATCAGGAAGGAGTTGAATAATGTCACTCATGGCTTACCAAAGTTTTTTCACAACAGTATCTACTTCGTTGACACCGTTAAAGATAAAATACCCAAGTGCCAACATGAGTGCGATAAGAATGATAATGCGAATATTGGATGTCTTACGTTGAGTTTGTCGGTATTGAGCACGAGAAAAACCGTCTTTTAAATTTTCACGGAATAGCTCACGGCGTTCTGTGTCTGACATTGTGTCATTTTCCAATTTCTCGTACTGTTGTTTTTTACGATCCAACCGTTCCTTACGCTCATCATAATACATAGGATTGTAATTGAAGCGTTGGTTCTTGATGGTTTTATTCAGGAAACGGAATTTCATACTCATAATACGCACAAATTTACAAATTAATATCGCGAAGCACTGTTAAAATTGCTCAAATATCATGCCTTTGCATCGACTCTGACAATGTAGCGGATTGACACAAAAAATCCCACTCGCATTGTGCGAATGGGATCATTTTATACATGTGAGTTGATTATTTCACCAATTCCATTTCTTCAATGAGGTTTGTCGCGCCGAAGCACTTATCTACCAACCAAAGAATATAGCGCACATCCACAGAGATGGTACGTTGAATGTTTGGTTCGAAATAGATATCACCTGACATTGCTTCCCAGTTTCCGTCGAAAGCAGTTCCGATCAAGTGACCATCGCCATTAATTACTGGAGAGCCTGAATTACCACCCGTAATATCGTTGTTCGATAAAAAGTTTACAGTCAGATTTCCGTCTTTGTCAGCATATTGTCCGTAATCCTTCTTTTCCCATACTTCTTTGATTCTTGGATGAACGTTGAATTCATCTGCATTGGGATCTTCTTTCTCCATAACTCCGTCAATAGAAGTAGTATAATGGTAAGAAACACCATCTTTTGGATCGTAAGGAAGAACGTTTCCATAGGTTAAACGCATCGTAGAATTTGCATTTGGATAGAAATTTTTCTCTGGTTGCATTTCACGCAATCCTTTTACAAAAAGGCGGTTAGCAGTTTCCAAATCATCGTTTGCCTTTTTGATGGCATCCGTTCCTGTCGCTTTGGAGTAGGCATCGTTCATATCAGCTACCAATTGATACAAGGGATCAGCCATCATCGTTTTCTCTGTTGGATTTGCTTTAAATGCTTCGAATTTCTCCTTGTTCAAAAACATAGATTTCGACTTCATCAGTTTCGTGAATTTGTCGACTCCTTTATGTCCTTTTGCAGCAATTTTCGCTGTATACGGTCCCATTTGATCCATTGGAATATCTCTGATGTACATTTCCAGCACATCATGAATTACGTTTGCTTCCAATTCCATGTTGGCATCTTTGAAGTAACCATCCACCATTTCATTAAAACGTGCAAGCATCATGTCTGCGCGTTCTTTGTTTCCACTTTTCATTGCATCCATCCAGAATTTGTATCTGAATGCCGAAACATTCGCGTCAACGGTGTAGATGAATTCTGATTGATAGACCTTGATGTTCACTATGTCTTTCGTTGCAGCGTAATAATTCTCAATCGATGGAAGTACATCTTTGTACATGTCTTTCCCTTTGATAAATGCCGTGAACTCATTTTCTAGCTTCCGTTTTTTGTCAGCTACTTTGTTCTTTTTCAGTTGTGCAGTCTGACCGATAAAGTACTTCCAGTAGTTCGCAACTTGCGCATATTTCGATGAGTATTTCAAGCGTAAATCAACATCTTTGTTCATGTACGACTTCATCACTTCCAATTTCTTTGCGCGAATATCAACGCGTTTTGGTTGCTCTAATGTAATCGCTTGTTCAATTCCCCAAGAACTTAAGTAACGATCTGTTGACCCAGGAAATCCAAGGATCATTGCGTAGTCGTTTTCTTGCACTCCTTTAATCGAAATAGGAAGTGAATGTTTAGGCGTATAAGGAATGTTTGTTTCAGAATACTGCGCAGGTTCGTTGTCTGCATTGGCATAAATTCTAAACATGGAGAAATCTGCCGTGTGACGTGGCCACATCCAGTTGTCGGTATCACCACCGAATTTACCTGCTGATTGTGGAGGAGCACCCACCATACGAATGTCGTTGAATGTTTCCTTCACGAAGAGGTAGAATTCATTCCCTTCAAAAAAGTCGCGCACAAATGCCTCGTAATTTGTTCCTGCAACAGCATCTTTGGTCAAAATAGCAGTAAGTTCCTTGATTTTAGCATTGCGCTCTTCAAGCGTCATTCCATCGTTCAATTCTTTGTTGATGGTCGCTGAAACGTCCTCAATACGAATAATGAAGGTGGCGTTTAATCCAGCAATTGGAATCTCTTCAGCCGTGTTTTTTGCCCAGAAACCATCATCAAGGTAGTTGTGTTCTTTTGTGGATGATCCAGCAATGGCATCGTATCCACAGTGGTGATTGGTAAGAATCAATCCTTTTTTCGAAATGATTTCCCCCGTACAAAATCCGCCAAACGAAATAATGGCATCTTTCAGTGAAGAGTTGTTGATCGAGTAGATTTCCTCCTGCGTTAGATTCAATCCATGTTTTTTCATGTCTTCATAGTTTCTACCGAGTAGAAATGGAAGCCACATGCCTTCGTCAGCTCTAACGAATGAAGAGATTATTAATACAAATGCAATGAATGATATTTTGAAATTTTTCATGTGTGTTATTTAATTTATTTTCTGGTTTTAATTTTACTTTTCTAGTTCTTGCAGACGTTTGTCGCGTTGCATTGGGTTTTCGCCGTTATGTTTACTTCGGAACAGTTCGTAGCGCGTGCTAACTTTTTCGGCTGGCCAGCTGTTGTTGTTTAAATCGGTGTCGGCTGTTTCTAAAAATGGATCTAGGCGCAACGATGCAACTGGGCGGTCAAAAATAAAAACTTTTGATACTTTTTCTTCATGTCTTCTCCAAATTTCTGCAGGAATGCGAATAACTTCTGTCGTTTGATCTTCAAATGTAAATTCCAGGATCAGTGGCATCGGAATTCCACCAATATTGGTGAAGTGTACCTCGTAGAATTGTTTTCCTGAGTTCAGTAACGCTAGATCTTCGGGTGAAACACTTGTTTTGAATTCATCGTATTCCATGCGATCCAAAGCGTCTACTTCGTAGATGTTTCTTTTTGCGTAAAAATCATCGATGTTGTTGTCACGTTCGTTTACCGTCTCTTTAATTGATTCTTTGTTTCGTACATCACCGATGAATTGATCTTTGTTCTCATCAGCCGTTTTCTTTGCTGTTTTTTCAACGGTAGGATCGTTGGTATTCAATTCAAAGTGGTTGACTTGATCCACACTGATATCTACGTGATCTGTGGTATAAAACCATGCTCTCCAGAACCAATCCAAATCGACAGCAGAAGCATCTTCCATCGTACGGAAGAAATCGGCAGGTGAAGGATGTTTGAACTTCCAACGCTCACAATAAGTTTTAAACGCATAGTCGAACAACTCTCTTCCCATGATCGTTTCGCGTAGGATATTCAATGCTGTTGCTGGTTTTCCGTATGCATTGTTTCCAAATTGCCAAATAGATTCAGAATTTGTCATGATTGGTGAGATCCGCGATTTGTCGCCACGCATGTAATCGGCGATAAGGTATGCGGGACCTCTGCTTGAAGGATAACCGCGTTCCCATTCTTGTTCGGTCAAGTACTGTACAAAGGTGTTTAAACCTTCATCCATCCAAGTCCATTGGCGCTCGTCAGAATTGATAATCATTGGGAAGAAGTTATGTCCTACTTCGTGGATAATCACTCCCCACATGCCATATTTTGTGCGTTCTGAATAAGTTCCGTCTGCTTCTGGTCTTCCGCCATTGAAGCAAATCATTGGGTATTCCATCCCAATCCACTTGGAGTGCACCGAAATGGCAACCGGGTAGGGGTAATCGACTGTGTATTTTGAATACGTTTTAATTGTATGCGCGACTAACTTTGTCGAATAGCGCTCCCACAGTGGATTTCCTTCTTTTGGGTAATAGGACATTGCCAAAATGTTTTTGTCTCCGACGGTAACATTTTGTGCATCCCACATAAATTTACGCGATGATGCAAATGCGAAATCACGTACGTTTGTCGCTTTAAACGTCCATGTTTTCAGTGCTTTCTCTTTCTTTTTCTCTGCTTTTTCAGCTTCTTCTTGGGTCACGATCATTACTGGAACGTCAGAAGTAGAAGCCTGCTTGAATCTGTTGCGCTGCTCTGCCGTCAATACACTGTTTCCATTTTGCAAAACACCTGTTGCGCCAACGATATGATCAGAAGGTACCGTGATATTCACTTCATAGTCACCAAATGGTAGCGCAAATTCACCGCGACCTAAAAACTGCTTATTTTGCCATCCTTCAACATCGTTGTAGACACACATACGTGGGAACCATTGTGCAATGGTATACAAATAATTATCTTCTTCCTCAAAGTGTTCGTAACCACCACGGCCACCTACTTTCATTCTGTCGTTAATGTTGTACCACCATTTTATTCTAAAGGAAATTGAACTGTTTGGTTTCAATGGTTGGTCCAAGTTGATGCGCAACATTGTTTTGTTGATGGCATAATTCATTCCTTTCCCGGAAGTCGATGTTACTTCTTCAATTTTAAATCCACCGTCGTAATCGAAAAAGCGTTTGCTTACATCGCCAATGGAACGGAAATCTTCCATTCGTTCAACTTCAATCAATTTAGAATCTGAATCCTTAGCACGAACGTTTTGGTCGAGTTGAATCCACAAGTATTCCAAATGATCGGGTGAATTATTGGTATAAGTAATGGTCTCAACACCTGACAATCGCTGTGTTTGGTCGTTGATTTCTACATCAATTTTATAGTCAGCCTTTTGCTGGTAATAATTATGTCCTGGTGCACCTGCGGCATTTCGATACTCGTTCGGTGTTGGTAAACTTTCACCCAATTGTGCAAATTTGTTCTCTTGAGAGAACGATGCTAAAGGAGTAAGGAGGGCAATGCAAAATATATACTTCATGCTAGTCTAGTTTAATTATTGCTGTTCGCTGGTTTGATAAAAAATCGTACGTATAACTCTTGTCTCTATAAATAAGAGTGATTTTGTTTTGTTGTTGTGGGTATTGATCCATTAAAACATCAAATTGAATGGAGAACGTGTTTGTAAGTTCTATAGGTTCCGATTCAAAATAGAAATTTGTCGTTCCATTGAGTGCTGTTTCAAATCCAATCAGTTGAAATTCAACTGTTTGATTCGATGTTTTCAACTGGAAATGTTCAATGATGTAATCATTCACCAATCGTGTTGTTGCACTGTCCTTTTGATGTGTATCAAGACGAATGATGTCTCCCGACTTCATTTCAAACATTTTTTCCAAATCGTGGGTTGTCAGCATTACTGTAGTTTCCATCCGCTGAGAAACCTCGTTGTATTCCATTTCAGCAAAAGCAAAGAAATACTCGTGAGCTACCGCAAGAGTTGAGGTTAAGCAAAAAAGTACGCTCAAAAAAACTAATTTCATTCACTTTTCGTTTGGGCGTCTAAATTACAAATAATTCGAGGAATTGTGTTAAAAATTACATGAACGGTAAGGAGAGCCTTTAAGACGGAAAGACAATAAGATATTATGACCTTAAGACTCTAGGACTTGTTTTATTCTATAAACAAAGTTGAATTGAGTCTTAACATCCTAAAGTACTAATATCTTATAGTCTTTTAAATAAAAAAATAAAACATTCCAATAGAAAAATTATCTTTGCTTCCCATGGATAAAACATTTAATACGCTATCGATTGTCATTCCTGCCTATAATGAGGCAAAAACGATTCATTTGATTTTGAATAAAATCAAAGCTGTAGAATTGGTTCAAGGCATTCAAAAAGAGTTGATTATTGTCAATGACGCATCTTCGGATGGCACGGACAAGGCAATAGAAACATATTTGGCAGCAAATCCCGAGTTGAATATTCGTTTATTCAACCAACCCGTGAATATGGGGAAAGGGGCAGCATTGCACAAAGGAATTGAATTAGCGACAGGTGAATACTTGGTGATTCAAGATGCGGATTTGGAGTATGATCCAGATGAGTACAACCGATTGTTGAAACCAATACTTGTAGGTCAAGCTGACGTTGTGTATGGTTCTCGTTTTATCGGTGGAAATCCGCACAGAATCTTGTTCTTTTGGCATTCAATCGGGAATCGTTTTTTAACGCGTTTGTCGAATATGTTTACCAACCTCAATTTGACTGACATGGAGACATGTTATAAATTGATTGAGACGAAAACGGCGCAATCACTCAACCTCAAAGAAAATCGTTTTGGTTTTGAGCCAGAAATTACTGCGAAACTTTCCAGGGTACCAAAAATTCGTATTTATGAAGTTGGAATTTCCTATTACGGTCGTACGTACGAAGAAGGGAAGAAGATTGGTTGGAAAGATGGATTTAGAGCGATCTTTTGTATTTTGAAGTACAATATTTTCAGCAAGAAGTAATTCTTGGATTCATCGCTGAAGCGTATCTTTATTTCCAGCTTACATCCGATAAACAATACAATTGATATTCATTCCTGCTCCAACAGAAGCTAAAAGAATGTGATTTCCTTTGTTGAGCTTGTGTTTCGGAAGTTGATCTTTCACGATCATATCGTATAATGTTGGAACTGTTGCGACAGAACTGTTTCCCAAACGTTCAATAATCATCGGCATAATATCCTCGGGTATCTCTTTGATGCCACAAGCACGGTAGAGACGATTTACTATGGCCGCATCCATTTTCTCATTGGCTTGATGGATAAGAATCTTATCAATTTCGGATAAATCCATTTCTATTTTATCAAGGCAATATTTCATTGCCTTTGGAACTTCTGTCAACGAGTATTGATAGATTTTATGTCCCTTCATTTTAATGTATTTGGTGACATCGCTACCGAAACGATTAAAACTCTCTCCGATACTTAAGAAATCCTTTTCTTCATTTGTATGAGAAACAGTTGCATGGGAAAGAATACCACGTTTAGTATCTTCTTCCTTCGCTTCAAGTATCGTAGCCCCTGCGCCGTCTGCAAAGATCATGGTGTCTCTATCGAATGGATCGACAACCCTAGAAAGTACTTCTGCTCCAATAATTAGACAGGTTTTAATCTCTCCACATTGCATAAACATGTGTGCTTGAATCATGCCTTGCACCCATCCTGGACACCCAAAAATGACATCGTATGGAACGCAAAAAGGATTTTTAATCCCCAATTGGTGCTTCACGCGAGATGCAATGCTAGGTACAATGTCTGTTTGATTCGATCCTTTGATTACATCGCCAAAATTGTGCGCAACAATAATCATATCAATGGTCTCTGGATCTATCTTTGCATCTTCTATCGCTCTTTCAGCGGCAATAAATGCAATTTGGGAGCATGACTGGTCATCCTTTACATAGCGACGTGCAGAAATCCCAGTAATTTCCTTGAATTTATCGATTACTCGGGCATTACTATCTTGGATGCGACGTCCATCGTCGAAACAAAATGGATTTTCGTTGAAACTCATGTTTTCAACTTCAATTTCAGGTACGTAGGAACCTGATCCCGTTATAATCGTATTGAGCATATTTTATCGTTTTAGTTCCAGTGCAAAATTAAAATGTCTATAGCAACGATATGCTTTTTGATACTGGAAAAAAGTCCTCTATTCTTGAGAGGCTAAATGTAATTGTGTGATTTCATGTTTACAAAATGGCAATGTCTAACGTATGTTTCATTTATTGCCAAATGCTCATTTAACTAAAGATAGTTCTTTTTCGGTCGATGAGCATATAATTTTAGGGTTCTTTAACTTCATTTTAGTTAAAGACCTAGTATTTCAACGCGTAGAAATCCAATTCTACGCGGTAAACTACTTCTTTTTCTTATTCTTCAACTGCTCTTGCTGTGCTTTTTGCATTTGCTCTAAGCGCTCCTGAAATTTCGACTTGCCTTTCTTTTTCGGTGAGGCAGCTGCAGCAGCTTTTCTGTTCGCCATTTTCAGTTTCAACTTTTCTTCATCTACAAAGAAATACTTGATCATCAACATGATTAAAATTGAAAGCAAGGTTGAAATGAAATAGTAATAACTCAATCCTGAAGAGTAATTATTGAAGAAGAAAATCATCAGAATCGGGAAGAAGTACATGATTACTTTCATGTTCGGCATTCCTGGTTGCTGCGGTGTCTGCATGTTTCCGCTGTTGATAAACGTATACACCAACGTTGTACCAGCCATCAATAGTGTGAACAAACTGATGTGATCTCCGTACATCCAGATGTTGAATCCGAAGTCATAAATAGAGTCATACGACGATAAATCCTCTGCCCACAAAAATGATTCTTGTCGCAGCGAGAACGTCGATGGGAAGAACCTAAACACGGCCAATAGTATCGGCATTTGAATCAGCATAGGGACACAACCAGACAGGGGACTGGCACCAGACTCCTTGTAGAGTGACATGGTTTCCATTTGCTTTTTCATAGCATCTTCCTTGTTCGGGTATTTTTGTGTAATCTCCTCAATTTCAGGTTTTAGAATACGCATCTTTGCAGATGAAACATACATTTTCCACTGGATAGGCATTAATGCGAACTTGATGATGAACGTCAACAACAGAATAGCGATTCCAATGCTCATTCCTGTAGAACCTAATACCTCAAACATCGGTTGAACGGCATAAATATTAATCCATCGGAACAATCCCCAGCCGTAGTTCAAAACATCTTCGTATCCAGCGTTATAGGATTCTAATACTGAATCGTCGTTGGGTCCAAAAAACCAATTCATGTGCACCGATGCATTGTCAACACTTTTTAAGTTCAAATTCAATGAAGTCGAAAAATCTTTCAAATGCGTCCAGTCTTTTTCTTCATTGGCATCGTACGTATCAATCTTAAACGCGCTTCCTTTTTTCGCAAATGCTGTTTCTGATTTTAGAAATGAAGAGAAATAGCCTTGTTTGAAATTGACCCATTCAATTTTGTCTTCTGCTTCTTCTTCATCGTCTCCCATCTCGCTCAACCACGAAAATCCTTCGTTTTGGTATTTGTAGCAAACGGTTGAAACTCTTCGTTGCTCACTGAAAAGTCGCTCTGTTTTGCGCATGGAAGCTTCCCAGTTGAAAACAATATTTTGTGGAGTCACTTTTCCTGAAAAACCACGCAAATTGATGCTGTAATCGATATCGTAGGCATCTTTGTTGAAATGGTACACAAATTCGACCACTTGGTTTCCTTCCTTTTTGAGTTGAAAAACAATTTTGTCGTTTGTTTTAGTTTTAACAGTAAATATTTCCTTCGAAGTATTCAATTCCTTACCATCCATTGGAATGATTAGGTGATTTGTCGCATCTCCTTTGTGAAATAGCACCAATGGATTGATTTTATCATCATTCTTCGCGAAATCATGGTAGGTCTCAAATTCCTTCAAACGAACTGAAGCAATCTGTCCACCTTTTGTATCAAAGTCAACAATCAATTTTTCGTTCTCCATGCGAATGATTTGACCATTCACGGGTGTTTTTACTGCTACAGTCTCTTTTGGAGCAGTTGTGGTATCTACAGTTTCACTTTCAATTTCTGAAGTGTCCTTTACTTCGACTTCCGCTTTATTGTCTTCGTTGGTAGCCTCTTTTTTGTTTTCAAGTTTACGTTGTTCTGTTAACTCTTCTTTGGCTTTTTGCTCCTTTAATTCTTCTTCAGATGGTTGATTGAAAATAGTAAACACTGAAAGTATTACTCCTATTATTACTAATCCGACAACGGTATTTTTATCCATGCTGTTTTATTTAATGCTTCTAATGCTAAATTATTTTGAGTTACTTTTTTCCAGAGATGCTGCAATAAAAGCAACAAATAGTGGATGAGGAACTGCAACTGTACTTTTGTATTCGGGGTGGAATTGAACTCCTACGAACCATGGGTGGTTTTCAATCTCTACGACTTCCACCAAACCTGTTTCAGGGTTTTTACCAGTGGCTTTCATACCGTTTGCTTCAAATTCTGCCAAATACTCATTATTAAATTCATAACGGTGTCTATGGCGTTCTGAAACTTTATCGGTATTGTAGGCTCTGTATATATTTGAATTTGGTGAAAGTTGACATTTGTATGCTCCCAAACGCATCGTACCGCCAAGGTTTGAAATATTCTTTTGCTCACTCATCATATCGATGACAGGGAACTTACAATTTTCTGAAATTTCCGTGGTGTGTGCTTCTTCTTTTCCTAATACGTTACGCGCGTATTCGATGACTGCGCATTGCATTCCTAGACAAATTCCGAAAAAGGGAATGTTATTTTCACGTGCAAATTTTACAGTTTCAATTTTACCTGAAATTCCTCGAGAACCAAATCCTGGAGCAACGAGCAAGCCGCATAATCCACTCAATTCGTCCTTCACATTGGCTGGCGTGATTTTTTCAGAATGAATCCATTTCACATTGACTTTCACATTGTTGGCTACTCCTGCGTGAATGATAGACTCACTGATAGATTTGTACGAATCTTTCAATTCAACATATTTACCAATCAATCCAATATTGATTTCCGATTCTGGGTTTTTTAAACGTAACAAAAAGTCCTTCCAATTGTCCAAATTAGGAACTGACTTTGTTGGAAGGCTTAATTTTTCAAGTACAACCTTATCGAGTTCTTCTGTTTGCATAAGCAATGGAACGTCGTAGATAGATTCAGCATCACGTGACTCAATCACGGCATTCATATTCACGTTGCAGAATTTTGCAATTTTTCTGCGCAGGGTTAAATCTAGTTCATGCTCTGTTCTACAGCATAAAATGTCTGGTTGAACTCCCAATTCCAACAATTGCTTTACCGAGTGTTGCGTTGGTTTCGTTTTTAATTCCCCAGCAGCGGCAAGGTAAGGCACGAGTGTTAAGTGAATGACCAAACAGTCGTTTTCAAACTCCCATTTCATTTGTCGCACCGCCTCTACGTATGGCAAGGATTCAATATCACCAACAGTTCCACCAATCTCAGTGATCACAATGTCATAATCTCCACTTTTTCCGAGAATTTGAATGCGTTCCTTGATTTCATCTGTAATATGAGGAATAACTTGAACCGTTTTCCCTAAATACTCGCCACGTCTTTCCTTGTTGATTACCGATTGATAAATTCTACCTGTCGTTACGTTATTTGCCTGAGAAGTCGGTACATTTAAAAACCTTTCGTAATGTCCTAAGTCCAAGTCTGTTTCTGCACCGTCATCTGTGACGAAGCATTCTCCGTGCTCGTATGGGTTGAGTGTTCCTGGGTCAATGTTGATGTAAGGGTCTAATTTCTGGATAGTTGCAGAATAACCTCTGGCCTGTAATAACTTCGCCAAAGAGGCGGAAATAATTCCTTTTCCCAGAGACGATGTTACCCCTCCAGTTACGAATACATATTTTGTAGAATTTGACATAACGATAGAATTGTAACTTCGGGAGGCAAAGTTACAAGATTCATCATATCTACGCCCTAAAAAAATCGTTTATTTTTACAGGAGAAATTAACAATCTAGCAGATAAGGTTTAATTCGACCAGTTTTCGTTGATTCCAAATTGTGTGTAAAAGACGGAAGGTCGGACTTCTTCCTTCTTGAAGGTTGCAAAGCCGAATTTATCTAGTCGTGGGTAGTGACAGCTGTTTCGGGCAATCCCCTTTGGTAAAAAAATCAAATCATGAACGAGTCTGTTTTGAATGGCATGGCGAAAGTGTTCGCTGTCGATACCTAGTCTCAAATGTGCATTTTGTTGATAGGGTAGGTTGTATACGAAAGAAACATAACCGTTTCCGTGACTGGTTTTCCCGTAGGGCAAATTATCAATGATCTTATATCCATTGGCCATTTTTCCGTGATTCTCTCGGATGCGTTTTCCATTTCTTGTCTCACCTGTCCAAATGGCAATTCCAGTGCCTAGTTTAAAACTTGAATCCCGGTAAGACAAATAAAAATGTCCTGTACGGTAACGGTCATCTGCATTGCCAGCAAATACATCGTTTTCATGGTAGAAAGTAAAATTCTTGACATGAATTGCAAAACCTCCAGATCGTTGTGAGGTTCCAACATTGTCAAAATACCAAATGTAATTGTAGCCCAATCCGAAGTTGTAGTTGGTTTGATGATTCAACCCGTCGAATTGAAAATCTACTGGCATTTGCTTTTTACCGCCTAACAATACTAGTCCAACATGGTTTCTTGATTCCCAGAAGTTAGTGCGACCGCCATATCCCTTGCCATAAAAATAGATGGTTGATCCCGCATTGACCTGAAAAAAATAATCTGTGTAATAGACTCCAGCATTAATCCCCATGGCATTGATGTGCGAACCAAAGTTGGCGGTCAGTCCAATAGTGACACCTGTATGATCCCTCAAATAGTTCTGTCCTTCTGCAAGAAAAGGCAACAAAAGAAGAAGAAACAACAGTTTTTTCATGATTGCAAAATAAGTCAAAAACCATTCCAAATGATAATACAAGGGTAAGTATTAAAAAATACCCAGTCATCCTTTTTAGCGGACAACATTTAGAAATAGTAGTAAATTTGAATCGTATGATGACAAAACGCTTTTATTGGTTAGCACAGTTCATTGGTTGGACTGCATATTGTGGTTTGTTGACCTTGTCGGTGTACACAAACAATCCTGCGCATGTCGACCTTGCGTTCCTCTTTAATATTGTGGTAATTATCGTTGCAGGAATTTCAGTCACACACTTGCAACGGTGGGTCTTCATAAAGCTAGGCTGGTTATCCATGAAATTACCAAGACTGATTCCACGCTTGCTTATTTCTTCATTTTTCTTTTCGATTCTCATCTCTATTATTGACTTGCTTACGGATCATTTATCGGCCGTGTATAGCGTTAAGAACAATCCGCTGGATCTTTCCGATGTGGTTGTCAACGTATTCTCTGCCTTGTTTTTGGTGCTTTTTTGGAATGCTATCTATTTTACGTTTCATTTCTTTCAACAATCAAGAAATCAGGAGATTTCAAACCTTGAATTGACGGCCAGTAATCGTGAAAGTGAGCTAAAAAACCTGCGGTCTCAATTGAATCCACATTTTTTATTCAATTCGCTGAATAGTATTCGCGCGTTGATTACTGTTGAGCCAGAGAAAGCTAAAATATCAATTACTACACTCTCTAATCTGTTGCGTCAATCGTTGATGTTGGGCAAGGAGAATTTGGTTTCGTTGGAAAGTGAGTTGAATTTGGCAAAGAGTTATTTGGAACTAGAGAAAATACGCTTTGAAGAACGTTTAAAGGTTGAGTGGGAATTATCGCCTGACCTTGCGTCATTTGAGATTCCACCATTTACATTACAAATGATGGTGGAAAATGCGATTAAACACGGTATTTCAAATCTGAGAGAAGGGGGAGTTGTGCGCATTATCGTAGAAGAAAACGATGATTTTGTGCAAGTCGAGGTGATTAATACAGGAAGTTTAGAATCAGTAGTTGATTTGGGCGTAGGCATAGAAAATATTAAACAACGATTGGCCCTGCAGTATGGACAAGGGGCTGAATTCACGTTGACGGAAAAACAAGGGTTTGTCCATGCAATCATGAAATTTTCGAAATGAAAGTCTATAAAACAATTATCATTGACGACGAACGCTTAGCGCGTGAAGAATTAAAATCCATCCTTTCTAACTATGATCAGATCGATGTTATTGACGAGGCAAAGAATGGGGAAGAGGGGATAGAAAGAATCAAAGAACTCGAACCCGATTTGATTTTTCTTGACATTTCTATGCCAGGAATGACGGGTTTTGAAATGCTGAAGCAACTCGAAATCATTCCAAGAGTAATTTTTATTACTGCTTACGATGAGTTCGCTCTAAAAGCATTTGAAGTCAACGCGTTGGATTATATCTTGAAACCGATTGACACCAATCGTCTCGAAGAAGCATTGGAAAAATTGAAACGTTCTGATGAGCAAGAGTTTGAATCTGTCAACAAATTTGTGAAGGACGAGAACAAAAAACTGGGATTACAGGACAAGGTGTTCATCAAGGACGGGGAGAAGTGCTATTTTGTGCAACTTTCCGAAGTACGCATGTTAGAATCCGATGGAAACTACGTAAAAGTCTACTTCAACAACAGTCGTCCATTGATTTTACGTTCGTTGAACAGTTTTGAAGAGCGTTTGGATCCCGAATTCTTTTTTAGAGCCAATCGGAAATTCATCATCAATTTGAATTGGGTGGTAGGCATTGAAAATTGGTTCAACGGTGGACTCCAAGTGGAATTGAAAACGGGGGATAAAATTGAAATTTCCCGCAGGCAAGCCATTCGTTTCCGAGAAGTATTTGCGATTTAGTTTCCGATGTAGGTAATTGCGTCAGCATCCAAGGTAATCAGGCGCTGCTTGTATAAGTTTCCTACGGCTTGTTTGAACGTTTTCTTGCTCATTCCAACCGTTTCTCTTATAATTTCAGGATCACTTTTATCGGTGATCGATAATTTTTTTCGCACTTTTAAAATTTCCAACAAGCGTTCTGCCGAGCCTTCAACTTTTACGTACCCAGTTTTATCTAGTCGGACATCTAGCTTCCCGTCTTCACGGACATTGGAAACGAAACCTGTCGTCCAGTCACCTCGTTTTATAGGTCGACTTATATCATTGTGAAAAATCATTCCTGAGTAGCGATCGTTCACCACGACTTTTATTCCTAAATCGGTTGTTTCACAAATCAACAAACTTACTTCTTCGTCTGGATCAAACTCATGTTCACATGGTTCAAAGTAGCGGTTCACTTTTGTAGAGCCAAACACACGATCGGTGCTTTCATCCAACAATAGGCACGTTAAGTAATAACGTCCTTCTTCCAATTTTAGGTTTTGTTCCCTGAAGGGAATCATTAATTCTTTTTTCAGTCCCCAATCCACAAATGCCCCAAAGTGATTCACTGAAGTTACTTTGAGAAATGCGAAGCCGTTCATTTTGATTTTAGGCGTTTCGGTGGTTGCTACAGCTCGATCTTCCGAATCGCGGTACACAAAGACATTGACCATGTCGTCGAGATCCATTTCATCGGTCAAATATTTGTTGGGCAACAAGACGTCATTATCTTCTTCATCGCCGAGGTAAGCCCCAACGGATGTAAATCTGAGCAATTTAAGCTCATTCATTTCTCCAATTTTCATGTACTAGAAATAGAGTGCCGACGCCAATTTAGAATTGATAATTAAAACAGGTAACGCGGGCTTGTTTGTAATTAAATTTTGTGCAAAGCTATCAAATTGCGGCAATAAACTCTCCGAATGATAAGAAATAGCAATTAAGCCCACATCATTTTTCTTTACAAACTGCATTATTTTTTTTCCGTAGTTGCCTCTGATTTTAACATAGTGAATGGTGGCGTCAATCGATCGCTCTTCGTACTGCTTGCTCACAATACCGACCCTGTTTTTCAAGCGAGTACTCATAATTTCGTCGCTTTGTTCTTCTGCTAGTACATTGACTTTAGCATTAAGAATATTTGCCATATCACCAGCGATATTCACTATTTGGAGGCTTTCTTTGGTTAAATCAATAGGAACAACCACTTTCGAAACTTCTTTTAATTCAGTGCCCTTTTGAACGATGAGAAATGGACAGTCAGCACTCATCACCAATTTCATTGCAAAACTACCGAACAAACGTTGTAATCCTCTTGTTCCATGCGTTCCCATGATAATCAACTGCGCTTTCTCTTCCTTTGCAATTTTCCCTATGTCCGTAAAGATATCACCGACTTTTACCAAAGTAGAAATGGTGACTCCAGTTGGAACTTCCAGTGATGATTTTAGCTTTTCAAATTCTTTTGTCATTGCCGCGCCCTTCGCCTTATCCGAGGTTAGATGTAACAATAGAATTTCGGCGTGCACCCGTTTTCCTAAAAATAATGCATAGTCCAATGCTCTTTTGGTGACAGGTGTAAAATCATAAGGAACGATGTACAAATTCTTACTCATGGTGTGTGCTGGTTAAAACATTCAGTATTTACTAAAAGGGTTTACTCGTCGGGAAAGTACAAAATTATATTTAATTAATCTAAATTAAGTAATACAGATTTTTTTGAACCTTTTAATCCCTTTTTTTGTTCTTCTTTTTGCGTTTATCTTTTTTTACCACTTCATCGTAAAAAGAAATTTGCGATGGGTCGCGCTTGTCCTTTTTATCCACTTTGGTTTCTTTATCTTCTTCTTTCTTATCAATTTCAGATTCTGGAGTTACTGCGACATGCTCGATACTACCGTTCGGATTATTAGGGTCTTCTGGATTAATCCATTTCACCTTAACTTCCTTAGGTTCTACTTTTCCTGTTTTTTCATTTGTCACATAGATGATCTGCTTTTTAGGATCTGCTTCGTTGTTGGTTCCGATGACATCTTCGTGTAAAATCCACTTTCCAGATTCTAATTCAAACGCGTCATAAGACATGTCTGGTACATAATAAGAGCGGTAGTTTTTTAAGTTGGGCGACTCAGGGGAAAGGTGATCGAAAATAATACGATTCCTGCTTTGTTCGTAATTCAGTGCCATCGACGTTTTTTTGGAATGTTCAAAGAACACTCTCTTTTGCGTGG
This sequence comes from uncultured Flavobacteriales bacterium, assembly GCA_937876195.1. GTDB lineage: Bacteria > Bacteroidota > Bacteroidia > Flavobacteriales_D > Crocinitomicaceae > UBA4466. The sequence goes on from CALEIK010000015.1 coordinate 82,999, forward strand.
ATTTACCTACTTTAAAGATTGGACTCCCTAACTTCACGGTGCTTCCTGTAAAATAGATGGCGTCTATTAATTTCACTTGGCTTGAAGGTCCGTAATGGTCCCAACCTAAAACGGTATAAATCATTTTACTTCCCTTTTTAACAGGGATAATCTTATAATAAAGCGCGCCGTACCATTCATCGGATGCCAAAATCTCTGTCGGTTGTGTGGGCATTCCAAACGAGTTGTCCTTTAATTCTGTGACGTATTGTTCTTTCTTCCTCTTGTCGAAATGAACGACAAAACAGGTGTATTTTTGTGTTAAATCATCTTGTTCAATGTTGTAATTGACAATCCGCATTTGTTTGTCAGGACTATCAATAAATCCAACTGTCGTCAAGGTTGAAAACGGATAGGTGAGAGCACCTTCTTTTTCCAGTGCCGCCGCTAGCGTTTCTTTGAAGATGAGATTTTTAGCTTCTTTCTCTTGGTTGTTCTCTGCAGATCTAAGTGCTTCTAAAAGAGGCAAGAGCTTTTCTTCTTCCTGCGCCAAAGACGTACTTTGTGCAAAAAGCTGAGCCGTTCCGATAAAAACAAGAAAGAAGACCAATAATTTTTTCATACAGTTAAAATAACGAATAAAAGCGGAATTTGTTACTTGCATCAAAAACTTTACCAATTACCCGTGGTAGGAGATAAAGTTAAACGAAGGAACCGGTAAATTCAACGTTCTCAGTTCATGTGAAATTTGCGCGCGGTGATAAGTACTGTGATTTAAGATGTGATAAAGAATGTCGATGGTTTCCTTTTCCATCGGAACACCTTCTTCATTGTGATAATTTACTTTTTGCAAGGTATCAATTTGTTCGATAAAATCAATGGTCTGCAAATAATTTTCCTGTGCCAGTTTAAGCCAGTAATCGCTCGGTAATAGATCCCAAGTAAACGATTCTTGCCGCTTTTCTTGCATTCGAAAGATCCAAATGTGATGCACATTGATAATGTGTGACATTGATTTCTGGATGTAAGGGGAGATGTGATCTTCATGCGTCAATAAGTGTTCAATCCACTTTTGATTGGACAGAAAATCGTATTCAAATTTATCCTTGAAAAATTCTTTGATCACCTACAGTGCCTTTAAATCTTCAATAGTTTGAGTAGGGTTGTTTGAATTGAATACAAAACTCCCTGCAACAAGCGCATCAGCGCCAGCTTCAACCAATCGCGCACCCGTTTCAAGGTTCACACCTCCGTCCACTTCAATAATCACGTTCGCATTCGCTCGTTGAATCAGTGCCTTCAACTTTCGCACTTTATCAACAGCGCCGTCAATGAATTTTTGTCCCCCAAAACCAGGATTTACAGACATGATTAGCACCAAATCAAGGTCTTTGATGACATCTTCGAGGACATCAACATTTGTATGTGGATTCATCGCTACTCCTGCTTTCATTCCGTGCGACTTAATCAATTGAATGGTGCGGTGCAAGTGAGTACAGGCTTCATAATGTACTGTTAAAATATCCGTTCCAACCTTTGCAAATTCCTCTACGAATTGATCTGGATTCACAATCATAATATGTACATCCAGTGGCTTTGTTGCATGTTGCTTAATCGCCTTGATGACAGGAAAACCGAATGAAATATTGGGAACAAAAACACCGTCCATTACATCCACATGAAACCAGTCAGCACTGGAGTTATTGATCATTTCTACATCACGTTGAACATTGGCGAAATCGCATGATAAAACCGAGGGGGAAATGATAACTGACATAATTACAAATGTGTTTTTTACAAATTTAATTTTATTCTAAAGTTATTGATGCAAAATTTTAATGTATTCCTCATCGCGGCCATAGATATCAATAAACATTGTCATGGTGGTGTCTGATCGCGTCACTGTTTGGTATTCTACGAAAATAGGTATCGGATCGAGTAATCGAATTTCATAATTTTCGCCTCGCCCAAGCAGGGTGTCCAGAGAATCGGGAACTATTTCGTTGAATTTATTGTTGTATTCGTCTCGTTCCAAAATAATTTTTGCCAAATCCACTGGGTTCTGCGTACGCATGCAACCGTGAGAGTATGCACGAACATCGACTCCAAAAAGCGATTTAGCAGGAGTGTCATGAAAATAAACGCTGTGTTCATTGAAGAAATCAAACTTTATGATGCCCAAACTGTTTTTTGGTCCAGGCAATTGGCGCACTTTGTACGGAAAGCTATTTTGGCGAATACTACGCCAATTCACTGTATGCGGGTCGATTAGTTCATCTTTTCTGAAAATTTCATAATCGTGTTTCTCCAAGTATCCTACATTGCGCTGCACAGCAGGTAAAATCTCCTTACTGGCTATAGAGTAGGGAACGTTCCAATAAGGATAAACGACAATTTTACGCAATTTCGAATTCAACTCGGGCGTTTGATTTTCCATAGATCCCACAACAAGATTGTGCTCACTTTTTAAACTGTCGTTGATGTACAATCGCAATTTGTATTCAGGGATATTGATTCGAATGTACTTACTTGGGCGAGGTGTTTGAGAACGAATTTTATCCATCGAGACTAAAACACGCTCCATCTTGTGATAGGTACTTTCATTGAGCGCCATGGAAGTGTACTTTCCGATCACAGCGTCCGGCTTTAGCATATTGTCCTGCTGAAATTGCGCCAAACTCTCGGCTAATTCGGTACTGTCCTTGGTGCTCTTTTTCAAGTATCCTTTTGAGAGCAATGCTTTTGTCGTTTTTTCAATTGCACCAAGCGAATCGTACTTAATGGATTTGATGTTGAAGGTTGTTGTATCAAGTTCATGCGTATCCACAAAGGCAATTAATCCTTTCCCAAGCGCCTGATACGTTGAGTCATTTGGTCCAAATTTCAAAAATTGTGTCCGCAACTCAATCGAACTGTCAAATTGAATATTTTGATCAATAGCCTCAACAGGGCAGAGGGTCTTCGGTCGAGCCACCTTATTTTCGTAATCGATAATTCCATGTTTTAAATCGGCAACCACGCGACTTAGTCCCAGAGTAATGTAGATTTCGTCTTGAATGTAATTCTTCGTATTTACGTGGAAAAGACGATTTTTAGGAATGCTTATTTCATGACTTTTGGAAAGTACTTTTTTTAAGCGCACACCTTCCGTCGTTAAGATCGAATCATTGATCCAACGCGGTTCATATTTTCGAGCGGAATAGTAGGATTGCAAATAGCTGACAAGTGAATCCGGTAAATTTAACTGTTCAAAATATGCGTTGGAAATGGCGAGTTTCATTTTTTCAGTAACCGCAATGTCTTGATTTTCAAACGGCGGCAGTTCTACATTTTCGGGGCTGTCCCCGCAAGATGAAAAAATAACAAGGAGAATAAAACTAATTAATAGTGGCTTCATAGGTTAAGTTTCTCGAAATCCTTACATTCGTGTCTTTAGCAAACGAAGATACAATATTTTAGACTATTTCATAATGATAAATGTCCTTACCATCATTCTTGTCATCACCGTTGGAATTTCATTGATGGCTTTTAACAATCGTGCAATGATGGACAAAATGTTATACATTCCATACGATTGTAAGCACAATAGAAATTACGGACGAATTTTCACACATATCTTGATTCACGCGGATTGGGGACATTTACTTTTCAATATGATTTCTCTTTATTTTTTAGGGAATAGTTTTTTGACGCAACCAGCGTACCCGCATTTAGGAATTGATGGAGGATTGATTGCTACGTATGGTGATTTTATGGGACAGTTGCACTTTGCCTCTTTGTATGTTTTAGGGGCGCTGTTTGCAACAGGGATACCGTATGCGCGGAATCAAGACAATCCCAGTTATAGATCATTAGGAGCCTCTGGAGCTGTTTCTGCAATTATTTTTGCAGCAATTCTTTGGAATCCGAGCATGCAGATTCAAATAATTTTTATACCTTTTCCAATTCCAGCCTATATTTTCGGTCCGCTCTATTTGTTGTATGAGTTTTATGCTGACAAGCGAGGAGGGACTGGAATCGCTCATGATGCTCACATTGGAGGTGCCATTTTTGGCATTATTTACGTGTTGATAATTAACATTGATAAAGGAAAACAATTTATAGAAACCATTTTTTAAATCCTACGCTTACTTATGCTATATGTGAACAACAATGGAGATATTTTAGAAAACGGTACCTATACCATCAAAACAGGAAATCGGGGCTATTTGTATGGTGACGGCGTTTTTGAAAGTATTCGGATATTGAATGGTCAACCAATCAACTTGGTGAATCACATCACACGTATGCTGGAGGGTGCGGTAAAATTAAAAATGCGTCCACCGAGCTTTTTTACCCTTGAATTTTTTGAGGAGCGAATCATCGAATTGTGTTCGAAATCTGGAATTACCGAAGGAGGAAGATGTCGTATTTCCTTGGATCGATCGAGTGGAGGAACCTTTTACCCTGACTCCAATGAAGTTGAGTTCTACCTTGAAGTATATCCGACCGACATCAATAAATTTGAATTAAATCAACGCGGTGTTGAAGTCGACATATTCATGGAGCTGAAGAAAGATAAGACCAGTTTGTCCAATTTTAAAACGAAAAATGGCTTGATTTATATTCTTGCGGCAATTGCCGCGAAAGAAAAAGGATTGGATGATTATCTCATCACCAACTATTCTGGAGGAATTCTTGAGTGTACTGCTTCCAACTTATTTGTTGTCAGCAATGGTGTGTTGTACACGCCGGGACTGGAAGAAGGTTGCTTGGCCGGCACAATGCGCATGCAGGTGATCAATCTTGCAATTTCCAACGGGATAAAAGTTTACGAATGCAATATTCTACCTCAAAATTTATTGGTGGCGGATGAGATTTTCTTAACCAATGCCATCACTGGTATTACGTGGGTAAGTGGTTATCGTACAAAGCGTTATTTCAATAATACAGCACGTCGAATGGTTGATTTACTCAATCAATATTGGAAAATGCATTAATTATGGATGGAACGTATCGAAAGAACATAGAAATTGGTGCATACGTCGCAATTGTGCTCAAACAAGATCAGCGAACAGGCAAACTGACTGAAGGAAACGTGAAGGACATTCTAACGAGTTCTAGCCACCACCCACATGGCATTAAAGTGCGTTTGGAAGATGGACAGGTAGGTAGGGTAAAGCAGTTGTTAGAGTGAAATTGATCCCTAATTTCAGATATTTTGAGAAAAGCAGGTAAGATATTTAAAACTAAGCAGTATCTTTGTACAACGTTTTAGTGAAAAGCTCAAATTTCAAGAACTTCAACGTGTTATTGCATTTCTGGATGATTTATTCGGTAAAAGATTCAAGAGTATCATTTTCCAATCATTTATTTAGTACCAATGACTTAAATTTGAGCATGTATGATAGGAAGTATTAACAAAGAATAAACTGAATGGCAAAATCGCAAGAAACATTTAACAAAAAAGAAAAAGAAAAAAAGAGATTAAAAAAGCGACAAGATAAGTTGCTGAAAAAAGAAGAGCGTAAAGCAACTTCCGATGGTGGAGGATTGGACAATATGATGGCTTATGTGGATGAGCATGGAAACATTTCTGACACGCCGCCAGATCCAACCAAGAAAAAGAAAATCAACGCCAACAATATTGAGTTGGGTGTTCCCAAACGTGAAGAAGGCGGAGAAGATGAAGGAAACCAAGGGAAAGTTACTTTTTACAACGACTCAAAAGGTTATGGGTTTATTAAAGATGGAAGAACGCAAGATAATTTCTTTTTCCACGTAAATGGACTTATTGACGAAGTGAAAGAAAACGATAATGTAACGTACGAACTGGAGCGCGGGCCTAAAGGAATGAACGCTGTAAAAGTGAAGAAGATTTAATCGGAAAAAGAATAGATAGTTCGAAAACCATCGGTTTGCCTTAGGCAGATTGATGGTTTTTTTGTTTCTTGATGAATTATTAGAAGTTATGATGTATAGAATTGGTTTGTTAGCGTTATCGCTCAGTTTGTTCATGTTCTCTTGTAAAAATGAGGGGTGTACAGATTCTGATGCCGAAAACTATATTCAAAAAGCAAAAACTGATGATGGCACATGCGTGTATGAAGCCAATCTGGTGTTTTGGTTTGACAACAATACAAAGACAATCATGACGAGTAGTGGAGTGACATCATTGCATTATTACTTAGACGGAACGCTCGTTGGAACATTCAGTGCGACAAATGATTTTTCATCGGCACCTTCTTGCGACAATGAGAATGCGTTCTCAAAATCGATCGCCTACGATATCGAATCTACCAAGGTTTTGAGTTATCGCGTTGAGGATCAAACTGGAAATGAACATTTTTCTGGAACAGTCACTGCGGTTGCTAAAACATGTGTTCCAGAACAGTTGATCTATTAAGGCTCCAACACAAGAAAACAAGAAGCCTGATGAAGCATCCATTATATATTTTATCTTTGCGCTTCATAAAATGAACCCCTCATGAACTCTTTTGAGCAATTCAACTTAAAGAAAGCCTTAAAAAATGCCATTGACGATATTGGTTTTAGTACACCAACACCGATTCAAGCTCAAGCGTTTTCTGTTATTCTCTCTGGAAAAGACATTGTGGGGATTGCACAAACAGGAACAGGAAAGACACTCGCTTATTTAGTTCCGATCCTAGAAGAATTTCAATTTTCCAAAGAACCGCATCCACGTACGCTGATCCTTGTTCCTACACGGGAATTGGTGCAACAAGTCGTTACGACCTGTCAGGAACTTACCGAGTACATGAGTGTCCGCGTGGTGGGAGTTTACGGTGGAGCAAACATCAATACACAAGCAATCGCCTTGGCAAATGGCGTAGATATTTTGGTGGCAACACCCGGTAGATTATACGATTTGGCTTTGAACAAAGCGTTTCAACTGAAATTGATCAAAAAATTAGTGATTGATGAAGTAGATGTCATGCTGGACCTTGGATTTAGACGTCAGCTCACCAATATTTTGGAACTTTTGCCTGAGAAGCGACAAAACATCATGTTCTCAGCGACGATGACTGATCACGTAGATGCGCTTATCGACGATTTCTTCACAGCACCACAACGTATTTCGGTAGCACTGAGCGGAACTCCATTGGATAATATTGATCAACATTGTTACACCGTTGAAAATTTCTATACGAAAGTGAATTTGTTGAAGCACTTATTGGCTGACAAGGAAGTTTTTCAAAAAGTATTGATTTTTACAGAAAACAAACGAAGCGCTGACCGTGTTTTTGAACGACTTTCGGAAGATTTTGGAAAAGAAGTAGCGGTCATTCACTCCAACAAGTCACAGAACTACCGTTTTCGTTCTATTGAGGAATTTGACAGCGGGAAGAATCGGATTTTAGTTTCAACGGATGTCATGGCGCGTGGACTTGATTTAGAAAAAATCACGCACGTTATTAATGTCGACACGCCACGATTCCCTGAAAATTACATGCACCGAATAGGTAGAACGGGTAGGGCAGAACAAAAAGGGGCATCATTTTTATTTTCAACAGAGGTGGAAGTTCCTTTCAGAGAAGGAATTGAAGCATTGATGGGAATGAAAATCAAGGAGTTGGATTTCCCAAAGGAGGTAGCGATTTCAAAGGAATTAACGCCTGAAGAAAAACCTGTGGAGCCCGAACTCAATACGAGAGCACCGAAACGCGAGAATGCTGGAAGTGGTTTCCACGAGAAGAAAGATAAGAACAAGAAAGTCAATGAGGGTGGGTCGTACAAAAAGAACTTAGCGAAGAAATACAAAAAACCTCAGACCAGGGGAGACAAAACGTATCACAAGCGAAAAAAGAAAGGTTAGCATATTTCCGATTACTGAAATACGACATTTATTGATATTTTTACACAGTTGAACTAAAGCAAACAAATGGCATTACAAGAAGAATTAAGAACCCAAGGTGATTTTTTATTTAAGAACCGAAGCTATTTACCGTTGATTATTTTAGTGGTAGGTCTCGCAGTATTCGCTTATGGCAAATATTTCGGTACGCAATGTTCCTCTGCTTTTTGCATGGACATTTATTTGTACATCAGTTTAGCAGTGAGTTTGTTTGGCTTGGTCATTCGAATTTTAACTGTTGGTTACACTCCGCACAATACTTCTGGTAGAAATACAAAAGAAGGTCAAGTTGCAGGTGAAGTCAATTCGACGGGAATCTATTCGACAGTACGTCATCCATTGTACTTAGGTAATTTCTTCATGTGGTTGGGAGTCGCAATGATCACAGCGAATGCATGGTTTATTGTCGCTTTTATCTTGTTCTACATGTTTTACTATGAGCGCATCATGTATGCTGAGGAAGCCTTTTTGCGCGATAAATTTGACCGAGGTTATTTAGATTGGGCAGATCGTACTCCAGCAATTATTCCATCCTTCAAAAATTTTGAAAAATCGCGTTATCCATTTAGCTTGAAAAAAGTATTAAAAATGGAAAAAAACGGATTGGTCGCTGTGTTTGTGCTTTTCTGGTTGTTCGATTATATGGGACAAATCATTGAAACAAGAACATTCAACGTAGCTTGTAATTTCTGGCTCTATGCTGCAATCGCATCTTTCGTAATTTATCTCGTGTTGAAGATGATGAAGAAAGGACATATGCTGGACGTAGAGGACAGGTAATCAATTTGTAATAGAATATAAACAAAAAGGCGAATGGGTTTCATTCGCCTTTTTTTATGCCTATAAATCTTTAGTCAAAAGTATAAATGATGTAGTTTTTGTCTGAATACACTGTTTCCAAATATTCAATGGATGTTTCCAATCGGTGTCGGTTAATGATGAGAAAAGATGCGCCTGATTGATGGAGATCTTCTAAATCGTGTTGATTGATTTCCTCATTTTCCACCGTCCAACCTCTACGGTGCGCGAAATAGATTTCTTGTGGCGATGCTCCACCGTTCACTACCACCAGCGCGTCATAGGGAATGTGTGCGTTAGCGATTGATTCGAGGCTCAATTTATGTTTCTCGCTGTCCTTGATGAAAAAATCGTGCTGTTGGTTACCAATCCCTTCGATGGCAATGAAAAGCAGTGGAATGAATAGGTGTTTATTCGGAATTCTCGCCAATCCAACACCAGCTAAAACAGCCATGACAGGAACGAATGGGATAATGTAGTAACTGTGCAGCGGGAATACAGCGCCCGTTTTTAGAATGAACAAGCCAAACACCAACGCAATGAATACGAATGAAAGCTTGACGTAACGGTGTAAATCACCCTTCCAGCTAAAAACAATGCCAACTACCATAAATCCAAGCGCGATGTAAGAATGAAAGGCACTGAAATAGAATTTCTCGAAAAACTCAGGCAGCAGCGGTGTGATTTCCATAAATCCTTCAATAAGTCCTTTTGGGAAATACAACTGATAACCGTAGGTGCTAATTAAATAGGGTACCCAGTAAAAATACCAAAGCGCTACAATTCCCACGCTAACTCCCGCTGTTACAAATACGGCTAGCTTTCTTTTAAGGTCGATTTCTTTAACAAAAAGGAGGGTTCCAATCACCGCAACAAGACTCAATGCTGGAATTTTACAGAGCATTCCCAGGGTGATGAACAGAAAAAAGAGTAGTAACTTGAATCGCGCACCGGTTGTCACATACATGTAGCCATAATACAAACCAATAATAACCAAGGAAACACTGAACGTATCAGGCATAATTTTTCGAGAAAACCCGAACCAGATAGATGCCAATAGTACAATGGTCGCGCTAACCGCAATTTTTTTCGTGCTTACCTTTGAAATGAGCAGGAAAAAGAAGTAAATACCAAAGGATGAAACAACAAGATTGATAATTCGACCGTACCAATGTGCATAGTCAAAAACATGTGCTAAGAAACCTATGAGGTAATTGTACAAAGGGAATTCTGATCCGATGATGCCCATTTGGTTGCCTGCCATATCGATTTGAGGGTACATCAAATAAGTACTTGCCTCGTGGAAATTTCGGGAGATCATGTTGGTCAATGCTTGTCGCCAGTTATGACCGATTTCCAACGGTGCATTCGTAATTCCAATTAAGCGAATGAGAAAGAAGAGAAGGATCCAAAAGCGAATGTCGGTCAGGATTCGTTTCCAAATAGGAGTATCAATTCGAGTAGTCATTCAAGATGGAATTGCTACGTATGTTTAAATACGATTTTTCGATAGACGACGGTGACAAATATACTGTTCATCGTACCCAACAGCAGCATGGCGAGCATAGAAACCGTCATTGTGGATGATGGCTTGTAGAAACTACGTGGACCTTGAATCAGCTGCTCGTAAATTTCTTCTTTTGTCATAACCTCGAACTCAGCATTTGAAGCTTTCGCGTCCTTTAATCCCTGTGGATCATCCAGCATTTTTTGAATGCCCATTTCAGCTTCTGCAATCTGATGTTGGTTGAATTCAGGATGAATGTTGTTGTAATAGAAATAAAGGAAAATACTGACAATAAATGCGTAGGGGACACCTGCCGTCATTCCGTTTTTTATGTCACGAAGTGCGTTTCCAGGTTCTGTGTCAATTTTCTTTTGTCGGTACAGACCCACCGAAATAGCGAGCAATAAGCAAAGAATGTTCAACATGACACTTGGGATAATATTCTCCCCAGCGATTCCAGTCGTGAAAAAGAGCAATTTCATTGCGATCCAAATCCCTGCGAAAACAAGTCCTGTTTTTAATGTAACTTTCATTCCTGTCAATTATCTACTAAAAAGGGAATGAATGATCACTCCCTTTTATGTTGTTTATAAATGTGATTAGCTATTCATCGTTGCCAAAAACTCTTCGTTGGAAAGTGTGCTCTCCATTCGAGTTTTCATGAATTCCATTGCTTCAACAGGATTCATATCGGCGATAAATTTACGCATCAACCAGATACGTTGCAATACGTCTTTGTCCAATAATAAGTCCTCTCGACGTGTTCCAGACGAAGTAATATCAATTGCTGGGTAAATACGACGGTTCGAAATCTTACGATCGAGTTGTAACTCCATGTTACCTGTACCTTTAAATTCCTCAAAGATTACCTCGTCCATTTTTGAACCAGTTTCTGTCAATGCTGTTGCAATAATGGAAAGTGATCCACCATTTTCAATCTTACGCGCTGAACCGAAGAAACGTTTTGGTTTGTGCAATGCATTTGCATCGACACCACCAGAAAGTACTTTTCCAGAAGCTGGAGAAACCGTATTGTACGCACGTGCCAAACGTGTAATCGAATCCAAAAGGATACACACGTCATGTCCACATTCCACCATACGTTTTGCTTTTTCCAATACCATGTTGGCCACTTTTACGTGACGGTCTGCAGGCTCATCAAACGTAGAAGCAATTACCTCTGCATTTACTGAACGTGCCATGTCTGTTACCTCTTCAGGACGTTCATCGATCAATAATACGATCAAATACGTTTCAGGGTGGTTGGCAGCAATCGCATTTGCGACGTCTTTCAATAACACTGTTTTACCAGTCTTTGGTTGAGCGACAATCATACCACGTTGTCCTTTACCGATCGGCGCAAATAAATCCATAACACGCGTAGAAAGTGATTCTTGTGCGTGACCTGTCAATTTGAACTTTTCACTTGGAAAAAGAGGGGTGAGGTACTGAAAAGGAACCCTGTCACGAATGTACGAAGGATCTCTACCATTGATTGATTCCACTTTTACGAGTGGGAAATATTTTTCACCTTCACGTGGTGGACGAATCGTTCCAACGACAGTATCTCCAGTTTTCAAACCAAATAATTTGACTTGACTTTGAGAAACGTAGACATCATCCGGTGAAGAAAGATAGTTGTAATCTGATGAACGCAAGAAACCGTAACCGTCCTGCATGACTTCTAGAACTCCTTCCGCAGAAACAATTCCAACCAAGTTGTACATTTCCTCTTCTTCTTTGGAAAGTTTGCCTTCGTTTTGTTGTTGATTGCGATTTTGGTTGTTCTGTTTCGGTCTATTTTGATTCGGATTGTTCTTTTGGTGGTTGTGCTGAGGAACTTTTCGCTCTTGCTCTTGAGAACCTTGCTCTGAAGAAGAAGGAGTGTTTTCATTTCCATCATCTGCTTTTGAAATTCCTTCGGCAGCGGCTTTTGCTAGTTCCTGTAATTTCTTACCTGCAGCAGCTTTTTCTGGCTTGGGTGTTGATGGTTTCGCAGCCTTTGCCTGAACTGGTTTTACGTCAGCAACTTTTTCTTCCATCTTTTCTTCAACTCTTGCTTCAGTAGGAATTTCCTTTACGGGTTCGCTTGGGCTATCATCAAAAAGTCGTGGTTGAGGAGTATCTTCTTTTTTCTCAGAAGCATCATCTGTCATAACTTTTTTACGCGTTCTTTTCCGCTTCGGTCTATCATCGTCATCATTTGAAGGCGATTTTGCCGCGATTTTTTCAATGAGTTCTGGTTTTTTTAAGGAGTCGATCTCGTCTAATCCTAACATTTTTGCTAAATCTCTTAGCTCAGGAAGCTTTTTGCTTTCTAGATCATTTTTATCCATAGATAAATGTATAAATCGGTATTAATATGGGGTTCAAGTAAATTTTTTCTTGGAAAATAAGTGCGTTTGAGCAATAAAAATTGCATTCTGAGTTGCAATAATACAAATATAATTAAATTAATTCACATGGAGGTAATGGATTATTTTTAATAGGCTATTGTTGATAAGTAGATTTTAAGACTACCAGAGCCAAGACTAAAAGACCTAATCCTACTTAATATCACTAATTGAACATCGGTCATCGAGCTTGTCGAGATGTCGAGATGTGAGATGCCGAATAATTAAGTCTTAAAGTCTTGACCGCGGAGTAGAAACGTAGTTAATCTTTCCGTCTTAAAATCTTTATACTATATTCACCTCATGAAAAATTTAGCATTGCACTGGAAAATCCTTATCGCAATGGTGCTCGGTATTATCTGGGCAATCATTTCGGGAGCGTATGGTTTTAATGAATTTACTGGGAATTGGATCGATCCGTTTGGAACAATTTTCATCAACTGTCTGAAGTTTATAGCAGTTCCGTTGGTACTGTTTTCAATTATTACAGGTGTCGCAGGATTAGGGGATCCGGCTCAGTTAGGTCGAATGGGGGCAAAAACACTCGGGATGTACTTAATTACAACAGTGATTTCTGTTTCTCTTGGCCTGCTGATTGTCAATGTATTTCAACCTGGTAAGCAAAACAACGAGGAAACGCGCTTAAACCACCGTTTGCAGTACGAAATGTGGGCAACGGATAATGGAATTCAAATTAAGGATGGTCGACATGAATTAGCAACAGCGACGCCGGAACAATTGCAATTGGTGCGTGAAAAGTTGAACAAAGATGCGCAAACTGAAGAGTACCAGGTAGCAGCTCAAAAAAATGAATTAGCGAAAGCCAATAAAACAAAAACACCGCTTCAGCCTTTGGTGGATATGGTGCCAGATAATCTGATCATTGCACTAGGGGATGGAAAACTCATGCTTCAAGTGATTTTCTTTGCCTTGTTTTTCGGAATCTCTATGATTTTACTTCCCCGCGATAAAACAGAAGGAGTGCGCTCCTTTTTTGACGGCATGAATGAAGTATTCATCAAAATGGTGCACATTGTGATGCGTGCAGCGCCATTTTTCGTATTCTGCTTGATGGCAGGAGTTTTGGCTAAATCGGCGGATTCACTCGATGGATTGATCACCATTTTTATGCAAATGGGGATGTATGCGCTCGTCGTTTTTGGTGGATTAGCACTCTTGCTCTTTGGATTTTATCCTTTGTTATTGCGCATTTTTGGCGTCAAAATGGAGTACAGTACATTTTTCCGTGGATTAAGTCCTGCACAATTCCTAGCCTTTTCTACGAGTTCAAGTGCAGCAACCTTGCCTGTCACGATTGAATGTGCCAACGAAAACTTGAAAATCCCAGAAAAAGCAACTGATTTCGTGCTACCGATTGGTGCGACCGTCAACATGGATGGAACTTCGCTCTACCAAGCAGTAGCTGTTATTTTCTTGGCGCAATACCACGACGTTGATTTATCACTGATGCAACAATTGGGAATTGTAGCCACTGCGACTTTAGCTTCAATTGGAGCGGCAGCGGTTCCAAGCGCAGGATTGATTATGTTGATGATTGTCCTCGACTCAGTGGGATTGAATCCATTGTGGATTGCGATTGTCTTGCCTGTAGATCGAATTTTGGACATGTGTCGAACAGTAGTGAATGTCACGAGTGATGTCACCGTGGCCGCCATTATCGCCAAGTCGGAAGGTATGACGCACGAATCTACGGTTGAACAAAACATGGTTTAAATCATGCGAGCACTGAGCTTGAGATCCCTGAGTATATCGAAGGGTCGAAATGTCGAATGATTTCCTAATTTTGCGATCAATTAGTCGACGTGCATGAGTGAATCAGATTTTTTAACCCGCATCAATAAATACCTGAGTGAAGTAGGATACTGCTCGCGCCGTGCTGCCGATAAATTGATCGAGCAGGGCAGGGTGACCATCAACGGTGTGGTTCCAGAAATGGGAACGAAAGTCGCGCCGAACGATGAAGTCTGCGTGGATGGGAAATCGGTAACGGAGAAAGAAAAACCACGGATTTACATTGCATTCAACAAGCCTGTGGGAATTGTCTGCACGACAGATACCCGCGTAGAACCAGACAACATCATCGATTTTATCAATTACCCCGAACGCATTTTCCCCATCGGCCGATTGGACAAACCCAGTGAGGGATTGATCTTCCTGACAGACGACGGCGATATCGTGAACAAGATCTTGCGGGATCGCAATAATCACGAAAAAGAGTACATCGTATCTGTGAACAAACCTGTTACCAGTGATTTTATCCAAAAAATGTCAAGCGGTGTGCCTATTCTCGACACGGTGACAAAAAAATGCCACGTAGAAAAAGTTGGTACCTTTCAATTCAAAATCATTCTCACCCAAGGCTTGAACCGCCAAATCCGCCGAATGTGCGAATTCTTCGATTACGACGTCACCGCATTGCGGCGTACGCGTATCATGAATATCTCGTTGGACGTCCCAACAGGGGAGTGGCGGTACTTTACGGCTGAAGAGTTGGCGGAATTAAATCGTCTGTTGGAGAGTTCTTCGAAGGAGGTGTGAGTTAAGGTTGTTTTGACTATATTCTGTGTAATATTTCTATATTTAAAAAATAGCAGACAAAAAAACTGTACGAAGGTTGCCCAGGTCTTTAGGGTATAAAAATTTAATAGTATACATTAATCAAGTTTAGTTAAGTGTATGCTAAAATCATTATCTTTGTTTATATGGTTGAGGAACAGAAATTAGGAGGTACAAGAAAAAGTTCACCACTAGAGGATGAACAAACTTATCCTCTAAACTCTGATGAATTTTTAACTATAAAAGATAACCAAATAAATAATAAGTTCACATCATGGCAAGCATTTCTTGTTTCAACTTTAGTTACCACTGTGGTGTCAGGAATTGTTATATGTGAAACTGGTGCTTTTTATACTGAATCAACGGTTAATGGTGTAATCAGGCAAGAACTAAATATCGGTCAAGTTGTAATACTAGTTATTTATGGTGCTGTGTCATTTGGAGCATTAATTGGATTGATTATGACCTATACGACGAAGAAGAAATCTAGACCTTCAATTGATAGACTTAATTCTAAAATTGAAGGTCACTTAAAACTAAATCCCAAGGAAGATGAGTAAACCATATGCCATAGTCTTTGATTCATTTAAAGATGAAAATCATTATAATCAGTTCGTTGAATATATCCGAAGCTCCTTTAGGGCTAAATTGGCACGTGAAAATATGTTTATTATAATTAATGACCAAGGTCTCTCTGCTAAAGAAATCCATGAACGTATAGCCGCTAAGCTAACCTTTCATGTTGATACAGTGGTGATTAAATTGGGTGAAGAATTCTATGGAAGGTTTTATTCTGATAGTTTAAATTGGCTAAAAGAAAATTACCCAAGCGAAAATTGGCTTTAGGTACAACGAGTTCTTAGTTATTCCAATTACTGCAACAATATTTTATTATGAGAATTGTTTTTTGTTTAATTGTTTCGACTATTTCGTTTTAATGTGTTTAGCCCTAATGACAAAAAACATCAAAATAGCATTACTTACCGTCTTCCTTTGCAGTGGACTCTATACCTATGCGCAATCAAATCAAATTGATTCGTTGAGAAATCCGCATTCAACTTATTACATGACAGATTTAGATTTAAGTGATGTTGCTAGGTTAATGTTAGAGGATTCTATTCACCCCATGGATAATGCGGTCACCTTTGCTATTCTGGATTCAGTAACAGCGGGGAGTCTAGAAACTCGAAGATCTTTTGTAGAGGTATTTGCCCTCATTATAAATAGGTCCGATGGAGCTTTGTCAGAAATAATGGGGATTTATTGCATAGCAAGTATTTACAACAATCCGAATGAATTACTTGAATGGTTGTCGACGGGGAAGCTGAAAGCAGACCCAGAGTCAATAATTGGCTTCATTACATATGAGTTCGTAATGGGCGAAGATCCATACCGAGATAAGAAGGAACTAATCAAACGGATAAGGAATGATGCGAAAAACACTTCGCTCGTGGAGTATTCAGATGGTTTTATTACTATTATTGAAAAGGAGTTTGAACGACAGATAGATGAGTAACTCTCCAAAATTCTCAACAATGTTGAGTGAAATCATTTTGTCACATAATTTCGCTATCTTTAAAATGCATAAAGATCCACTGAAATGAAAAAACTCACTCCCATATTCATCCTCTTCCTCATCCTGACCACTGCCGTTCAGAAAGATTCCGATCGTATCGAATGGAGCCCGACCCAACAACTGACGTGGGCTGATTTCAAGGGGAGAGCGGATAAGTCAAGTCCCTATGAAGCGGTGACGTACACCACCATTGAAGTGAGGTCTTTGCAGTTGGACGAAAAGCAAATTGAATATACCATTACCAATTCATTTGAAAAGAAATCTTCTTGGTCAAAGGACAAGAAATCGGTGGAATTGTTAAAGCACGAACAATTGCATTTTGATATTTCGGAGCTTGTTGTGCGGAAAATGAAGAAGAAACTGCTTACCAAAAAGTACAAGAGTATCAAGGAAATCCAAAATTTTGCACGCGATGCTTTTGGAGAGTGTGAAAAGGAACGGAAGGATTTAAATGTGGCGTATGACAAAGAAACCAATCACAGCATCAACAAGGATAAGCAAAAGGAGTGGGAGGATAAAATTGAAGCGGAGCTGGGTGAGTTTAATGAATACTCGATGACAACCTTGGTGCTTGAAATTCAGTAATTGAAAATTGCGTATGTAATTCATTATCTGTAAATTGTTACTTTTTTTAAATGAAGCATTGTCTTAAAGATTGCATCGGCAATTGTGATAGTATTAAAATAACAAAACGACCTTTTATGAAAAATTTACTTTTAGTTTTCAGTACAATTACCGTGTTCTACGCATGTGGCCAAGAACAGCGAGCTCCAGAGGAGTTAAGAGTGGAATACAATATTTCGGATAGCAATACACTTGGATTGGTTCCTGTCGACTATACCAAAACACCGATTTACAAAAAGATTAAGCACCATGAGGAGAGGTTTACATATTTGGATGATGTAGAAATCTATTCAATGGGGTATATCAGTGACGGGCATCTTGTGACTGGTTTTGCTGTTGTACCAAAAAAGGCAGGGAACTATCCATGCGTTGTTTTTAATCGAGGAGGAAACCGTGAACTTGGAAAGTTGCTTGTTGCAACGGCGGTGAGTGTTATGGCGCCAATAGCAGCGGAAGGATATGTGGTTGTAGCGACAAACTACCGTGGGAACAGTGGAAGTGAAGGCATGGAAGAATTTGGAGGAGCAGATGTAAATGACGTCGTTCAATTGATCAAAAGTCTACCACAAATTGAGAAAGCCGATCCATCTAAGGTCGGATTGATTGGTGTAAGTCGAGGTGGTATGATGAATTATCTAACTCTAAAGCAAGACAAAACTCTCAATATTAAAGCAGTGGCGACCATTGGTGGAGTGACAGACCTTGAAAAAACGATAGAGCATCACCCAGAAATTGAGGAGGTAGCTGTGGAACTGATTCCCAATTATAAAACGTCGCGCGAGTCGGCTTTAGAACGGCGATCAGCCATTCACTGGGTAGATGAACTGCCTCAAGATGTTCCAATGCTCATTCTACATAGCAAAATTGACGATCACGTCGTGTACGAACAAGCGGTAAATTTTGCCGACAGTCTAGCGCATTACAACATGCCATATCAGCTCATCAGTTTTGCCGACGATAATCATGGTTTGATGAAAAATAGGGAGTTTGTGGCCAATAGAATTCTAGAATGGTTCGATCTATACGTGAAAGAAGAAGCCGAATTTGACGTACATGAACAACGGTTGGAGAAGTGAAGGAATGCGAAGTGTAATTTTCGCAATCTCCTTACTTAAAGACAATCTCATCCACAAAAAGCCAAGTAGGATTTCCAATACCCAAGTGCCATTCGGGACATTTTCCAAAATTCACTGCGGTCACGCGAATTTTCTGAATCGGCTCGGTAGTGTTCGTTTTTACTGAAAATTCCTTGTGATGCGAATACATATTGGATTCTTGTTCTGTTTGAATCTTGACCGTTTCTAACGCTGTGAAATTCACTCCGTCCGTGGAAATTTCAAAACGAATTTCCTTAGGAAAGAACACCCAAGATTTCATATCGCTGAGGCAGCTTAATCCTACTGTACTCAAAGCTCTTCCGCCGTCAAATGTGACTTCAGCCACAACGTCTTGGTCCCAGAATCCTTGCCAGTCTCCTGTTCTAAGTTCGTTTTTCCCACGAATTCCATCAATGAGGGAAAATGGACCTCCAGCGGAGTATTGATTCGCGTATTCGGAATCCAGCTTTAATGAAACACCGTTGTCCTTCTTGATAAACTGATTGAAAATAATGGCGCTTGTTGCATGTTCGTTTCGTGAAAAAGCCTTGATCGTGGTTGTTTCAGTGATGTCAATTGGTTTTGAAAAAATAGGAGATCTCGTCGTGGGTTCTGTTCCGTCAATCGTATAGTGAATGACGGCATCTTCGGGATAAAAAGTTGCCAAACTCAATGAAAGCGTATCGATAAAAACCTGTTGGGTCTGCTCAAAATAAGGCAATGCGATAAAGGTGGCTGGAATTTTTTCAATAGTCGGTGCATGAGGAAGATACATGCGTTCCTCTGTCGGCCAAGCGATCAGTTCAAAAACCAATTCACCGCCTTTCATGAGTGTGTCATGCGCAATAAAACTACCTTCCAAAGGTCGACCGTTGAAATAAACATCCTTGATAAATACGTTTTCTAATTCATTCCCTATTGTTCTTATTTTTAGAATGTTATTATTTTCTAACTGAATAATCGCTTCATCTACTATTGGTCGTGTTAATTCGTAATAGGGATTCCCTGGAGCGATCTGATATAGTCCCAAAGAGCTCATTACGTACCAAGCCGACATTTGTCCACAATCCTCGTTTCCAGAAAGTCCATCAGGTGCATTTTGATACATCGTATTCAACATGATACTCGTGTACTTTTGAGTTTTGTGTGGACGGTTCGTGTAATTATACAAGTACGCCATGTGGTGCGAAGGTTCGTTGCCGTGTGCATATTGCCCCACTAATCCCGTAATATCGACTTGGTGGCGACCAGTAAGTACCATTTCTGTCGTAAACAAGCGATCTAGCCATGTTTCAAGCGAATCCTTTCCACCTAGCAAGTCGCGTAGCACACCTACAGCATGTGGCGCATAGAGTGAATATTGCCAACTGTTTGCTTCAGTGTAGTTGAAGTTCACTTCAGCGGGATCAAACGGTGAAAACCACTGTCCACTTCGACGTGCCCGCATGAAGCCTGTGGTCGGGTCAAAATGATTGATAAAGTTGTAGGAACTGTGCTCAAAAGGGTTCTCCAGTGATTTACCGGTTAGTTTGTTGGATTCAGCAATCATCGTAGAGATGCAAAAATCATCGTAGGCATATTCGAGTGATTTGGAAACAGATTCTGGTTCGTCTCCGGCATCAATATAACCTTCTTTGTGGAATTGAATCTTGCCGAATTCATCGAACGTCGTTGTGGCGATCATGGCGTTGATAATACGGTCAATTGGATAATCCCGGATTCCTTTCATGTAGGCATCGGCAATGACGGAAACGCTGTGGTAACCAATCATGCATTCGGTTTCATTTCCTGCCAATTCCCACACGGGTAAATCACCGCCTTGCTCGTATTGACGTAAAAAGGTGTTGATGAATTGATTGGTCCGCTCGACTTGCGTCAATGTGAAAAGGGGATGTGCAGCTCGGTAGGTGTCCCACAGAGAGAAAACGGTGTATTGTTTTTGATTTTCATCTGTTAATTGGTGAATTTCCTTGTCCAATCCTCGGTAGCGCCCATCGACATCTGAGAAGAGGTTAGGAGCGAGGAAGGAGTGGTAAAGCGCCGTGTAGAAAATCGTCATCACTTCTTTGTCAGCACTTTTGAAGTGAATTTTGTCCAATTCGTCGTTCCAAGCCTTGGTCACCTTGGCGCGAATGCTTGAAATAGTACTGTTGACTGGGATTTCAGCTTCTAGATTTTTTTGTGCGCCTTTGGTGTCGACGCTTGACATACCAACGGTAATATTGAGTTCTTGCGTGGTTTCAGGAAAGGTCAATAACAGTTTATGGACGCCATTTTTCTCGATCAACTGCGCTTTGTCGTACGGACGATCCAGTTTCAAATGAAAATAAAAATGTTGCTCCGTCGCCCAAGCATGCGATACGCGATGTCCCTGTATAGTTCTCTTGTCGATGATGTCAAATCCTGCCGAGAGGACTTTATCACGGTGATCTAAATCCAATAAAATGAACTTTTTCCCTGCTGCTTTATTGAATTTATAGGTGTGAATGCCTGCTCTTTCTGTGACGGCAAGTTGAACATCAATATCTCCATTTTCAAGGTGGACGCTGTAATAACCGGGACTTGCACTTTCTCTCTCATGCGAAAAACGATCGCCATAACCGTTTTTATCGAGGTAACCGGGCGTTGTTTTTGCTTCACCGCTTTGTGGGACTATCAATAAATCACCGTAATCGCTGACACCCGTTCCGCTTAAATGCGTGTGCGAGAATCCATAAATGATGGAATCTGAGTAATGATATCCAGAACAACCATCCCAACCGTCGTAGCGTGTATCGGGACTTAACTGCATCATTCCAAATGGCGCGCTCGCCCCAGGATAAGTATGTCCGTGTCCACCCGTTCCAATAAACGGATTCACGTACGGTGTCTTTGAAAAATAAGTTGGTTTTTCTGAAGTTCGGGTGATGTAGTCCTTTCGCTTGTCCTGTGCTTTTTTTAGTTCATCGACTTGTGCAAACACGAACGGTGCACATGCGGCAAATAAGAGGATTACACTCAGGGACTTTTTCATAGCTTAAAAATTAATTTCCTTTCGAATCAGTGAGGCAGCACCTAAAACAGCCGCGTTTTTATCGTGCAGCGAAGAAATACGAATTTCAATCTTTCCCCGGTAAATGTTCAAGATTCCTTCTTCCATAAACCCTTTCACCTTGGTGGCAAAACCGTCACCGCTTTGTGCAATTCCTCCAAACAGGACATACGCCTCTGGATTTGAAAAACAGGCAAAATCAGCCAGGGCATTCCCTAGGATTTCCGCTGTGTAATCGATGATTTCTGAACAAAAGACGTCGCCCTTTTTAGCTAAATCAAAGACGTGCTCTGCGTGAGGATTCTCGATGGCGTGAATTTTTGAAGCTGCTTTAAATTCAGTATCCAATAGTTCAATGGAGCGTACAACGCCTGTCGCCGAAGCATAAGTTTCTAGACATCCCTTTCGTCCACATCCACAACTTCTCCCGTCCTTTACGACGCGGATATGTCCGTATTCTCCGGCCATTCCGTTGTGTCCGTAGATGAGTGTATTGTCAGCAATAACGCCACTTCCAAGTCCTGTTCCTAGTGTAATCGTCACGAAATTGGTCAAGTCGCGTGCATTTCCATAAAGCTGTTCACCTACGGCTGCTGCATTTGCATCGTTTGTCAGCACCGCTTTTACACCAAAGCATTCTTCAAAGAGACTCACCAAAGGGACAATTCCTTTCCACGCCAAATTCGGTGCAAATTCGATGGATCCAGAGAAATAGTTTCCGTTCGGAGCACCAATTCCAATCCCACCGATTTGATCGATAAACTCAGTTTTCTCTTTAATTTCCTGATAAATAGCATTTACCAAGCGAGTGGGAGTAGAGGCTGTATTTGTTTTGATGGAGTTTGAATAATGCAATTCTCCTTCAGCATCGACCAAGCCAAATTTACTGTTGGTGCCGCCAATATCTACCCCAAGTGCTAATTTCTTCATGTGTTTTTTGTCGTGTTAAAATTCCACTCGTGGTGGAAATCTGCTAAAAACTGCTCCATAATCTCATGGCGCTGTTTCCCTAGCTCAATGCCTGTCGGTGTGTTCAATCGTTCGGCTAAAAGTAATAATTTCTCGTAAAAATGGTGAATTGAGCTTGTTTTCGCATTTGCGTAAGCTTCAAAGCTCTCATGCAATTCAATGTTTCCTTCTGGTTCATAAATCGGTTGATTCTTGTGACCACCGTACGCAAAGGTTCGTGCAATTCCAATCGCGCCAATGGCATCCAAGCGATCAGCGTCCTGTACAATCTGTCCTTCGAGAGAATTCATCTCAGCAGTCGTTTTAGCACCTTTGAAGCTGACATTGTCGACGATGTAACGCACTTTGTCAATCAACGCTTGTGGAGCATTGTAGCGTCGCAAAATCTCCTCGGCAACTTTACCGCCTTCGTCCAGTTTTCCACCGTTGAATTTATGATCGGAAATATCGTGTAACAATGCAGCCAATTGTACAACTTCTAAATCACCACCTTCTTTGGATTGAATGTACGTCGCTGTGTTGAACACACGCATGATGTGGTGCCAATCGTGACCAGTTGTTTCTCCTTCAAACTGGCTGCGGATTTCGTTTTGGATTTCTTCGACGAGATTCATTTCTTCTTGATTAGTTCAAAAAAATGGACTGTTCCGTTTTTCGTGGTGGCAATTAGCTGTGTATCGGTTGATGTCATTGAGAAATAAGACCCTTCTGCAAACGGTTTCCAGTCGACGCCGTTATTGGTTGAATAATCGATGCCATTCGTTCCGCAAGCGTAAAAAACGCCATTTGCAGCGTAGACACATGAACGATAACCACGCACTGTTTTCTTCGCATTGTACCAGCTTTCACCGCCATCACTGGTGTAAAAACAAGTGTTCATGTACAAGGTTGATGCGGCATAATCACCACCGACGATGACACCATGCTTATCATCGGAGAAGCACATGGAATACCCCCCAGAAGAAGGTCCAGGGTAATAGGGAAGAACAACTGCCCTCCAAGTTTTCCCATTGTCTGTGCTCTTGAAAAAGTTACTGACAGTTCCACCAGAAACGAATACGTAGGTATTTTTATTCAAAAGCTGAACATTCGTGCCGCTCGCTGCAAATCCTGCTTCTCCTTCCTTTGCTTTTACAGTTCCCTCACAGCGTGTCCAGGTTGCTCCACCGTCGTTCGTATGAAAGAGGTTGAATTGTCCATTGGTGGGATCACCCATCATAAAACCATGTTCATCTATAAAATCCATTCCGTCTAAAAAGACACCTTGCCACATCTCTGGAGCGATGATTTCATTGGCGCCGTCGAGTCCAACCCGTGCGATTTTACCGTTTTCACCGCTGTGCATGGCGAGAATGAAATCACCACTTTTTTCAACGTCGCGCAGCTCATTGATGGATTTTAGCTTGAAAATTAGAATGTTACGTCCTGTTGTGAGGTTGTGACAATAAACAGATCCATCCGCATTGCTGACGAACAAACGTTCACCATCTAGTAAAATGCCTCGCGCATAGGTAGACGATTTGGAATATTGTATGGTATCCGTTGCCACATGTTTGCCTTTCTGTTGGGCGAAAAGAGGAAGGGATAGTACTCCGACCAAAAGGCTAATTCCCAAATTTCTGATTAAACTGTTCACGTTGTTGTTGTTTTAATTCATCCAAATTCTTCGGTACTTCGCGTTTCCATCGTTTGTGTGACCAGAGCCAATAAGCGGGCGCAGCTTTAATTTCATCTTCCAGCAGTTGCGTGTGTCTTTCGGTAATTTCGCCCCATTTCATCGTTTTGGGTGTTTCAGTAATCAATGTCAATTCCATGCTGTATTTTCCACGTTTCACTTTACGCAAGGCATAAAACACGACCGCGTAATCCAATTGGTGTGCCATGATTTCTGTCCCAAACAGCACAGCAGTATCTTGATTCAAAAACCTTGTCCAGTAGCTTTTTAATGAGTCACCAGGCGATTGATCAGAAAGGACAAGCACAGATTTACATTCATCTTCCCGCGCTTTCAATTCCTGCTTGTAATTTTTTGAGTGAATGACCTTCATGCCAAATCGTGAACGGCGTTGATTCACTTTCTTGTCCCAGAATTTAGACGTCATCGGCATGCCAATTCCCAATGCGCTGTGTTCAAAGAAAAGCGCTTGCGACAGAATGACCCATTCCCAATTGTTGTAATGCCCAGAAACGAGCAGAACATTTTTTTTCTTGGTATACAAATCCTGCATTACATCAGGATTCACAACAGAAATTCGTTTGGTGAGTTCTTCTTTGGACATGCTCAATCCTTTGACGCTCTCTGCCAATAATTGTGTTAGGTGACGGTAAAATTGCCGTTTGATTCGTCTATGTTCGGTAGGAGATTTATCAGGAAAACTGCGTTGAATGTTTTGTTCGATGATGCTTTTGCGGTAGGGAATTACTGAAATGAGTAAGAGGTAGAAAAAGTCGGTAAAAACATACAAAACGCCCAAAGGCAAGTAGGAGAGAGGAATCACGAAGATGTAGTAAGCAACTTTCCCCATGCTATTTCGTGTATTTTGTTCCCCACAAACGTTCGATGTTCGCTTCGATTTCTTTTTCTTTTGGACTGCTGCCGGCCTGAAAGAAGTTGGTTCCGTTGACTTCTTCTGGGAGAAAATCCTGTTGCGCGAAGTTCCCAGGGAAATCGTGCGAGTACAAGTATCCTTTTCCGTAACCTAAATCCTTCATCAATTTTGTCGGTGCGTTCCGCAAGGGGAGTGGTACGCCGAGATTCCCCGTTTCTTTCACCAATTGTTGTGCACGGTTAATTGCCATATACGCCGCATTTCCTTTCGGTGAAGCAGCGAGGTACAACGTACATTGTGCAAGTATAATCCGCGCTTCGGGCCATCCAACCGATTGAATCGCTTGAAATGTATTGTTTGCCATCAGCAATGCGTTTGGATTTGCCAGTCCGATATCTTCTGATGCGGAAATAATCAAACGTCGCGCGATGAATTTAGGATCTTCACCACCTTCGACCATGCGTGCCAACCAATACACAGCTGCATTCGGGTCGCTTCCACGAATGGATTTGATAAACGCCGAAATGATGTCGTAATGCTGTTCTCCGTCTTTGTCGTACATCGCAATGGACTGCTGTGCGCTTTGCATCACCAATTCATCCGTGATTACGATCTTATCTGAATTAAATGTTCCGACAATGATTTCAAATATGTTCAATAATTTACGTGCATCACCACCAGAAATAGCGAGCAATGCATTCGTTTCCTTCAGTTCAATCTTTTTCTTTTTCAGTTGTACATCTTCTGCAATCGCTGAAGTGAGAATCTCTAGCAACGATTCCTTGGTGTGCTCCTTCAATGTGTAGACTTGACAGCGAGAGAGTAATGCCGAAATCACTTCAAACGATGGATTTTCGGTTGTCGCACCAATCAGCGTGACAATTCCCTTTTCGACCGCGCCTAGCAATGAATCTTGTTGTGCTTTTGAAAAGCGATGGATCTCATCAATGAAGAGCAATGTCCCAGATTGCTGAAACATTCCCGCCGTTTCGACTTTCTGAATCACTTCTCTGACATCCTTAACCCCCGAAGAAATCGCCGACAAGGTATGAAATGGACGTTTTAAATGATGTGCAATCAAATGTGCTAAGGTCGTTTTTCCAACACCCGGTGGACCCCAGAAAATCATCGAGGGAATCATTCCTGCATCCAAATTCAAGCGCAATGAGGCTCCCTTCTTCAAAAGATGGTCTTGTCCCTTGTACTCATCAAGTGTTTTGGGGCGCATTCTCTCGGCTAATGGAGCATTAATACTCATGCAATGAATTTCAATATTAAGTGAATGTAAAGATAGAAATTAATGGATTATAAGACTATAAGACTAAAAGATTCAAGATGAAAGACCCGATCTTTTGAAGTATTGAGTCCTACAGTCTTGGATCTTGTATTCTTGACTCTAAACTAATTATCCGATGGGTTTTTAGGAAATTTCGCCATGATCTTGAATTTCCCGCCCATTTTCTCCATGATTTTCTTCCAGATATCCTTGCTTGAGGTGTCTAAAATGTATTTCTCGGGAATTTTATTGAGGATGACCCATGATTTTTCGTTGATTTCTTGCTGCAATTGATCTTGTGACCAGCCTGAGTAGCCAATAAAAAATCGAATTTTCTCTGCTTTTTTTGGTTGTTCTGTCAACAATGTTTTCACTGCTTCAAAGTCACCACCGATGTACAAACCATTCGCTGTTGGAATGCTGTTCGGAATTTCTTCACCAAGCGCGTGAATGTAAAAGAGGTTGGAGGTGTCAACCGGTCCACCTAAGCTAATTTTGGTGTTTATCGTAGGGAATCCATCAATGACCTCTGAAATTTGATTTGTGATGTACTTGTTGAGTACAAAGCCATAACTCCCTTCTTCGGAGTGGTCGCATAAAAATATCACCGAACGCGAAAAGTAATCGTCATTCATGAATGGCTCAGAGATGAGAACACCTCCAGGGGTTAAGTCGTTGCTATTTTCGAAACTAAAATCAATCAAATCGTCTTCAAGATAATAAATTATAAGAATATGGGTGGTTTTCTGATGTCAATTTTTGCGTCCTTGAACAATTGGGAGGTGGAGCGGATACTGAACAGAAAACTCTTATTTCCGCCAATGGGTACCCAATTAAACGAAAGTGCCCAGCAGTGCATGTCTCTTGTCAATGCAAATCGCGCGTTGGTTGCTCTCTTTTCTTTGAGGTCAAAACTTATGTTTCCAACCACTTTCCAGCGTTTGGTGAAGCTTAAATCACCGTCCAATACCAATGTTTGTACTTGTGTCCATCTGTCTGGATTGAACGTGCTGATATTTCGATTCGCGTTAATCGTGTAAACATGAGATAGCGTTGCTTTCCACGGAATATCGAAATTCACAACCCGTTCTGGATACAGCATGAAATACTCGTAATCGGCATTCCAATTGGTCTCAATGTCCTGGATGGTGTTGGCTAATTTTTCGCGACTTTGCTTCGAAGTAATGGTCAACGTTGTTGAAAGCGAGTTGGTGATAAATCGCCCTAGCCGTCCATTTCCGTTGATGGCGTAATCACCCAATGTAGCACCCGTTGAATCGACCCAATTGTACGGAGAAAAGCTTGAACTAGCAACAAAGTTAAGCCATTGTACTGGACTGATACGGAGATTGATACGAATATCAGATAAATTCATTGAGTCTTTTAGTAAATCGTACGATCCATTGAAGGAAAGTGCATCGATGATCCGCGTTTTTTTGAATCCAGTAATGGTGTCTTTGTCCGATTTTCGCTTCAATTCAAACGTATTGTTGAAACCAAATGTCAACAATGCTTGATCGTTCACAACGCCACTGGTGTATGCACTCCGTTCGAAAGGTGAATAGGTGACAGGAGCCATGTTCACGCCCACACTATCCGTGATTAACTTGTTCAATGCGGGAACATACGAAAAGCCAAATGAAGGTGTGAGAACATGTCTCAGAAGTGTTTGTCGCTTGCCAATGAATTTATAATAACTGTACAGTGCTGTGGTGACTTGCGCATTCATGGATAAGCTGTGTGCCATACCGAATTCACCAGTGGTGTCCGTAATCGTTGTGTTGTTGACCGCGTCGTACGACTTGCGCACTTGCTGGAAGTTCATCCGATTTCCATAGTTGACAGAAGGCGTTAATTTCCACGTATTTTTAAAGAATCCAGCAGTGGTTTGAAGGGTCATCGTTTGATTCATTCCATTCATGTACTGATTTCCGATTCCTGCAAAATCTCCTCGTGAAAGCAATGAATCGCCAAACTCAGATTTGTTGATGCCTTCAAAATTATAGCTGATCCCGATCCGCGAAATCACGTCTTTCATTGCGCCCGTTCCACTGACTACATTTTTAAAAGGGAAAAAACGTGTAACGTTGACGTTGACAGATGGACTTGTCAGCGATATGTTTTTAGACAACGAGTTTTGCCGCAACGAAATTTTCATTCCTGCAGTGATTGGCTTCCCAGGGAAATAGCGATTCAAGTTGATATCGGAATACAGCGTATTGTTGAAGTATTGCTCATTCAGAGGATCCAAATCATTTTTCGTGGTGTTGTCAGAGACAAAGTTAACGTTGGACGAGAAATTCCAGTAGGGACTTGCTTTCGTGTCTTGACGATGGTTCCATTGTATGTTTAGTTTATTCCTGTTCGTATTCGTCGGGAATCCAGAGCGAAATTGCTGAAACCCAAAATCCAAATCACCTCTAAATTTATACCGCTTCGCATATTCTGTGAGGTTGCGCAGTCCCCATGTTCCGCGACTGTACAAACTGCCGTAAATGGTGGTTTGAAGTCGATCGTTGAAAGGTATGTAATAACCCAAATCCTGCAGTCCAAATCCATATTGCGATGTTGGAACGATTTGAGGAAAAACAAACCCAGAAGTGCGATCTTCCGATTGAGGAATAACAATAAAAGGCAAGCCAAGTGGGGTAGGCACACCTTTGATCCAAAGATTCATTGGTCCTGAAACAATGCGTTTTTCTGGGACCATGACGGCACGTGACAGTTGAAAGTGGTAATGAGGATCTGGTAGGTCACACGTCGTAAACCGTCCTCTCAAAAAGTGAATTTCTTCATTTGTGTGGCGCTTCGCGATTTCCATGTACAAATAATTCTCATCCTGTTTAATGGCTACCTCTTCAATATATCCTTTCTTGGTTTCAGTGTTGTAGCGAATGGCGGATGCGTTCATAACATCTTTTCCGTCAGAAAATTCGGGCAATTGCACACGGTTTGAATCTTCGTCATAACTGTAGCGGGCATAGACTTCGTTTTTTGCTAAATCAATGAGGATGTACCCAGCTTTCAACTTAATTTCACCATTATCGACTTTTGCTTCGTTGAAAAGATGCACTTGTTGATTCTTCACATCCATGTAGATGGAATCCTTTGCACTGTAGATCACGGGTTGCTCAATAGCAGAATCGTCCATGTAAAGCGTGTCTACTTTTTGCCCATAGCTTTGAAGCGAAAGAAACATTATTAACAATGTCAAGGGCAAAACTAGATGTATGGTACACTTTTTGAACAACAATTTCGTGTTATTTTTGTTTGTCTGACGCTTTTAACGAAGCAAAACTATTAAAATTACGTTTGATTCGATGGAAAAAAAGAAGGAGCTCAACAGATTTTATGCCATTATTGCTATGATTCTGTTGATGGGTGTGCAATTTAGTTATGCACAACCCGATGAGAGTGGGTTTGCAGCAATAAAAACGGTCGTTATTGACGCTGGTCATGGTGGTAAAGACCCTGGGTGCCATGGTGCTTCGGCGCAAGAAAAGCATGTATGTTTATCGATGGCATTGATGTTAGGCGATATGATCAAGAAAAACTATCCAGATATCAAAGTGGTGTACACCCGTGACAAAGATGTTTTTGTCGAGCTGGGTGAGCGCGCAAAGATTGCCAATCAAAACAACGCGGATCTATTCATTTGTATTCACGCGAATGCAGCAAGTCCGCAGGCGTATGGCACCGAGACATACGTGCTAGGTTTGCACCGAACTGAATCACAACAACAAGTGGCAGAAAGAGAGAACTCCATTATCCACTTAGAGGATGACGGAGGAGCGAAGTACAAGGATTTTGATATGTCGCCCGATGCAATTATAGCGCGACAAATTCAATTAAGCGTGTTCCTTGACCAATCGATTAATTTTGCTTCTAAGTTGCAGTATGAATTTAAGACGATCGGTCGCCATGACAGAGGTGTGAAGCAAGCAGGATTCCTTGTGCTCTATAAAACCACGATGCCCAGTGTGTTAATAGAAACTGGTTTTTTGACAAATCCAACGGAAGAGAAATTTTTAGCATCGCCTGAGACGCAGCGGGTTATGGCAAATTCAATGTTTACAGCCTTTAAGAAGTACAAAAATGAGCTGGAGGGCATTGAAGGGGAAACCGAAAAATCAACAAATGTTATCAACAATGTTGAAGACAAAAATACCACCGATATCTCCAAAAGTGATCAAGTCATTTTTAGAGTTCAGATCGAAACATCAGAAAAGCGCGTGTCTCTGACTGACCCTAAATTCAAGGGGTATACGGTAAATGAATACCAGCAAGATGGCCTGTACAAATACACGATTGGGCAGTTTCCAAACAATTTCGATGAGGCGAATGCAATGAAAAATAAACTCCGTGAAAGCGGTTTTCAACATGCATTTGTTGTTGCATTCCTTCAAAATGAAAGGATTAATTTGCAAAAAGCTATTAAATTAGCAGAAAATTAATGTTTTGAAGATATCTAAAGAAATAATTACTGGTTTAATAACTGTTGCCGCAATAGCACTATTGGTGGCCGGGGTTAATTTTTTGAAAGGCAATAGTTTTTTAGGAGGAGATGAAGAGTACTACGCTTACTTTTCAAATTCTGGTCAGCTGGCACCATCGAGTCCAGTAACACTCAACGGCGTTGTAGTTGGGCGTGTCTTGAGTGTTGAGTTTACACCAGGAAATCCACCTGATAAAGCGGTAAAAATTGTATTCAATATCCAAGAAGAGAAGGTGAAGATTCCAAAAGGATCTGTGGTGCAAATTGGTTCGTTGGACTTGTTTAACAAAGGAATCTTGCTGCAATTCAATACTGATCTTTCCAAGGGATACCATAAATCTGGAGACGAATTGATTGGTTCTGTGGCCTTGGATATGGTAACGCAAGTGAAAGACTATGCGGATCCCATCAGCCAAAAAGTTCAAGCCATGATGACTTCCATCGATAAAATGGTCAACAACGTTAGTGCCTTTTGGGATACCACAGCGACATCAGAACTTGAAGGTAGTTTAAAGGAAATAAAAATAGCGATCAAACGCTTCGGGAATGCTGCCGAGGAAATAGAATCAATGGTTGCTGATGAGCGTATAAAATTGAGTCGTATTCTTTCCAATGTCGAAGAAATCACCGCGAACTTGAAGAGAAGTAACGAGCAGGTAAAAGCGATTGTTGGTAACGTAGAGAAGATTACTGATGACTTGGTGACAGCGGATTTCAAAGGGGTGATTAGCAATGCAAAAACAACGTTAGGATCCATCAATGATGTGCTGGATCAAGCGAAATCTGGAGAGGGTACTTTGGGTAAACTACTTGGAGATGAGCAACTTTACAATGAATTGGTTAAATCGAATCAAGAGCTTCAGAATTTGGTCAACGATATTCAATTGCATCCAGAGCGTTACATTCACTTCTCAGTGATGGGGGCAAAAACAAAAGGCGTTCCATTGACTTCTAGCGAGGAAAAGAAACTTAGAAATTTACTTGATTCCATCCCATAATTAAACGACTTAAATGATTTCATCCATCCTTTTTAGTGTCTTACTGATTGTTGGCTTTGGCTTTTTTACTTGGAATGTATTAAAAGTAAGAAGCAACATCCGTCTTGGGAGAGATGTACAACGCAACGATAAAAAATCAGAGCGAATCAAAACAATGCTTTTGGTGGCTTTTGGTCAACGCAAGATGTTTACTCGGATCGTCCCAGCATTGCTGCATTTGATGATTTATGCTGCCTTCATGATTACGCAGATTGAATTGATTGAGATCTTTGTTGATGGTGTAAGTGGTTCACATCGCGTATTTAAAGATGCGCTAGGTGGATTTTATACATTCATCATCAGCTTTATTGAAATTCTTTCACTTTTAGCACTTGTTGCAACGGTGATTTTCCTCTCACGTAGAAATTTGATCAAACTTCCTCGCTTGAACATGAGCGAAATGAAGGGGTGGCCAAAAATGGACGCCAACATGATTCTTTTTATGGAAATTATTCTCGTTTCATGCATTTTCACCATGAATGGAGCAGATGAAGTGATGCACCTTGCTGCCACAGGCGAATCGTATGGTTTTGCCGTGAGTAGCACCCTTGGACCGTTGTTGTTCGATGGAATGAGTCTTGAAGCACTTCAAAATTTAGAGCGTATTGGTTGGTGGGGACACATCATCATGGTTTTTGCATTTATGAATTACTTACCATACTCTAAGCACTTCCATATTTTCTTGGCATTTCCGAATACATACTATTCAAACCTAGAGAAGAAAGGGAAGTTTACAAACATGGAGGCGGTGACCAAAGAGGTGAAGTTGATGATGGATCCAAGTGCTGATCCGTTTGCTGCACCAGCAGAAGGTGAGGGGGAACCACAGCGATTTGGAGCCAAAGACGTGACTGATTTGACCTGGAAAAATTTATTGGACAGCTATACTTGTACAGAATGTGGTCGTTGCACATCTGTTTGTCCAGCGAACATTACAGGAAAACTATTGTCACCTAGAAAAATCATGATGGACACGCGTGACCGTTTGGAAGAAGTAGGAGACAATATTCGCAAGCACGGGAAAGATCATGTGGATGGGAAAAGTTTGTTAGGCGATTACATCAAGGAAGAAGAACTTTGGGCTTGTACATCGTGTAATGCGTGTGTGCAGGAATGCCCTGTCAACATTGATCCACTTGCAATTATTATTGACTTGAGACGATTTTTAGTCATGGAGGAATCAAAAGTTCCCACCGAATTGGCTGGAATGTTAACGAATATAGAGAACAACGGAGCACCTTGGCAATTTAGTCAGGCAGACCGTTTAAACTGGGCGAATGAAGACTGACCAGAAATTGAAGGAATTAAAGGTAGACGGTAAGAAGCTTTCGCCAGTTTTACCAGAAGATGTTAAGAATTATTTGATTGACATCGATGGGACGATTTGTGATGATATTCCAAACGAAGAACCAGAGCGAATGGCAACAGCAGCGTTGTATCCAGACGCGCTGGTTACTATCAATAAATGGTACGATGAAGGACATATTATTACATTTTTCACCTCACGCGTTGAAGAGCATCGCCAAGTGACGGAAAAATGGTTGAAGAAGCACGGATTTTTGTACCATGGGTTGTTGATGGGGAAACCGAGAGGCGGAAATTACCATTGGATCGATAATCACATTGTAAGAGCAACAAGATATGACGGTACTTTTTCGGATTTAGTAGAGGAAAAGGCAAATATTCAAGTATTTAAGAAATAAGTTATGAGTTTGACTGTACCAACAATGGCCGAGATGATGGCAAAAGGAGAGTCACCCGAAATTTTGTTTTGGGTTGGGTGCTCTGGAAGTTTTGATGATCGCGCAAAGAAGATCACAAAAGCGTTGGTGAAAATATTGAACAGTTGCAACGTGAATTTCGCAGTGCTAGGAGCAGAGGAGAGCTGTACAGGTGATCCAGCAAAACGCGCAGGAAATGAATTCACCTTTCAGATGCAAGCAATGATGAATATTCAGGTGTTGGATGGTTACGAAGTAAAGAAAATCGTTACTGCTTGTCCGCATTGCTTTAATACCTTGAAGAATGAATATCCTGAACTTGGTGGGAATTACGAAGTTGTTCACCACACTCAATTGATTCAGGAGTTAATCAATCAAGGGAAACTCATCTTGAAGGAAGGAGGAACGTTTAAAGGAAAGAAAATCACCTTTCATGATCCCTGTTACTTAGGTCGTGCAAATGATGTGTATGAAGCGCCACGTGCATTGATTGAAAAGCTTGATAGTGAACTTGTTGAAATGAAACGTTGCAAGACGAATGGATTGTGTTGCGGTGCCGGTGGTGCACAAATGTTCAAAGAAGCTGAAAAAGGCAACAAAGAAATCAATATCGAACGTACCGAAGAAGCATTGGCGTTACAACCAGATATCATCGCGACGGGTTGTCCTTTCTGTAATACTATGATGACCGATGGCGTGAAGAATTTTGAAAAAGAAGCAGAAGTCCAAGTGTTGGACGTTGCAGAATTAATAGCCACAGCGGCAGATTTATAATATGTTATTTCCAGAGTTAAGCGCATCCAGCAAAGTTTGGGTGTATACAGCCGACCGTATTTTAAGTGATGAGGAAGCAGCGCTTCTTCAAAACGAAGCCGATGCTTTTGTTTTGAATTGGGCGGCACACGGAACAGGGTTGACTGCGCGAGGAAAGGTGATTGAAAATCGATTTTTGGTGCTTGTGGCAGATGAAACGCAGGTCAACGCATCTGGTTGCTCTATCGATAGCTCAGTTAAATTTGTCAAATCCATGGGAGAGAAATTGAGTGTTGATTTCTTTAATCGCATGCAAATGGTCATTCAAAATGACGACCAGCTAAAATATGTGCACGTTTCTGAGTTAAAGAATTATGCAGATTGGGACGTCTACAATCCGATGATTACCACCTTGAATGAGTTGAGATCTGTTTGGCGAATAAATGTCGCTGAAAGTCCCTTTATTTCCCTTTAGAGGATTTCGTTTTAATTCTGAATCCTGTTGTGATCCGAATATTGTAATACGTTTGGTTGTAGGTTAAATCTTGAATTTTAGCCGATTTAATGTCAAAATCAGAAGACAGCAGTAAGAAATATTTAGGTTTCGAATAACCGACCATCAACCTAAAATCAATTCGAGGAGCAACTCCCAGAAAGCTACGTGTACTGCCAAGATGTGTGTAGTATTTTGATTGAATCACACCTCCAAGCCCTCCGAAAATAGCAAATTGCCAGTTTCCAATTCGGTTGGCGTAGGCATATCCAGGAATAAAGCCCATATCCAATGCTCCCACAGAACTCGCATTCGTACGGTCGCTGGAATCAGCCAATTCTACGGGGACAAGTGAGCCTTCACTTTCATTTATAATCCCGAAAAAGTTAAGTGAACTCTTGAAATACCATGTCTGTGCGGAACCCGTGTAATGTCCAACTTTCCCCATGGCTGCTTGGAAATTGAATGTTTTTGATTTGAAATAATAAACATTCGCAGAAACACTGACAGAGCTCGTTTTTGATCTAAATTGATGAGGCGTGCCACTTCCTAGTGAATCATTCCATTTATAGGCGTCTTTGATGGTAAAACCTTTGTAGTTTCGGAATTCAATGGTGCTGTACGTTTGCTTGATATTGAACCGTATCCCTAAGTCGAAGTATTTGGTTTCGCTGTATTTCTTGGTCGATTTCAGATTTACAGGAAGTGCAAAACCCAATCGAAAGGAGAACCACTTGTAGGCGAGACCTAGTCCCAATACAAGTTTGGGATTGTTCTTGAATTTAATTTTTTCAACTCCTAAGTTATAATTGTCCGAGAGACTGAATGGCGCTGAATAGAATCCTAAATCGGTGGCTAAAATAACGTCACCCTTGAACATACGAAATGGAAGCGAATCATTGCTTTGAGTGAACACGGTTTGACTTGTGAGCAATGCAAAAAGCGCTATATGTATTATTGATTTCAACGCTGCAAAAATACGTATAAGTTCCAAGGATTACAATTGAAAGCAAATTGAATAAAAGCAGCCTTTCTTCGAAAAATAATCTAATTTGAATGTTTACATTTGTCTCAGAAATTTTTTGGATGAAGAAACTGTATAAATTTTTATTAAACAAATTACCTCGGCCACTTTTAATTCGATTGAGTTACCCATTTAAACTCGTTGCCCCTTTATTGTTTAAAGGAAATAAAGTAGAGTGTCCTGTTTGTGAGAAGAGCTTTTCAAAATTTTTATCCTACGGTTCAGATGTTGTTCATCGAGAAAATGTGTTGTGTCCATACGATCTAACACTGGAGCGTCATCGCTTGATGTGGTTGTATTTAAAAGAACATTCTAATTTCTTTTCAGCGAAGCATTTAGATGTATTGCACATCGCGCCAGAGCAATGTTTTCACAAGCGATTCAAGCAACAAGCCAATCTCAATTATTTGACAGGAGATTTAGTCTCACCCATTGCTGACATGCACTTTGATTTACATAGCATTCCTTTAGAAGACAATCGTTTTGACGTTGTTTTCTGCAATCACGTATTGGAACATGTAGACGATGCTATGCAATGTATGCGCGAGTTATACCGCGTTATGAAACCTGGAGGTTGGGGGATTATGCAGGTACCTCAAGATTACGATCGAGAAGTGACGTATGAAGATCCATCCATTGTAACGCCAGAAGATCGTGAAAAGCATTATTGGCAAAAGGACCATGTTCGCTTGTTTGGGAACGATTATCCGCAATGGTTAGAAAAAGCTGGATTCAAGGTAGAACTTTTCAATAAGGAAGCATATTATTCTCCAGAAATCATTGCGCGCTATCGTTTAATGGTCTCCGAAAAGCTGTATATTGTATCAAAATAGGAGTGTACACAGAAATGTGACTTTTTATGATTGACCGATAATGAACTTTCCATTTCCTACATTGTTGTTATTCATTGCATCAACTGTATTGTTGATTGGGTGTGAATTCTCTGATGAGGAAAAGATTTCACCACTGGGAAAGGTGGAGCATCCCCAAGACAATCCATATTCTGATGAAAAGGCGGTACTAGGGAAGCGCCTTTTCTTTGATGAGCGGATGTCGTTGGATAATTCTGTTTCATGCGCCAGTTGTCACATTCCAGAAAAAGCATTCACCGATGGACGGGCGCTTTCCGAAGGAGTTGGCGGTAAAAAGGCGTTTCGAAATGCACCAACGCTGTACAACGTTGGCTTTGCACCTACATTTATGTTCGATGCCCATGTCTCCACGCTGGAGCAACAGGCGCTCGTACCCATTCATGACACTAATGAAATGTCGTCCAACTTGAAAGGCATCATCGATAAACTCTCCAAGGACAACTATTATGTGGATGCTGCACGGAAACTATTCAATCGTGAATTGGACCCCTGGGTAATCACACGGAGCTTAGCCACGTTTCAGAGGACGTTGATTTCAGACAATTCAGGGTTTGACCACTATTTTTACGACAAGGATGAGAATGCTATTTCTGCGGAAGCAAAAAAGGGTTGGAAACTATTCTCAGAAAAACTGTATTGCATTGAATGTCACGCGCCTCCATACTTTACCAATTTCCAAGCAGAGAACAATGGTCTGTATTCCGATTACGGAAATGATCCTGGGCGTTTTAGAATCCATGGCGACTCCAGTGATATTGGGAAGTTCAAGGTCCCCACGCTCCGTAATATCGAATTGACAGCTCCCTACATGCACGATGGATCACTGAAGTCATTGTCTGAGGTAATTGAGCATTATAGTAGAGGAGGGGCAGAGCACGTGAATAAATCACCCATAATTAAACCATTCGCCTTAAATACTCAAGAAAAAAATGCTCTGGTCGAATTTCTGCGTACGCTGACCGATAATAATTTTAGCGAGTAGAATTCTGCTGTAATATAGCTATAATACAGTGGTTTGTTGAATTTTCCGTTTGGGTAACTCACCAATTTTTTGTACTATTAATGATGCATGCATAATATTTATGCAAAATTAACGTTTAGAAATGTAACGAAATCAGTTTGCAACTGTTATGTACCTGAAAAGGACTGCAAGCTTTTTCGAAAAACTAGAAACTAAAACCAGAAACAATGTCAGTGAACCCAGTTTATCACCAAACTAGTGATATTCTCCAAGAGGAGTTATCCTGGATTAGGAGTGCAAAGAAGGACCCGGAGCGTTTCGGTCCACTGTACAAGAAGTATCACGAACAGATATTTCGCTACGTTTATCAACGGATGGACGATGAAGATTTAGCATTTGATGTGACATCTCAAGTATTTGTAAAGGCAATGAGTAATTTGCATAAATACGAATACAGAGGGGTGCCGTTTTCATCATGGCTGTACCGAATTGCTAAAAGTGAATTGTACCAAGCGTATAGAGACAGAAAAGCAAGGAAAACAGTAAGTGTAGAAAGCATGCATTTATTTGAAATGATAGAAGAATTTGAAGAAGACGATTCTTCAAAGAACAAAAATAAATTGATTAAGTGCTTAGCGGAACTGAAAGAAGTGGATTTACAAATTATCGAAATGAGATACTTTGAAAGACGCTCTTACAGAGAGATAGGGGAAATAATGGAGGTCACTGAAAACAATGCAAAAGTAAAAGCTTTTAGAGCGATTGAACGATTGAAATTACTATTTATGAAATAACGTTACCACATGAAAAAAATACAAACCCTAGTAGATCGTGAGTCGCTAGACTCCGACTATATAGCGTCAAAACAAGATTTTGAATCTGTATGTACTCAGGTTAAACAACTAACCCCCACTTGGAAAACGCCGTGGTTTTATGGTCCCGTCGGACTTGCTACACTGGCCGTTTGCTTCTCAGTCGTGACGCTGAGTTCCAGCAATGTGTCTGCAAAACTCGATTCCGAAAAGGAAGTGCTTGTTGCAGCACCAACGCAAGAAGCGATCACCGAAAAAACCAGTGAGCAGCCCGAAAAGACTGCAGTTGCTGTAGTTCCCAGTACTTCTGTAGAGAAACAGATTCAACCTTCTGCGCCTTCTGTGAATGAAGATAGCGAAGAAATATATCAAGTGCCTGTTATAGAGATTGTTGAGGAGAATTTTGCTCCAGCCATTGAGATAGTCGTTCCAGTAGTTGAAAAACGCACAGTTTCAAAAGACAATACGTATCCACACATTGCTGGATATTTCACAGGGGATCTGCCAGTTTCAATTTTATTTGATGCCGATGGAATTCAGCTGAGAGAAGGGATTGATATCGTTTCGTTTGATTTGAATTACTACAATGGTAAAGGAAATGTCGTTGAATCGATTCGTGGTAATTTGATTCCAGAAAACTTGAAAACGATTATGGAAAATCACAACTTGGGAAGTATGCTCTTCATTACCAACATCAAGGCGGTGGATGAGCAGAATCGATTGTTTGTTTTACCTGCGCTTAATTATAAATTGGTTAAAAAATAACCATCGAAATAATCATTGGGAAGTGCAATTAATTCATTAACAATCAATTTTTAATAAAAAAAGGTACTCGCTTTTTGGTGCATACGAAAACATTTCCTAATTTCGTACCTATAAATATTGGATGATTCCATTTGTACTTGTATAAACTATGAAATATTTATCTAACCTTGTTCTACTGATTGTAGCGTTTGTGTCTTATAATTCCTATGCTCAGCATACGAATTTCAACACGCAAAGAAACTGGTCACTGAACAAGAAAGAAATAATGGCAGGTGTTGGAGCAACACAATTCCTAGGAGATCTTGGTGGTAGAAATCAAATTGGTACGGACTATAGTTTGGCCGATCTAGATTTGCCTTCAACAGGATACGGTGGGATGATTGGATTCCGTTACCGTTTTCACCCATATTGGGCAACAACTACATCTTTAAATGTTGGATTGTTGAGAGGAGATGATTCTCAAACACAAGAGGTGATTCGTAATTCACGTAATTTGCATTTTAGAAGTATCATTATCGAACTTTCTCAACGTTTAGAGTTGATTCTGTTGGCAAACGAAAAATACGGAAACCGATACAACCTTAGAGGACACAGCACAAAAATGAGAGATAAAAACTTTCAATTGTATGTGTTTGGTGGTGTTGGAATTGCCTACTTTAATCCAAAAGCAAAATACCAAGGCTCTTGGACAGCTCTACGTCCTTTGAATACAGAAGGTCAAGGTCTTACTGATGGAGCTGAAAAAGCAATGCCTATCACAGCAACAATTCCTGCTGGAGTTGGTTTCCGTGTAGGGATTAATAGAATGTGGAGAATTGGAATTGAAGCAACCTACGTGAAAACCTTTTCTGATTACATTGACGACGTAAGTACAACGTATTACGATAGAGATTTGTTAGCTACTTATTACGGACAAGAATCAGCTTACCTATCTAATCCTAGTGTGGAGAACACAACGTGGTTTGGTGCTGGACAACAAAGAGGTGACAAACAAAAAGATGCATACTTCTACTTGAATTTAGTAGTAGCTAGAAATATTACGTACAAAGATTACGGAAAACAAAGAAGATCTTACAGATGGAAAGGACGTTACAAGTTCTAATCCAATTGTTAATATTTTCTTGAAAGAATTCAACGAGGTGGCTATGGCCACCTCGTTGTCGTTTATACCTTTGTGAAAACGATATTCAATGTATAAGTTAATCCGGTCCTTCTTCTTTTTATTCGATCCTGAAAAAATACATTACTTCACCGCCAAATTAATTCGTTTCGCACTATCCATTCCTGGAATGAAATCGCTGTGGCACAAAATGTACACAGTAGAAGATAAACGCTTGGAGCGGACTCTGTTTGGGATTACGTTCAAGAATCCAGTGGGATTGGCGGCAGGATTTGATAAAAATGCTTCCATGTACAACGATTTGGCGTATTGTGGTTTTGGATTTATTGAAATAGGCACAGTGACACCCGTAGGTCAGCCTGGGAATGATAAACCACGTTTGTTCAGAGTGAAAGAAGACAGCGGCATCATCAACCGCATGGGGTTTAATAACGAAGGTGTTGAACGGGCCATTGAAAATTTAAAGCAACGGAAAACTTCCATCATCATTGGTGGGAATATTGGAAAGAATAAAAATACACCTAATGAAAGTGCAACGGACGATTATGTCATCTCATTCAATGCACTCTTTCCATATGTGGATTACTTTGTGGTCAACGTTTCTTCTCCAAATACACCAAATTTACGCGAATTACAGGAAAAAGAGCCACTCACGCAATTATTGAGAACGCTTCAGGAGCTTAACGCGAAAAAGGAACAACGCAAGCCTGTGTTGCTTAAAATTGCACCAGATTTGACCAATGAGCAACTCGATGATATCATTGACATTGTGAAAGATGTGAAATTGGACGGTGTCATCGCGACAAACACAACAATTTCAAGAGAAGGTTTAAAAACTTCGGAGGAAACTTTGAGCAAAATTGGAGCAGGCGGACTTTCAGGAAAGCCTGTCAAAAATAGATCGACGGAAGTGGTGCGTTATTTGTCCCAAAAATCGAACAAGGCATTTCCAATCATTGGGGTAGGGGGAATTCACTCTGCCGAAGATGCCTTGGAAAAATTAGAAGCCGGAGCAGATTTAATTCAAGTCTACACGGGATTCATCTACGAAGGACCACGATTGATTAAAAAGATAAATCAGGCAATTTTGAAACAATCTTGATTCAAAAAGTGTATTTTTAACTATGGAAAATGTAAAGCTGATTGAATGTCCACGCGATGCCATGCAGGGATTGCACGATTTCATCCCAACAATCGATAAAGTCCTCTACATCAATTCAATTTTGCGCTGTGGGTTTGACACAGTCGACTTTGGAAGTTTTGTTTCACCCAAGGCGATTCCTCAATTGAGAGATACAGCCGAAGTATTAGCGGGATTAGACATCAGTGATTCTAAATTACTTGCGATTGTCGCTAATGAGCGTGGGGCAGAGGATGCTGCCAATTTTGAGCGCATCGATTATCTGGGGTATCCATTCTCCGTTTCGGAGGAATTTCAAAAACGCAATACAAATTCTACCATTGAAGAATCATTTTCACGGGTGGAAGCCATTCAGAATATCGCGAAAAAAAGTGACAAGGAACTTGTACTGTATTTATCCATGGGATTTGGGAATCCTTACGGTGAAAAGTGGCATCCTGACATCGTTAGCGCATGGGCAGAAAAGTTGTACGACAAGCTCGATGTGCGCATTCAAGCGGTTTCAGATACGATTGGTGCTGCTGATCCTTCTATTGTGCAATCGCTTTTTGAAACATTGATTCCAAGCCTACCCAACGTAGAATTTGGTGCACATTTACACACGGTTCCAGAAAACGCCAAAGCGCTTATTGAAGCAGGATATACCGCTGGTTGTCGTCGTTTTGATGGTGCAATCAAAGGTTTTGGTGGCTGTCCCATGGCTGCAGATGCGCTGACAGGAAATATGCCTACGGAGAAAATGCTCGAATGGTTCGATGAACAATCCATTGAAACGGGCATTAATCCAGAAGCGTTTACCCGAGCGATGAATCATTCACTCACTGTTTTTCCGTAACTAATCAACTTTTTTGAATTATGACATTTATGAAACAACTCACATACGGAATCCTTCTGCTGACAGTGCTTATTTCTTGCAAAGATGGGGTAGAGGATGCGCCTGACACAACAGACGGTACATCAAAAGTCGGTGAGATTGTACACGTAGAGAATTTGTTTGACGGAAACGAGTCGCAAAGCTCATTAGAGTTTAACTTGCTCAAGGAATTGGACATTTGTGATACGCTGGAAACGGAGGATATGCTGTGTGCACCATGTTCGTCGAAGAATTTTAAATTGATGACCTATCGCGATGACATGGATTTGAAAGATGCATTTATGCTTCAAATCAAGGCGC
Source organism: uncultured Flavobacteriales bacterium (assembly GCA_937876195.1). GTDB lineage: Bacteria > Bacteroidota > Bacteroidia > Flavobacteriales_D > Crocinitomicaceae > UBA4466. The sequence goes on from CALEIK010000015.1 coordinate 125,598, forward strand.
TAACGGTATTGAAAGGTCAAGAAGAGCCGCTGCCAATGCGACATTTAATCGTTTTTGAGCGTGAAAACGACGAATTGATCAAGGTGAATGGATTTCGAGGAAATTTAATTGCTACGCGTGAAAGTAAGTCTGGAGTAAAAGACTTGATCGTGCGTTTTTATATTCCAGAAGATGAAGCATTCCTCAATTGCCTTTTCCAATGGGAAGAGAAGCAGTACCGTTTTAAAACTGTTGAAGCGATTGATGGTGGAGGTGGACACGGCAGTGTGAAAGAAGCGGTGAAGGATTCTATTTCTAAAGTCGTTTATCAATCATTGATGTCCAACGCAATGCTGTTCTAATGAAACGATTCTGGTACATACTTCCAATCATTCTGACCGCGTGTACAAACGGAGTGGAATTGGACCGTGTGGACTATACAACGCTTTTTACAGATTCAAACAGTAAGGTGTGGTTGGTAAATAAAGTGATCGTCGATAATGCCAACATTGCCCCTCTGGAAGTGTTCGATAAAGACATTTTCATCTTTCACCACAACGGACATTGTGATTACATTCCCATGAAGGACTTGACGCGAAAACCTGTGCAAAAGGGTTATTTCGATTTGGATTCTAAAACGAATTCAATGACCATCGATTTTAAACAAGGTGAAATTTGGCGCTTGGATTTGCCGTACATTGAAGAAGACAGCGTATTGTTGCAGGCGCATCCAGATTCGGACATTCAAGTCTCCATTCAAATCAAGCCTTTTCCCGAACTCTAGTATTTGCTAGTATTTGATCACAGTCGTGCGTACTGTTTGCACATCGCTTGCTGCTTCTACAATATATTTCCCAGGAGCTAAATCACCCAAAGAAACAGTTGTTTCGCTAGAAGTCACTACCTTTTTTCCGTCCATGGAAAAAACAGAGATCGTTTTAATTCCCTCTAAACCTTCCACTGTAAGTTGATCTGCCGTTGGATTTGGATACACCTGAATACTGTTCTTTGCAATTTCGTTGATTCCAACTGGATCTTCAATTTCCACGCGAATATTGTCCAAATACAACTTAAACCCATTGTTTGTCTCGTTGATAAATGCAATGTGTACCGTTTCATTGTCCAATCCGACTTCACTTAGGTTCGCTGAGCGTGACTGCCACGATTTCGCAACCTCTTGAACGATCAAATAAACAGTGTCCGTAAAACTCGCTAACTGCGTATCCGTTCTGGATACAAGAATGCGATAACCATCAGGGAAAGAAGGGTCGTGTGCGCGTGCGTCCCAGTACAAGATATTTCCAAAAGTACCAAGTGGAATGGCGGGAGTAATCAGCCAGCGACTTGCTTGTCCAGTAGGTTCGAAGTACGAAGTAGAAGAAGCAATGTGATTTAGTGCATCGCTAGGATCTTCAATACCAATCCATGCTTCAGTGTATTCTGAAACGGCTGCATTTGGTGTATTTCCATCATTATCAACGATGGTGTAAGTCACGGGAATTCCTGATTCAAAATCTTCGTTATAAGTCTCTATCTGAGCATTTAAACTCATTCCAATTAAAATAAAACTTAAGGTCTTTATTGCTTTTATCATAGTTCAAAAATAATGAAAAGGATTTAACTCGTCAGGTTGATTAAAATATCTTTGTATTCCTGATAGAACTTATCAAAACGCACCAATTTATCTTTCAAAAAGGCAATGATTTTAGGAATATCTTCCTCGTTGAAGTAGTTCAATGTGTTGTCTTCCCATTTAATGCGGGAAATCAATCGTTCATTCCAGTGGTGACTTTCTTCGATAAAATCAGCTTCAATGCCCATTTCCGTTTGCATCAGGGCTTTTAGTTCTGTCATCTGCTCCCAAATAATGGCGCGAATACCATCGTCTTTCGGTTGAATATCAAAACACAATCGTGCCCCCTTCGCATCGACTTCCATGCGTACGTAAATGTCTTTAACGCCTGTTGGGTAATTGATCCAGTTGATTTGTCGTCCAGAAGCGGAAGACGTGCTGTTCATGGATTTCCTGAACTGTGTCCAAAATTCAATATTTTTCTCTTTGAGCGCTTCTTTTGATAACATCTACAAAATTTGTTCAATGGATTGCAAAAATACGTTAATCTACGTAACTTTGGTCACTTTGAATGGCTTAATGTTGTTTAAATTGCCTAAATTAACGAAAACACAAACAATGAATAAAATCATTTTACTAAGCATAGGAATGCTTGCAGTGACTTCTTGTTCAGAAGCACAAAAACCAGTGGACCGATCTACTACAGCGTCACAGACAATCAGTAAAGTCGTATCGGCAGAAGAATTTAAGGCGAAAATGGGGAAGAAGGACGTGCAAGTCATTGACGTTCGAACGCCAGAAGAGTACAAAGGAGGAAAAATCGGAAATGCCAAGAACATGGATTTCTATTCAGATGATTTCAAAAAAATGATTTCAACGCTTGATAAATCGAAACCGACATTGGTGTATTGCGCCTCTGGAGGAAGAAGTGGGAAGACGGCTAAAATGATGGAATCACTTGGATTTAAGGAAGTGTACGATTTACGTGGTGGATACAATGCTTGGCCGGGTAACTAATCAATGACAAAACAAACGAAAACATTCGCGGATCTCAAAGGTCCAAAAGGAATCCCTTTTGTAGGCAACGTATTGGGCATAGATCTTCCACATTTGCACAGGCAGATTGAAGGATGGAGCAGAGAACATGGCGAAGTTTTCAAGTTGACATTGGCAGGAGTGAAGCTGGTTGTGATTACAAAACCTGAAATGATCCAATCGATTTTGAAACTCCGTCCCAACGAATTTCAGCGTGCAGGGAAACTGAACAGGGTCATTCGAGAACAGGGCATTCACGGTTTATTCAATGCGGAACATGAAGATTGGGCAAAGCACCGTTCCATTATCACAAAAGGATTGGATGTCAAGCATCAAAAGCAGTTTTTTCCTGAGTTAAAAGAAATTACAGAACGTTTGTACCGAAAATGGTCGAAAGATGCTGAATTAGGGCACGAAGTTGATATTCAACAAGATTTCCTGCGTTACACAGTAGATGTCACGACATCACTGGCGTTTGGCATTCAAATGAACACGATCGAAGAGCAGGGGGGAGTGATCCAAGATCATTTGGAGAAGGTTTTTCCGACCATTTTCAAGCGCATCAACCAGCCAATTCCTTTTCACAAGGCATTCCGAACAAAAAAGGACAAAGAGTTTGATCACGCAGTAAAAGAAATTCACCAATTTCTAGACGATATCATTCAAAATGGAAAAGCAACAATTGCACAAGATCCCCATTTGATGAAGGAACCAAGCAATGTGCTCGAAGCGATTTTGGTGGCTGCAGAGACCATGGATGGATTTGGCGATGAGGAAGTGAAGGGGAATTTACTGATTTTACTCATGGCGGGAGAAGATACCACAGCGCACACCTTGGCGTGGTCGGTGGAGCAATTGGTGCAATCTCCAGAAGCAATCAAGGCCTTGCAAGAGGAAGCAGACGCTATTTTGGGCGAGAACACCTGTTTTCAAACCTATGAAGATCATGGACAACTCAAATACGCAGAAGCTGTCGCCAATGAGACCATGCGTTTAAAGCCAGTGGCACCGATCTTCCTCAACGAAGCGTTTAACGACATCGAAGTGGATGGTTATTTATTGGAGCGGGGACATCGGATTGTTTTGCAAGTCCAAAAAGGCGCGACAAGTGAGGACTATTTCACGGATGCACAAAGCTTTAATCCGAACCGTTGGTTGGCAGCATCGCGCTGTCCCATGCACAATACTGAGGCGTTTATGCCATTTGGAGCAGGACCGCGGTTCTGTCCAGGGAGAAATTTAGCCTTGCTTGAAATGAAAATGGTCCTTTCGATGTTGTTCAAAAATTTCAACGTGGAAATGCTGACGAATCCAAAAGACATTGAGGAAATTTTAGCGTTTACGATGATGGCTTCTCCTTACAAAGTAAAATTGACCAAAAGGAGTTAGAATTCCCTGTCAAGTAGATCGTTGGCAGCCGAAGTATTTTCTTTTGGATTTTTTCTATTGCGTACCACATGAATGAAGTGAATACTCGTGACGCCTACATAGATCAAGACAGCCAACAGTGCGATAAAATAGCCGATTTCAATCTCAGAACGACCAGCACCAAAGTTAAGCGTCAGTATAACGGCGATAAATCCCATGTAAAGTAGATTTCCCAAACTGAGCAACAACCCGATGAGTGCTGTCGCCACATTCTCACGGATAGCGTTCAGTCCAGCGACTAATCCGATAATAATGGCAGGAACAATGGTAAAAGGGAAATATTTCCAACCGCTTTTAATTTCTCCGTGGTCATCAGTAAATACATTTCTTGTCAACCCCCAGTCTCGATACATTTCTTCGTAGGGTAGAAACAGCGAAAACAGAATAACTCCCGCGCAAATAATGGATAGGATGTAGAATCTTTTCATGTGAGTAAATATAAGGAGAAGTGATGTAAATTTTGTGTTTTAGATATATTACTACCTTTGATGTTCATATAAAATTGTAATCTATAAAAACTAAACATGATAAAATCTATTCTTATCCTAGCTATTGCAGTCGTAACAAGTTCAATGTGTTTTGGACAAAACAATTCCAAAGATTTTGAGGTCTCAACAGGGGAACCGTACAAAGTTGTTGATGCTGAAAACAAGCAGTATTTTCAAGTTGATAATGGAAATGTACTCTCTCTAAAAACGGATCGTGAACGCATATATGTGCAATTATTTGATGGAGAATCGGCGAATGAAATTAAGCGCAATGAGTACGATGATCAGTTGGGAGGATCTATTCTTCAACGCGTTATTCAGACATCAGAAGGAATGTTTTATTTTTTCCAAGTGTATGATCGTAAAAGTAGGTCGTTTGATTTGTACATGCGTCAAGTAGATACAGAGAATGCAACGCTTGGGAAACCGAAAAAAATAATGGGCACCACCCGTAAAATCACGAAGGGTGTAACAAACGAAGATGGACGTTATCCACTTTCAATGGGAACCGCAAAAATGGATGGTCTCACAGGAATGGTAAACGCTGGGGCAAATTTCTCAGTTCATCAATCGTATGACAAGTCGAAAATATTGATTCAATACCGTTTGACGCCGGAACAAAAGCGAGACGCATTGAACTATGATGAACTAGGCTTTTATGTGTTTGATGCACAGGTGAATAAGGTTTGGGGCGATGAATACAAAATGCCGCACACAGAAGCTGAAATGAACAATTTGGCGTATGCAGTGAGTGATGACGGAACAGTTTACATGATTTCTTACCTCGTAAAAGACAAAGCACTGGAACTGATTACCATTGACGGTGAAGGAGGCTTGGATACACATCTATTGCCAGGTGTAGACGCTGAGTTGAAGTTCAACAGAATACACCTGATTGAAGATGCTAGTGGCGGTGTGCGCTGCGCAATGTATTATGCAAATGCATACGACTTTAAGGGGAGTGTAGGTTTTGGAACGTTTTCGGCTACCGCTGCGTTCATGGCAAGTGGAATCTACGGATTTACGATTTCCAAAGATTTTGAAGTGAGCAACATCTACAGTGTCGAATTTCCTTTGGACATGGTTAAAGAATACCTTAGTGAGCGTCAAAGCGAAGAAATGCAAAAACGCGAGGAGGAAGGTACTTTTGGGATTGAGGATTTGACCATGGAAGAGTTTTATTCACAAGAAGATGGAAGCTTTATCGTTGTTGGTGAGCAAAAGTACATTCGCAATGAGTTCTATATCACAGGATCTCAAAATGTAGCGCATTTTTCAAATATGGTAATTACCAAAGTTTCTGCAGATGGAGAAGTGATCTGGATTCAAAAATTGCCAAAGAATCAAGCTGCACCAATGGGAGACAAAACAAACTACTTTTTTGAAGGTCAATTGAGTTACAATTACATTGCTGCGAATAATCAGCATTATTTCCTGTTTGTGGATAATCCTAAGAATGAGAGCCTTTCGGACAACCAGGTGCCAGAAGCACATAAAAATGGTATGGGTGGATTTTTAACTGCTTTCAAAGTTGATGATAAGACGGGAGAGTACGTTCGAATGACATTGACTGATTTGAAAGATGTGAAAGGATATACAGCACATCAGTTTGCTGTCACGAGAATTGCCGCTGCGGGTGATAATGTTTTCTTGATGGAGATCTACAAAAAAGGGAAGGAAGACGTGATGATTCGATTGGAAATTGAAGAATAAATTATTCGAACTCCAATATAAAGATTCTCGAAATTTACAGGAGGAAGAAAGAGTTCATGATTATGTTAAATAGAAAAGGAGTAGAAGCATTCAAATCTTTTTTGTAGTTTAGATCGTGCGAATATTCATTCTTTTACAACTTGTATTTATTCTCCTTTCGTGTGACCAAAGAGATCCATTTGAAGCCAAGCGTAAACGTATAATTGCGACGCTTGAAGCCGAAAGACAGAAAGAAAAAGAACGCGCGCGTGAAGAACGTTTGGCGAGAATCCCACCGTTTGTCGACTTGGGAGATACATTGAATTATACGGACGAAAAGGGCTGGAAACAAGGAATCTGGGAATACCGTGGAGATGGCTGGAAGAAAGTCAAGATCACACCAGTACTAAAATCGGAAAACCGTCAGCTGGAAGGAACAGTTCAAATGGTGAGACAATACTACAACGATACCTTGCACGGTATCTACGAATCGTACAGGATATCCGGGGATTTTGAACTGTGCATCAAAGGAACATTCATCCTGGGGAAGAGGGATGGACTGTGGTAGTTCCCATGTCAAGGTAAGGACAGTATTTTTGATTCTGTATATGATTTAGATTAGAAGGGGCAATAAGTGTCAATGAGAATTCGTTATTATCCTATTTAACATAATATTAATTATAAGACAATCGGATAAATCCTTTTTGTCAGTCATAATTCGACGTTATGTGTCGCAGTTCATTTAAAAAGTGGAATTAAGTTCAAATAAAAAATGGAATAATCATTTTAAATAACTACATCTGGTATCTTAAAAAAGATGTGAGAAATTATTATTCCGTCATTGTGATATGTTCTTCCAATTTTAATATTTCTTAGATTATAGATATCTGTGAAATCATCAAATTCTTTATTTACAAGTTTAATTGAGTCCTTATAAGCAATATTTAAAACCTTAGTTTTATATGATTCCCATCGTTTATTATAAGATTTACTTTTACCAATATCATACGCTATCACATAAAATAATTTACCATGATCTAAATATTCGGCAGGCTTAGTAACGTGTTCGGTTATTTTATTTGTATTCGAAGAGTTTAATACCATTGGTTCGACTATTGCAAAATTCAAACCTCCAGCTGGTCGTATAGCAAAATCTGGACTGCCTAAATCCTTAGTTTTTTCAGTAGTATCAGTATACGAAGTACCCATTCTTGGTTGTTCGTTAATTTCCCAATTCCACACATCCAATCTCATTCGAAGAATTGATTGTAATATATCGTTAAATTTATTTTCAGAATTTATTGAGTTAATAGTTTTAATTTTTTCAATTAGAATCGTCCCTGCATGCAATAATTCCTTTAATAAAAAGTCTTCTAATGTTCTTTTCCCGTTTAAATCATCAGGTATCACCTTAATAATCTCTTCTGGTCCCATTTCTCTAATTACGGAAAACAATTGTTTGAATTCTGGTAAATTTTTCGTGGAATACATTTCGCTTATCGAACGACGTAATATTGGAGGATATTCAGATTGTTTACCTCCATATAAGTAAGAGGCCTCATTCAGAAATGTTGCTAGATTGAGTAAACGCCCTGTTTCTTTGTAGAAAGGAATCAACAATTCTAATGATTCATCTTGATACTTAAGATAATCAGGTATTCGAGCAATCGAATCTTCAATTAAGTAGTATTGCTGATTACTAATAAAGTGATAGACTAATGTCAATTCTATATGGCTCTTAAGGTAGGAGTTATTCAGTTCTCTTCTGCCCTCTTCCCTATCAACAAATGCTTCCCACTTAATTAGTGCGTTTATTAAGTCTGGTTGAGATTTCCCTTTCCAAGCTTCTTTTGTTTTAGCGTCAAATAAGCGATATTGATATTCAAAATTATCAGGTTCAATTAAAACTAAATCACTAAAAGTTGAAGATGCTTTTGAGTAATTCCGATCATGGTACAGCTGCGACAAGCCTAAGTAAAATCTCTTTCTGACCATGTATTTATCTATATCTGGTCTGTATTGTGTTTCTGGCAGCTCTAATTCACTAAGTTTTGTTATTTCGCCTGACTTAAACAGATACAATAGCTTTACCTCAAACATAAAATTAATGTTCTGATTTTTGATCATTTGAACAGCAGGAGTGTTCAGCCATGACTCTAACCTTTCGATTAATGCACCTGCAAAGGATGAAAACCGTGGTGAATTTACAGCTTCAATAAGTGTATTCTTTCGTTGCTCAAACGTTGCTCCTTCAGTAAAATCCTCAATTGAAAGCTCTGCTAACTTACGTTCTACTATTTTTTGAGTTTTATCTTGAGTGGTGGTGTTTGATATTAGAAGTAGCCTATCGATATCATCACACTCACTTATAACTGTCTCTAAGCCCTCTGTTTTATCTTGGGAATAATTAAATGCCTTTACTGCCAAGTCTAGAAGTCCATGCTTATTAGTTTCAGAAGAATATGACTTTTCTAATTTTAAAATATCTATTCTATCATGTAATAAATCATCTTTGCAATATTTTTTAACTAGTAACTCAAGTTTATTATGAATAAGGTGAACATAATCAGATCCAGAGATCAATTCGTTATCTAGCCTGTAAATTTTAGGTTTTTTAGATGAAATTATAATATGAGACAAAGATTTACCTAGGAGTTGGATAATACTTAGTAAATATAGATTTTGAGGCTCATATATACCTCCATTACCAGTTTTATCAAACGCATATGATGAAATGATAGATTTGAACAGTCTATCAATGGTTTTACGGTGATAAAACAATAAAAAAATGGTATACCAATCGACACTATCGAAACCAATTGTGAATTTACGCCCTGTACCTATTGAATTGTTGTCAAATGAAAAACTTACGCGAATCTCCTCAAATAGATAGTCATGTATATCAATTAAAAACCTTTCTAATTCTAACTTCTCTTTCTCAGTTTTCTCATCTATTCGGAATTCTGTTTGACTCAGAACTATTAAATCTGAGCAAAAAATTAGTCTCCAAATGGGAAAATAAATGATAGGTTCTATTTCCTTTAATTCTCGAAATAAACCAGGGATTATTGATGAAATAATTCTTTTCGGATTTTCACAAAACCTCCATGTTACATTTTTTAATTCTTTAATCGCTCCTTCATATCTTCTTTTTTCTTCAATGTGTAGATCATAATGAATGCGCACTGAGCTTATAACGACATCTTTTATTTTGTAATAAAATATATTTGCTAAACACTTTTCAATTTCCTTATTGGTATTGTTTTCCTGAGACACCATATTCAACAGTGCTTTAAAACAATCAAGCCAAATTTCAGTAACAAAACTTAATTCTTGTTTCCTTTCTACTCCTTGCTTATTTGATAGAGATGAATCTGCTTCTTTCAAAATCATGAATGTAATCGGAGCTAACTTGATGTCACTGAGCAGTAAAGGGCATAAATTCAAGAAGTCACGACTAATAGAACTAAAAGTATTCCAGCAAATAAAGGGCTTATTGATATCAAGAAGCAAAGGTAATTTTCTCTTTAGATGAAAATTAGGAGATCTTACCATTCCTGGAGGATTATCAAGAATTATTCTTAGCGCCAGCAAATAAGATGACCTAGAATCTGACCGTTCCAGTATGTAATGATAATCTGATTTAATAGTTTTGATTTCTTGTAATAATTCAAAACTATTCTTTGATTTTAAAGTAACTGTGGGAACGTCATCCTCCAATTTAGTTCCGCTATAGCTTGAACGATCGATCCATATTTTATATATCTCATTCTCCGAATTTAAAAGGTCTTCTTCATTTTGAATAAAATTAAAGGCAGCATTTTGAAGGCAATTTAAGTAATCATAACCTAGAAAAGACCATATATTATACGGCCATTGTATTTCAAATTCGATAAAAATATTTATAACCTTTTTAAATCTGGTGATATCATTATTATAACTTTCATCATTTAATAATTGAAGCCAGCAACTTGCAAATAATTGATTGCTCAGTGAATTAAGAAATACTTTTTCTTCATTAAGATTGAGAATATACTTGTAAATCGTCAGCATAAAGTGGACCGATCATAAGTTAAAACTTAGTTGGTGTTT
>CALEIK010000016.1 GCA_937876195.1 uncultured Flavobacteriales bacterium
GCTGGGGCTCGAACCCAGGACCCATACATTAAAAGTGTATTGCTCTACCAGCTGAGCTACCAAATCATCGCTAACGCGGGTGCAAATATAAGTTGATTATTCTTTTCCACAAGGGAGAATCCCTTTTTTTTTCGGTTTTTTTGAAATTAAAATCCTGAAATTGAACAACGAAATGAACGCGGGTGCAGAGTCGGTTCTAAATGAATGGATTACAACTTTATAATTTATTAATAGTTTGTTCATCGTTTTTTCACTATCTTGTTTTCATGAAACGCATTATTTTGGTTGGGTTTATGGGCGCTGGTAAGTCGACGTTGGGCAAGAAGTTAGCCAGTAGACTTGATGTGCCTTTTATCGATTCTGATACCGAAATAGAAAAAGAATACAACAAGACCATCGGTGAATTGTTTGGTGAATTCGGAGAGACGCACTTCCGAGAAATTGAAGCTCAGTTTATTAATTCGTTGAGGATAAGAGAAGCATTTGTTTTAGCCTCAGGTGGTGGTATGCCTTGCTATCAAAATAACATGGCGCTATTGAATGAACTAGGTACAACCTTTTACCTGGAACGCACGCCAAAAGAACTGTTGAACCGATTGGTCAATGCGAAGAATCAACGTCCACTGGTTGCTGGACTGTCAGAAGAAGATTTGCTAAAGTTCATTGAAGATAAATTGAGCGAACGTGAGGAGTATTACCGCCAGTCGGCGATTACGCTTTCACGGGAAGAACAAACCATTGATGCCATGGAGCGTTTTACACTGTTGCTTCATCCTCAGTAGTAGCATCATCGTCTACATCATCACCGAAAAAGTTTATCGTTCCACCGCTTTGCTCATTTTTCATGAGATAGAGATGAATTAAACTCCCAGTAATTAGAATCAGCAAAGAAATCTTGTCATACAACGTAGTGTCCTCCACAAAATACGTGAAGCTTAAGTAAAAAATATGCATTCCGATGTAGAAAAGTGTCGCGCCAAGTACAAAATAGATGAACTGAATCTTTTTACGGTAAAGTAAGACCAAGCCGACAAAAACAATCATCCAACAAATGAATGAGATACTATGAAAAGTCAATAGACGATCTAGAAACTCACCGCCTTCAAATCCCAATTCAGCACCTCTTTTCTCAACAATTGCTTCAACGGAAATTCCCTTTTCTTGCAAAATGAATGCTCTTGCCGAAATGGACACGTAGCTCATAATACTCCACAAAATGAAGGTCAACCAAATCAATAAATTGATGTAAAAGGTAACGCGCGTAAAAATATCCGGTTTTTGCTTCCCGAAAATCAAGTTTCTCAACTGAATCAGAAACGGGAGTGGACTTTGAAATTTGGTGGATTTCGTTGCTTCGGTTGTTTCCGTCATTTGTGTTGATTTACTCAGTGACTACCACCAAATATTTGGAAATTTTCCAAAACTCTGAAGCGTCAAGTATTTTTACAATGGTGCGATTGCCAGAGATCTCCAGGCTGTACGATGACCTTGGATGGTACGTAATGAACTGAATCTCTTTCCCCTCAATGGTGATCTTTTTGTGTTTTCTCAAATTGATCTTAGTGAAATAGTCATCATTCAAATTCTCTTTTAACTCTGTTGATTTGCCAATCCCAAGGAAACCATTTTTCTTTTCAATCACTTTATTGTCCTGTAATTCTTTGCTCGTGCCGTATGCATAATACACCGTATTCATTTCATCGGTCATTTCGTCCAAATCCAGCGATTGTTGCTGATAGGCGTCGAACAATGCGGTATATTCCTTATCAAGGTTGTTTAACTCCGTTTGAAGCAAGGAAATTTGTTCATCCTTCCACTGAATGTCTTTCATCAGCGATGCAATCATCACCTCAAGTTCTTCAATTTTAACTCCATTTTTCTTCAGTTGATTTTGCATCTGTTTCACCTTACCTGCGTTTTCTTCACGCAAGTAATTGATGTGTTGAATTTCTTCCAAAATCCATTGTTTTTCACTGTTTGAAATTTCATCGTTGTCAGAAATAGCGCGAATTTCATCTTTTCGAATGCCAATCGCCTCTAAATTTTCCTTGATTTCATTGAAAAATGAAAGCGATTCGTTGATCACTGAGTCCTTCAGGGAATTATCTAATTCAAGTTGTTTGATTCTATTTTCTAATTCAATGTTAGTTCCATCCGGTGAAGCATCCTCATTTTTAGGATCTTGAACACAACTCGCGAAAAGAAGAGTGAGGAATAGAACTGAAATCAATTTTGACATTGTAATGGTTTTTAGATGAATATTAATACAAATCTTATCTTTGGAGGATAAAATACAAATTTATGCTTAAATATTCAATCTACGCGCTAATTTCCTTTTTTGCTTGTATCACATGGGGACAAGCCATAAAATACAATTTGAAGATGGAAAAACCACAGAATCACTACTATCAGGTCGAAATGGAACTGGCTGGTTTTTCAAACAAGGAAATTGATGTAAAAATGCCAATTTGGGCACCAGGATCATATTTGTCAAGAGAGTTTGCGAAGAATGTAAATTTAGTGCTCGCATTTGATGGAGAAGGAAATGAACTTCCAGTTAAAAAGACGAACAAGAATACATGGAAAATTACGAAAGGCAAGGCGAATAAAGTCACAGTGAAATATGAGGTTTATGCCTTTGAACTGACAGTTCGGACTAGTTTTTTAGACATGACACATGGATTTGTGAGTGGTTCAGGAGTTTTTATGTACGTAGATGGTTTTAAGAATAAAGGTGGTGAGTTAGAGGTGTTTCCTCATCAAACATTTGGTGCCATTACAACTGCGTTGAAGGAGAAAAGTGAAGGTGTAGCGGCTGATGGTTCTACGGTATTCACGTTTGATAATTATGATCACTTGGTGGATTGTCCATTGGAAATTGGAAATCAATCAGAGTTTTCATTCACTGCTGCAGGAATTAAACATACTGTTGCCATGTATTCATTCGGAAACTATGATGTAGAGCAGTTGAAAATTGACATGGCAAAAGTGGTTGAGGGAGCGACCAATGTTTTTGGTCAAAATCCAAATAGTGAGTATACGTTTATTGTACACAACGTTGTGGATGGACAAGGGGGATTGGAACATACCAATTCTACAGTTTTGAGTGTGAATCGTTGGACCTACGCGGGACCGAAATACACGGATTTTTTAAAACTAGTTGCGCACGAATACTTTCACTTGTGGAACGTCAAGCGAATTCGTCCAGTTGAGCTAGGACCGTTTAATTACGATGAAGAAAATTACACATCCTTGCTGTGGGTGATGGAAGGCTTTACGTCGTATTACGAAAAGTTGATTTTGATGCGTGAAGGTATTTACACTCCTGAGAAGTTTCTTGCCTCCATGTTCAGCAGTTTGAACTACGTTGAAGGAAGTGTAGGTGCGAGAGTTCAACCCGTGTCTCATGCTAGTTTTGATGCGTGGATCAAAGCGTACCGTCCGAACGAAAACAGTAGCAATACAACAATGAGTTATTATTCTGGAGGGTCGATCAAGGCAATGATGCTGGACATTATGATTATTGAAAAATACAAGGGTAAAAAATGCCTCGATGATTTCATGCAGGTATTGTATAAAAAATACTACAAGGAGAAAAATCGTGGATTCTCTGAAAGTGAGTTCAAAAGCGAATTAGCAGCATTTTTAGGTCAGAGCATGGATGAATTTTTTGATAAATACATCGATGGGACGGAAATTCCGGATTACAAGGCATTGTTTGCTAAAGTTGGACTTGATGTGAAGTATGCTGGTGAACCAGTGCCGAGCATAGGAATTGGCATGAAGGACAGTGGAGGGAAAACGATTGTGACCAGCGTTCGAAGTGGTTCTGCTGCCGAAGATGCTGGAATCAGTGTTAATGATGAAATCATTGGTTGCAACGGTATCAGAGCGGATAAAGCTTCCCTTGAAGGTTATTTTTCAAATTTATCAGCTGGTGAAATGATCGATATTCTCTTTGCTAGAGAAGACCTACTGTTTTCCACGGAAGTTATAGCGACCAACTACGAGCAACCGAAATTTGAATACGTGCTCAACGAAGCTACCGCCAAAAATCCTCTTTTCAACTATTGGCTAAGAACGAATTAGAATGAATTTATCCGCCATTATTGAAATTAACAATGCCACGAAATCGTACAAAGGAAATGACCTTCCTGCTGTAGATGCATTGAATCTTGTAATCAATAAAAATGAAATCTTCGGATTGCTGGGACCGAACGGTGCGGGTAAAACAACCACGATTTCAATGTTGTGTGGACTGGTGCAACCGACCTCAGGTCAAGTGAAAATAAAAGACGTTGATCTCTCCTCTGATTTGGCACAAGTCAAAGAAATTATAGGAATTGTCCCGCAAGACATAGCGTTATACCCAACGCTGACCGGAAGAGAAAATCTCGAGTTTTATGGTGCCATGTACGGTGTCCCTAAAGTGATTCTAAACAATCGAATCAATGCATGGTTGAAGAAATTCGACATGGAAAAGGCGGCGAACAAGCGTGTTTCCAGTTATTCGGGCGGAATGAAAAGAAGGATTAATTTGGTGGCGGGAATTTTACACCAACCTGAAATTCTATTTTTAGATGAGCCAACAGTGGGGGTTGATGTTCAGTCACGGGCTGATATCATGCATCACTTAAAGGAAATGAATACGGAGGGAATGACCATTGTATACACTTCACATCACTTGGAAGAAGCACAACAATTTTGCACGGACGTTGCCATTATTGATGAAGGAAAGATAATAGCTAGAGGAAAACCAGAAGAATTAATCGCTCAACATGACGATTGTAGGAACTTGGAAGAAATGTTTTTGAAATTAACGCAAACAAAAATCCCAAGCTAGCATGAGAAAACTGTTGGCGGCAATGAGAAAGGAGTTTTTACTTCTAATTCGTGATAAAGTCGGATTGGCGATTTTGTTCATTATGCCAATGGTGCTCATTTTCGTGATGACCTTGATTCAAGACGCCGCCTTCAAAACACTCAATGAGGAAGGAATTCCATTGTTGATTCTAAATGAAGATCAAGATACCTTGGGACAGCGAATTGTCGATGGATTGAAATCGACGGATTTAATTTCTTGTCACGATCAATTGGAAGGCAAAGAGTTAAATCGAGATGAATTGTACAAGGCTGTGCAACAAGGAAACTACTTGATTGGAATCATTATTCCAAAAGGGGCAACGGATGCTTTGCGCGACAATGTCGAAAATTTGGTCAATGAAAGTTTGGGAGAAGCAGCGGGAGAAGAAACAGCATCTGTTGAAATTGAAATCGTTATAGATCCAATCGCTTCGAAATCATTTGTGGTTTCTGTCACGAGTCAGTTAAGAGAGTTTATTTCTTCGGTAAAAACCCGAACGATGTTTCAGGTGTTCAATACAAAAATTGCAGCCTTGATGCCCGAAGGAACAGAAGTGAAAACTGGAGAGCAAAATGGGAACCAAGCGATTACCTATAAAGAAGTGTATGCTTCGGAAATTGCAGGCGAAATTCAACCAAATGCAGTGCAACACAACGTTCCAGCGTGGACGATTTTTTCTATGTTCTTCATCGTTTTGCCGTTAGTGAGCAGCGTGATGAAAGAAAAGGAAGAAGGAAGTATTTTTCGATTTCACACGATTCCAGCCTCTTATTTCTTGCAAATCAACGCAAAGCTCATGGTCTACGTCGCGATTTGCATGATCCAGTTTTTTCTCATGCTTTCGATTGGATTGGTGTTTTTGCCGATGATTGGACTACCAGTACTTGATTTAGGAAATAGCTATTCAGGGATTATCTTAGTCGCATTTGGCTGTGCATTGGCAGCAACAGGATATGGAGTTTTAGTCGGCACGCTAGCATCGACACAACCGCAAGGATCAATTCTAGGTTCGTTATCCATTCTGATTTTATCAGCAATCGGTGGGATTTGGGTTCCAGCGTATGTGATGCCAACAATCATGCGCACAATCAGTGAAGTTTCGCCACTGAAATGGGCAATGGATGGATTTTACGCTCTGTTTTTGCGTGGTGAAGGATTGGTTGACGTGGTTCCGCATTTCATCAAATTATTCTTGTTTTTCATTGTTTGTATTGTGATCACAAGCGTCGTTTATCGCTATAAATCGAAAAGAGCATGATGGAGAAAATTGAAAAGGAACTCATTGAATTCATTTCGACCCATATTTTAGCAAAGGGAGTTCAACTTTCGAATGAAACGGTGCTGAAAGAAGTGGGATTGGACTCATTTTCAATCGTAGAAATCGTTTTGTTTATTGAGCGTAAGTTTGATGTGTTGATTCCAGACCATAAAATGCTGCCAGAAACATTTGTATCCATAAAAAACATAGCCCAAGCGGTGGTTGAAACCCAGCAAGAAGAATAATTTGTGAATCCTTCATTTGACATAGCGATCATTGGTGGTGGAGCGGCTGGCGTTGCTGCAGCCTGTGGCGCTGCATCGTCAGGGTTGTCAGTGGTGGTGATTGAACGAGAAGAAATTATTGGAGGTTTAGCCACCAATGCTGAAGTAGGAACCATTTGCGGATTGTTTAAATACAACGACGACTCCGAATTTGAATACAACGTTGGGAAGTTTGCGCGTGAGTTTTCACTTCAACTTCAAAAACAATCGAATAGCTGCCCGAACCATGACGGGACAGGATTGAAGTACTTGCCTTTTGAGAAAAACGAGTTTGAAACGCTTTGTAGAAACTTATTGAATCAACACAATGTCACAGTGATGAGCGAAACAACACTTGTGAATGTCACCGAACAAAACAAGCGCATTACAGGCATTGAGATTGAATCGAAAAAGGGAAGTGAATCGATTCGCGTAAATACTTTGGTCGATACATCTGGTGTGAGTTGTGTGAGTAAATTGCTTTCGCATGAGTTGATAGCTACACATCTATTGCAATCGGCATCACAAGTGTTTTCGTTGGACAACGTTTCCTATACTTCCGAGCAACAACTGGCATTGGTGCTTTTAAGTGCACTGCGCAGAGGAATTGTACAGAAAGAATTAGTCGAAGACGATGATCGGATTCATTTGGTACCAAGTTCATTAAAGCAGGGGAGTGTGGCGCTAAAAATCACCTTACCGATTGACAATGCAACATTTTCGGAATTTGACATTCAGGCAGAAGCACAATTGAGAATTAAACGTATCGTAGATTACCTAAGACTGAATGTAGAAGGATTAAAATCGATTACCATTAGTTCCTTTGCAAAAACGTTGGGAGTGCGTATCGCGGATCGTCCGATTGGAAAAATGACGCTTTCGGCTTCTGATGTGGTAGGTTGTAAAAAGTTCTCATCCTTAGTGGCAAAAGGAAATTGGCCATTGGAAATTTGGAGCCACGAAAAACGCGTAGAAATCATTCCAATCAAGGAAAACGACTATTACGATATTCCAGCCGAATGCCTCATGTCAGAAAAAATAACGAACTTGTTTTTCGCAGGAAGAATTATCTCAGCTTCTGATGAAGCTATTGCCAGCGCTCGTGTCATTGGAACGTGCTTACAAACGGGCTATGCCGCGGGTAAATTGGCAGTTGGATTTCTACAAGAAGAAAAATTGGAAGAAACAGTTTCAAAACTTCAGCGAGAACAATTTTAGGAATGGAAAGTAAATTAGTATATGGTTTATTAGTAGAATCCTCTGAAAAGTGGGGAAATCACCCTGCCATACACGACGAATTTGGAACACTATCTTTTTCTGAGTTGTTCAATGAAGTGAAGAATCTAAGCCATCAGCTTTCAACCGAGGGAGTTACCCAAGGAATGGGAGTAGGAGTGATGGCGAAAAATAGTCGCACATTTATTATTGGAGTTTTTGCCGTTTTAGCGAGAGGGGCAGCGGTCCTGCCGATTTCGCATCAATTGAGGAAAAACGAAATCGATGAGATCATTGCGGAAACTGGATTGCATGCGGTGATTGATGATCAATCAGGAATTCAACCGCTAGAAAACATGCATTGTGCGCTTGAAATGACAAGTGGAGTTTTTCGTTTTGGTTGGACGACACAAGCACGTAAAGCGATTTTTGCTCCACATGTAAAAGCTCCAGCGTTTATCCGATTCACTTCAGGAACTACAGGAAGTTCAAAAGGTGTTATCATTGGGAATAGAGCAGTTTTAGAACGTACCGAAGCAGCAAACAAGAGTTTGAACTTATCCACAGAAAGCACTGTCGTTTGGGTGCTACCGATGGCATATCATTTTGTTGTTTCCATCGTGCTTTACATTCGCTATGGAGCCGCAATTGCCATTGTCAATGATTTTATGGCGCCGAGCGTAATAGAAATGACGAACCGACACAATGGAACAATGCTTTATGCTTCTCCGATGCAAATTCGCTTGTTGGCTGCAGATCGTGGGACTGAAATGATGCCGAGTTTGACCAAAGTCATTTCCACGTCGGCTGGAATTGATGCGAACATCAGCAAGGCGTTTTATGAGCGTTTTCAGAAAACGGTGCAACAGGCATTTGGAATTATAGAAATTGGACTGCCGATCGTCAATACTGAAATATCGGAGGATAGTTTGGATGCTGTAGGTTACGCATTGCCCGATTTTGATGTACAAGTCTTTGATGAGAATAATCAACCTTTACCAGTAGGAAAGGAGGGAGCTCTCGCCATAAAAGGTCCTGGCATGTTTGATGCATATCTTTCACCACCAACATTGTGTCGCGATTTACTCGTAAACGGCTATTTTTTGACGGCAGATTATGCTTCCATCGATGAAAAAGGTCTGATTCGCATTCTTGGACGAAAAAAATCTATGATTAATGTATCTGGAAATAAAGTCTTTGCTGAAGAAGTCGAAAAAACCTTAGAGCAATTACCGTACATTCAATTAGCAAGGGTTTCTGGGGTACCACATCGTCTTATGGGACAAATTATTCAAGCGGAAGTTGTACTGCACGGCGTGAAGGAAATTGATGTGGAAGAAGTGTTGAGCTATTGCCGAAAACGATTGTCAACGTTTAAAATTCCTCAAAAAATTATCATTGTGGATAAACTTCCTTTGACGAAGACAGGTAAGGTTCAACGGCATTAAGTTGGGAATCTGAATGTCCTCCCCCTGCGCCCCCTCCTAAGGGGGAACCTTAATTCTACTTCGTATGAAAGTATTTTCAATTTCTTTAAGGGCAGTTACTGAAAAAGTCAGAATGGATTAGTCTCGACACTGTTTCCCCCTTAGGAGGGGGCGCAGGGGGAGGACTTGTAGAATTGATCTTAAAAAGAAAACTTAAACGAAGGCTTCACCATAAAAGTGTAGTATTCACCAAGCCCTGGAGTCAAACGCCAAACAAAATCCATTTTGGCAAATTTAAAGATGTTCTCAATGCCAAAACCAACTTCAGCATAAGGATCATTGATGGCTCTCATTCCAGAAGGAAATACATACGTTGCTTGGTTGTTCTTATCCGATAAATCGCCAATAAACCCCTTGCCGAAAACAAACGTTCGCCATTTTAGCTTGTTGATGAGCGGAATTCTATCCAGTAACAAACCGTCAAAGTGGTGATTGAAGTAAAATGCGAGGTATTGGTCTGCTCCAAACTCCATAAAGCGCATCAGGTTAAATGCATATTCATCCGCGAATACTAACTGGTTTCCAAACGGAAAATCAAGCGAAGTATGTGGAACTGTTCCGAGCGTTTGTCCCCCTTCAATTGAATAGGTGAAATACCCCAGCTTTTTTGCACTCACTTTTTGTCGAATGTTCAATTTGAATTTCTGATAATCGTAATCACTGCCAAACGTTTGTTGATCCGCATATTCGTAACTGAAGGTCACGTCTGGAAATCTTCGAATTTCTCTGAACAAGTCCTTTTTATCATAGAATTCACCCGTAATTTTTTGATACAAGTAACTGAATTTCACTGTAGCATTTACACCAGCCGTTTGGTAGTTTTCGACAGAAACTAAACCACCATTGCCATCCAATTGGAGGTAGAGATTGTTAAGTGTAGGGGAGAAGGTGGTATTGAAATAGCTTAATCGTGTAATCAATCCAGTGACGATTTCCTTTTCCGCGTATGCTTCGAACTTTGTGGTATAATTCCGCGAGCTTGACCCGCCAATCTGCGTGATAGATCCAACAATATGATCCAAAGCCAATTGATTAAAGCTTCTGCCCAACTGTTCAATGTCGTATTTGTAACGAGCTCCGATTCGAGTTGCTTTCTTTTTTGGTGTGAGGTTCACAAACGACTCAGCGTTGTATTTCCACTGTTTGTCATTTGTTCCATAGGCTAGATAACCATTGAAATGAACAGGGAACTTATTTTCAGGATCAGTCCGTAACCCAAACTTCAAACGCGAATGCTCGACTAAATTGTAGCTGTAAAACGTATAAATATCACCTAATTGAATCCCTTTCAGTGGAATGTAACCAGTGGCAATCGTGTAGACCAAATTTTTTCGAAAGATGAATGCGGGGTCGTTTTTCACACGTTCAGAAATGTCTAGGAGAATTTCTTCTTCTTCGGACAGTTCTGTAGATCGGTATTTTTCCCAAAAAGCATCTTCTTGAACTTTAGCACTATCGGCATATTCAACGAGTTCAATTCCGTTTAGATGCTTTTTATCGATGGTTTCATTGAGGACATAATCGGAGAAAATCGCCTTTTTCCGTCCAAAGAATCCAGTTAAATCACTTGAGTTTTCAATCACCGTAAAATCACCAATGACCTGTGATTCGGACAACATCCAAACACCAGGTTTCACTTCATCGTAAAATTGCGAAATGTAATAACTGCGCACAAAATTGACGTTGGCTTGTACATCAAAACGCAAGTTTATTTCGGTGATGGCGTATGTTGCCGAATCAAAATACATTTCACCCGTAAATGCCAAGTCACGCTGAAATTTGGGTCTAAAACGAATTTTATAAGTCATCTTTCCGTTGACCAGCGTACTATCCATCAGGTAAAACTTGTAGTTGCTTTTGTAATTGTCGTTGAGGGGACTTGGAAACGATTTCCCGAGAATTGTCACAAAGTTATTGTAGATGTTAGGCGTGAGGTAGAGGTCTTCGGTGAATTTCATCAGGTTGGGTCCAGCCAGTCCCGTCGTTTTCTCACCAAGGATAATCGATTTCTGATCTTGAGGACTAGAGACGTAATAGTGATTGGTCAATTTTTCTGTCAATAAAACTGGTAAGTACGAGATCCCGTCTTCGGTTTCTTTCGTATTGTCCCAGATATAATCGAACGGTCGTAACAGCAGGTTTTTTTTGATGTTGTCGGTAAAATTGTTGAGGTCAAACCGAATTTTGGAATACTCCGTTAATTGGTACGAAGCATGATTGTCAGGATTATTTTTCTCTTTGTTCTCAATGATCCTTCGCATGTAGCGCCACGCGGGATTTTCACCAGCAACAGCGGTTACTTCATCCATTTCCAGGAACAAGCTGGACTTCAGTTGAATATTTATTTCCTGCTCAATCCCACGTTGAATGGCAATTTTTTGGGTAGTATAGCCTAGAAAAGTCACAATCATCGTGTCATGCACCAATGATTTATCTGGAATGCTGATGTTGAAATATCCTGCTGTATCGGTGGTTGTACCGACCTGCGTTCCCATGAAATACACTTTGGCGAAGGTAACAGGTCGAGGAGTATCGTCTTCTGTGACAAATCCATTTACCACAGTCGTCTGTGCCGTTGAAAATGCGCTTGAAAGCATCAACAGGGCGATAAATAGCAGAAAATGAATTGCCTTTTTCATGAGAAACAAAAATAAGGATTCTTTTTGTACGTAGCTCGTATTTGCCACATGTGTAAAAGATCACTTTTTCTTCTTCAGTAGGGCGAATATTTGAATCATACCACGTACATTTCATGAAAATGAATAGCTTTGATATGTTAAACAGATCATGAGTACTAAATCAAACAAACGGCGTCTAGTGAATTTTGTGGAACATCCAATGATGGGTGTTTCAATTCATAATTGGCTCAAGGTTTTGGCGTTGAATAGGTTTAGGGTGAATGTTTTACACATCCCAAAAGTTCTTTTCATCACAGGAACGGCAATACTCAACATACCGATTCAATTGTATGAGTACTTGCGATTTTCGCGTAAAATTAAACGTCAACAGGTCGTTGCACCTGTATTTATTGTTGGTCACCCAAGAAGTGGAACCACGTACTTGCATTATTTGATGAGCAAAGATCCGCAATTTGGATTTTGTACCGTTTTTCAAGGAATTTTACCGCACATTTTCATGTCGGGTGGTAAGTTGTTTCGGAATTTGATTCAACTGGCAATGCCATCAACGCGACCGCAAGACAACGTGAAAATCACCATTGATGCACCAAAGGAAGAAGAATTTGCCATGGCGAATATGAGTACAACCTCGTACATGTTTAGTTTCTATTTTCCGAAACATGCGATGAAGCACTTTAAACGAAGTGTCGTTTTTTCTTCAGGTGAGCGCAGTAAATTGCACTGGAAGCGAAACTTTGAATACTTCATTCGAAAATTGGCATTGAACAATCCCAATAAACGGATATTACTGAAAAGTCCTCCAAATACGGGTCGAATCAAGGAGATTTTGGAAATTTTCCCTGATGCGAAATTCATTCATATTCACAGAGATCCGTTGGATGTGTATCAGTCAACCGTTCGCTTGTATGAGAAAGTTGGCGGAGTGACCAGTTTTCAAAAAGCTGACCCAGAAGAGATGAAAGAATATATTATTGAGGCTTATCGATTGATGTACACGAAGTATCTGGAAGATATAAAAAATCTGACCATGGATCAATTGGTAGAAGTGAGTTATGCATCATTGGAAAAAAATCCAATGGAAACATTGAAAGGAATCTATACATCCCTTCGTCTAAACGACTTCAATGAAGCGCAGGAATTTATTCAGCAAGAAATTGATGCAACGGAAGATTATGAGAAAAACAGTTACCTCACTATCAGCGAAGATGAAAAATCGATTATCAACGAAAAATGGGGTGAAATTGCCAAAAACTGTGGTTATTGAATCTAAATTGAGGTAAAAACAGAAGAAAATGGAGCATTTTGACCGAAAATCGCATTGGGAGAACATTTATACTACCAAAGAATTAAAGGACGTAAGTTGGTTTCAACCTAAGCCGAGTACCTCACTGAATTTTATTGAACAGTTCAATGTACCGTTAACAGCGAAAATCATTGACATTGGTGGTGGAGATAGCTTTCTAGTCGATCATTTATTGGAGTTAGGCTATGAGGATCTCACAGTACTGGATATTTCCGAAGCAGCGTTGAACAGAGCAAAAGAAAGATTGGGCGATCAAGCGGATAAAGTGAAATGGATTGTGGCAGATGCTTCTAGTTTTGAGCCAAAGGAAAGCTACGATTTCTGGCATGATAGAGCAGCTTTTCATTTTTTAACAGCCGAAGAGGACATTGAAAATTACCTGCGAACTGTGAAGCGCTCATTGCAACCGAATGGAATCCTTGTCATCGGTACGTTTTCCGAGCAGGGACCAACGAAGTGTAGTGGGATTGAGATCAAACAGTATTCTGAAGCCTCCATGGTTGAGCGGTTGAAGAATGATTTTGAGAAGATTTCTTGTGTGACAGTGGATCATCAAACACCATTTGATACCGTGCAAAATTTTGTTTTTTGCAGTTTTAAGCACAAGAACTAAGAAGAATGCACCAGCGCGATTGAAATGTAATCGCCACTAGTGCACACTAAATTCTTCACTTACCATTCATGTAGGTAATGACCACTCTAAATCCAATTCCAGGGTGACCTTCTACAACGCCATCGTATGGATCTGGTCCATTAATTTTTAGTTCAGCTTCTGAATTCAACCAGCTTCCACCAGCTGTCCCAGGGTTACTTTTTGTTCCGTAATCTTCGTATACCATTTCAGCAACGTTCCCACATAGATTGTATACACCATTTTCATTTGGATTATAGGACTTCACAGGAGCAGTCAAATCTTTTGAATTGGCTTTCAAATTAATACTGGATGTTGAATCAATCCTAGCGTATTCTTCTGCTGACATTTTATAATTTGCCAAATATTGACCCTCAGTATTTCTAGTAGACTCAGTTCCCCAAGGGAAATTGGAATATTGTCCCTCGCTACTTGCCACTTTCGCCCATTCGCTGCGGGTTGGAATTCGTACATCGTTGATTTTTTCATCATCTTTTAATGTAGCATTTGTTTCATTTGATAACCAAGCACAAAACATTTCAGCTCCTTTGCGACTGATATTTACAACTGGGAAATTATCATAAGCTGGATGAGAAAAATAATATTCTTCGTACGCATTTTTACCTTGCGTCGTTAAGGTTGACCATTTTTCTTGCTCTGGTTTTGCAATATCGAATTCAGCTTTTTTTCCTTGAATGAGTAAATCAAATAAAAATGTCCGGTACTCCAAATTTGTTACTTCACATGCCTGCATATAAAAGGCTTGAATCGAAATAGTTTTACCGTTATAATCGAAACTGCCAGAAGGAATGTAAGAATATTGTTTTTTATCAAATTTAGAAAGTGCTTTAGTCATTTTCTTTTTTTGCTTATGATTTGCCTCAATTTCTTCTGGAGTCAATTTTGGGTAGAATTTATTGCTAGGATAAGCCGTTTTTTTGAGAGGTGTCTTTTCTTTTTGCTGCATCACTACTGGCGTCAACAACTCTTTCGGTCGATACGATTGAATCGGCATACTAGACTTTGTTTTCATCTCTGGCCAAACAAATTTGCTTGATTTAGGAACTTCTTCTTCCTTAATGACGAATTGAACTTCATCCTGTTCTGGTGTTGTTTGACTTTCTTGCTTTACTTCTTTTTGGTGATTTTTCTCCAACGGTGTTGTAGATGCGTTGGGTGAATAAATTAGAAAAATCATACTGCTGATAATACCTACTGTTGCGAACATAATAATCAAATTTTTTAAGTTAAATAAAGCGCTGTTTCCAGTTGAATTAGGTTTTCCTGAATTCGTTGAAATGTGCTTTAAAAATTCATTTTTCGTTGTCTCAAAGGAGATGGCAACAGGTTGTGTTTTTGCTTTTTGAAAAAGCTGATCGATATGTGTTTGCTTATTCATTTTCACCTCCCGTTTTACGTATTGACTCAAATGTCATTATTCTTGTTAGTTTTTCACGACCCCGTTTTAAACGTTGTTTTACAGCATCTTCGCTTGCATTTTGAATGGTTGCAATTTCCTTGATACTGAATCCAGAAATTTCAAAGAGAATGATACTTTCGCGTTGGTCATCGCTTAGTTGACTCAGGGATTTATACAAATAATGAATATCTGTGTCCAAGTCTGTTTTTTGCGATTGATCTGCCACCGATGAATTGTCATCGTTTGAAAACCGTTCCTCTCTTAGTTTCTGGTTGTGATTACTTAAAACACGCACACAAATCCCAAACAAGAATGAAAGAAACGCATCTTTTGATTGCAATGTTTCCATTTTTTCAAAAGCAATCAGCAGCGTATCATTCATCAAATCGGAATGCTCCATCGTTCCATAAACCCTTGCCCTGCAGAAGCGTTCGAACCTATCATGAATTGGCTCGTAGAGTTCTAGAAAAACGTCTTGTTTCGATTTCATACTTGTGTGTAAATTACCACTCCTTAACTTGTAAGTGTGATGAACTCAAAATAAGTGACATTGGAAAGTGATTATTTTAAAAGATTAATTCTAATCGAATGTGCCAAATCTGCCAATTGTTCCCGTTTTACGGCATGTTCATAGCTTTGAACAACAATAGAAATTTTGTCCTCAAAACGATTGAACGCAACGACCAACCCTGGAGGATTTGTGTTCGGAGGAACGGAATAGGCATTGGTTATGGGACAATCAAAGAACGTATTAAAGTCAGATGGATGCTCGGCAGCAACCGTGAATAAAAAGGAGGCCAGTGATTTACGATTTTTTCCTTTGATCAATCGACGATAAATCGTCAACGGAAGTTTCTTTAAATAATGCATCAAATGGGCGTTTGCCTCTGGTAGATTGTGCTTTATTTGATGTAAAAGTTGTTCATTGATGGAGCGGACCGTTGTTTCAGCACTATCGATGGTGTTACCAGAAATGCGGTAATAGACAAACGACAAATAATTTCCAATGATTGGCCAGGTATCTCCCTTTTTACGCATATCGTGAGGTACAGGAACCCAAGCATCGTGCTTTTTGGTGAATTCAGGAAGTATGTCAGTCGTCATAATCTGCTGGGCTGTGCATGCTAGAAGATAACTTCCAATCCCAAATTTAGCACCATGCTTAAGTGCGTTTTGTTCAATTTTTCGCGTTTCTTCCTCCGAAAATGCACTATTGAAATAGTGTGGTATAACTTTTTTTTCAGCGTTTGAAGTCGTAGTAGCAATGTTCCCTGATGAGCTCTTCGTAATGTATTTCTTGACCTTGATCATTTTTTTTAAGGTGTTCAAATTGAACCGAAACCGCTTGGGTACGATAGGTTGAACCTCTATCGGAGAGACTAGATTTTTCAAAAATAGCACAGCACCATAGCCGTCCATCAAGAGATGGTGCCATGAGAAAATAATAACCGTGGTTTCGTCGGGAGTATTCTCTTTATTTACAATGATGTCGAAGCCAAACAATGGTCCTTTATGTTTATCCAATTGGCGCTTGAAAAGAATTTCTTCCACTGAACAATCTTCGAAAACGGAAAATGGTATTTGGTGATTAAAATGATGAGACCAATAGTTCTTGTTGCCCCGAGATGGATGAATGTAGCATTCTGCCAGCTGTAGTGCGACTTCATTCTCTCTAACTTCTTGAATGAAATTTGGGACATGAAATCGACCGTTTAATTCAAGTACGTATTTGCATGTGTTGCCCGTTGTCCCTTCAAATTGGTGTTCTGGTTCCAAGGCTAACATAAATTTGTCAGCGCCAGTGAGGGAAATGCGGTTGCGTTTCGACATTAACCTATAGTTGCTACAGGGTTTCTTTCAACCATTTGTAAAACTCAGAATGCCAAATCACGCTGTTTTGGTAGTCCAGCACCCAGTGGTTTTCTTCTGGAAAGTACAACAAACGACTTTTCAATCCGAGTAATTGAGCCGCTTGAAACGCTTCCAATCCTTGTCCAATCGGTACGCGGTAATCTTTTCCACCTTGAATAATCAATATCGGTGAATCCCAATCCTCAACACGGTCTGCTGGATTAAACACGGTATGACTTTTTTGTGCCGCGGCATTGTCTTTTTCCCAATATGGACCGCCTAAATCCCAGTTTACGAAAAACAATTCTTCAGTAGTACCGTACATGCTTTTCCAGTTGAAAATTCCATCGTGCGCTATGAATGTTCTAAAACGTTTATCGTGAATTGCAGCCAAATAAAATGCCGAATAACCTCCATAACTTGCTCCGATACACCCAAGTCGTTTGCTGTCAACATACGGTTCTTTTGCCAAGGCATCAATGGCACTTAAGTAATCTTCCATGTTTTGTCCACCATAATCCTTGCTGATTTGTTCGTTCCATTCAACACCATGTCCTGGCATTCCTCTTCGGTTTGGTGCAACAACAATGTATCCATGCGCTGCCATTAGTTGAAAATTCCAGCGGTAAGAATAGAACTGACTCAACGCTCCCTGAGGTCCACCTTGGCAATAGAGCAGGGTAGGGTAAATCTTGGTGGAATCAAAGTCAGGAGGATAAATCACCCAAGTCAGCATGTCTTTTCCATCCGTTGTTTTAATCATGCGTTTTTCAACCTTACCCATGCTGATGTTGGCATAAATTGAATCATTCGCATTCGTCAGTTGCTGCATGGCGCCATCTTTCAGCTGAACAGTATACAATTCTGTCGCATGGTTCATGTCCTGACGGGTGACAACAATTGTCGTTTTCGTGTGTCCTACAATCCCATTCACATCGAACTGACCTTCTGTAAGTTGTTTGATTTCAATCGGTTTTTTATTCGATTTTGGCAGGGCAACTTCAAACAGTTGAACGGTACCGTTGATTGGAGCAATGAAATAGATCTTTTTCCCATCATTCGACCAATGAAAGCTATTTACTGTGCCATCCCATTTTTCGGTGAGATTTATCTTTTTTCCTTCCAGATAGATGATAATATCGTTTTTGTCAGATTCGTATCCATCGCGTTTCATTTGAAGCCAAGCCAATGTTCCTGCAGTGGAAAATGCTGGTTGTGTATCGTATCCTGGATTTTCAGCGGTAAGATTGGAAGTAGCTTTTGTGTTGATGTTGTAACTGTAAATATCACTATTGGTGCTTGTTGCATAGGCTTTACCCACGCTCTTTTTTGAAACATAAAGAACGTGTGCTCCGTCGTGACTCCAGATAAAATCTTCGTCGCCACCAAACGGTTGTTGCGGACAATCGTACGGTTCATTTGGCATGATGTCAATTCGTTCCTTGGTCTCTGTGTTTTCAATGAATACATGACTGTATGTACCATCCTCCCATGTGTCCCAATGACGATAGTTGAGATCGTCGTAGATTTGAACATTTGATTCTTTGAGCATCGGGTAGTAGTCTACACCGCTGACGTCTGACAGTTTTACTCCATCCGTGACAAGTTTCCATTTTCCGTCAGGAGAAACTTTAGGGTTGCGCACAATAAAATCAGAATAATCAGTAATTTCTCTAGGAGTTCCACCTGTGATCGGTAACACAAACATTGTGGAAGACTTCTTGTTTTCTAACACATTTACCTTGGAGACAGAGTACACTACATTCTGCTGGTCGGAAGAAATGCCAATGGGTGAAACTCGGTTGAGTTCTACTAGTGTTGTAGGATCCATGGTTGTTTGTGCAACAATTGCATTGCTGAATAATAGCGCAACACCAATAAAAATGATGGGGAAATTTCTTTTCATAATCAAAACGTTCAATGCGTAAATTTAAAAATTAGTAGCAACTTTTAAGTTATTGAGTGGAAGGAAAACTCTATATATGGGAAAGAATTGAAATACTGATAGAAGATTATTGTTCGATCGGTCCTTCTTGGAACTGAATTCCCTTGTTATTAATGTTGGGAAAGAAATATTTGAAATCAATTGAAAGGAAGGAACCGTCCACTTCTTTTATACTGTGACTCTTGTATCCTTGATTTTCATAACCGACAATCATGTCAAAAAGAGGTGCAAATGGAACGTTTGCGGATCCTCCAAGGTAGAAAAAGCCATTTTTTTCAGTTCGGAATTCAAATCCGACATTGGCGTTGAAATCAAACCCGAATTTACTAAGTGCAACTCCTGTATGTCGAAATTCATTGTTACCAGAAGGTTTAGTGAGTACCCCGACATCGGTAGGTTTGAAATTGACAGCAACCCCAAGTGATGCATTGGCGTACCATTTTTCGGAAAGTTTGATATACATCAATGCATTGATCGGAATATTATACGAAATAAAGGACAGATCGTTTTTTGCCTCAATCGATGAATCTTGAATGGACATTGAAATATCAAAATTGCGTTGTACGTAGTTAATTCCTGTTTCTAGTGCAATTAACTTTGTGAATCCAACACGTACCGTTCCGCCAAACGAATAACCAATTTTTTGAGTCAGCGTCGAAGAATATTTTACCGATTCATCTGGATTTTCAGAAAAAGTAGTCGTGGACTCACCAATAAACTGTGTGGGAAAAACAGGACGAATTTGGAGACCAAAGTAAGAGGGAACCCTTACTTTCTTTTGCTGTGCATTTGTAATAAATGACAACATCAGTAATATGAATACAATTGATTTCTTCATTCGCCTAGAACGCAAATAACGTTATTTTATTCCGTAATTGAGGTGTTATCACCTTGATTATTGACTGATTGGTGGGCGTCGTTGTACGAACGGAGCTTTTTCTGCTGTTCACAATACCCCATAATTGCCAAAGTCAACATAATTGCTGAAATGAACATTATCGGATATCGCAGCAATTTGAATGGAATGAATGGTTTTTTGTGTTTCGCTTCTACTTGAAAATTGATTTTTTCAGTGATTTTGAAATCGTTCTTGTGAACACCAAACAATAGGTAGGTTCTACCACGTTTTTCTTCATCACTTTTTTCGAACCAAATACTACGTTCAGTGAGTTCAAACTCAAAACTTGCTGCACGTTCAGGATCGACAAAGCGATAAACGATGTAATTGCGGTTGGATGGATGCTTCACATAGTTGACCAACCCTAAATCGATGGTGTGATCTACTGGGTTTTCCATTCTGTCGTGTATTCTAACGGTTTTCTGTGTGCCTTGGGCCAGTCAATGGCTGGATATCCAAGGTAGAACAATCCCAGGCATTTGTCCTTTTCATTCAATTGGAGAAAGTCATTCATTTGCGGTGAATAAATCAGTTTTGGTGTCGACCAAAAAGCGCCAAGACCATAAGCTGTTGCAGTCAAATGCATATTTTGAATTGCGCAAGCCACTGCTTCAATTTCTTCAATTTCTAAAATTTTTTCTTCGGGTTGTCGCTCCATACATACCGCAATGACCACTGATGATTTCATCGGTCGAGAAATTAGTTTCCCTAGTTTTAAATCGTTTTGAAGTTCGGTAGGCGTCAATTCGAGATAAGTTTTACCAAGAAAATCACTCAACGTTGTCAGTCCATCTTCCATGAACACCTTAAATCTCCATGGTTGTGTATTTCCATGCGTTGGTGCCCATTGTCCATTGTTCAAAATGACTTCAATTTGTTCACGGTGCACCTTCCGATCGCTGAACTGCTCAGGATAAATGGTTCTTCGCTCACGAATTAGTTCGTTAATTTCAGATAAATTGAAACGCATACGTTGATTTTAATTACAAAGATAGTAAACAGTTCAAAGTTCAGCAGTTCAAATAGTTCAAAGTTTCGTCTTTTTGAACCTTGAACGAAATGCGTTGAAGTTTCACTTAATGTTCCGTATCATCCCTGTCATGTTCCCTGAGCCACGCCTTTTTTAAGCTGTAAAAGGTCTCCCCAATGGATTGATATTGACCGTTGGGAGTAGGAGCCAAGGCAGGACTAGCGACAATGTAACCCACCGCATCGATTAAGGTATATTGCGGGAAACTTTCGACTGCATAGTTTTTCCAAATCGTGTTTGATGCTGGTAAACTGTAAACATCCCACTCAATTTGTTCCAATTGCTTTTTAGCGTTATCACTAAGTTCATTTTCTTTGTATACTGAAACAAATTGAACATACTTGCCATACATTTGTTGCAGTTCAACAAGTAAGGGAAGCTCTTTGGTGATTTGTTCACTTTCAGGATCGAAAAAGTGGATGTAGATGTGCTTCTCGGTATAATTAAACAAAGTTTTGGTCGGCTTTCCTTCTTCAATGAGGACAAAATCAGGTGCTTTTCCTCCAGGATTGAGCGCAGTAATTCTCCGTTTGATGTTTTGAGCAATTTCTTCATGCTCTTTGAATAAACTTCGTTTACCTAAACTGTCGAGAATGGTGATAATGTTGGTTTCTGGAAATTCCCCGGATAGGTATTCTTCGGACAGCGCTTGAATCATAATAAGTTCTCGCAAGCGCAAGTTGGATAGTGTATATTCGCCGCCTAGGGCTTTCATTACAAGCGTTGGACTGCTTTTTAGCACACCTTCATACACTTCTTGGTTTGTCTCGTTCGACAACCGTGGAAGGAGCTTTTGATAAAAACCAAGCATATATTCCATGTAACCACCATTGGTGTATTCAACAGGATTTCGCTTGAGGTAAAAATCGTACTTCTCGTAACGATTTCTTTCTGCAGCATGTTGAATATTGTCCAATCCAGCGATGGTGAATTTCACGTACGTTTTAAAGTAGTAGCTGGTATCATTTTGATACGCTTTTTCAACATTTGATTTGAAGCGATCCAAGCTTTCGACAAATCCTTTAGGATCCGTTCCTTTCTTGTGAAAATTATTTCCAACAAAATTATCTATCCAACGCTGAAAGCTAAGTAGTTTATAATTGATATCTGTACTGTCCAAATCGAAAAAGGCGATTTCTACATTGTTTCCAGCGGGTCGATAGGGATCAAATTTATCTTTTTCAGGAAAGAAAATGGAGTAATTTGCATTGGGTTGTACAAATAAAAACCCTTGGTTATTTCCAGACTTTAGAATTATTTTCTTGATGTCGTTGGTGGAAAATTGAAGTGCAAATGTGCTGTCGCTATTTACCGTTGAGGTACTGATCACTTGTTCCAATTTACTTAGGTAATCTTTGTATTCATATACTTCGATACTTTGTCCAGCATAAGTAGGAGCGATACCAGAAATTTTAACCGTTTGCGAAATGGCAACGAGAGGCAATACGAATAGAAATAGAACAGAAAAAAGGATCTTCATGTGTTTAATGTTTTTCTAGTTTTTATGACAGTAGCACATATTGTACCACAGCTAATTTAAACGAGTAAATCAGGGTTTGTTACAAAACTGTCAATCGGACCACCATTGCTGTGTATTTCACGAATAATCGAGGAATTAATGGCTGAATAGCGCTGTTCTGTCAGGAAGAATACCGTGTCAATACCAGAAATATCGTAATTCATGTGTGCAATTGACTTTTCATACTGAAAATCTTTTGAATCACGCAATCCGCGAATAATATGTGTGGCACCAATTTCCTTGCAAAAATTCACTGTCAATGTTTGAAATCTCTCTACGCGAATGTGTGGTAAACCAGCAAACAATGATTGAATATGTTTAATTCTTTTCTCAAGATCGAACATGTATTCCTTTTTCGAATTTACGCCTACACCGATGATAATCTCATCGAAAAGGTGCGTGCTTTTGTGCACTACCGCTTCATGTCCCTTCGTAAACGGATCAAATGAGCCAGGAAATAAACCTATTTTCATGTTTCTATCGTGTTTTCAAAAAAGCTAAAGTGTACATTACCATATGTACGTAAAAATTGGAATTGGGTTATACTCTCAAGTTTTACATCTCTAGAATGTTCTATAACAAGAACGCCATTTTCCGTCAAAAGTTGTCGTTCAAAGACAATTCTAACGATTTCTGCGTGCTGTTCATATTCATAAGGTGGGTCTGCGAAAATAATATCAAACATCCCATCAGTTCCTGCAAGAAACTTTAAAATATCGGATTTCAATACAATCAGTTTGTCGAGACAGCCTAACTCTTTACCAATCGCCTTTATGTGTTTCACACAGTTGTAATTTGAGTCAACAGCAATCACTTCTCCGCACTCTTGTGACAAAAATTCAATCGATATATTTCCCGTTCCTGCGCACAGGTCTAGTATTTTAAGATCGAACATCTGATAATGATGATCGAGTACATTGAACAAGCCTTCTTTGGCAAAATCGGTGGTCGGACGTGAAGGAAAACCTTTCGGAAATTTATACCGTCGTGTTTTGTAAAGTCCTTTAATTATACGCACAGTTGATGGGCTTTTGTAATGTAGTTGTCTGGATGGTTTATCTCAAACACTGCTAATTCTTTAATTCGTTTTGCGTTCTCCGCGAACTTCGTGTGTACATCCTTTAGTGAGCCAATTCCTGCAACCAAATCAATGTGCCCTTTTTCGTTGAGCAATTCTTTTTGTTGAAGTACGAACGTGACGTGATACAATACATCGTCATGCGACTGGTAATCGAAAGTGGAATAGAAGATAGGTTCGCTATGTTTCGAGATAACCAACAGAAATGATGAATCGTAGGTTACAATCGTCAATTTTAACTTAAAACTATTTTCATTCATTACATTTCGGAGCAAGACGGATCCTTCATGTTGCAAGGTAACGCGCGGAAATTTCATCACAAAAAAACGCTTTACCCAATCGGGTATTTCGTAGACATTGACGAGGCCAAGTTCTGAAATTCTATTGTAATCAATGGCGAATTCGGACGGACCGAAACATAATTCAAACAACGCCTGAGGCGAAGATTCGCTAAAAACAGCATTTGGAATGAGCGTTGTTTTGTTGGATGACCAAGAAAGTGATACATCATCGAAATCAGTCGTGAAGTAACCCTGCGCCTGAAATTCACTGGTAATTTGATCTCTTATTGAAGTATCGTCAGATGAGTTGAATGAAAAAGAGCAACCCGTTGAATAAGTTCCATTTTTTAGAACAACGCAATGAAGACCATCAGTAGCTACTTGTATAGCGAGGTGACTCCCCATTATACCTTATTCACTCTCCCAAGAACCAGAAGTGTCGTTGGTGCTTAATGTACCAAAATACATTTCTTCTTGGTCGTCATTTTTACCTTGAATATCAGCAAATGGAATCATTCCAGAAACTTTAATTGCTGGAGCAACCGCTTCGCCAACTTGCACAGAGTCTTTTACTTCTAAGTTCCATTTCTGTCTTCCACCAGTGAATGGAATATAAGGAAGTGAATCTGCAGAAAATGGTTTAAATCCTGCCTTTTCTCTACTGGCAACATAAGCTTTACCTTGGAATTTAGTTTTGTACAAACTCACGCGAATGGTATCACGTTTAAATGCTTTAAAATCTTTCTCCCAATTCGGGCCTTCTTGCCATTTAGACAAAAGAAAAGCTTCTTTTTCTGTCATGTTGTTGTCAATCGGCGGATTGTTTGTGTACAAAAAATTATTTTCCTCAGGAGTGATTTTTCTTGATGGGACCACACCTTGTGCATCTACAAACGGAATAGTACCAGTTTTAGCAAAGTTGATCAATTCGCTCCAATCGGCAATGTACTTCCCGTTTTCAGAAGCATAGGCCTTTTGAATGAAACGAATATCTTCCAAGTTTTGTTTTGCTTGACTTTTACATTTCTTGTAATTTGCATTGTACGTTGCAGTATCCTTCACACTTTGATAGGACATAACCAATGTTATTACACCTGCGATTCCTGCAGCGATTCCAAAAACGTAAACCATTCCTGATTTAATGGATCCAGTACTGTACACTATGCTTAATCCTCCAGCAATGAACATTAAGACAGATGCCATCATAAACATGGTGCCCTGTCCATTCATCGCTCCAAAAATTAAAATAAATAATCCTAGGATAAAAAAGATCAATGGAACTGAATACTTTTTCAATAAAACTGAAAGATTGCTGGTCATACTATTATCGTTTTACAAATTGATTTCAACAAAACTACAATTTTTTCGATTTCATGGACTGTCATTGAGTAGTTTTTTTAAACCTTTTAATCAACGGTTGTGATATCTAATTCTTCATTAACTTCGCTTTAGATAAAACTGAATGATACAAGAGTCTTTTTATAACACGTTTTTAGAGCACTTTGGTCGAACACCAACGCCAAGTCAGTCAATCTTATTTAGTGACCTTGAAAAGTTTATGTACACGCATCATTCAAGGGAATTATTTCTTATAAAGGGATATGCCGGAACAGGAAAGACTTCGGTGCTCTCAGCTTTCGTTCAATCTTTACAGACATTTAATATTCAAACGATCTTGCTAGCTCCAACAGGACGCGCGGCTAAAGTCTTTAGTTTAAAGGCAAAAAAGGAGGCGTTTACCATTCACAAGCATATTTATCAGCGTAAATCAAAGGTAGATTTGGCGGCTGGAATGGGATTGCGTAAAAATTTATTCAAGCACACTGTTTTTTTTATTGATGAAGCTTCGATGATTGGTGATTATACGCTAACGAAAGGAGGGGAGGTGAATCAACGGAATTTGTTGGAAGACATCATTGAATATGTATTTTCTGGTGAGAATTGTCGATTGGTCATGATGGGGGATGAAGGACAGTTACCTCCCGTTGGAAGTGATTTTTCTCCGGCGCTGAACAAAGATTACCTCGTCAATCATTTTCCTTCAGTTTCGGTCACTGAATGTAGATTGACCGAGGTTTTGCGTCAAGCAGAAGATTCCGAAGTATTGAGAAATGCCACACTTTTAAGAAATACTGATTGGGTGGATTATCCAAAATTTGACATTCAACCAGGTGGTGATTTGATTCGATTGAGTGGTTTAGAGCTTCAAGATCAGCTAGAATCGAGTTATTCGAGTGTTGGTGGAGAAGAAACAATTCTAATCACGCGCTCCAACAAACAAGCGAATGCCTACAACCAGCAAATTCGAGGTCGCATTTTATGGTATGAAGAGGCGTTGTGTTCAGGAGATATTTTGATGATTGTCAAAAACAACTATTTCTGGTTGGGAGAGGATACGAAAATAGGATTTATAGCGAACGGAGAAATGGTTCGCATTGTGCGTGTGCAGAAAACCGAACACATGTATGGATTTGAGTTTGCACACTTGATTGTCCGTTTTGTGGATTATGAAGAATTGGGAGAAGTAGAAGTCATTATTCACACGGAATCACTCACCGTAGATGCACCTTCACTGTCACGAGAGCGTATGAAGGAGTTGTTTTTCTCTGTGGAACGTGATTATGCGCACATTCGAGAGAAAAAAAAGCGCTACGAAGCCATTCTCTCAGACCCTTATTTCAATGCGTTACAAGTAAAGTATGCGTATGCAGTGACATGTCATAAATCACAGGGCGGCCAGTGGAGCGACGTTTATATCGATCAGGGATTCATCAACGAAGAGACATTAAACGCAGATTATTATCGTTGGTTGTACACGGCATTGACCCGTGCAACGAATCGCGTTTTTTTGGTCAACTTCTCAGATGAGTTCTTTACGTGATTCAGCCTAAAAATTGGATAATTTCACAGACGTCCTGCTGAGTGCAATTTTTGTCTGTAACCATTCTTTGTTGAAGCGATCAATGACAATTTTTGCATCTTCTCTGTTCAGGTACTGTCCGGCGAGCACGTTTAATTCCGACTTCAATGCGTTCAGGATAGCAGCTGTTCGGTACGCGCTGAGCACATCATTTTTTGAAATCCCATATTTTACCATGGCACTCGATAGTTCTTCGTTCGTGACTTGAATCGATGATTTTACAGGATCCGTATAGGAGTTTACCTCCAACGTAATTGCCCGATCAATATGAATTAATACTTCTGATTTTCGTAAACGAAGAAATGTACTGTCCATTTTGCTTTCCGAAGGATTTCCAGGGTAACGTGCTAATTCATTCGGCTTTTCATCTTTAATTGTTTGCACACCATTCCATTTTCCAATGCCCTGTCCACGTGCAATGATTTCAAACGGCACCTTTTTATCAAGCATTCCCTCAAAGAAAATACGCAATGCAACGCTGTCTTTTTCTTGAAATAGGCGAGAGGGCAGTTCCCATTTATCGGATTCAAAGACATCGTAGAGCTCTAAATTGATGCGAGCATCATAATTCGGCGCTGCGTCCATAATGTTGATGTGCAACATCACCTCGTCCGCCAATTTAGACAAACATGATTCAGGAATGGCAATCATTCGGATTTCAAAATCCTCTTGCGTCGCAGAGGGTGGGAATTGAAATTCTTGTGTTAGAATATCAAAAGTTGTAGAATCCTCAAAAGTGTAGAGCCCGTCTTCTTCAGTAAACGTCGCCCAGCGGAGTCCCATCGTTTGTTTAAAGATGTCCAACCTACGTTGATAAATCGCCATTAAATCCACGGCCTCGGCTTTTTGCTCCTCCAGTTCCTTTATTTTCTTTTTATACGCATCAAACAGATCGTATAGACCAACAATTGTATTTTGGAGTTTTTTACGTTCTTTTCGACTTGAATTCGTGGTGGGTGTTCCGTCAAAAGACCCTGAATTTGATTTAATCGCTTTCCTTTTTGATTTTTTCACATTACGTGAAGCTTTAGAGGAGGTCGTGATGGGCGAATATCCCATATCGCTGTATTCCTTTTCACGCTTTTCGATTTTCAGTTCCGTAGCGTCTTTTTTCTTCTGATTGTAATCGATCCAATAGTCAAATCCCTTTTTTCCATAAATCATTTCATTGAGCTTGGCAATTTTATTGAATTCCAAGTCATTGATAATTGCCTGAAAGGTGGTTCCTTCAGCAAAGGACGAGTCTGGTGACAAAAATCGCGTGTCGCGCGCACCAAAGAGGTGGTAATTCAGTCCGTTTTTCTCAATGACAACCGTGGTCTGTTTCTCAGAATTGTAACCCCACACATCAAAATGGAGGTTAGTGTATTTATTTTTTCCAGCGGTTTTGAAGTTATTCAATGTATACCGCATGGATTCAATCTCCTCCGTTACTTTCTTTTTATCTTCAGTCTTTTCAATATACAGCTGATAAGGAAATAAACCTACGGCCTTTGGCAGTCCTCTGTTCCAACGTCCTTTTTCGTCTTTTTCACGTTCTTCTAAAAGTCCTTCAGTGTTGCTCCCATCTCCAGCAGCGACCAATACATTGTTAAAATAATCTGCCTGACCGCCAAGCGCCTTGTAAATTTCAAAAGCACGCTTCTCCACGTATTTGTTGATTGCAGAGTTAATCGCGTTGAGTGTCACCAACTGATCATTTACACTAAGAAAGCGAAGTGCTTCTAGTTGCATTTTTTTGTCCCCCAATGTCATGTTAGGATTCATAATCACCTGAATTTTTGGGTGAGGTTGACTCACATCAGCCGTCATTTTTGTAGCATTCGGTGGAAGCTGTTGCATCAACAATGATTCGAAAAAATCATATTCATTTTTGTAGTGTTTTAAGTCGTCTGGATTATCTCTTTTTGCCTGAAGTACATTGTTCAGTTCCCAAACCGCCATTTTATTCGCTGCTTCAGCAATTAGCCCTTTGGCCGACTTTGCAATTTCTGCTTTTCGGATAATAAGTAAATCTGGTTGGTTGATAATTAGTAACTCAATGGAATCGTAATTGATGGATTTGTTAGGAAATAGTATTTCTGGACCTTGATAATCGAAAAATCTCCCGAAGTTATTATTGAGGATGGGACTTTTCTTAACGACATGAAACAGGTAGGCACGCTCCTCAGGAGTAAGTCCTTCGTTGATTTGAGCAATTGAATGCACTGAAATAAAGCAAAATAGGTAGAATAATATATGCCTCATGTTTAATAGTTGATGTTTAGAACCAATTTGAATGGTAAAATTTGTAGTCCGAATATAACAAGAAAACACCGTTTTGTAACAGTGTTTTTCATTGAACGTATATTTTCATAAAAAAAGCCCCTCCTTCCGAAGAAAGAGAGACCTTTTTACATTTCTAGTTAAGAGAATGTATATTATTTTTTCACAATCGATTTTGTAGTGCTTGTGCCTTTATCTGTGATTTTCAAAAAGTACAAACCGCTGTCGAAAGAAGAAATGTCAAGAGAAGTACCATTTGAAACTGCAGATGTCAACAAAATTCGTCCACTTCTATCTACAATTGTTGCTGTTGCATCGATGGATAACTCACCTGAAATCGTTACTTTGTTAGAAGAGGGGTTTGGAGAAACTGTAAAATCAACCGCTGAATTTTCTTCCAATCCAACATATTGCATTGGGTCATTCACATACAATACAATTGTTTCTGCGTTGTTCAATGGAACAGAGTTAATTTCTACAGTCGCAAGAATTAAGACTGGTAAGTTTGAATTAGCCAAATCATAGTATTCGAATACGGTACGTTTAATGACAATATCACCAAAAAGAAATGTGTAAGAAGAGTCAGATGATTTCAAACGAATAACATCCGGTAGTGAAATACCGTTTGGTAAATTTAAGGTGCCTTGTCCATCAATAGTCACATCGATTACTCCTGACAATGCCGACGACCCGAATGGAGTATCAAGAGTTCCACTATAGGTATCACTAAATGCGTCACCATTCGAAAAAGGGTATTCAACTAATTTAGCTTCATTTACATCAAAAGTTGCAATAATTTCTCCTATGGTAGGTTCATTAAATACAAAGCCTTGCGATGAACGCTCAGATACAGTTGAATTATAAAAAGTAGCAATATTTACTCCCAGCGCCATCGTTTTTTGAGAAGTAGGAAAGTCACTTGCATTTGGATCTGTCGTTGCATCGTCAACTGTGTAGTCTCTTGTCTCACCGTAATATGCTGCCAACATTGTATAATCCCATGTAACACCTGCTCCTGTTGTGTTTTCATAATTCACAATGAAAGAGTCACATAAGAACATTGTCTGATCAGTGCCAATTGGTGCCTCATTTGCTTGTGTAAGACTTTGAGTGTTACCAAAAAATGCTAGAGTTAATGCAGTAAAAAGTAAAGTTTTTTTCATAATTGTTTTTTTTGTTTTGCCAAACTTAATCATTTTAATTTTTTACTTAAAAAAGAGTGACTATTAAATGGTTATAAATTTCACAAAGAATATATCTTTGACACCTACCAAACGAAGGTAACTGAAAAATGGTTGGAGATAAAAGCATTAAAAAATACATTTGGAGCGTAATAGCCGTTTTTACGCTAATTACAGTTTTTTTAGGGTACCATATCACCCAGATTCGATTCGACTATAATTTTGAGAATTTCTTTCCGTCGAATGATGACGAAACGGCTTTTTTCCTTGATTACAGAGAGAAGTTTAACTCTGACAACGATTTCCTGCTTATTTCGGTCGAGAATGAAAACGGCATTTTTGAGAAATCATTTTTGGAAGAGGTCGAAAAATTCAGTGTTGCCCTAGGAAAAGTAAAAAATGTAGAGCAGGTTCGCTCAATAACAAACGAAGAGGAACAATTTATTTTCCCTGGTGGTGCGACAGCTTCCAAACCATACATAGATTTCAATGACTTTGATGAGGAGCGTGATTCAACACGGATTTACAAGAACGCTGAGCTGATCAATACCTTCGTTGCAGAAAATGGCAAGGCACTCTGCATATTTTTAAAACACGAGGATTACCTCTCAAAGAAGAAAAGTGACTACTTAATCACGGATATTCAAAATGCTTCTGAAAAAGTAGGATTAGCGAACATTCGCATTGCCGGTAGAACGATAGGGCAAAAATACTACATCGACAAGATGATTGTTGAGCTGACCCTTTTTGTGGGATTAAGTGTGTTCTTAATCATTCTGTTTTTAGTGATTGCGTTTAAATCCGTTTGGGGAGTAATCGTGCCTCAGGTGGTAATTGTTTCTTCCATGATTTGGGTTGTGGGAGGAATGGGATTCTTTGATCAGCCGATGAACATTATTTTGACTGTTCTCCCCTCAATCATGTTTGTGGTTGGTATGTCGGATGTCATACACCTTGTTTCAAGGTATTTAGATGCTTTACGAGTGGAGAAAGATGTTTTGACTTCAATAAGAGTTGCCGTGAAAGAGGTAGGATTCGCCACACTCTTGACGTCCATCACGACTTCCATTGGATTTTTCTCGCTCTATTTTGTCCAAGTTCAACCCATTCAAATTTTCGGAATTATCATGGGAATAGGAGTGTTAGTAGCATTTGTATTAACTTTTTTAACGCTCCCTGTTCTCTTTTACCTATTTCCAGGGCCAAAATTTGTGCGAAACGCTCCGAAAGATCATTTTTGGAAAAAATACTTGGAAAGAGGGTATATTTTGGTGCTTCGTAAAAGAAGACAAGTGCTCATTATTTCTGCAGGTGTTGTTGTGGTGAGTTTAATCGGAATGTTTCAAGTGGAGACGAATAATTTGATGATGGACGATCTCAAAGAATCTGAACCATTGAAAAAAGATTTTGACTTTTTTGACAAGAATTTTGGTGGAATTAGACCGTATGAACTTTCGATTACCATTACCGATACCGCAAGAACAGTCTGGGATAAGGATGTCTTAAGCACACTTGATTCGGTAGAAACGTATTTAGAAAATGAGTTTGGTATTACTGTAAAGAGCTCCTTGGTAAAATCAATAAAGACTCTCAATCGTGCTTCACACGCGGGAAATGCTGATGAATACCAACTGCCTGTCACAAACAATAAAATCCGCTCATTTCGAAGAGCATTGAGAATTGCTGATCAGGGGTCGTTTCTACGCACGTTTGTCGATTCTACCGAGAGGCTAACAAGAATCAGCGGAACCATCGGAGATATAGGAAATACAGCTATTACTGAGAAGGAGATGGCATTTTTAGAGTTTTTAAAACAGCACGATCTTGACGGGGCGATTGAATACCAAACGACAGGAACGGCATATTTACTTGATAAAAACATGCGCTACCTAGCAGTGAGTTTAGTCAAGGGGTTAGGTGTGTCCATATTGATTGTTGCGCTGATCATTGCATTCGTGCATCGTTCGTGGAGAATAATGGTAATCAGCGTTGTTGCAAATGTACTTCCGTTGATATTTATAGCTGGTTTCATGGGATTTGTGGGAATTGAACTCAAGACAAGTACTTCCATTATTTTTACAATTGCCTTTGGGATTGCGGTGGATGATACCATTCACTTTTTAGGAAAATTCAAGTTCGAATTAATGAAGG
Source organism: uncultured Flavobacteriales bacterium (assembly GCA_937876195.1). Lineage (GTDB taxonomy): Bacteria > Bacteroidota > Bacteroidia > Flavobacteriales_D > Crocinitomicaceae > UBA4466. Next base: position 32,200 of record CALEIK010000016.1, read on the forward strand.
GAAAGGGTAAATTGTACGCACTGAAGCGCAGCTATATGACTACTGGAAAGGCAATGATCTTGACAACGCTGATTCTAAGTGCAGGATTTTTGTTACTCGTTTTTTCAGGGTTTTTAGGTACGTTTTACATGGGACTTTTGTTGTGCATCACCTTTATTGTAGCTCTGATTGCCGATTTAACCTTGTTACCTGTGCTACTTCTTATTTTTTACAAAGAAAAGCCACTGAATAAAGCCTCGAATTAATTTTTAACTTTGAATGCTCTAATAGCAAAGAAACATTAGGAGTCTATGACCAAATTGAAAAAGAAGCCATCATTCATCATTGCACTTGTGCCGATCATCGTACTTGTCATTCTATTATTTTTTAACGTGAAAATTTATGGAGAAGATGCTACGTATGGTTCTAATCAAATTGCATTGATTATTGCAACTGCTATTGCGGCTGTGGTAGGAGTGAGCCTTGGTTTTAAGTGGAAGGAATTAGAAAAGGGAATAGTAAAAAGCATTAAATCTGCCTTACCCGCCATTCTTATTCTCTTATTGATTGGTGCACTGGCTGGAACATGGATGATTTCAGGTGTAGTCCCGACAATGATTTTCTACGGATTAAAGGTCTTGAATCCAACTATTTTTCTATTTGCCGCATGTATCGTAAGTGCGATTGTTTCGATGGCAACAGGTAGCTCGTGGAGTACCATTGCAACAGTTGGATTGGCATTGATTGGAGTAGGAGAGGCGCTAGGTTTTCACCTTCCTTTGGTTGCAGGAGCGATTATTTCAGGGGCTTATTTTGGCGATAAAATGTCACCGTTGTCAGATACCACTAACCTTGCACCAGCAATGGCAGGAACAGATTTGTTCACGCACATTCGGTACATGACAAAAACCACTGTACCTTCCATTTCGATTGCGTTGATCATTTTTTTGATTCTAGGTTTTACTGCGACATCAAACTCGAATGCTGCAGATGTCAAGTACATACTGGATACCATTGAAGGAGAATTTTACATTTCACCCGTGCTTTTATTGGTTCCTGTAGTTGTTATTTTTCTTATCATCAAAAAAGTAAGCGCCGTTCCAGCATTGTTGATTGGAACACTGCTAGGAGCTGTAGTAGCATTTATTTTTCAACCTGAACTGATTGAAAAGGTATCTGGAGTCACAGGAAATTATGTGTATGCATCGTACAAAGCTTCAGTAGATGCCATGTTTGGCAGTGTGAGTGTTTTGGAAGCAGGAAATAGTATGGAGCGTTTGTTGACGACCAAAGGAATGGAAGGAATGATGAATACCATTTGGTTGATTATTTGTGCAATGGCATTTGGTGGAGTGATGGAAGCTTGTGGATTGTTACAGAAAATTACGAAGTCTGTAGTTTCAGTGGCTAAATCAACAGGATCACTCATAGCAACAACCGCAGGAACCTGTGTGTTTTTCAATGCCACAGCATCCGATCAGTACTTGGCAATTGTTGTTCCTGGAAGAATGTTTGCCGATACCTACGAAGAAAGAGGCTTGGCACCAGAGAATTTGAGTCGAACATTGGAAGATTCAGGGACTGTAACGTCCGTTCTATTCCCATGGAATACGTGTGGTGCAGCGCAATCATCGATTTTACATGTAGCTACTGGTGAGTATTGGATGTACTGCTTTTTCAACTTAATCAGTCCATTGATGACAGTGTTTTTTGGCTATTTCAACATTGGAATAAAGCGACTTCCAGCAACCAAATAAAGATTACAATCAATTACCGAAGATTCAAGTGCGCTAAACTTCCAAATTCACGCGAGTTTTCTTACTTTTGTATCCCGAAATCTGAATAAATATGTTTGAAAATTTAACGGAGAAGTTTGATAGAGCGTTTAAAGTCTTAAAAGGACATGGACAAATTTCTGAAATCAATGTCGCTGAAACTCTAAAGGAGGTGCGCCGCGCATTGTTGGATGCCGATGTCAATTTTAAAACGGCAAAGGAATTTACAACCACCGTTAAAGAAAAGGCACTAGGTCAAAACGTATTGACTTCGATTTCACCAGGTCAGCTGATGATTAAAATCTGCCACGAGGAGTTGGTAGAATTAATGGGTGGAAATGAGGTAGAGATCAACATCAAAGGAAATCCAGGGATTATTTTGATGTCTGGACTTCAGGGTTCTGGTAAAACAACATTTTCAGGGAAATTAGGAAGCTACCTTAAGAATAAGAAAGGAAAGAACCCATTGTTAGTCGCGTGTGATGTTTACCGTCCCGCTGCGATTGATCAATTGCATGTACTCGGTGAGCAATTGGGAATCGAAGTCTTTTCGAACAAGGAAGAGAAAAATCCAGTTAAAATAGCACAAGCAGCAGTTCAGCATGCAAAGAGTAAAGGCTTTAATGTAGTCATTATAGATACCGCAGGTCGTTTGGCAGTGGATGAGCAGATGATGAACGAGATTGCTGACGTGAAGAATGCCATTCAACCAACGGAAACGTTGTTTGTTGTAGATTCCATGACAGGTCAGGATGCCGTGAATACTGCAAAGGCATTCGACGATCGCATCAATTTTGACGGAGTTGTTCTAACAAAACTGGATGGTGATACGAGAGGTGGAGCTGCCTTGTCCATTAAATCTGTTGTCAACAAGCCAATTAAGTTTGTTGGAACAGGTGAGAAGATGGATGCACTTGATGTTTTCTATCCAGCGCGTATGGCGGACAGAATTCTTGGAAAGGGAGACATCGTTTCCTTGGTAGAGCGCGCACAAGAACAATTTGATGAAGAAGAATCGCGTAAGCTTCAGAAAAGAATTAAGAAAAATCAATTCGATTTCAACGATTTCCTAGGACAATTACAGCAAGTAAAGAAGATGGGGAACGTGAAGGATTTGATGGGAATGATGCCTGGAATGGGGAAAGCCCTAAAAGATGTCGAAATAGAAGACGACGCGTTTAAATACATCGAAGCGATTATTTATTCAATGACCGCAGCGGAAAGAGAAAATCCAGATCTAATCAACGGACCACGAAAAATCAGAATTGCGAAAGGAAGTGGAACGAACATCCAAGAAGTGAACAAATTGATGAAACAATTTGAGGACACGAAAAAGATGATGAAAATGATGAGCAATCCTGCCAAAATGCGTCAGATGATGAAGCAGATGAAAGGCATGGGCGGTGGAATGCCTGGGGTTTAAAGCCTAATCAATCGTTTTAAACAATTGTTTTAACGAGAAGAGCATGTTTTCTTCTAACAAGTCCATGTTATCGCCATCCGCGTAAAACAATCGCTTAATATCTTTGACCAACACCTTCAAGTCATTTTTGGAATAATGAAATTTTTCTAGGTTGAAGAGGATCTTTTGAATGCGTTGATAATCATTATCGTTTTGCAATTCCCTGTGTATTTTACTGTACGACTCGTTGGTGACAAGCGTACGAATAACAGCACGTTCTTCTTCCGTTCTTACATAATCCGCCTCTGCGGCATGCATCAATAAATACGCTTTGAATTCTTCTCTTGTCCAATCTGTGCTAAATTCTTCCATGCTTGTTATTTGTAATTACTAAGATAGGAGATTTAATTGAAATTTGGATGTTTAAGAAGAAGGAAGTTTAGAAATGAAGTTAAGAGTTTAGAATTAAGAGTTTAGAATTTTTCAACTCTGCATTCTAAACTCTACATTCTAAACTCAAAACCTGATAAATGTCATAATTCATTGATTGTCTATTGATTAAATTCGCTGTGATATACACCAAAAATTCACTTATGCCGTTTAACGCATTTGATCATTCAATTCTTGGGGAGATAAGGCCACGATTTAAGTTGAGAATTAAGTCGGAGCCAGAGATTGCTTTGAAACATTTGGAAGAAAAGCTTCTGGAGGACATCACCGTGGCTGGAGATCGGTCCAATAGTTATGTTTTTCTTCGGACGCCAAAACACCTTCAGCATTATTGGTCACCAGAGCTGTCTGTTCGGATTGAAATAGAAGAATACACGGAATTTACTTCTGTTTTTTGTTTGGTGGGGCCTAAACAGTCCGTTTGGGCAATGTTTGCGTTTATTTATGCTACACTTTTTTTCGCTTCAACCTTCGGAGGAATTTATGGAATTGTAAAATATCAGAATTCAGGTGATTCAAATTGGCTCTGGACAATTCCAGTTGGTATTGTACTTACGTTTTCAGTCTTCGTTACGTCGAAGCTTGGACAAAAGAAAGGAAGGGACCAAATGCTGCATTTGATTAGCTTTTTGTATCATTCTTTGGAGGAGATTACAAAAGTGGAGCGGATGACCTATATGTAGTCTCGTTTTAGCTCTCTTGAGCAATAAAGTTGTTTATACATCGTTTTTATGCCATTAACAAAATTAATCTGTGCATGAACTAACATTACTTAACGATTAAATAATACAATTTATGAAACGAGTAATGTTATCCGTTGGAATTTCAATTTTATTTCTAACAGCCTGTAAAAAAGAAAATCCAGTAAACATTCCACCTGAACAAACCCCAGCACTTGCCTATGAATTTCCGGCAAAAGAAGGTTCCTATTGGGTATATGATTGTTATGAGGTAGACTCTAATGGTGTTGAAATAAGTTTAAATACTGTCGATAGTGTATTCATATTAGGAGATACATTAATTAATGGTAATACCTATGCAATTCATAAAGGGCAATACTTTGGTGGGAGTTATTCAACGTATTTTCAAAGAGATTCTATGGGGTATATTGTCGGTAACCACGGAAATGTTGTGTTTAAGTATGTAGATTTTAATACACCTATTGCTTCTGGTTCAGATGGACTTTGGGATTATTATATACGTGTTTTGGAAGATGAAGCTCCAATTACAGTTCCCACTGGAACCTTTCAATCTTTGGTTAGTGAATATTATATTTATAGCCCAACTGGCACGGCGATAAATAATTGTGGCGATATAGACTATAGTTACAAAACTTATATGGTGAGTGGAATTGGACAAGTATATCATGAAGCACCAACATACTCTGGTGATTTTATTTCTTCGTGTAAAAAACGAGTGCGGCGCCTCGTTCACTATTACATTCCATGATAATTAGCTGTAATGAAAGTGACTTGGGCATATGTTCGAGTCACTTTTATTTTAATTCGAAACGAACATCTATTTAAAATGTCTTCAACTCCACCTTGTCTTCAGAAACTTCCAAATACGTATTGTAATTGATCCATTCTCCCAAATTGAAATAGGTGGAATTTTCACCAACCTTAATTTCCAAGGGTAAGTGGCGGTGTCCGAAAATAAAATAGTCGTAGTGCTCAGTTTTTAGTTTTTCTTTGCAATACTGAACAAGCCACTCATTTTCTTCTCCTAGAAATTCTTCGTCTGTTTTGCCAGTTTTTGCGCGACTTGTCTTTGATGATTTTTCCGCGAGCCAAATACCGAAATTTGGGTGAAGGCGTGCAAAGCACCATTGACAGAATTTATTGGCAAATACTTTCTTTAAAAATTTATAGCCTTTATCGCCAGGTCCGAGACCGTCTCCGTGACCGATGAAATATTTTTTCCCAAAGAAGGTACGTTCGATAGGTACTCGATAGAGTTTTACGCCAAGTTCTTTCGGGAGGTAATCAAAAATCCACATGTCGTGATTGCCCGTAAAGACGTGCACGGGAATTCCTTTGTCTGTCAATTCGGCAATTTTACCTTGTATACGCGCGAAACCTCTCGGAATAGCACGTTTGTATTCAAACCAAAAATCGAAAAGATCACCCACCAAAAAGATTTCTTCCGCGGTTGCTTCAATTTCGTTGAGCCACGCAACAATGCGTTTTTCACGTGCTAAACTTGAAGCGTAATCAGGAGCTCCTAGGTGAAAGTCCGATGCGAAGTAGATTTTTTTTGCAGGCTGTTCACTCATTACTCTCCAAGTAAACGCTCGAGTTCAGCTGTTAATTCTGCACCTCTTAATCTTGTCTTGACGATTTTTCCTTCTTGATCAATCAGTACAGTAAATGGAATTCCAGATACACCATAAAGACGACCGACTTTACTCGACCATTGTTGAAGATCGCTCACGTGGTAAGGCCAAGAAAGATTGTCTTTTTCAATCGCTGCCACCCAGTTCGCATGACTTTTATCAAGTGAAACACTCATTACTGTAAATCCTTTGTCTTTGTACTTCTCGTAAAGTTCTACCACGTGTGGGTTTTCCTTGCGACACGGTCCGCACCATGATGCCCAGAAATCAAGAAGCACAATTTTACCTCTTAAATCTGAAAGTTTCATCGTCGTTTTCTGATCAACCATCAATTCCTCAAAGTCAGGTGCTAAATTTCCTGGTGCCATTTTATCGTTGGCTTGTCTTTGTGCTTGAATTGCTTCAAAGTTCTTTTGTAAGGATTGGATGGTTGGAGATTCACTAAACGATGCAACTAATTGTTTTACTACTGTTTCATAACTCGCGAAATCATTTTGAATATCAAGTGTGCTTAACACAGCTATGAGGGCAGGGGAATTTTGATTTGCATTGATAAATGAGCGTTGTTCTCCTTGAAATTTTTGGTACTCTCCGCGCATAACATTGGTGACTTCTGCTGTTTTTTCAGGATTTGCTTTGACGATAGCAGTGGCAGAATCACTTTTATGTTGCCATTCCTGCGACACTTTAATGAACTTGTACATATTCGATGATACTTCTGAATCTACAATATTTACAAAGTCATCTAGATTTTTCCCGTCACCGTAAACTTTGATATCGGATCTATCTCTCAACACCAAGTTAATGTTTGTTTCACCAACGCGAAGCACATAGTAATCAGGATATGGAACTTCTCCTTCGATTTCAAACGTTCCATCCTTTTTAAATTTTCCCGTTAAAAGATCGGTTACTTGTTGACCCTGGAAAAGGGAGATGATTGCTGTTTCTGATGGTGCATTAAAAATGTTTCCTGATACTTTTACCTTAATTTGTGCATTCAAACTTATTGAAATGCACATAAATAGTACTAGTGTAATAATTCTCATAATTGTTTATTTTTCGAAGATTTCAATCAATTTCTGTTCCAAAGAGCTTCCACGCAATCCAGTCGCAATGATTTTGCCCTCTGGATCCACAAGAACGGTGTGTGGAATTCCATTAAAACCGTACAATTGCGGCATCGGAGACTTCCATTGCAGAAGATCACTGACATGATTGGGCCAGATTAAACCGTCCGCAGCAATGGCCGCTTTCCAATCTTCAGCGTTGTTATCTAAGGAGACAGAATAGACCGTAAATCCTTTGTTTTTGTACTTATTGTACATCCGAACTACGTTCGGGCTTTCTTTTCGACAAGGACCGCACCACGCTGCCCAAAAATCGATGAGGACATACTTTCCACGTAAAGAGGAAAGTCTCAATTCTTTACCTTCTGGTGTATTTAACGCAATTTCTGGCGCCTGACGTTCTCCAGAATTGTTGGCTTTGTAATCGTTGTAGGCAATTTCTATTTCGTACACTTGGTTCGACATGTTTGTCGCCATCGGTGAATCTGGATAATCGTTCATGTATGCATTAGAAACCTTTTTGAGGACCTCTAAATTTTTTGGATCCCAACCTTCAAATCCCATTGCAGGTGTCGCTGAAGAAGACAAAACGAGGTTGAAAGGATTTGCTGGATCTTTTTCCATCTGTTCCATTGCAAAAGCATCTACCGAAGATTTTAATTCCATAAATCGCTCGCTGAGTTCATCGTCACTAATTTTACCTTTCAACTGCATAAGTTCGGCTTGCTGTATATGAAAAGTTGAGAAAACCTTCATATAGTCTGTCATCACTTTTGCCCACTTCGTACCATTTACAATAGGAGCAGTTTCAAAGGTTTTAAAATTACCTGAAATGGAAACTTTATCGTTTGGAACAAGGGTCACAGGGATAATTTTATCGTTGGACTCACCTAAACGTAATTGGTACAGCCCAAAACCTGGGATATTTCCGACCATGGAAAATTTACCGTTCCCGTCAGCTTTCACCTGTGCTACACTAATGTTGCCCTGTTGACTTATAGCTTCAAGATAAAATGTGGTATTCTGAGCCCCTTCAATTTCACCATTGATGACAAAATTATCTTCAAGTTCGTCTGTTTCATCGTCAGTTTCGGTTGCAGTGTCGTTACACGATACAAGCATTAGTGGAAGCAAGAAGAGTATTAAATAGTACTTCATAGTTTTTCAAGTGTTTGACGCATCAATTGGTTTGCGGCTTTCGGGTCTGCTTTACCTTTAGAGATTTTCATCAGTTGTCCCATGAAAAAACCGACCAATTGTTTATCGCCATTTCTATAACGTTCAACCTCCGTAGGATGTTGCTTTATAACATCCTCAATAAATGTTAAAATGGAATCTTCGTTCGAATCTTGGATCAAATTATTGGATTCAGCAATTTCGATTGGAGAAAGTTCTGGGTGTTGAAGCATTTCGGGAAATACCTTTTGAGAGGCAATTGAAGACGATATTTTTCCTGAGGAAATTACTTCAATTAATTCTGCCACTCTCAATGGTTTAAGGGGAAACTTTTCAATATCAATTCCATGGTGATTGAGGTGCGATTTAACATCTCCCATCATCCAGTTCGCCGCAGCTTTGTAGTTTGAAGTGTGTTTGATGACTTCTTCAAAATAGAGCGCAATCTCTTTGATGTCCGTCAAATTGTACGCATCGTACGGAGATAGTTGCAACTCTTTCGTGTATTTCGCGAAAAGTTCGCGCGGCAATGCTGGCATTTCGCTCTTAATGGCATCAATCTGTTTTTGATCAATGATCAATGGTTGCAAGTCTGGTTCTGGGAAAAAACGATAATCGTTGGCTGCTTCTTTCGAACGCATGGAGATCGTTGTCCCGTGCAATGCATCGAAAGATCGGGTTTCTGCAACGATTGTTTCTCCGTTTTCAATGGCCATGATTTGACGTTCGATTTCAAAATCAATCGCTTTTTGAACGTTGCGCATCGAGTTCATGTTTTTGACTTCGACTTTCGTTCCAAATTCTTTTGCAGCATGCAGCATCACCGAAATATTCGCATCACAACGCAAGGAACTCTCTTCCATGTTTCCATCACAAATATCTAAATAGCGCACCAATTTACGGACTTCCGTCACGTAGTTGTATGCTTCTGTTGAAGAACGAATATCTGGCTCCGAGACGATTTCCAACAAAGGAACACCAGCCCTGTTTAAATCAACCAAGGTATCAAATACATCGACATCGTGGATACTCTTCCCTGCATCTTCCTCCATGTGAATACGCGTAAGTCCAATGGCTTTTTCGTTGCCTTCATCATCTTTGATGTAGATCTTACCATTGGTGCAAATAGGGTGTTTGTCCTGCGTGATTTGGTATCCTTTCGGTAAATCTGGGTAGAAATAATTTTTCCGATCGAAGTGCTGATACTCAGTAATATCCGATTCACAGGCGATGCCCAATTTGATCGCAAACTCAATCGTTTTCTTGTTCATTTTGGGTAGAGTCCCAGGGTGCCCAAGTGTCACGACGCTTACATTGGTATTCGGTGTAGCTCCAAATTCATTCACGTCAGAAGAGTACGCCTTACTTTTTGTAAGCATTTGTGCATGGACTTCTAATCCAATCACCACTTCGTATTTTGATCTAATTTCTGGTGTCATAATTACACGCGGGCAATAAGTTCTTTCATTATTTTGGTCATATTCGGTTCTTGCTTGTTGGCAACCTCAATAACGTCTTCAACACTCGTTTCTTGAATCTTTCCTGGAACGCCTAAATCTGTAATAATAGAAATAGCAAAACAAGGAATATCCATGTGTCGCGCTACGATAACTTCAGGCACAGTTGACATTCCAACGGTGTCCGCACCAATAACACGTACGTATTTGTATTCCGCTGGAGTTTCCAATGTTGGACCTGTCAATCCAGCATACACGCCCTGTGTAACACGAATACTATTCTCCTTAGCGATGTCGTGCGCTAACGCAATCATTTTTTTGCAATAGGGTTGTGACATATCAGGGAATCGTGGTCCTAAATCATCGAAATTTTTCCCAATTAGTGGATGCGCAGGAAATAGATTGATGTGATCGTCAATGATCATTATTTCTCCAATTTCGTAGTCAGGATTAACTCCGCCTGAAGCATTGGAGAGAAACAATCGCTCTATACCCATTAATTTCATTACACGTACTGGAAACGTCACCTCTTGCATCGTATATCCTTCGTAAAAATGGAAGCGCCCTTGCATGGCAACGACATGCTTTCCGCCGAGTTCACCGAAAATCAATTTTCCTGAGTGACTTTGCACGGTTGACAATGGGAAGTGGGGGATATCTTTGTAAGGGATTTCATCAATGATGTTGATTTCCTTTACCAGACCACCCAGTCCAGTTCCTAAAATGATTCCAACCGTTGGCTTTACGTTTGTTTTTGATTGAATGTATGCGTAAGATTCTTTAAATTTCGTTAACATAATTTTCTAAAAGGAGGTTAAATTTTTCCTGTTCATCAATTTTTGTGGCAATGGATTGGTAATGCCAATTGTGTTTTTGAGTGTGAATTTCAGTCATGTGTTTTAATCGCATGAAATCTTTTTCGGTTGTCACAATAATTCCATCTTCCCGTGCAAAAGTATCAAATTTTTCATGAATTTGGTGAATATCTGCGGGTGTAAAATGATGATGATCGCTGAATTTAATATGTTCGACGCCGTACTTTTTCGATAAATGCTCAAACAGCGGTTTTGGATTCCCAATTCCTGTAACGAGCAGCACTTTTTGAAAATCTCTAGTTTGGCTGCCATCAAAGGAAATTATGTTGCCATAAACGATTTTTGAAAAGAACGTTTTATCGCGATTGAACTTAAGTTGTTTAGCAATTTTTACTTTTTCAGGTTCAGCAACTTCAGTTGGACATTTACTCACGATGACATAATCCGCGCGCTTCTTTCCTGATCGAAATTCACGAAGATTACCCGCAGGAAGCACAAAATCGTTGGAGTACAAATCCGAATAATCGGTAATTAAAACAGATCGTCCAGCTTTGACCGCTCGGTGCTGAAAGGCGTCGTCTAAAACAATAAGTTGTGTGTCTGGGTGTTGTTGAAGAATAAATTCAACACCTAATTTTCGTTTTTCGGCAACAACGCCAACGATGGAATCTTGGTACTTTGTTTTGTACAAAAGCGGTTCATCTCCAACATTTTCTGCGGTTGAATTTGTTTTGACTTCGAGAACGCCAGAGGAAGACCTGCCATACCCGCGACTTAAGACAGCTGTTTTGGTTCCCGTGGATAAAAAAAGACGTGCAATATAATCAACGTGGGGTGTTTTTCCTGTTCCGCCAGTCGATAGATTTCCGATACAAATGGATTTTGCAGGAATGGGATAAGAAGAGAAAATCCCAACATCAAAAAGCAGATTCCTAATTGCTACAACACTCCCGTAAATCAAGCTAAATGGGAGGAGGAGCAATCGAAGGTTCTTCATGAATGTAAGCGGGTATTATTCGTTGTGGTAATCAGAAAATGCTTGTTCATCATCATAATAGTAAATACGGACTTGAGCTGTGTCGTTTAGAAAATCAATTCTTCCAACGTCAAATCGATTGATGGTCAATCCAGTTCTTGTCTCTAAATCAGTTTTCATCTCCTCGTATTTATCTGGGACGATTAAGTCTATCCGTTCATAAACGATTGTTTTTCGCGTTAAGTGCTTTACCAACCACAAATATTCCAATCCGTACGTTAAAGCTACAACACTTAAATTAATTAGCGCCAATTCCGCCAAACTAATTTTTTTAGATGCCAAAGAATTGATTACACTGATTCCAATGATAAGAAATAGGTAGGTCATTTCTTTTATTTCAATGGCGTCCGTTCGGTAACGAATAATTCCAAAGATCGCGAACAATCCAAGTCCCATTCCAGTATCAATATCCAGCTTTCTCAAACTAAAACAGATAAAAAACGTAATGATCCCAATGAGGTAATACGTAAAAAGGTAATCCTTGCGCTTGGTGATAGGATAATACAAATAACGAATAATGACTGTCATGAATGCCAAATTCACTACTAGGCGTATCATTAGTGAGTAAAGGTCTTCTTTAAACCAATAGAAATCCAAGAAATCTGGTGCAACCTTTGGTGCGAGGATAAAATCAAGCAGCATTTGTCTGTATCTTTTTAAGTGTAATTAGCTTCTTTTTAGAACGGTTGTATTTGATGGTGCCATTCTCATACATTTGAATCATACCAATACAATATTTACTAATGCGCAAAGGTCGAATTAGGTGTTTTTTCATGAGTTGATAGAACGCCGAGTTTCGTTGTGCTTTGTGCTGTTTAAGTTCAGCGATGACAATATCTGTAATTTTTTTCTTCTTTCCTTCCCATTCATACGAAATATTGATGTCCAACGTCAGACGCTCTGGAATAGTTTTATGCACCAAAGTGATTCTGCTGAAGCGATTCATAAGGCTAGGGGACAAATTACCTTCAACACCAATGCTCTTTACAAAATCTTTTTGATTGGAGTTCATTTCAGTGGTGATGTCATCAGCGGGAATTCTCGTTTTTTCTGTACGCCCATTTACCTTGTGCTTTATTTCTAAAAACGAAATTCCCGAATTGAGGTATTTTCGAAAGCGCACTTTGAAACGATTGATTTTTTTTCGCTGGTGATCACCAAATGAAGTCAATTTTTTATCGTCAAAATATAAACTCTCGTAATTGGTAATTAGACTGTTGTCTACTTTCAGAATTCGATAATCAGAAGCCAGTAATGGTAGGAATTCATTCAACTTGGATTCATTAAACGTAAATTTAGTATCGACCCTATTCATGAGTTGAACCGCGTCCATTTCTTCCAAACCGATGGTCTCAAAATTTTCTAACAGATGATCTACGCTTGTAGTTGACATGTCTCCAAAGTTAAGAGAATGTTTTTATTTTGTTAAAATGGATTAAAAAAAGAATCCAACCCTTACATGAAAAGTTGGTTATTCTATCAATCCTAAACACACCTTCATGCGAATAATTCGTTTTGCTGCTGTTTCCACTTGCTGCTTGAACTCCTCATTTTCATTGTATTCTTTTAAAATTTCTCGGTGCGCTAAACGGGTGTCTTTTGGCATAAGGAGAATATCACAACCTGCAGCAATTGCCTTAACCGAAGCGTTGGGGACATTTACCACGCCGCCCATATTCATTGCGTCAGTGACAATCAAGCCATTAAAACCGAGACTGTCTCTTAATAAATCTGTCACGATGACCTTTGAAGTAGTCGCTGGTAAGCCATGTGTATTGTATTTTTCATTGTTTTGGACTGCAATATGCGCAACCATAATTGACAAAACACCTTGCTCAATCAGAGGGGGGTAGTTGCCAATCTCTTTCAGTTCGCCATTGATCGTTTGCAGCGATTTATGTGTGTCACCTGTCACTAATCCGTGACCTGGGAAGTGTTTTGCTGTGGCAATGATGTTTTGTTGTTGCGACTGTTGAATAAATGCATTTGAAAAGGGAACAATATTCGCTGGATCTGTTCCAAAACCTCTGTAGCCTACTGTTTTGTTTGGAGACATGTCCACAACAGGTGAGAAGTTATAGTTGATGCCGATCTCATTCAAATCATTCGAAATGCTCCTTGCTACTTGAATAACGCCCTCTTCACTAGTTAAGGTATTAGCCTTGGGTACTGTTGCAGATCCCGTAATTTTCCGGTTGACTAAGCTCGGCTCTGCATCCGCAGAATATAAAAACGGAAGATTCCCTACCTGGCGATTCAAGTTCTCATATTTTTTCACCCAGTCAGTGAATTGAGTTTTTGTACCATTTAAGAGCAATATTCCACCAATCTGATGATCGTTGATCAATGAGGTGATCGTGTCTTCACTCATTCCTAATCTCCCAGCTGCTGGCATGATAAGCTGCGCAACAATTTGATTTTCATTTAATTGCTGATAAATACTATCCACTTTTCTGTCCAACAATACATGGCTCATCAGAAATGAATTCAGATTAATGAATCTCAGGTTTTCAGGTGCAGGAATTTCGGTGCGGCTCTCTGGATGCTGTGCACAGACGTTGAAAAGTATTGATTGAAAAATGACTACACTGAAAATTAACCTCATGGATTGAATATTTTATCAAAATAACTCTCAAAGTTAACATGTTCCCACATGTCTTCTTTTCTCAAAGCTATTGTTTTGTTCACAAGACGATGTTTGTCAACAATCATACCATAGCCAAATAGCGGAGTTTTTAGTTTATTTTGAGTGAACATGGAGGTAGTACCAAACCGTAAATCGTACAATTCCAGCGTATCTTCTTTCCAGATCGTTGAATAGTAACCGTTCGTTAAAAACTTCAGTGTAGCACTGTGATTTTGAGTTTTCCAATCAAGTTCATCTAACGCGGCATGATTTTTTTGAATGATTTCTATATCGTTTGGATTGAAATCATAAAACAGAGATTTGTAGCCGATGTAATAATTCGAATCGCTTTCAGTCAACATCATCCAATAAAAGGAGGTAAAGGGCATTGGAGTGACAATCGTATTTTTAGTGTGCAATCCTGCCGAGTTAAAATAGTCGTCGGATTTATTGAGAATGGTCAGTTTCACAATTACGCACCAAAGTAAATAAGCACTTGAATAGATAATTCCTGTGTAATTCAATCGTTTTCGCCATATATTTTCACGCTTTAGGAACAAAACGACAAGGAGTAGAAGTCCGAAAGGGAGGGTGTACAATGGATCGACGACGAAAACGCTGTTAAAAGTTAATCGGAGATCAAACGGCCAGAAGAACTGGGTGCCGTAGTTGGTAAAAATGTCCAGCATAGGATGTGTGATAATACTTGCAAAAGCAAGCCAAAACCAAATTTTGTACTCAAAGCGTTTTTTGTATAGTCGATACAGCAAGTAGGCCATTATCGGTGCAACGAGCATGGCAAATACAATCGAGTGTGAGAACCCTCTATGCAACAATGCACCATCAATGGGATTTACAAGTGAACGAAAGAAGACGTCCAAGTCAGGAATGGTTCCGCACACAGCTCCCCAAAGTGCAGCTTTGTTTCCCATTTTCCTACCGCCAATAGCTTCTCCAACTGCTGCGCCAAGAACTATTTGTGTGAGTGAATCCATTGATTAATTTACGAAGCGTAAAGATGGAAAGAAAATGGTCTAAGCTGAAGGTTGACGTCATAATTTTTACTAATTTAAATGGAGAAGTGAATTTTATGGGCTTCATTTTAGTTTAAACATTAAAACCTAATCACATGAACAGACTACCAATGACAACTATTAAGTCGTGGGCGGAAGAAGATCGTCCGAGAGAAAAAATGATTTTGAAAGGTCGAACTGCACTAACTGATGCAGAGCTGCTCGCCATACTAATCGGTTCAGGAACTCGAGATGTTTCAGCCGTGGAACTCGCGCGTGAAATTTTAGCCAATTCCCAAAATAGTTTGGCTGAATTGTCAACGAAGTCAATCGCTGAATTTATGAAATTCAAAGGAATAGGAGAGGCAAAGGCAATCACCTTGTACGCAGCAATGGAAATCGCTCGAAGAAGAGCATCAAGTGGAGAGAGGAATCGTTACAAAGTGCGTTCATCAAAAGATGCGTACAATTATATCAAAGCTGATTTAAGCGATTTAAAACACGAAGAGTTTTACATTATCCTATTGAACAGAGCCAACGAAATCATCGGTAAATCTCAAATTTCTAAAGGTGGACTCTCTGGAACCATTGCGGACGGAAAAGTCATTTTTAGTAAAGCGTTGGAATTGAATTCAAGTGCTATTGTTTTGGCGCACAATCATCCAAGTGGTCAACTGAAACCAAGTGAAGAGGACAAGCGGCTGACAAAGTCGTATATTGCGTTTGGGAAATACATCGATTTGCATATTTTGGATCATCTAATTATTGCTGACGATAATTATTATAGTTTTGCAGATGACGGGTTAATGTAATACGACTAAATGAAAAAAATCATCACGATTGTTGGGGCGCGACCTCAAATCATCAAATCTTCGGCAATAAGTAGAGCGATTTCCACTCATTTTAAAAATGATTTGAAAGAAGTGATTGTCCATACAGGACAGCATTACGACGAGAATATGTCGCATGTCTTTTTTGAAGAAATGGCAATTCCTTTTCCAGATTACAATTTAAATGTAGGGAGTGGTTCACATGGAAAACAAACAGCCAAAATGCTTGAGGGATTGGAAGAAATTTTCATAAAAGAGACGCCTGATGCCGTTTTAGTGTATGGAGATACAAATTCGACCATTGCAGGCGCATTGGCAGCTACCAAAATTTTTATCCCCGTTATTCATGTCGAAGCTGGATTGAGAAGTTACAATAAAGCCATGCCCGAAG
This sequence comes from uncultured Flavobacteriales bacterium, assembly GCA_937876195.1. Classification (GTDB taxonomy): domain Bacteria; phylum Bacteroidota; class Bacteroidia; order Flavobacteriales_D; family Crocinitomicaceae; genus UBA4466. The sequence continues at coordinate 48,552 of CALEIK010000016.1, forward strand.
AGGTGAATCGTATTGCATGTGATCACATGTCGACATTGTTGTTTACACCTACAGTGTCGGGAATTACTAACTTGAAGAAAGAAGGTTTTTCCATGGATACAAGTAAGAAAGCATCTGCCAACAATCCCCATGTATACCATTGTGGTGATATCATGTACGACAATAGCCTGCATTTTTCGAACGTTTCAGATGAAAAGTCAACAATTTTGAAAGATCTTGACTTAACAGCGGATCAGTTTGTTTTGTGCACTGTTCACCGTGATTCGAATACTGATATCAAAGAGAATATGGAACAAATTTTCTCAGCGCTCTTGGCGATTGGTGAAAATTCGGATTTGAAAGTCGTTTTACCGTTGCACCCACGCACGAAGCATAAGATGAAGGATCAATTGAGTGTGGAATTGTATGAATCAATTGAAGAAAGTGAACATATGTTGATTATTCCTCCCGCAGGATTTTTGGATATTATCTCTTTGGAAAAGAATGCGCGTATCATTGTTACCGATTCTGGTGGACTTCAAAAGGAATCCTTTTTCTTCCAGAAACCATGCGTTATTTTACGTCCTCAAACTGAGTGGGTAGAAATAGTGGAGAATGGAAATGCAGTTTTGGCAGACGCTGATTATGATCGAATCGTTGATGGATTCAATCAACTATTGATAAAAGATGATTATACCTATCCAACGTACTATGGTGATGGAAAAGCTGCCGAGTTTATCTGTCAAAAAATAATAGAACAACTGTAGTATGCATATTCTAGCGGATAAGATTACAAATCGTTTGGTGTACACACTGGATTTTGTATTCAAGTCGCGCGGTATTGACTATGTTTTACTCACTGATTTGACTGAATTTAACACCTGTACAGGACCGAAAATTAGCTATTCAAGCCAGTTGATTGAGCCCCAATTTATTGCTCCTTGTTCTTTATTGTTTGAAGAAGGAATTTCAAATCCTACTATTGAAAAATCAGCGTTTGAGAATGTTGAATGCCTTTCATTCAATGGCATTTCTGATCCCATTGCAACGGTTTTCCATGTTTTAACGCGGTACGAAGAATATGCTTCAAGTCAGAAAGATGAACATGGACGGTTTCCCTTTGAAGCAAGTGTTTTGCATCGATTTGGATGGATTGAGCAATGTATCTGTGATCGAATTGCGCAGGAAATTATTGGTTTTAGTGGCTTGGAAATTGAATCGAAAAAATCGAATCCGACGATTGTTCCAACGTTTGATATCGACAATACCTATGCTTACAAATGGAAGCAGGGGAAAAGAAAATTTTTGTCGGTTTGCAAAGACCTGGTTCGATTCGATATCGCCCGACTGCGCGAGCGAATGGAGGTGACAAAAGGCCGCAAGGATCCCTACGACACGTTTGATCAAATTAAGGAAATTGCTAAACAAAACGAGCATGTAAAATTGTTTTGGCTGGTCGGAGATAGTGCAGAGAAGGATAGAAACATCTCCATTGAACATCAAGGACATCAGTTACTTATTCAAGAAATGTGTGCCGTGGCGGAAGTCAATTTACACCCTAGTTATGCTTCCAACGGAAAGCAAAATACCATTGATCGAGAAAAGAAGCGTTTGGAGCAAGTAACGGGTAAGGCGATTCAATGTTCTCGTCAACATTTTTTGCGTTTTCAGCTCCCAACAACGTACCGCTCATTGATCGCTTGTGGTTTTATGCACGAGTATTCCATGGGTTTTGCCGAGCACGTAGGCTTTCGCGCTGGAACGGCACGTTCGCATCATTGGTTTGATGTTGAAACGAATGAAAAAACGAGTTTGATCATTCATCCTTTTGCATATATGGATGGCACACTCAACGAGTACATGAAATTGAGTATTTCTGAAAGTATAGAGAAAATCAAGCAATTATACGATGAAGTCGCAATCTATGGCGGTGACTTTGTCTTTATTTGGCACAACGAAACCATTGGAGATTATAAACACTGGAACGGATGGGGTGAAGTTCTGAAATCTAGCTTAACTTTGAAGTATGAATAAGTCAATCGTAATTACCGGAGTTATTTTAATTGTCATTTCCATCCTATTGGGGGCTTTTGGGGCTCATGCATTGAAAGAGGTGTTGGATTCAAACCAATTGACTTCATTTGAAACTGGAGTGCGTTACCAGATGTACCATGGATTGGGATTGTTAATGCTTGGTATGGGTGCTCAGAAATTCGGTTTCTCGTTGCGTTGGACGTTCCGATTAATGCTTGTTGGTGTCATTCTGTTTAGTGGATCAATCTACTTATTATCCATGCAAGATGTCTTAGACGTATCATTTCGATTTTTAGGACCAATCACTCCGTTGGGAGGTGTTTTATTGATCACTTCATGGAGTATTTTATTGTTTCAATTGATTAAATCAAGGAAACCAGCATGATTAAAAAAGCGACAGTCACAGTACTTGGATCTGGAACTTCTCAAGGGGTTCCGGTGATTGCTTGTTCCTGTACGGTCTGCGCTTCAGAAGATACAAAAGACAATCGCTTGCGTTGTGCTATCTTAGTTGCATTTGATGATGCCAATTACGTGATAGATAGCGGTCCTGATTTCCGTCAGCAGATGCTCAGAGAGAAGGTGAAAAGTTTAAGTGCTGTCATATTCACCCATGAACACAAAGATCATTTGGCGGGATTGGATGATGTACGCGCGTTTAATTTCGTTGAAAAACGCGACATGGAAGTCTATTGTACAGACCGCGTTGAAGATGCTTTGCGCAGAGAATTTCATTATGTATTTGATGCGGATAAATACCCAGGTGTTCCAAGACTAAATCTGAATCGCATCCATAAAGATGAGGTGTTTGAACTGTCGAACGGTGTGAAAGTTGCACCGATCGAAGTGAAACACTTTAATTTACCGGTATTGGGATTTAGGATTGGAGATTTCACCTACATTACGGATGCTAAAACAATTTCGGAAGAAGAAAAACAAAAAGTAAAAGGCACAAAAACGTTGATTGTAAATGCATTACGTGAGCAGCAACATATTTCTCATTTTAATTTAGAGGAGGCGCTAGCATTCATTAAAGAAATGAATCCAGAGCGTGCTTATCTGACACATATTTCACATTTATTTGGCAAACATGGCGATATTGAGCAATTGCTTCCAGAGAATGTGTTTGTCGCATATGATGGATTAAAGATAGAAATTGAAGCGTGAATTGTTAGATTATTCTAAATTTGCAGTACCCCAAACTAGTTCAAATATGACAAACGGTATACTTAAAGGAAAAAGAGGAATTATATTCGGTGCTTTAAACGAGCAATCGATTGCATGGAAGGTCGCTGAAAGAGCGCATGAAGAAGGAGCAGTTTTTGTATTAACGAATGCACCAATCGCTATGCGTATGGGTGAGATTAACGCCCTTGCAGATAAAACAAACAGTAAAGTTATTCCAGCTGACGCGACGAGTGTTGAAGATCTTGAGAACTTGATTTCCCAATCCATGGAGATTTTGGGTGGAAAAATTGATTTTGTTCTTCATTCAATTGGAATGTCAATCAACGTGCGTAAAGGTCGCCACTATACAGATGAAAATTACGAGTTTACAATGAAAGGCTTAGACGTATCTGCGTTGTCATTTCATAAAGTGTTGCAATCTGCTATGAAGTTAGACGCCATGAATGAATGGGGTTCTGTTGTAGCACTTACGTATATTGCAGCGCAACGTGTTTTTCCAGATTACAATGATATGGCTGACAATAAATCGTATTTGGAATCTATTGCAAGAAGCTTTGGTTATCACTACGGAATTGCGAAAAAAGTACGTGTAAATACGATTTCTCAATCTCCTACAATGACAACTGCAGGAAGTGGTGTGAAAGGTTTCGATTCGTTTATTAACTACTCCGAAAAAATGTCTCCGCTAGGAAATGCGGATGCTGTGGATTGTGCGAATTATTGCATTGCGATGTTCTCTGATTACACGAAATATGTCACCATGCAGAATCTTTTCCATGATGGAGGATTCTCGAATACGGGTGTCACGCAAGAGGTAATGGATCGATTTGCAGAATAATTTTATTTTCAATTAAATAAGTTTAAATCGTCCGTTCACAGCATGTGGACGGACGATTTTTTTAAATTGATTATGGTAAATTAACGATGCTTAATTAGTTGTCGAAATATACTTAATTAACTCTTTTTTAGGTTGTTAAATAATTAAATATCGCACCTGCGAAGCAAGCACTGAAAGTAATATTTCGATATGTCATTCATAGGCGAGAACTAGAAATATCCTGACTTATCTTTCATCAAAATTAGAGGTGAGTTTGGTAGCGTCAACAGCGAAAAATAATAAAAGTTGATATGCATGCATAATAAATAAATGTTATTAAACGTTAAAATGGAAACCAATTAAAAAGCTGATCTATGAAAAAATTCCTTATTTCATTGCTGCTATTGCCTTTTATAGGATATAGTCAGCCGCTTGCAATCAAAAAGAACCAAAGTGGTATTTTCTCTTTGGGTGTCCGCACCACACTTAGCACGTTCAACCATGGGAGTTATGGTAACAATGGACTTGGAGTAGGAGGGCAGTTTCGATTGCAATTTGCCAACCGATTAAATACCGACTGGTTTTTCGATTACATTACATCGCCCATTGACGATCTTGGTACAAGAACAGATTACCACGTGGGATGGAGCGTCATGTACTACTTCACGGATAAACAAACTCCGTTAATTAAGCCTTATATTTTGGCTGGACATTGTTTCGACTATTCCGAATTGAAGGAACACCGTAATCCTCAGAACAAAGTAACGCGAGGAAGTTCTGCTGTACAGGCTGGAGCTGGGTTTCATCTAAACCTCTCCGAACGAATGGACATGTCGTTTGTTGCGCAATACATGATTCACTTAGGTGAAGATATACATGCCCATGAACACAATGGACAATTAGAATTTGAAAAGCACAAAGGTTCTGGTTTAGAAGGACACATGCTATTTCACATTGGTATTAACTACAAAATCGCTGACTTATGGGGAAAATAGCAGGAATTGTGATTGTTTTACTGGCGTTTACAGTAAATGCACAAAAGGATATTTATGTTCGACCAGGATTGATTAGTGCTTCGACAACTATTTCTCCTACAATGATGTTGAACAGGGCTGAATCCAATTACTACATCTCTGGATTTTTGGAAGGGCGATTGGATGATCATCTTAGTTTTCGTGGAGAGTCACACTTTTTTGTCGACGGAAATAAAGACATCAATTACTTCAAAAGCAATTTTAGAACGCATTTTGGTCTACAGTACCATCTTTCTAAAAACAATTTTGATGCGAACCTAGGTTTTTTACCAGGAGTAGCACTGATGGAAGTGAACAGTGACCTTGATATGAACGGAAGCAGATCGATGCGGGTGGTTCCTTCTTTTGGAATCAACTTGGGTGTTTCTTATTACGTGTGGAAGTTTTTTCACTTTTTTGGAAATGTCTCATACTTCAATTCATCGGTGAAGGGACTTTCATCACCTAATGCGAAGTCGGATGAAATTATGATTTCGGCAGGATTGGGATACAACATCAATCTGATTCGAAAAAAATAGAAAAAAGGTTCAGTGAAGACTGGACCTTTTTTTAATTAAAAGCGCTATGTTTTCCTCCAAAAATAAAGGGTTTTAAGCTGTTCAACCGATATCGTTTCGTATCTTTACCACTCTTAAAGCAAGTGTTTTTTATGAAACAACTACCCATCGACAAAATACTCATTAACCCAATAAAGCGATTTATGAACAATACCGCCATGAGTGGTGTGGTGTTGTTTTCTGCTGTATTTGTGGCCTTAGTGATTGCAAATTCACCTTGGGCAGAAGGGTTTAATGCATTTTGGGAGATTGAGTTCTCGGTTGGTTTTGGTGAATCTGTTATTAGCAAAAGTTTGCATCACTGGATCAACGATGGCTTGATGGCAGTATTTTTCTTTGTGGTGGGACTTGAACTCAAACGAGAAATTATCGGTGGAGAGCTAAGTCAACCTAAAAATGCAGTCTTGCCCTTGGTTTCTGCGCTAGGAGGAATGTTAGTACCAGCCTTGTTATATTTTGCAATTAACAGCAGCGGTGAAGCATCGAATGGGTGGGGAATTCCGATGGCAACTGATATTGCGTTCGCCTTGGGAATTTTGTACTTGCTGGGTGATAAAGTCCCATTGTCACTTAAAATATTCTTAACGGCCCTAGCCATTGCAGATGATTTGGGTGCAGTGCTGGTGATCGCTATCTTTTACACATCTGAAATCGATTGGAGTAGTTTGATTGCAGGAGGCATATTTATGATCGTTCTGATTGTTTCAAACGTGATGGGTGTGAGAAATACCTTGTACTATGCCATCATCGGTATTGGAGGCGTATGGCTTGCATTTTTAATGTCGGGTGTTCACGCTACAATTGCTGCAGTGCTTGCTGCGTTCACCATACCGGCGAATGTAAAAATAGGAGAGAGGGCGTTTTCTGAGCGGTTGAATTTGTTGTTGGAAAAGTTCAGGGCGACCGAGCCGAACAATGTTCCAACGGTGACGCCGAGACAGTCATATTTACTGGAGAGCATTCGAAATACAACAAAACACGCGTTGACCCCATTGCAACGCCTAGAACATGCAATGCACCCATTGGTCGTATTTGTAATCATGCCCATCTTTGCGCTTTCCAATGCTGGTGTTGATTTATCTGGTGATTTAGCGACGCAAGTCCAGAGTCCTGTCACCATTGGTATTATGGTTGGACTGATCTTCGGGAAAGTTTTTGGCGTAGTCGGTTTCGCGTACGTCATGATCAAATTAAAATGGGCAGCTTTGCCAGAAGGAATGAATATGCGACACCTGGTTGGAGCGGGATTTTTAGCGGCAATTGGTTTTACAATGTCGCTCTTTATTTCAGATTTGGCATTTGTCACTCCAGAACTTGAGGCGCAGGCAAAACTTGGGATACTAGTAGCATCCGTGTTCTCAGGGTTGATTGGCTTCTTAATTATTCGTTGGGCCAATAAAAAAGCCTCTACCTAAGGCAGAAGCTTTCATTGAATCACACCGTTTAAAGTGCAATCACCTATTTTTTTGCGATAGAGCAAGATACTTGTGGAAATTCCTCTTTTGCATCTGCCTCATATTCTGAACATTTGCTTTCAGCGTCAGCTTTCTTAACACTAGAATACGTTTCTACGACTAAAGTGAATCCGCTAGATGTACAATTACATGTATAGTCCTTTTTACAAGAAGCTAGAGCAATCACTGCCAGAAAGCTTAGCGCTACTATTTTCGTTAATTTCATAGTTTTTTTTGATGCAATTTACAAATTTTTAGAATAAATCGACAATACTCAATTACAGTGTGCCATATTCTTCCTGTAGGTATCCGCCGATTTCTTTTTCAAATTTTTTCAATCCTGAGTGAAATGCAGCGAAGTAAATAATCAAAGGAATCAAAATACCAAGAAGGACCAATGAAACGGCAAACAACATGGAACCTCCCATCGTCGGGAAATTTCCTGCCACAATAATTCTATTTTTTCGAATCAATATATTGGCACCAACGGTAGACGACTGGCTTCCGATTAAGACTTGTTTCCCTCTCATTTTGAATGTATAATTGGGAAATCGATTTTCTAGTTTTTGTTGTAATTCTGGGTAGCTAACAGCTCCATTTGTAATGTCTATTTTCATAATAAGTGGTTTTTTAGAGCGCTAATATACTGAATTTGTGTTCATTCTTACTGCACTTTTGTTGAGTTGAATGAATTCAACCTAATTTGATTACATACCTCATTTACCACTTTTTGAATGGAGCCAAAGTGTAATCCCGTTTTAAGCAACAAAATAGAAGAAGCCTTATTACTTCACGAAATTGAATTCACCTCTGCCAACAATGCATGATGTTATTCAATGAGCTAAATGCATCGATATTTTACAAATGACACAGAACTACTGAACCGTGTCTGTTACTAGTACTGTTCCGCTAATGGGACAATAAGTAGTATTTGTCTTTAGTATTTCTCCGTCCACTTTTATGGTAGCAGTTACTGAAGCGGCAGATCCAGATTGATTCTGAGCTGCAATTAATGCAACAAATCCTGATTGAACATCTAATTCAACAAACCAACCTGTTGACTCTCCGCTTAATGCAATTTGTTCCTCGTTTTCTGTGTAATAAACAACATAGCACTCAGGACAATCTATCTCATATCGAAGCGTTTTATCTGGTTCTGCTTGTTCAACCTCTGGTTCAATATTCGGATTCAAATCGTCCTTTTTACATCCTATACTAAATAGAATACTGGAGGATAAAAGAAGGCAAGCGGAATAATTTATTCGTCTTTTCATAGTAGTAGTTTTTTACTATGACGAAAAGCCAAACTTTCTAGTTGCATTTAGGGTTAAAAGTGGAAAAATTTTCAACTATAATGAAGATTTCTTATTCCTTCACAAAATTAAATTCACCTCCGCCTTGTTTTAAAAGCAATGCGTTCTTTTCTGGATCAAATATGATAACAACTCCAGCTCTGTCAAATGTGAAGGTGTCTTTATCAATTGCATCTAAGTGTAATGCTTGCTGTCCCGTTGCTTGTGCAATCAACGAATTCCCATCATTGGTAATCGTCAATTTTAATGGCAAATCGGTGGTAGCGTAAGTCCCTAAGTATTTTTGCAAATCTGCTTCAGTCACTTCATACGATTTAAATTCTGGAAAGTCATAGGAAACATTATAAACCACACTTAAAACGGCACGAGCAATTTCGTTGTTGTTGTAATTGGTTCCATTGCTTAGCAACGTCAAGCATACATTCGTTTCTGGAAAATAGACAAACATTGAAGTGAAGCCGTCAATGGCACCCGTATGTCCAAAACCTTCGTTTTCATAAAATGGAATTGGAAAAACACCTCTTCCAAAGTTATCTTTCAGGGAAGTCATTTGTTCTAGGCTCTCTTTCGAGATGATTTTCCCCAGGAATAGCGCTTGAGCGAATTGATTCAAGTCCGTTGCGGTTGAAACGACAGCTCCAGCACCCATTGGAACGGACATATCCGTTTCACTTTCCTTTTCCCATTTGCTTGAAAAACTGTAGGAATAACACTCGTCGTTTGTAGGGTCAATTTTCGCTCCATAATACGTGTCTTTCAATCCTAAAGGAGTAGTAATTTTTTCTTCCAGCAATTCGGAATAGGTCTTATCGTATACATTTTGTAGAATGAATGACAGTAAAATATAGTTGGAATTGCTGTATTCAAATTTGCTGTCTGGTTCAAATTTACTTCTACCTGCAATCATTTTATCGATGAGCTCCTGTTCGCTTATTGGTTGCGTGTTCCATTCCAAATAATCTTCATCATCCGTAACGCTATGAATTCCACTTCGGTGGTACAATAGCTGATCGATGGTTATAGTAGCTGCATTTTCAATGGTTGGGAAATAGTTGCTAAGTGGCTCACTCAGCTCAATTTTATTTTCTTCAACCGCTTTTAGCACTAAAACAGCAGTAAAGGTTTTAGAAATAGATCCAATTCGGTACTTTGATTTCTCGCTTGCCATCGTTTTATTTTCTACATCAGCAGATCCGATTGATTTTGTATAAATCCATTCCCCGTCGCGAGATACAGCAATACTTCCCATGAACTTATTATGTGTTTCAAGGTTGTTCAGATAATTGTCTAACTGACTTTTGTCAACTTCTTGCGAGAAGCAATACGCGCTTGATACGACAAGCAGGATGATTTGAATGAGGTTTTTTTTCATAATTAGATGCATTAGTTTTTAAAGTAGTTACACGTTAGACAGTATGCTAGGGTGAAAAGTTACAGAATAATAACTTACTGTGGTGCAACATCATGGTGAGAAATTGATCGGAAATAGTTTTGATCTTAACGAATGGTGTCTGTTCAGCTAGGAAATTAAACAGTTAAGCGATTAGAATCTTTGTTTGAGCGAATTATTCTACGTACTACTTTTTTAGTTCGCCAATTGACCTACATTTGTTCCTCGAATAAATGAAGGCGGAACTAGAAATATTGAAAGAAAGAGAAACATCTCATGGAGTAGTGGAATTGAGATCTGATAATATTTTAGCTTTTAGACCTGACTTAACTTCATTTAAAGAATATGACCTCCAAGTATTAGAAGATCTCCTTGAAGTATTTATAGAAATTTCCGATGGGATACCAAGACCTTATTTATGTGATAATAGGCATATTACTGGTATAATTAATAGAGATGAACAGGCATATATAAATGAACACTTTGAAAGCTTTGCGACCCGCGCCGCGATGATTACCCATTCGAATTTAATCAGGGTACTATTAAATGGATATAATTCCATTTTCAAGCCAAAAGTGGAATTGAAACTATTCGGTTCTGAAAAAGACGCCGTAAAATGGCTCTTAATGAATTAGGGAGGTATATTGTTTATATTCAGAATCAAAAAAAGCGTCAGCTTTTGACCGCCGAAGGCAGCAACGCAGTTAACACTGAGGTCCGAACGGGAATTTCGGTAGACCGATGGAAAGTTCGCACCGCCGAAGGATGGACAGGTCCGTACATTCTAGACCTTTGGTCGGGATGACAAAGAAAAAGCGATAGCTTTTGAAGACTGCAGCAAGAGCTTTAGCTCGCCCGCGGAAGGAAAGTCCGTACATTCTAGACCTTTGGTCGGGATGACAAAGAGAAAACGCTAGTTTTCGAAGACTGCAGCAAGAGCTTTAGCTCGCCCGCGGAAGGAAAGTCCGTACATTCTAGACTTTAGTCGGGATGACAGGACTTGAACCTGCGACTTCTCGCCCCCCAGACGAGTACTCTACCAACTGAGCTACATCCCGAAAAAAAAAAGACTCCCACCTGTAGCAAGAGCCTTCCTTGTATATTTAGTTTATTGACTAAGCTGTTACACCCATTACTTCGGCCATTTTCGCACCAATCTGAGCTGGGGAGTCCACTACGTGGATTCCACATTCTCTCATGATCCGTTTTTTCGCCTCAGCTGTATCATCATCACCACCAACAATTGCACCAGCGTGCCCCATTGTACGTCCTTTAGGTGCAGTTTCTCCAGCGATAAATCCAACCACAGGTTTATGTGCATTTTCCTTGATCCAACGAGCAGCAATTGCTTCCAAGTTACCACCAATCTCACCAATCATAACGATTCCTTCAGTTTCTGGATCGTTCATCAACAATTCAACCGCTTCTTTGGTAGTTGTTCCAATGATTGGATCTCCACCGATTCCGATGGCTGTTGTAATTCCCAATCCAGCTTTTGCGACTTGATCCGCTGCTTCGTAGGTCAACGTTCCTGACTTAGAAACAATTCCAATTTTTCCCTTTTTGAAGACAAACCCAGGCATGATTCCCACTTTTGCTTCTCCCGCAGTAATTACACCAGGGCAATTAGGTCCAATCAATCGACAATCGTATTGAGAAATATATTCTTTTGCTTTCACCATGTCGTTTACTGGAATTCCTTCCGTAATACACACAATCACTTTAATTCCTGCGTTCGCCGCTTCCATAATTGCATCCGCCGCAAATGCTGGAGGAACAAAAATAATAGAAGTGTTTGCTCCTTTTTCTTTCACAGCATCAGCTACTGTATTAAAAACTGGTCGATCTAAGTGTGTTTGACCTCCTTTACCAGGAGTTACACCACCAACAACGTTTGTTCCATACTCAATCATCTGACCGGCGTGAAAGGTTCCTTCACTTCCAGTAAAACCTTGAACAATTACCTTAGAATCCTTATTTACTAATACACTCATGCTTGTTTTTTTAGAATTAATTTTAATTCGCTTTCAAAAGTAAAAAAAACTTGGTTTTAATTGCAGGTGTTGGGGAATTAAATTTTCAATACGTTTCGAGAACCTCCATCGTAAACACAATAATCGAATTCGGTGGAATATCATCCAGCTGGTGCGTACCATATCCCAGGTGCGGTGGTGCGACTAAATACGCTTTTCCTCCTTCGTTCAGCATAAGCATAATTTCCTGCCATGCGGCGATGAGGACTTTTACATCAAATTCGACAGGTTCGGTGCGGTGATCGAAAACGGTTCCATCCAACAATTCTCCCTTGTAGGTGAATTTGACTTTATCGTTGAACTTGATTTTTCGTCCTTCTCCTTGCTCAATAATATGAAAGTAAAGTCCAGAAGCCGAGCGCTCACAGACTTTGTTGTTCCTTTTGAGATAAGTTTCAATCTGCTTATCGAAGCTTTGTTTATCGTCTTCGGAATAGGTTTTACAGGCTGTTAGGATTAAAACCGTCAAGGCTAAAACGAAGTATTTCATAATTTAATTGGAGTTAATGTGTATCCTTCTTTTTCCAACAAGCGAATTACGCCATTCGGTCCACCGAGGTGACCTGCACCAACGGCAATAAAGGTGTTCTTTTCACCTATGATTTGTTCGATTTTTGGAATCCACTTCTTATTGCGATTATCAAGGAAATTGGCTTGCTCATCTTGAATGACTCCACCTTCGTCGAGTACCAATAAATACATTTCATCGATCTGCTGAGAATGATACACTACTTGCAATTCCTTGACCAGCTCAATGGACTTCTCACCAGTGCGAATGCTTTCCATCACCATTTCCGTTTGCTGTTGGGGAGTCAGGTTGTCGAATAAACTCATTTGTTCTGCAATGGTTTCCAATCCAATAATTTCAATGTCCGCTGAGTTAGCAAGCTCTTCAAACGATAACTCGTAGGATTCTGTCTTACCGATAAAGTGCAATTGTACTGCCAATTGAGTGACAGCAAAGGGCTTCATGTTGGAAAAGGATGCACGAAATGCTGTTTCTTCCATTCCAAATTTAGCTTTTGCCCATCGAAGAATGGTGTCGGTTTGTTCTGGACTGAAATAATCAAAAAATGATCCTTCCTCGAGCATGATGTAGCCTATCGCTTCCTCCTGATCGGGTAATCCCTCAAGCTCCATGACTAGCGCATCTGACTTCTTCACAATTTTCTGAAGCTTCTTTGGAAAGATAAAATAGTCCTTCTCAATCAAGTGCATGGTTCCGAATAAGTAGGCATCACCTTTGACGTTTTTACCACTTATTTTCCACAAGAGAGAGCTTTCCTCCATGGGGAATTTTGTCACATTCTCTTGTGCGTAGAAGAGTTGTATAAACCCTGTGAAAAACAGTAAGATAAGCGCTTTCAATTTCATTTATTGTTTCGTTAATTCTACCAAGTATTGTCCATCATCTTCGTGCAGTAAATTTACGGAAAGTCCTACTTTTTTAGCAATGGAAGTTAAGTTCTCCAAGTCGACGTACAACCACTCAAACCATTCGGAAGTATGCTCTTTGTAACTCATCTGAAACTTAAAATCGCCATAATATCCAGCATTCAAATCGACCCAATAACCACCTTCGTTGTCTTCGTAAAGGTACTTGATATCTGAAGAATCGCAAAGAATTTTCCCACCCTCGCTCAATAACGATGTTGCTTTTAGCAAAGTTAGTTCCAAATTTGCCAAGCGTCCTGCTATACCCAATCCATTCATGAGCATCAACAACGTGTCGTATGCTTCGTTCTCAAGATCGAAAAAGTTCAGTTGACGTGCTTTTATACCTTGATTCGTGAGATGCTCAACGGCTTTTGGACTAATATCAATGCATGAAACAGATTTATCCTGTGCGATAAGGTGTTTGGCGTGAATTCCAGCTCCAGCTCCAACGTCCAAGATATTTCCAGTGCATTTTTGTAAAGCGATTTGCTCAATACGCGGCATTTCATCGTAGGATCGGAACAAATATTCAGATGGAATAACGTCGTCGTCGCAAATTTCGGAGCGCACGATGATGTCTACATTTTTATTGGTGGTTGCGAAGTCAAGAATAGCTTGACCCATTGGGTCGTTGTTTGCAGCTGACATTGCTAGTAATCGTATTCGTCGTAATCGTCTTCAAATTCACCAAAACCAAATTCATCTTCGTCATCGTCATTTTCAGCTTCAGTTTCAAACTGCAAATCCTCATTTTCAATAGGCTTTGAATCTTCAGCCGGTGCATTTCCCACAGATAGTACTGTTTTAGGATATTCTGGTGTTTCTTCGGTTTGCTCGATCAGTTCAATGAGGAAAATCCACATGCGCAAGAAATCGTGTACCAAAATAATCTTCTGATCTGGCTCTATCATGTAGCTCGCAAGAACGGATTCGCTCATGACTCCAGGTAAGATTTGTTCGCTGTCCTCTCCAAACGACATGTCGAATAGGCTGATTTCAAATCCTTTGTCCCATTGATCGTTTGAAATATAGAAAGATGCCATTTGATCGGATGTAAACCCGTAAGCATCAAGAATTGCTCTGTAAAACGCTTCAAAATTTGAGGTGTCACTGATCAGGACATCTCTGAAAACTTCATTCCTGTCCTTTGAATCCAATAAAACCCTGAATTTCAATCCTGCCATCTGTTCTACTAATTAACTATGTGTACACGTACGAAAATTACTGTTGTTTTGTTTCAAGTCCCATCTCAACGCCCAATTTTAACATGTACGCAAATGCTTCCTGTTCCTCATTCTCAATTTCACCTTCCAAGATCGCTTCTTTGATCCTCGCCTTAATGTCGCCGACTTCTTGTGATGGACCAATTCCAAACGTGTCCATGATCATCTGTCCAGAAACTGGAGGTTGAAAATTTCGTACTCGGTCTTTTTCTTCGACGCTGAGCAATTTTTGCTTCACTAGATCAAAGTTTTCCTTGTATTTTTTGACTTTATATTCGTTTTTCGAGGTGATATCTGCATTACACAACAACATCAAATCGTCAATATCATCTTCTGCTTCAGATAACAATCTTCGCACGGCAGAATCAGTCACAAATCCTTTTACCAACGCAATAGGGCGGAGGTGAAGTCGAACCAATTTCTCCACGTACTTCATCTTCGCATCCAACGGAAGTTTCAACCGTTTAAAAATCTTTGGAACCATGCGCGCTCCAAGGTCTTCGTGACCGTGAAATGTCCATCCTACGCGGTCGTCAAAGCGTTTTGTTGGTGGTTTGGCGATATCGTGCATAATTGCTGCCCAACGCAACCAAAGATTGTCAGTTGTTTCACAAATATTGTCGAGTACTTCGAGTGTATGGTAGAAGTTATCCTTGTGCGATTTACCGTGGATGGTTTCAACGCCATACAGTGCGACCATTTCTGGAAAGAATTGATGCAACAAATGCGTTGTGAACAGTAAATCGAATCCCCGCGAAGGTTTTGGGCAAAGAATGATTTTATTCAATTCATCGGTAATGCGCTCGTTCGAAATGATGGATAAACGTTCCGCATTTTTAGTGATGGACACCAAACTTTTATGTTCGATTTTAAAGTCCAGCTGCGTCGCAAAACGAATTGCACGCATCATGCGCAATGGATCGTCTGAGTATGTTTGATCTGGATCGAGCGGTGTTCGCAAGATTTGATCTTCGAGGTCTTTTAATCCTCCGAATGGATCAATTAAATCGCCGAAATTATCTTTGTGTAAACTCAGCGCCAGTGCATTGATTGTGAAATCACGTCTGTTTTGATCGTCTTTCAATGAACCGTTTTCGACAATCGGCTTGCGCGAATCGCTGCGGTAAGATTCCTTTCGAGCACCTACAAATTCGACTTCCAAATCTTTATAGATAAACTGCGCCGTCCCAAAATTCTCAAAAAGCGAGACCTTTTTGACGCGCAATTTTTCAGCGCATGCTTTGGCTAAATCCAAACCACTTCCTATCACCACAATGTCTATGTCCTTTGAAGGTCGCTCAAGAAGTAAATCACGCACGTAACCGCCAATCACATAAGCTTCTAAACCTTGTTCGGTAACGATTTCGGATGCCACCTTAAAGACGGGGTGCGTGAGATGTTGACTTAAATTAACTGCCATAGCGGGTGCAAAGATATCTTTTTTAGATATAAAGACCGCTTCGCTTAAAGATAAAAGACGTTAAGACTTAATTCTATGAAAAATTAAGTCTTCTAACGATGAAGGAGGGATCTTGAATCTTGCCGTTTACAGTCTAAATGATATCTTTTTTAGATAAAAGACTGTAGAACTGCTCTACCGTTTGTTTTTCGAATGCTTATTCGCATTCTCTTGCTTAAAGATAAAAGACGTTAAGACTTAATTCTTTGTACAATTAAGTCTTTTAGCGACGAAGGAGCGATCTTGAATCTTGCTGTCTAACGTCTAAATGAGATCTCTTTTTAGATAAAAGACCGCCTCGCTGAAAGATAAATGACGTTAAGAGTTAATTCTGTCTAGAATTACTTGCGAATGATCTTGACATCCCCTGAAACGCCAATCTGAATAATTTGAGATGGGGTCGTCATTTTCTCATTCAAACGCTCTTTTACAATAAAATCAACATTTGATTTAATTTTGGCGTCCACGGATTCAAAATTTATGGGAGATGGTTGACCAGAAAGGTTGGCAGATGTACTGACCAATGGTTTTCTCAGTCCACGAATCAATTGTAAACAGATGGGATCGTCAGTGATACGAATTCCCACCGAACCGTCCGCAGCCAATACAGAAGGCGCAAGTCCCGTTGCATTGGGATAAATGATCGTCAATGGTCGTGTCGCAAGATCTGCTAGATCATAGCAGATTTCATGAAATTCAGGAATGTAACGTTGAAGCATTGGAAATCCATCGACCAAAAGAATAAAACTTTTCGTGTCAGGGCGATTTTTGATATCAAGAATCTTTTGACAGGCTTCTTCATTGGTCGCATCGCAGCCAATTCCCCAAATCGTATCCGTAGGGTAGAGGACTGTCGCTCCTTTCTTTAATCCTTCGATGATGTCTTTCATTCTCCTTCCAATAAATCAGGACGACGTTCTTTTGTCCGCGCTAACGCTTGGTCTTCGCGCCATTTTTCAATTTTGCCAAAATCGCCAGACAACAATACTTCTGGGACTTTCCATCCATTGAAATCTTCTGGTCGCGTGTACACCGGTGGCGATAACAACCCATCTTGAAAACTGTCTGTCAACGCAGAAGTTTCATCGTTTAATACACCTGGAATCAAGCGAACAATACTATCCACAAGCACTGCTGCGCCTAATTCTCCTCCTGATAAAACGTAGGATCCAATCGAAATTTCTTTGGTAATGTAATGTTCACGAATGCGCTCATCCACGCCTTTGTAGTGACCGCAAAGGATCATAATGTTGGTGCGCAAACTTAAATCATTGCAAATCGATTGCTCCAACAATTCCCCGTCAGGTGTCATGTAGATGATTTCGTCGTAGTCACGTTCCGATTTTAGTTTTTCAATCAATAGCGCGATGGGCTCAATCGACATGACCATTCCAGCACCACCGCCGTATTGGTAATCGTCGACTTTGTTGTGTTTGTCCGTCGAGTAATCCCGAATGTTGTGCAATACCAGTTCAAGGTGCCCTTTTGTTTGGGCTCGTTTCATGATGGAATCCGAAAAAGGACTCACCAATAAATCTGGTAAGATGGTAAGAATGTCAATTCGCATAGCGCAAAATTAAGTATTTTAGCCAAGTAGTAAATCAAAGAAATGAAGCAAACCTTATTCTGTCTGTTATTTGCACTTCCTGTTGCACTTTTTGGACAATTCCGTGGGAATACCACACCAGATTACGATGAATTAATCAGCGTGTACAAAACGTTGGCGAGCAAGCACAAAGAAATTGAATTGTACGCTATGGGCGATTCAGATGCTGGGTTGCCGATCTATTTGTGCGTTCTCAATGGCGCTGGTGACTCGATTCAAACGTTTGAAAAAGCACAAAATTCTACAACGATTTTAATCAATAACGCCATTCACCCAGGGGAACCAGATGGTGTCAATGCATGTCTGAATGGAGTTTTTGAATGGATCAAGCGTGGAAAGGTAACAAGGGGAATGCCAGTTATTGGAATCATTCCTGCTTATAATGTGGGTGGAATGCTGAACCGATCTGGAACAAGTCGCGCCAACCAAGATGGTCCCGAAGAATATGGATTTCGAGGAAATGCACAGAACCTAGATTTGAACAGAGATTTTGTCAAAATGGATTCAAAAAACATGTTCACGTTTGCCAAGATTTTCCATGGATTGGATCCAGACGTCTTTTTAGATACACACGTTTCGAACGGAGCAGATTATCAATATACCATGACCTACATTGCTTCAATGCGAGAACGAATGGCACCACCGCTGGCTAATTTGGTGTACGGTGAGATGATTCCACATCTAGAGAAAAAATCGAAGGAATCGGGTTATCCGTTAATTCCTTACGTTGAAACAAAAGGCGAGACACCTGAAAGTGGAATCACTGTATTTAATGATTTACCGCGTTATGCCATGGGGTACGCTTCCATGATGAATTCGATCAGTTTTACTTTGGAAACGCACATGTTGAAACCATTTCCGAAACGTGTCAAGGCAACTGAAATATTCATCAAAGAAGCCATTTTGTGGACAGCAGTGAATGCAGAAGCCATTGAGAAAGCGCGAACCGAAGCACGCGATTGGGAAAAATCACTTGAAAAGTTCATGTATAACTTTCAGTTGGCAGACAAAAAAGATTCGATCTTATTCAAGGGATATGAGTTTTCAAAACCAATCAGCGAATTGACAGGAACGGAGCGACTCAAGTATCATCAAGATAAACCTTACGAAAAATACATTCCTTGGTACCGAACGTACGTCCCAAAAGATACTTCGCACATTCCCGATTTTTATGTGATCGGTGGACAGTGCACCAAGGTTCTTGAGCGATTACGATCCAATAATTTTGAATTGATTGAACTGAAAAACGATACAACGATGCAGCTTGGAAAGCGCAGAATTCAATTTTACGAAACGACGAAATCGCCTTACGAGGGACATTACTTGCATTCAGCGATTGCTTCTGAACTTGAGTTGGCGGCAATGAATTTCAGAAAGGGTGATGTGATTGTGCCAACCTCGCAGAAGAATAAACGATTTTTGGTTTCTCTCCTCGAAGCAAATGCGCCAGACAGTTATTTCGCGTGGAACTTTTTTGATAGTTATTTACAGCAGAAGGAATACTTTTCTCCCTATGTTTTTGAAGACAAAGCACTGGAGATTGTTGAGAAGAACCCAGCACTTCAAGTCGCGTTGGACACCATGAAAGAAACAGACCAAGAATTTAGAGAATCCTCGTGGCGACAATTGTATTACATCTACACACAAAGTGATTATTACGAGCCAACGCACAATATTTTGCCTGTATTCGAGGGAATGTATAGACAAGGTGAATAATTGATTTGGAATCCTTCCATTATCTGTGGGTTTGATTAATTTTGCACTGTAAAAAACACCATTATGAAGTTTGATATTGCCATTATCGGAGGAGGAATTGTTGGAGCAGCAACCCTGTATAAATTGCAATCGAAGTACCCAGCGTTGAAGATTGCGTTGATTGAAAAAGAAGATATTCTGGCAGATCATCAAACGGGACATAACTCAGGTGTGATTCACTCTGGCTTGTACTACAAACCAGGATCACTAAAAGCAAAAAATTGCATCGAAGGACGCCATGAATTGGTAGCTTTTGCCAAAGAGCACGGAATTGCACATGACGTTTGCGGGAAGATTGTTGTCGCTACGGATGAATCTGAGCTTCCGAATATGGAGAAGATTTACCAAACAGGTTTAGAGAATAAAATTGAAGGCTTACAAAAACTAACGGGCGATGAATTAAAAATTCATGAACCGCATGTTGAAGGAATCGCAGGATTGTTAGTTCCATGTACAGGTATTATCGATTTTCGCGCTGCGACTGCAAAAATGGTTGAATTGGCACTTGCAATTCAGTCCGAAAGCCGCTTATTTTTGAGCGAAGAAGTCCTTGATATTAAAAAAGAAGATGGTTTTTCGACCTTAGTGACATCCAAACAATCCATCCAGGCAAACTACTTGGTATTCTGCGCAGGTCTACAAGCAGATAGATTAGCGAAAAAGGACGGTGTAAAATTGAAGGAGAAAGTCGTTGGATTCAGAGGTGATTATTACGAACTGACAGAACAAGGAAAACACAAGGTGAAGAACTTGATTTACCCTGTTCCAAATCCAGATTTCCCCTTTTTAGGTGTCCACTTTACGCGCATGACGGATGGAGAAATTGAATGTGGACCGAATGCTGTCTTTACGTTCAAGCGAGAAGGATACGGTAAAACAGATTTTTCATGGAGAGATGCTTGGGACGCATTGACGTATCAAGGAACATGGAAACTGTTTTTCAAAAATATGAGCTTTGGAATCAACGAATACCGCAGAGCATTTTCAAAGAAATTGTTTTTAAAAACGCTTCAACGCATGATTCCATCACTGACCATGGATGATTTAAAACCAGGAAGATCAGGCGTTAGAGCTTTATTGTTACGCCAGGATGGCGATACCCGTGATGATTTCAGAATTGAATACCATGGAAATTCGATTCACGTGTTGAACGCTCCATCACCAGCTGCTACGGCTTCGTTGGCAATTGGTGGGTATATTGTGGCAAAAGCGGAAGAGCAATTTGGGTTGTAAGAAGTTAGGGCTTTAATGCTGTCCTCCCCCTGCGCCCCCTCCAAAGGGGGAAAACACAGAGAAACTATTTTATCTTTAACTTGTTAGTTAAGTAGTATTGAAAAGGCCGAATATTTATTCAGACGGAGTGAAATTGAGAGTTCCCCCTTTGGAGGGGGCGCAGGGGGAGGACTTTTTGTGATATCCCCTAGTCCTCTAAACTCGTCCCCTCTCCGAAAGCAAAATTGCAATTCCACGCGTGTTTGGAAACTGCGAGAATATAATTATCATTGCAACCGTGATAGGAACACATAAAAGCATTCCGATGATTCCCCAAATACTTCCCCAAAGTGCCAATGATAGAATAGCGACCAATGGACTTATATTGAGTGTGTTTCCCATAAGTTTTGGTTCAACGAGACTTCCTACAAGGGTTGCGACACCACCCACACCAATGAAGATGATAAGTGCAGGTAAGAATTCACCGAACTGGATCAATGAGAAGAGTGCTGGTAGAATTGTTCCTAAGATAGGACCGATGGAAGGGATAAAATTGAACATGAATATCAGGAAAGCCCAGAACAGCGGTGAATCAATTCCAATCGCGAGGAGTATAAAATAGCTGAGCGTTGTTGTCAATAAACTAATTAAAGTCTTCAAACTAATATAACTCGACAATGATTTATCAATCCGTGTTAGAATGTTGCTTACATTTTCCAATTGGGTATTTGAAGCGAAAATGAGTTTGATTTTGTGACGAAATAAGGTTTCTTCCACAAAGAGAAACACGACGTAAAAAACGATCATAACCATGTCACCTAGAATGTCTGAGATCGAATTGAACAAATACTGCAGGTACGTGGAAAAGTCAAATTCTTGAACGAAAGTCACCAATTTGTCGTTTAAATTGATGTGGAAAATTTCATTGATTTTCAGCGACAGAATTTCAACATTGGACGCGTATTCGGCGTAAGAAAGTGCTAACGACTCGATGTTCTTGGTAAGCATTTGACCGATAAATACGATAATCCCAATAATTACAATTGAAGCCACACTTGTTTTAATCCAAGCGGGAATATATTTTTTAAGAACTGCTGAGTGATCAAATAGATCGCGCGTCTTTTTTACAACAAACCAAACCAGTAGTGCTATAACGAATGGAATAATAATCGATTGCGCATAGATCAATACAAAAAACAAGATAGTGGCAATGATCATCCACGCTGCTGCTGTGTATACTTTCATGCTGATAAAAATAGGGAATGTTTAGACCATGAGAATGAAAACAATATGATTTTTTTATGAACGCCGTTAATTTTGAACCAATTGGATGCATCTTTTGACATAAAATTTGTCGAACGAAGCATATTTTAGCAGACTTATTATCTTTACCCAAAATACAAATACCATGAGCAAAATTTTAGTGATCGATGACGAGAGAGCAATTCGACGCGCATTGCGTGAAATTCTTGAATTTGAAGAGTTTGAAGTAGATGAAGCTGAAAATGGCAAAGAAGGATACGACAAAGCGAAGTCAGGTACTTACGATATTATATTTTGCGACATTAAAATGCCAGAAATGGATGGGATGGAAGTCCTCGATGCCATTCTAGCAGATAAAATAGATACGCCAGTGATTATGATTAGCGGTCACGGAAACATAGACACGGCTGTTCAAGCCATTAAGAAGGGTGCATTTGATTTCATTGAAAAACCTTTGGATTTGAACCGAATTTTGGTAACGATTCGCAACGCGAAGGATAAAACTGTGTTGATTGAAGAGAAGGAAGTTCTAAAGAAAACAGTGAAGAAATTCAAAGGGTCTTCTATCATCGGTGAAACGAATGGAATTATTAAGATCAAGGAGATGATTGAGAAAGTCGCTCCGTCTGATGCTCGTGTGTTGATCACCGGGGAGAATGGAACGGGAAAGGAACTGGTTGCTCAATCACTGCACGACAATAGTGAGCGAAGAAACATGCCATTTATTGAGGTTAACTGTGCTGCTATCCCTTCAGAATTGATTGAAAGTGAATTGTTTGGGCACGAAAAAGGCGCCTTTACTTCAGCGATTAAGCAAAAGAAGGGGAAGTTTGAATTGGCAACGGGTGGTACACTGTTTTTGGATGAAATCGGTGACATGTCAGCCAGTGCACAGGCGAAAGTATTGAGAGCATTGCAAGAAAACGTCATTCAACGTGTAGGCGGTGAGAAGGACATCAAAGTAGATGCTCGAATTGTCGCGGCAACGAACAAAGATCTGCGCAAAGAAATCGAGGCGGGTACTTTTAGAGAGGATTTGTACCATCGATTAGCAGTGATTTTAATTCACGTTCCTAAATTGGATGATCGTAGGGATGATATTCCATTGTTGGCAGATCATTTTATGACGATGGTTTGTGCGGAGCATGGGATTGCTCGAAAATCATTCGATCCCAAAGCCTTGGATGAATTGCAAAAAACAAATTGGACAGGAAACATTCGCGAATTGCGCAATATCATTGAACGTCTAATTATACTCGGAGGTGATGTCATCAGTAGTGATGAGGTGAAAATGTATGCCAATCCAGGAGTAAGATAGGTGCTGAATTACTTTTCAGAACTTAGGTGGGAGGATGATTTAGATCAATAATTGAGCAATAAATTTTCAACCACCGTTTTTCGTTTCTTTCTTTTTACTAACTTAGGGCAAACTAAAAACAAAATAAGTATGCCAATCAACCATTTAAGGAAGATATTCCTTTTTTGCACTACACTTTTAGTTGCAAATTTACTGTGCGCACAAACCGACTCCATTGTTCAGGCGAAAATCTTAGGAAGCGATTCTACAGATGCTGCCCGATTCTACAACAGCGGGGTGCAGAAGTTTTCTCAAAAACAATTCAAGGCAGCGATTGAAGATTTTAATCAAGCAATTGCTTTGAAACCTGGATTTGAACTCGCTTATTTTAACCGTGGCATGACACGATTTGCTATGGAAGACTACGCAAATGCCGTCACGGATTTTGACAGTTCCATTGCAATGAACAACAATCCAGAAAGTCATTTTACCCGCGGGAGATCGAATTATTTCTTAGGAAATAAGGAACTTGCGATGCAGGATTATTCAAATGCCATTGCAGCGAACAAATCCCATGCACAATCTTTTTATTACAGAGGAGGAGTGAAGTATGAGCAAGCTGATTATGAAGGGGCAATCAAAGATTTTGATGCAGCGATTGCTATTAAATCGGATTATGCGTATGCCTACAATGACCGAGCAAGTGCTAAACGTCAACTGAACGATTTAGACGGTGCGATTAAAGATTACCAGAAAGCAATTTTACTGGACAAACAAATGACGTTTACGTACAATAATCTTGGAAGTGCAAAAAGAAAGAAAGGAGATTTCAAAGGGGCCATCCAAGAATATACGAAAGCGATTATGGTCGATGATCAAAGTTACATCGCATACAACAATCGCGGAAGCGCAAAGTTCGATGATGGTGATTACAAAGGAGCCATTGAAGATTTCACAAAAGCGCTTGAGCTGAATGATAAGTATGCATACGCGCTGAATAACCGAGCTGCTGCTAAGTTTAAAATGGATGATTTAAAAGGGTGCATCGAGGATTGTAACAAGGCGATTGCACTGGATGCCAATTACGGCTATGCCTATTTAAACAGAGGAAATGCGAAAGAGCTGCTGAGAGATGAGAAGGGCGCTTGTGAAGATTGGAGAAAAGCTGCCAATTTAGGAGCCGAAGGAGCAAATGCATTCATAGGAATTTGCGAGTAATCATTTGAAAAATTAGAGAACAATGTTAAAAAGATATACACTAGCAATCGCACTGATTTTTACGGGAGGATTGTTTGCCCAAAATGTAGAATTTGATAAATCAAACTTCAAAGACGATAAGGACGGCTTTAAGACAGCAAAAGACAACCTGGAAGCAGGAGATGATTTGTATTTTCAAGGTCCTGTTTTTTACAAGGATGCAATTGCGCCCTACGAAGCTGCAAATACCTTCAATCCAAACAACGCGGAGTTGAATTTTAAATTGGGAGATTGTTATTTGGCGTCCATGTTTAAGTACAAGGCACTTCCGCATTTGGAAAAGGCAGAGAAGTTGAATCCAACCGTTGATCCACGACTTCACTATTTATTGGGGAAAGCGTATCATTTGGATATGCAATGGGATAAAGCTGTTGCGGCGTACGGAAAGTTCCAGCGTTCTGTGATGGGAGGTGGAGATCCAGCAATCATTCAGGACGTGATGATGCGGATTGAACAATGCGCAAATGGAAAACGACTGGTTGACAACCCAATTCGTGTATTTGTCGATAATTTAGGGGATAACATCAACACGCAGTACAATGAATACGGAGCCGTAGTTTCTGCGGATGAATCAGTGTTGGTATTTACAGCGCGTCGTCCGAACTCAACCGGGGGAAAAATTGACCCGCAGTTGAACGAGAATTTTGAGGACATCTACATTTCTTACAAACAAGCAGATGGTTCGTGGTCGGTTGCGAAGAACATAGGTGAGCCTGTAAACACGAATGACCACGATGCAAATACAGGAATTTCGAACGATGGTCAAAAATTCGGTATCTATCTAGGAAAATCAAACGGTGGTGATTTGTATGAATCTCGTTTGGTAGGTGATATTTGGAGTAAGCCAGAATCAATGGGTAAAAACATCAATACGAAAGATTACCATGAGTCGTCGGCATGTTATTCTCCAGACGGAAATACACTTTACTTTGTTTCTGACAAGAAAGGCGGATTGGGTGATCACGATATTTATGTATCGCACATGACAGAAAAAGGAGAATGGGGACCTGCTGAAAACTTAGGATCTGTAATCAATACACCCTATTCTGAAGAGGGTGTTTTTATGCACCCTGATGGTAAAACGATGTACTTTAGTTCACAAGGGCATTCCTCCATGGGTGGATTTGATATTTTCAAATCGGTTTACAACGCAGACACGAAAACTTGGAGTACACCAGAGAATTTGGGGTATCCTGTCAACACAACGGATGATGATGTTTTCTTCGTGATTTCTGCAAGCGGACGTCACGGTTACTATACATCGATGGGAGATGATAGTCGCGGTTTAAGAGATTTGTATATGGTGACCTTTTTGGGGCCTGAGAAAGAAATGGTCTTGAACAATGAAGATAATTTATTAGCGAGTATTGCAGCTCCGATGAGTGAAGTCGTAATAGCTCCAGTCGTTGAAGTGAAAGAAGCACAATTGACTATTTTGAAAGGGGTGATTACTGATGCTTTAACCAAGAAAGTGTTAGAAGCTGAAATTGAAATAGTGGACAATGAGGCAAATGTTGTAATCGCAACGTTTAAGTCGAACAGTGCAACAGGGAAATATTTAGTTTCACTGCCAGCTGGTAAAAACTATGGTATCGCCGTGAAGAAAGAAAACTACTTGTTCCATTCAGAGAACTTTGATATTCCGAGTACCGCCGCGTTTCAAACGGTGGAAAAAGATGTTGAATTAAAAGGATTGGTCGTAGGATCTAAAATTGTCTTGAAGAACATCTTTTTTGATTTGGACAAAGCGACCTTACGTCCTGAGTCAACTGCTGAGTTGAATCGTTTGATTAAACTAATGAATGATGTGCCGACGCTTAAAATTGAGCTGTCAGGTCACACAGATTCACAAGGTTCAGACTCGTACAATCAAGGATTGTCAGAAAGAAGAGCACAAGCGGTTGTTGATTTTGTAACCAAGGGTGGAATTAGCGCTAGTCGTTTGGTATCTGCGGGATATGGAGAGACTCAACCTATTGCAACCAACGAAACGAAAGAAGGACGTCAGTTGAACAGAAGAACTGAGTTTAAAGTGCTTTCGCTTTAGAGAGTAGATTAAAGGAAATATGATGAAGGCTGTCCGAAAGGACAGCCTTTTTTTGTGCCGCGCTCCGCGCTAGTTAAAGAACTCAAACGGGGAGGCATGTATGTTGTTTAATTGAGAAATCATCTGAGATTAAGGCACGGAGTGCCACACTTTACTAACCGTCAACTATAAGCTGACGGTTATACACACGCAATTTTTAACAGCCCAAAGGGCTGAACAAAAACAGGTACAAAGTTCAAAAGAAGCTGTCTATTACTTCGCTACCTCCAGCTTAAACGCCGACGTCTTATGGAAAGTAATTTCAGGATAATCCTGCTCTGCCGTTTGTAATAGAAATGAAGTTTCTGCAAGAAAGACTAAATTATCGTCCTTGTCAGTCGCTAAGTAGCGTGCTTTTGCTCTTTTGAATTCTTCGAGTTTTGCGGCATCGTCTGTCGTTATCCAACATGCTTTATGGAAATTACGTGGGACAAAACGACATTTTGCACCATATTCATGATCTAGACGGTAACTAATAACTTCAAATTGTAGTTGTCCAACTGTTCCAATGATTTTACGACTTCCCGGTTGCTGAATAAACAACTGAGCAACACCTTCGTCCATCAACTGGCGAATACCTTTGTCCAATTGTTTGGATTTCATCGGATCGAGGTTTTCCAATTCCATAAAAATCTCAGGAGAAAAGCTAGGAATTCCTTTGAACATGAATTGCTCGCCTTCATTTAAAGTGTCACCAATTTTAAAATTTCCAGAATCGTACAAACCTACAACGTCTCCAGGGTACGCCTCATCAATGACACTTTTGTCTTGTGCCATGAAGGAAGTAGGGTTGGGGAACTTTAATTTTTTTCCCAATCGCACGTGGTTGTAAAACGTATTTCGCTCAAATTTACCAGAAACGATGCGCAAGAAGGCAATTCTATCTCTGTGCTTTGGATCGAGGTTCGCGTGAATTTTAAATACGAATCCAGAAAATTTAGCGTCATCTGGTTCAATCATTCTAAGATCTGTTTCTCTTCCTCTCGGTGACGGTGAAATTTCGCAAAACGCATTCAATAATTCTTGTACACCAAAGTTGTTTACGGCAGAACCAAAGAACACAGGAGCAACTTCACCGGATAAGTATGTTTCTCGATCAAACTCGTTGTACACACCATCAATAACCTCCAGTTCTTCTCTCAGCTCTGCTGCTTCATCCGCGCCGATTATCTCATCTATTTCGCTAGAATTAAGGTCAGAAATGGATTGAACGTCGTCCGATATCCCTGTTTTATTGGGGGAGAATAGATTTAATTCCTTTTTATAAATGTTGTAAACGCCCTTGAAGCGATCACCCATGCCAATAGGCCATGAAAGTGGGCGGACTTTGATACTGAGTTTGTCTTCCAATTCATCCAGTAAGTCAAACGCCTCTTTACCATCTCTATCGAGCTTATTGATAAAAATGATCACGGGTGTATTACGCATACGACAGACCTCCATCAAGCGTTCCGTTTGCGATTCGACACCACTGGCAACATCAATCACGAGAATAACGCTATCGACTGCGGTGAGCGTTCTAAATGTGTCTTCGGCAAAATCCTTGTGTCCAGGTGTATCGAGAATATTTATTTGCTTGTTGTTGTAATTAAACGCCATCACCGAAGTTGCAACAGAAATTCCTCTTTGCTTTTCGATTTCCATGAAATCCGAAGTTGCCGTTTTCTTGATTTTGTTGTTTTTTACAGCACCTGCAGATTGTATCGCACCACCAAAGAGCAAAAGTTTTTCCGTGAGCGTTGTCTTACCAGCATCAGGGTGAGAAATAATTCCAAATGTTCTTCTTTTCGCTATTTCGGTGGCGTTGCTCATGTATTCGTGTTTTTCGACCGCAAATGTACTGAATTATTAAGACCGCAAGACGTTAAGACTACAAGATATTAAGACCCTAAGTTATTGAGACGTTCTTAATCCATTGGAATGAGAACACAAATTATTTCTATTCGTCATAAATAGATTCGTTATCAAATAAACGAGTCCTAACGTCTTAATATCCTAATGTCTTGACGTCTTATTTAAAACTTGTAGCTCACACCTAAACTTGGTAGGATAGGGAATTGTAAAATTTGCTCGTTCGTGACACGGTTCACGTAGAAAATGTTTTTTCTATCGTATGCGTTGGTTACCGATCCAATGATTTCAAGTATATCTTCGTTTTTGAACGTAAATCGTTTTTTCAAGGTAATGTCCAATCGGTGGTAGTAGGGTAAACGTTCGCTGTTGAACTCGCCTAATACAGTCGTGACATTGTTTGAGTTATCTGTGGTGTAATCGGTCGTAACTCCCGATGAAAAACTCTGTCCTTCGTAATTTCCTGCAGTTGGAGTGTAAGGCAATCCTGAACCTAGGTTCCAACGAATACTTAATTCAACCCCTTTCTTTTTTCCGAAAAGATATGTACCAACTAGGTTAACACTGTGGCGTCTATCAAACACAGGATAGTACGTAGTGTCACCATCCCAACGGATTGAATGACCATAAGAATACACTGCCCAAATGTACAAACGCGTTCCTGAGTATTTTGCAAGGATATCCACACCGTAAGATTCACCATTTTCTAGGATGAAATCCTTTTTAAGTACATCATCGATGTTAGCGAACTCTGCTTCGTCTGGATATAGTTTGTTTTGATTGATGTTACTCAATTGTGAGAAATATTTGTAATAACCCTCAACGTTTAATGATATTTTCTTTGTCACGTCATATTCGAAACCACCTATCGCGTGCCATGCATACTGCAATCCATTTTTAGGATTCTTCTCGTTTTGGAAAAGTGTCACAAAGGTTTCTTGTACGCTATTTGGCGCTGATAAAAAGCCGTTGAATAGATTGATAACATCTCTATCCGATGATGCTGACGTAAAGTTTTGAGAAAAACGTCCACCTGATGCTTTTAACCTCAATTTCTCAGTTGCATTGAATTTAAGACCTAGACGTGGTTCAGGTGATACTGTACCCAAGGAAGCATACATTTGTGCTCTAATACTGGGCTGAATTACCCAGCGCGTTGAAACGAAATTATAGCTTAAAAACACACCTACCTCAGTTGTAAAGTTGTCAGCTGAAATTTTCTTTTTTGCTTCGTTATAGGTTTCAAACTTTGTATTGAATCCGTTTAAGTTAATTCCATAGTTTAATTCACCATTGTTTTTCAAGAAATAGGTGAAATCGAAACCAAGATCAAATCCTCCAATGGAACTGCTTCTCGGCAATACTTCCGTCTCACCAACTGGTTCGTTAAAGGTCGTGCTGTATGAACTACCGTTTACGTGTCCACGTACAAAGATAGGGGAGCTATTCGGTACCAAAAGAAAGTTAATTCCACCCCCACTTTGCTGCCAGTTGATTTCGGCAATGTCATAATTCACGTTATCATCGTTGTGAAATCCGAAGGCACTAAATTTAGAACCACCATCTCCTTTAAATGTCACTTTTCCGTAGAGATCGGTAAAGTTAAAAGGCATTCCCAATCCATTATTCATTGTAGGATAAACCGCTTTGGAAGCATAATCAATTAAACTGTGTTTTGCGGAAAAAATATAGGTCGCGGCGCTTGGTTTGCCATCTTTAGGTCGCGAAAAAGGTCCTTCAACTACGGCTTTTGCCATAAAAGGAGATACAGACACTTTACCACCAAATTTCTGTCTATTTCCATCTCGGTAGGTAATGTCCATGACCGATGAAATTCTACCTCCATATTTGGCATCAAAACCTCCAGTAAAAATACTCGCGTTTTGAATCAATTCTGTTTCAAAAATGGAAAAGAAACCAATGGAGTGGAAGGGATTGTAAATTGTCATTCCATCCAATAATATTTTATTTTGAATTGGGGTTCCACCACGAACGTAGAGCTGTCCACCTTGATCTCCCGTGGTTACAACTCCAGGTGTAATACTAAATGCCGCGACAATGTCATTTTCAGCACCCATACTTGGGATTCGTTCCAATCCTTTTTTATCCAGTCGAATTTCTGAAATTAAAACTTGTGTATTTTTTCGTTGCGTTTCTGCGTTGACTTCAACTTCACCTAAATTTTGTACGCTTTCTTTCTTTTCCATGAGAAATTCGACGTCCAAAATACCTTGACTTTCAGCAGTTACTGGTTTTGAAATCGTTTGGTAAAGAGCGCTTTCTACCTTAATAATGTACTCTCCAGCGTTTAGTTTCGACATTGAAAAGAAACCATTGACATCCGTAATATCCCCAGTAACTGAAGTGCTATCCAATCCCAAAAGTCGAACTTTCTCAAAAGGCATAGGTTCACCATTCTTTTTATCGTAAACAAATCCACGAATAGTAAAGTCTTGAGAAAAAGCTACTTGCGTAAGCAATAGAGTAAGGAGAGTACTATAAATAAGCTTCATATTGTTGAGTATCTAGTTTTAACAAGCCCCGAAGATAAGATAAAGGAACGAATATCAATCGTATAATTAATTGAAAAATGGTAAACGGTATTGATTATTGATTGTTTGGGAAATGGAGTTGATATTGATCTATAAAAGAAAGGAGGCATTGCGTAATACTATTACTTCTCACTCAGCTTTGCTTGTTCCCAGTATTTATCCATGATTTCGAGAGAGCTGTCCTCAATGTTTTGCGTGTTTTCCTTCATTAATTCCTCCATTTTCATGAATCGACGTATGAATTTCGAGTTTGTTTTGGCGAGTGCATTCTCAGGGTTGATGTCAACAAAGCGCGCATAGTTGATGAGCGAAAACAGCAAGTCGCCAAACTCTTCCTCAATGCGTTCAGGAGATTGATTTGATTCAACTTCTTCTTCAAATTCGGCGAGTTCTTCCTTTACTTTAAGCCAAACATCCGAACGCTGATCCCATTCAAAACCAACGCCCTTCACTTTTTCTTGAATGCGCGCAGCTTTCACCATTGCAGGAAGTGAACTTGGAACTCCTTCGAGTACAGATTTTTTCCCCTCTTTGAGTTTGAGTTTTTCCCAGTTTGATTTAACTTCTTCCTCGGTTTCTGCTTTAACATCTGAATAAATGTGCGGGTGACGGTGGACCAACTTATCGCAGATTTTAGTGAGCACAGAGGTTACGTCAAAGGCGTTTTTCTCAGCGCCAATTTTGCAGTAGAATACCATGTGTAAGAACAGGTCACCGATTTCACCTTCTAGCTCCTTTAGATCATTGTCGATAATCGCATCGGCTAACTCGTATGTTTCTTCGATGGTAAGGTGACGGAGCGATTCAAGGGTTTGCTTTTTATCCCAGGGACATTTTTCGCGTAAATCGTCCATGATTGTAAGTAAGCGTTCAAAGGCCTCTAATCGTTTGTCCATCCTTTTTTATTTCAAAATTAATATTATTCTTACTTTGGCGACGAATTATTATTTTTGCTTCCGTGAAGTTGATCTACCTCTTAATATTCATTCTAGTTTCCACCACCTGTTCGGCACAGTTAAAAAATGATGTGTGGCTAGAACTAAAAGGGAAGGCAGGATTTTTGGCTGCGCACAGAAGCGTCATGGGACACTTAGCCAGTGAACATGCTTTTGCTGGAGAGTTCAGCGTGTATTTCCGCCCAAAGAACAGAAAGCTCTGGCATGAGGCATACAAGAATCCATTTTTTGGAGCGACAGCCTTTTTCGGGTCGACAGGAAATCGTGAATTGTTAGGAGAAACGTATGGAGTAATTGGTTTTGCCAGTTTTCCATTGATTAATCGAAAGCACTATGTTCTTTCTGGAAAGGCTGGTTGTGGGATAGCGTATTCAACAAAATATTTCGATCAGGTGTCTAACCAATTAGGAATGGCAATCGGTTCTTCAATAAATGCACATATTTGTTTAGGCTTGGAAAATCGCATATTGTTCGGTGACCATTCCATCAACGTTTCCATTGATATGACGCACTTCTCTAATGGTGCGAGCAAAATGCCAAATTTGGGACTTAATCTTCCTTTTTTAGGACTTGGTTACGGGTACAGAATTCATTCGCGAATAGACAGTAATTACGTCTTTGATCCATTTAAGAAATCATGGCAGTTTGGGGTAATGGGAATTGCGTCAGTTAAGGAAGTGTATCCGACGGGTGGAAGAAAATATCCTGTCTATAACTTGAATCTTGTGGGAAGAAGATTTTTCAAACCGCGCGTTGGAATGGAGGTATCCTTTGATGTGTTTTCAAAGCAAGCGATTTTGGATTATCACAATGATATCAGAAAGACACAATTAGAAATTATTCAATTGGGCGCGTTTGTTGGGTATATATTGCCGATGGATAAATTTCATCTTTTGGTGGGAATGGGTGTGTATGTAAGGGATAAGTACAAACCAGAAGATCCAATGTACCACAGAG
Organism: uncultured Flavobacteriales bacterium; assembly: GCA_937876195.1. Classification (GTDB taxonomy): domain Bacteria; phylum Bacteroidota; class Bacteroidia; order Flavobacteriales_D; family Crocinitomicaceae; genus UBA4466. The sequence continues at coordinate 81,262 of CALEIK010000016.1, forward strand.
TCGGAATGCGTTATGTGTTTGACAATGGAATCAATGTGAATTTGGTACTGAAGTCGCACTGGGCAAGAGCGGATTACTTCGAGTATGGAATAGGTTATACATTTAAGCGATGAAAGGAGTTTTAACATTAATACTGGTAGCTTTTGTTTTAATTGGCTGCAAGAAGAAAGAGGATAAATCGTGTTTAAAGTCAACAGGTGCACTGACATCTAAGGAAATTGCGCTGGAAGAATTTGACAAGTTGTATATGGGACCCCATTTAAAATATGAACTGGTTCAAGATACTGTGAACAAGGTGATTTTAAAAGGTGGGGAGTATTTATTGAACGGAATCAGTTTAGAAATAGATGCTGACAAACGCCTGGTGATTCAAAATGAGAATAAGTGTGCTTTTCTGAGGTCCTATGATGACATTGTTGTCGTTGAAATCCATTTTGTTAACCTGATAAATATAAATTTTGAAGGAACGCAAGAAGTACTTTGTGCAGATACACTGGTAATTACAGACTTGTCGTTAACCATTCGAGATGGTGCGGGACACTTTAATTTAATGGTGGAAGGAAATTCGGTTGATGTTCTGATTACGCATGGATGGGGAAATTATACTGTTTCTGGAATTGTGAATTATGCGAAATTCAATGTGAACAGTAACGGTTTTGGTGATGCCTATAATTTACAGGTTGCCAATGAGTTGATTGCGATATCTTCGACGGTTGGTGTTATGAAAATTCGCGCAGACGGTTGTGATCTTTTAGCTGAGATTAATGAGTCAGGAGATATTTGGTACAAAGGTGCTCCGAACATTGTAGAATACAACCAATATGGCTCCGGCGGGCTAATCAATAAAAATTAGTACCTTTGTAAAAAGGAATAATTATGGAATTAATTCTCATTTCAATAGGACTTTTAGCGCTTGCGTTTGCGGGAATCGCTATAAAATTATGGGCGAAAAAAGGAGGTCAGTTCGCTGGAACTTGTGCAAGTAACAATCCGCTATTGAATGAAGAGGGTGCTCCATGCGGTTTGTGCGGTGCACGTCCCGAAGAAAAATGCAAAAACGATTGAAATTAAATGCTTCTTTTGAGTTGCATTAGAATTTTAAACGCATCATCGATATCCGAAGAATCTACAATCACCGTAAACTCATTGGCAGTTGAAACGACTTGCTCAATATTGATCCCATCCCATGCCAAATGCTTCATAATGTAGTAATATACACCGAAGGTTTCTGTATTTGTTTCTGGTAGTTTGACTGTAATAGAAGACAAATCCGTGTTGTGTCCTTTTGAGTTCTCTTTACTGAAAATGCGTTGAACCTCTTCCGCGTATTTCGTGTTTAAAATATAGGTGGTTTCTGTAATCCCTTTACACAACGCAAAAAAGCTATCCTTATCGTTTTGAATCAGTTTAATCAATTCATTTTGACAGTCACGCAATGATTCTGAGTTTTCAAATGTAAAATCGACCAAATCGCTACGAACAAGAAAATCACCAATTCCTCCAATGACTTTTTTGATTTTGACATCTAATTTATGGTAAACTCCAGGAGTCATTCTCTTAATTGCCATTACAATTGCGCCCTCTTTAATTTCCTTGTTCGTCATTTTTTCGACTTCAGGAATAATTTTGCGTGCCAGCGCAGAAACATTGATGAGATTTTCCGTCATCGCCTCTCTTAGAAATGGACTACGGTTTATTATCTCTTCGGTTATTTTACTAATTGAACTCATATATTGTATTATAAATAGGTAGTAGTGCCGACAAATTTAGCAAATTATCACATTGTGATTAGAAAAATAACAAAAAAAATGATTTGCACCTATATTTATTCAAATGAGTTGTTTTACTAACGCCAAAACGAACTGCAATTGTTCCTCTTTTGAAAGTAAGGTGTTGTCCAGAACAACAGCATCATTTGTTTGAATCAGTGGACTTTCTTTTCTCGTGGTATCAATTAAATCGCGGGATTGAAGGTTTTCTTGAACTTCTTTTCGCGTTGTTGCTATACCTTTTCCAATAAGTTCATCGTATCTTCGTTGTGTTCTAACTTCCACGGAAGCTGTCACGAATAGTTTAAGTTCGGCATTCGGAAATACGACGGAACCAATATCTCTACCGTCCATGACAATGCCGCCTCCTTGTCCCATTTTTTGCTGTTCGTCCACCAATTTCGTGCGGACTTCTTTTATTTCAGCAATGCGCGAAACATGTGCAGCAATTTCGGGTTTTCGAATTTCGGTTTCTACGTTTTTGCCATTCAAGTAGATCTCTGGAAGTAGGGTAGTAGAGTTGATTTGAAAATTCAGGTCAATTGATGGTAACGATGAAATCAATTTCTCAGTATTTACTTTATTTCCGATGATTATCTCGTTTTGCAGCGCAAAGTAGGTCACCGCACGATACATGGCTCCTGAATCGATGAATACGTATCCCAATTCTCGCGCTACGTCTCTTGCTAAAGTGCTCTTTCCACAAGAAGAGTAGCCGTCAATTGCTATGGTAATTTTCTTTTGCATTGTCGAAATAATGCCCGAAAGATAGTTAAATTTTGAAGGTATACTTGTAGTTAAGAAATCGAAAATTACTCCAAGAATAAGTTGGATCGAATGAATTTAAAATCAATCACCTCATTTTCACGCTGCACTTTAATCTCAACGGTGTCAACTTCATGAAAACGATTGGAAAGTATGAGTTCACACCAATCGCTCAATTGCATGTCTTTGTAATTTTGACCAGCGAGTTCAATGATGTGATCGCCCATTTTTAGTCCCGAGTTTACGGCCATTGAATTACTTACAATTTGGTTCACAATCAATTTCCCGTCACTAAAGAAATATTTAAAACCGAAAGAGTCAAACGTTGAATTATCAAATTCACGAGGGCTGGAAAGGATCAGTTTACTTTGCGACCAATCATAGGTGGTGATGTAGTTTTCAAAGAATTCGTTCCCAAGCGTCACAGCACCATTCTCTCGAAAGGTCACAAATTGATTTTTCAAGGAAAGATTGCCAATTTCGATTGTGGGAGAGATTGCCAAATACGTTGTGTCGTTATCCCCTGCACCGTAAAGTCCTGAAGTCGAATTGCCATACGACTTAAGAATACGGAGCGTTGAATCAACTGCCATAATCTCTTGGTACGATTGTTTCGAAAGGGAAAAACCTTGATTTGATCCTGAATCAACCGTAATATTTTCAATAAGGACATTGTCCACTAGCATATTTATGATCGGTGTTCCCGTTAATTTTGATGTGAACCCTACTTCGTACCTGTCTGTGATCGTTAATGAATCCATCGTGTTTGAAATACGAACCTGTTTGTTTTGATAATCAATTTGCCATATCGCTTTGCGCATCAAGTTAGCACCTATGATTCCATCAATTTCTAAACAGGCTATTTCATTGGATTGCTTTAAATCCGCTACGGCTGCCCCTGTATTGAGAAAATCAATTCCGCCAATCGTCACTTTTTCAAGCAAAACATACTCAAGACTGTTTTTTTTTCCTTGTGAATCACCTGTATTCCTGTTCAATTTGGCTTTGAGGTTCAGTTTTTTTGCTACCTCGGTTGAGACGACATTCGGTGCGCCGGTGTCGAGTAGAAAGTGAAAATTTTGATCATCGATGGAAGCTTCAATAATGATGAGTCCCATTCTATCTTCATAGGTGAATTCCGAATAAAAATCGGTTTGCACCACTTCTCCCTTCTTCATGAGGTTCACCATTTTTAACCCACTGCAACCACAGAAGATAAGGATTGAAAGGAGTAGTGTACAGTAATTTAGGTGTTTCATGATCAAACGCTTAAATGATTTCTTGCCCTAATATAGAAATTGTAGATTGTTCACGCATCATTTTTTAATCAACATATACTATTATTGAGTAGATTCACCCACTTTTTTTGACGTATGGAGTTCAATTCTGAAGATAAATACATTGAGTGGTTAGATCGACTGGCAGAGGATGACTTTGTTGTCATCGACGACTTCATTACCTCTGGTCTCTATGAACAGATTTTTTCATTTTTCCAGCAAAGACTGGACGAAGATGATCTTGCCAAGGCTGGAATTGGAGCATTGGGTGATCATACGATTGATAAAAAAATTCGTGGGGATTACGTTTACTGGTTGGATGAAAAGCGCGATACCGAATTGAATGCGTTTTACGAGCAATTACATGAAATGGTGCAACAAATTAAACGTCTCTGTTTTCTGGGGATTTCCGATGTCGAGTGTCACCTTGCCTATTATCCAACAGGAACGTTCTACAAGAGGCACGTAGATCAATTCAAGGAACGTAGCAACCGAATCATTTCGTTTGTACTCTATTTGAACACTGATTGGAGAGTAGGAGATGGTGGTGAATTGGTGATTTACAAGGAGAACGAACAGATAAAGATAGAACCGTTGAAATCAAGATTGATACTGTTTAAAAGCGCAGAGGTGGAGCATGAAGTGTTAGTAACCAACGCCGAGCGCTACAGCCTGACAGGGTGGATGCTGAACAATCCTGTGGGGCTTGGATTTTTGAACACGTGATGAGTTCAATTTTGTATCTTTGCCAGCGAATTCATTAATTATTACTAACTTCATCCTCGATGAAATTTACAGAACTGAACCTTGAAGAAGGACTATTAGAGGCTATTTCATACATGGGGTTCGAAAATGCAACACCCATTCAAGAAAAAGCCATTCCATACGTATTAGAGAACAGAGACTTAATTGCATGTGCCCAAACGGGCACAGGTAAGACTGGTGCTTTCGTACTGCCGATTTTGAACAAGTTGGTAGGGAAGACTGAGACCTGCACAGATACATTGATTATTGTACCGACACGTGAGTTGGCCATACAGATTGAACAGCAAATTCAAGGATTGGCTTATTTTGTTTCCGTGAGTTCAGTTGCCATTTACGGTGGCGGTGGCGGAAAAGATTGGCAGATGGAAAAAGAAGCTTTGGTAGGTGGGACAGATATCATTGTCGCGACACCTGGAAAATTGCTTTCGCATTTGAAATTGGGCTATGTGAAGTTCGACAAGGTGAAACACTTGGTGTTGGATGAGGCAGATCGCATGTTGGACATGGGATTTATAGATGATTTGAAAAAGATCATCTCTTACCTTCCTGAGAAACACCAGACCTTATTGTTTAGCGCTACAATGCCCAAAAGCATTTCGCAGTTGGCACAAAATATTTTGCACAATCCCGCAGAAATATCTTTATCAATTTCAAAACCTGCGGCGGGGGTTGATCAAAAAGTATATTTGGCGCACGACGATCAAAAAGCGAAAGTGGTTGCTCATTTATTGGCAGAAAGAAAGGACTTCGACAGTATTATCATCTTTACTTCTACAAAGAGCAAGGTTTCCGAAATTGTGAAATCACTGCGGGTTTCAGGTTTCGCATCAAAAGGAATTTCTTCGAATTTGGAACAAGATCAGCGTGAGGAAGTATTGTGTGGCTTTCGTTCAAAACGCATTCGTATCCTAGTAGCGACAGATGTGATGAGTCGCGGTATTGACATCAAGGAGATAAATATGGTCATCAACTACGATGTGCCTCACGATGCCGAAGATTACGTTCACCGTGTAGGTAGAACTGCGCGTGCGAATACGAAGGGGGAGGCGATTACCTTGGTTAACTTGAAAGACATGCAACGCATGCAAAGTATCGAGAAACTAATTGAAATGAGCGTTCCAAAGTTTCAACCGCCAGCCGAATTAGGTGAAGGACCGGTTTGGAGAGAACGCACCGAGGGTTCATCGTCAAAAAAGCGACCTTTCCACAAGAATAAGCGCCCCTTCAAAAAGAAGGCATAGTTTTTAGTACTAGCAATTACTTCTTCATATCGATTTGAATGAAAAGTAGTTAACTTATATGTCTTGCCCGTAAATTTAAAAAAAGAATTTACCCTAAATACGGACTGCTAGATATTGCACTAATAATTAACAAAACTAACAGAGCAAATACAATTCCTACACCGAATAGTAGGTAATGCAGAACTCTTGATCTATAATAGACTGTAGCTTGTTTTACATGGTTTTCCTGAATATTTACTAAGTTTTCTGATAGAATAAGACTATCAGCGAAGATATGAGTTTGTTTAAAGTAGATAGCTTTAGGTCCTGGAATCTCCATTTCATTCATACGATCTCTTTTATAGTGTTTCATGACATTGTATGATCTAATATAATTGGAATCTAAACCGATGATTTTGCCTGAAATTGAATTCTTTCCATTATCTAGAACATTAAATTGGATATCCTCTAATTGAATAATACTATCATTTGAATGAATAAACACAGTATTGGGTTTGAACTTTTTGTTCTCAATTTTATCTTCTATTTGGAGAATTATTGGTGTTTCGTTTCTTGTAAATCGAATAGAATTATAGGCAGCACTGCATGAACATATAATAGAACAGAGTATAAGAAATAGTATCATCCAAATCTTAGCAGCCATAATAAAATAAAGTTTAATTCTTACTTTTTAACATACTGCGTCAAAATAACAATACGTTGTCCGTCTACTTTTCCTTCGATGTGTTCTGCATTGTCATGCACCAAAGTGATGTTTCTAACAGCCGTCCCTCGTTTTGCGGTAAAACCACCACCTTTGACTTTTAAATCTTTGATAAGCACCACAGAATCACCAGAATGTAATTCAACTCCATTGCTGTCAATGTGCTTAATTTTCGTTTCATTCTGACCTTCTTTTGCCCAGTTCAGCGTACTGTCTTCAAGGTACATCATGTCAAGTAAATCTTGTGACCAACCTTCATTCTTCAGTTGATTTAGCATACGCCACGCCACGACTTTTACGGCTTCCACTTCGCTCCACATGCTATCGTTGAGACATCGCCAGTGATTGCTGTCTGCTTCATTTTCACCGCTAATTTGTGATTTGCACGTCGCACACACATGTACACATTGGTCGCTGTTCACGCCAGCTGTGGGTGGCACGACATAGACGGATAGATTCTCCGTTGAGGCACACAATTCACATGTGTTGCCACTTCTTTTTGCTAATTCTTTTTCCATTTTACTTATTCTTCAATATGATACACCATCAAGTCAACAACGATTGGCGCTTTTCGTACTAATTTGTTATCCGTAGAAAGTTCTATGTCTCCATATAGTTCATCAAATTGATCCATGTTGTCGTGATGTTCTAGTGTTAACTTAATTGAAACTGGACATTTACTTAATTTTGTTCCAGGCATTACAAATACACCACCTTCATAATCCCATCCAAATCCAGAAAAGTTAAAATCTTCATCTGTCCATTTTCTTAAATCATTGATGCTCATGCCCGTGTATAGCCCGCAGCTGGAAGGAATTTTCTGCTTGCTTAATATCTCATAGTTTTCATTGTATTCAAAGTATGACGCTTCTATGGAACTTAATTTTGCAGGATTTTCTTCATCCCACAAGTATTTGATGCGATGCCCATTCGCTGGATTTCGAATAATGGTATGTTTCGATTCAACGGTTCCTTCTGCGTACCAACTAGATCCGTGTTTGATATTCTCTTTTCCAAAGGCATCGATAAGGTCTTGTTTGGTTCGCAATTGCGCATAATCTTCAAATACGTTGAATTCAATTTGAGGATCTTCCTCAACTATTTGGTTCGTTGAATCAATTTTCTGCGAAATTAATGTGTCTTTGGTTTCAACTTCAGTATCAGTGGTTGTTGTTACATCGTTTTCAGATGTACATGCGAAAAGTAGGACAGCGATTAAAGCAAGAAAACTCAGTTTATACATTAAAACAGGTATTGTCTGATGGCAAAGATAAAATTATTTGATTAGATTTTCCATTTGCGAAATACGCAACTCAAAACAGGAACTTGCTTCATTCAACAAATGAGAAATAAATTCCGCTAAAAAAGGGGCATTTCCATTAATCGGTTTAAATTTGGTGTATGTCGCTTATCATGTGCATATTGTGTTCACGATTAGTTTACTATTTTAGTCGGTTAATTTCAGTGAAAGTATTGAAAATGACATGGAAAAAAATAAAATTATGAGGTTAAGAATGACTTTTTCAGGTGTTTTTGTAAGCACCGGTATCTTGTTCGGACAAGGAATCAGCATTCCAGCTGACACTTCAATTATCACTGAGCACATAGCCACAATTAACGAGCAAAAAATACCCTACGTTGCAACAACAGGAACTCAACCTTTATGGGATGAGTCTGGAGAGCCTATTGCAACTTTGCATTATACCTACTATCGCAAGAAGGGTACGAAAGATTTCGCGAAAAGACCGCTATTAATTTCCTTCAACGGAGGTCCAGGTTCTGCTTCGGCTTGGATGCATATTGCGTATACAGGTCCAAAACTATTGAACATTGATGACGAAGGTTTTCCTGTACAACCATATGGGATGAAAGACAATCCGTTTTCCGTGTTGGATGTTTGTGATATTTTATACGTTAACCCGGTAAATACAGGATATTCTAGAACCATTCCGGTTTCAGGAAAGGATGTTAAGCGTGAAAAATTTTTTGGCATCAATGCAGACATCACTTATTTGGCAGAGTGGTTGAACACGTTTATGGTTAGAAACAATCGTTGGCTTTCACCAAAATACTTGATTGGAGAAAGTTATGGTGGTACACGCGTGTCCGGATTGGCCTTGGAACTGCAAGAAAAACAATGGATGTATTTGAACGGAGTAATACTTGTTTCACCAGCGGATTATAATGTTTTTGAGTCAGACGCACCCATTTCATCTTCGTTAAACTTACCCTATTTTACTGCAGCTGCTTGGTATCATAAAGTGTTGGACTCGGATTTACAAAATAGGACATTGAGCGAATTATTGCCTGAAGTCGAGAAGTACACCCTAGATATATTGATGCCTGCATTAGCTCGTGGAAGCTCCTTAACCGAACAGGAGAGGAAAGCGATAGCAGAAAAAATGGCACATTACTCGGGACTTTCTAAAAAATCCATTTTGCAGCACAATCTTGTGGTACCGACTTCATTTTTTTGGAAGGAATTGTTGAGAGACGAGAATGGTCACACCGTTGGTAGGTTGGATTCAAGGTACCTGGGACTGGATAAAATGGAAGCAGGTCAAAGTCCAGATTACAACGCTGAGTTAACCTCGTGGTTGCACGCATTTACGCCAGCGATCAATTATTATATGTCCGAAGTCTTGAATTTTAAAACAGACATGAAATACAACATGTTTGGACCTGTTCATCCTTGGGACAGACAAAAAAATAATACACGTGACAATCTTAGACAGGCGATGGCTGAAAATCCATTTTTGAATGTCATGTTTCAGGTTGGTTACTTTGATGGCGCTACCACGTATTTCAATTCAAAATATACGATGTGGCAAATTGATCCAAGCGGTAAAATGTCAGACCGCATGCATTTTGAAGGATACGAGAGCGGACACATGATGTACCTTAGAAAAGAGGATTTGAAATCCGCGAATGATGATGTTAGAAGATTTATTCTGGACACATCAGTTCAAGGAAAACCTGCAAAATATTGATAGAAATTTACGTTTAGTCGGCTTTTATTCTCGTGTCAATCAGATGAACAATTTTCCACTGATCATCTGAATAGGTCAACACAAAAGAATTCACTCCGGTATGCGAGAGTTTTTCGTCGATATAAAATGAATAGGGCGTCCATATATGTGCTAGTTGCCCATCGACTTCTACTTTGTATTCTTCAATTTTTTCTAAAAATTGCATGTCCTCAGGAATGCTAGCCATCATTTTCAAGAAATCATTCAGCTCATCCGTAGAGATAAGTCCTTTTACATTTTCACTATTGACAATTGTTCTTATGGTAGAGTGCTCGTTAAAAAATGACCTTAGGGCACTTGTATCCTTTTTATGGAATGCTTCAAAAAATTGTTCTACCGCTTGCTGAGGTGTTTCTGTTTGCGCATTAAGGTGCAGTGAAAGGAACAGAATTGGAAGAAGAAATAGTTTTTTCATGGGAGTATTTTTTTGGATAAAAATAACAAAACCCCTAAGAAGTTTGATACTTCTTAGGGGTTTCTAGGTCTACAGCCATATAGACTTGTCTTTTGCTCAAACGAACTAGCGGTCTGGAGCCAGTACCTAAAACATGAAGGTTTAGCAACAATGTGTTTAGGAGTATTTGAAGTTGGACTGAGACTCTGTTGAGACGTTGAAACCTTTGTTCATTTTGACTATTATCAACATCTTTTGTGTTCTCAAAAATCAGGTAAAAAACTAGTTTGCACCGTGAAAGGTGAGCTACTTAGGATGATACAAAATAATATATTTCGATACTTCGTTATAGAACGAAAACAATAAACTACAAAAGCAACAACGCATACTACCAGTGTATTTAACGTTGATCACTAAAAAAAACCGGATCTCCAAAAGAAACCCGGTCTAAAAAATGAATGTGCTAATTAGTGTAGAATAACCCGATAAAAGTATTCCGTGTGTTCAAGATTGAAGAAGTAGATCCCTCTCTCAAGTGTTTCAAGGTTAATTTCGGTTAACATACCATCTAGCATGACTGACATCACTCGCTTTCCAGCCGAATCATATACGGCAATTGTTTCATCATTGACATCACCGTTGATTTGAACGTAAATCTTACCTTTTGTAGGATTTGGGTAGACAGATATTAACTTGTTATTTCCGATTTCATCAATACCTACCTGTGAACCCACTTCAACAGTTAATGAGTCTATACAGCCATTTGCATCTGTGACAACTACGGTATAAGTTCCTGAATGAAGATATGATAAGTCTTCTGTGGTCTCACCATTACTCCAGTTATACAGATATGGTGCTGTTCCCCCTGTCACTGTCAGGTCAATGGAACCTTCACCGTCAAACAATTCATCACCAACTACTGCTGACAACACTATTTCAGGGTTTTCGTTCACTGTTCCATTGGCTACTGATAAACAACCATTAGCATCGGTAACGGATACGTTGTAGTTACCTGCTGGTATTCCCGAAAGATCTTCCGTGATCTGACCGCTATTCCACAAATAATCGTATGGAGTGACTCCTCCCGAAACCGATATGTCAATAGAACCACTCAAATCTCCGTAGCAAAGCACATCAGTTACAAGGTCAACCGAAATAAAAGGTGCAGGATTAACAGTTACAGTTACTTGATCTGTGTTTGTACAGCCCGTCATTGTTCCAGTTACAGTATATGTAATTGTCGATGTTGGAGACACCGTCTGCACTCCACCAGCACCTAAACCTTGATCCCATAAGTATGAAGTTGCACCCGTTGCATCAATCACTGTGGATTGTCCTTCACAAATAGTTGTCGTACCGCTTGCCACAACTGTTGGAAGAGGTGTTACTGTGACAATTACCTGATCTGTGTTTGTACAACCTGTTGTTGTTCCCGTAACAGTATAAATTGTAGTTGTCGTAGGTGAAACAACCTGAGTTGAGCCCGTTCCTAATCCTTGATCCCAAGAATATGATGTTGCGCCTGTAGCATCTATTGTTGTCGATTGACCCTCACAGATAGTTGTAGTACCACTGGCTATCAATGCTGGAAGAGGTGTTACAGTTACAGTAACTTGATCTGTGTTAGAACAACCTGCTGTAATACCAGTTATTGTGTACGTTGTAGTTGTTGTAGGTGATACTGTTTGAAAAGCACCAGCACCTAATCCTTGATCCCATGAGTATGATGTTGCACCTGTTGCATCAATTATTGTGGATTGTCCTTCACAAATAGTTGCCGTACCGCTTGCTATCACTGTTGGAAGAGGTGTGATAGTCACAGTTACCTGATCTGTGTTTGTACAACCTGCCGTTGTTCCAGTAACAGTATAAGTTGTAGTAGTTGTTGGTGAAATAACTTGAGTTGCGCCAGCTCCCAATCCTTGATCCCACGTATATGACGTTGCTCCTGTAGCATCTATTGTTGTTGACTGTCCTTCACAGATAGTTGTCGTACCAGCGGCTACAACACTTGGTAAAGGTATTACGGTAATTGTTAACTGATCCGTACCACTGCATCCCGTAGTTGTTCCAGTTACTGTATAAGTGGTGGTGGTGGTTGGAGACACTGTTTGATTTGATCCAGCGCCCAAGCCGTTATCCCAGCTATAAGATGTAGCACCTGATGCACTTATGTTCACTGATTGACCTTCACAAATGGTAGCACCTCCTGTTGCAATAACTGGTAATGATGGATTAGATAAAGACTGAGCTAATGTATTAGATACACATCCATTACCGTCAGTATACGTTATTGTGTACGATCCAGCGGTTAAACCTGTTATAGTGTAAGGCAAAGAAACATTATTTGCATTTCCAGATGAGGTACCACTCCATGCGACATCTCCTGTTCCAGACCCACCTATTTGAATAGAACCAGTAGCAGTACCACAGCTCATCGGCTCGTTCGAAATCAGGGCGGAAATAATGGGAGCTACAATTTCTATAGTAGTTGTATCACTGCTGCCCGCACAATCATCCGCTACGTAGATAACCTCATGCATACCTGAGCCAGCTACGGTCGGATCAAAAGTTCCGAGCAATGTGTCTGTAATGCCACTACCAAACCATGTTCCTCCAGGTGTTGCAGCTATTAAGTTGGAAGCGCCATCACTTGAACAAAATGGACCTGCAGGAGTTATTGTCGGGTCTAATGCATTTGGTTGAACGGTTACAATTGTTGATTCGGATGGTGAATCGCAACCCAGTACCGTAAAATACATATCATAGGTTCCATCATTTGTTGGTGTAGCTGAAGCGATTACCGGGTTTTGGATCGTTGAAGAAAATGCTCCTGGACCAGACCAGTTTTGAGTGCGCCAATCAGAAAGGATATAAACAGGTCCCACAGCAGTTGACCCACCGTTTTTTTTGACTGCATTATTGTTATTTCCACTTTCGTCGTTTACAGTTGTTCCGGAAGTGCCATTAAGCGGGAAATAGCCCATAAGGTTTGCGTATTGTGGATGGGTATTATCAACAGGACGATAAAGCCAATCAAGAATGTCTGTTTGAGTAAGTTTTACATCCCAGAAACGTATCTCGTCAATCTTGCCGCTAAAGAAATCCGAGTGATTGCCATCAAATTCCTGTCCGATTGAAATTTTATCGTTGAGTTCCACCCCTGTGGAGATGTTGTCAAAAATCATAGCGTCAATTAACAACCCATTTAAAAATAGTTCCACTTTTTTTGTTGCAATCTCAAAAGTAACGGTAAGGTGCCTCCATTGACCATCTGTTACTATAGGCGAGTTAACTGGTATTGTGGTTGTTGTACTGTCATACAGTACTAGTTTTCCTGTAGCACTTGAAATTGCCACAATCAATCGATTCTTATTTATAGTTGACAGGTCATTAATTCCTAATATTGTTCCTGCGGATCCAGTTTGCGCTCCAGCATTGAACCAACATGAAAAGGTAAAATCAGAACCAGCAATATCATCCGTGAGCGCATCGATTTCCAACCAATCATTATTGCCATCAAAGGAGAGTGCATTTCCGGCAGCAGTTGAATCATATAGTTCAATATCTAATCCTTCGCAAACAGGTGAATTGGAAGATACCACAGTCGGTTGGAAAACCAGTTCGGCTACCGCTAAGCTGTCAGAAGCTACACAACCCAAATCATTTGTAACGGAAACATGATATGTTACTATTCCTCCAGGTGTTACCATTTGATCAGCAAGCACCGAACTAAAAGCTGCTGGAACTGAGCTCCATGTGTAATTGCAAGGATCAGCGAATCCCGGAATATCACTCAGTACATAACCGTTGGTATTGACAATGGTTCCGTTATTGCCTGCGGGACTGTAATCATATAATACATTGTTGTCCTTGTCATTGAAGGTATAATAAGCCACAAGGTTGGCGTAATCTGGATGTGTGTTATTAAGTTGCATGTTCATCCAGTTTGTAATTTCTGCCTGTCCAAGAAGTACATTCCATACACGAGCCTCTTCCATTTTTCCAGTAAAGAAGTCTGATGCAACAGGTCCTGGATCATATTCCTGACCTAGTGAAACCAGATCTGTTGCACTTACACCTGTTGCAGGCATTCCAGAAAGATTGACAAGCATTTCGGGGTTACCATCCACATAAGTCTGTGCTTGTTTAGTTGTATTGTTATAAGTTACGACTATATGATGCCACTGATCATCATTTACGGTTGTAGTGGATGCAGAATGAGTAGTTCCATCGAATAATTCAAGCAACCCGCTGGCCGAGTTTACCATAACTAAAAAGCGGTTATCACCAAAGGAGGTGTTTACTGCAAATAAATTTCCAGAACCAGAAGCAATATTACTTTTGATCCATGTGGAGAAGGTAAAATCGGAATTGGTGATCTCAGATGCAACTGGATTAATATTGATATAGTCATCAGTAGCAAAGACCATTGTGTGGTTACATCCAGAAAATAATTGCATGCTTCCTCCATCACAGACTAGGGTGTTTTCTGAAGTTGTCAGAGATATTTCAGGTAAGACATTAATGTAGGTAGTATCATCTCCAAAGCATCCTCCACCTGAGGTAGTGTAAATTACTTCATGTTGACCAGCACCTGCAAGAGTTGGGTCAAAAGTACCATTTACCGGGTTTGTGATTCCTGTTCCTGTCCAGATTCCTCCTGGTATGTCTGCAGAGAGGTTAAATGCTGCTGAATTTTCACATGATGAAGAAATAGGTGTAATATTGGGTTCTGTGCCTACAGGATCCATATCTACAACTGTATTGCTGCTTACCCCTGGACATCCCAGTAAACTTACCGTACAATTATAAGTGCCTTCTGCAAGCATTGAGGCTGTTGGAATGACAGGATTAGAAAGAGAGGATGAAAAACTGTTGGGACCTGTCCATGAATGTACACGCCAATCTGCATTTATCCATTGTGGACCATTTGCAGTGGTAGTACCATTCTTCAAAGTTCCGTTATTTCCGTTTCCAGTAAGGTCATTGGCTGTTGTTCCAGACCCTTCGTTAAAATTGTAATATGCGTACATGTTGAGATATTGTCCCGCATCTAATTCTCGCCAGATCCAGTCTTGAATTTCCTGTTGGCTTCGTACAGAATTCCAAACCCGAACTTCGTCTATGGCCCCATCATGGAAATTACCAAGAGAACTGCCGCCATCATATTCTTGACCAATAGAAATCAAATCTGATGACGACAAGGTTAATCCAGCCATTATTACGGAAAATTGTTTTGCACCGTCCACATAAACAGTCACTTCTTTTGAGGTGTTATTAAATGACATGGCCACATGATGCCAACTACCGTCATTCACCAGAATAGTAGATCTTTTTTGGTTCCAGACAAGGATCTTTCCTGTACTATTCTCTATGCCCAACAATAACTTATTATCTCCGGCGATGGAGTTCACCGAAAAAAGGTAATTTTCATTGCTTCCTGAAGTATTCATCCACATGGACACTGTAAAATCTGATCCTTCAAGGTCATCTGATAATGTATTGGCTTCAATCCAGTCGTTGTTACCGTCAAACTGAAGTGCCGATCCCCCACCATGTAAGTCATACAATTCTATCGCTGTATTTTCGCACACCACAGAATTGGATGAAAAATCAGTTCCTTGTATTTCGTTGACAACCGCAACTATATCAGCCGTTCCTATACATCCGTTCCCATCTGTCACCGTAACAGTATAGGTAGTGGTCTGGTTAACAGATGTTGTTACTGAAGCCCCCGAATCTGTAAAACCTAATGGACTTGACACCCAGTCATACGTGCAAGATGGATTGAAAATAGCGTTATCTGAAATTGATACCCAGCTAGGACCATTAACTGTACTGATTGTTTGGTCATTTGTGGGAGATGCGTTATCTACAATACTACCTAATGCATATTGATTGAGCTTGTAATAACCTATAAGATTAGAATAGTCAGGGTGCGAACTTGTAATTTCTTTATCTAGCCAATTCTGAATTTCAACAGCCGCCAGTTCTTTATCCCAAAACCTGATTTCATCCATGATACCTATATAGAGATCTGTTATAGAGGCTCCATCAAATTCTTGTCCTAAAGAGATTTGATCACTTGCCCCCTGAATACCACTAGCAGGCATTCCTGACAAGGTAAGAGTACTTTCTAGCGTTCCATCAACATAAGTATTAGCTTCCTTTGTGGTCTTATTATATGTAAAAGCTACGTGATGCCATTGGTTGTCATTCACTAATGTTGCACTCGCATTTTGCGTTGTTCCATCAAATAATGTAAGAATACCGGAGGTTGCGTTTAATGTAAATAGCAGTCGGTTTCCCCCCGAAGAAGTATTGGCTGCAAAGATGGTCTCGTTCCCGCTTGTGGCACCGCATTTTATCCACGCCGAAAAACTGAAATCCAAGTTAGCCAGCAATGGTGCCAGATTGGTCGCATTGACATAGTGATCGGTTCCGTTAAATTGTAATCCTCTGTTACAACTAGCTTCTAGTGTTACCATATCTCCGGGACAAGCAGCTAAATCTGCCTTTATAGCAGGTGAAATAGTACATTGAGAATAGGAAGCACTTGTAGTTCCCAGAATTAATCCCATTGCAAAGAAAAGTTTGTGTGATAGTTTATTCATAGTTTCTTTTTTTAATTAAACATTTTTTGTCCAGGCATCTGAGATTGATAAATATGAAACCTCTCTGGATTAAAATGATAACACAAAGAACGGGCAATGTGATACAGCTATTAGTTTATTAGACGGGACAAGAAGGGGTACAATGGTTAAACCGTTGATTTTATTCGTACTATTAAGATTCGGATTCATCTCAGTTTTGTTGTTTTGTTCAAAAACAAAGTTTAGGAAGAGGGAAAACAACTTACTTCTTCACCACCTTAAATACTTGCTGTCCTATATTGAGATAATAAACTCCAGAGGAAAGAGTTCCCGTAAAAATACGATTGTCCTCTTTGGAAATGTCACCTTCCGATACCAGTTGACCAGTGCAATCACTTATGGCAAAGTGTTGGTCTATTTTTGATTCCATGTGTATGTTTAACCAATCTTCACAAGGATTCGGATACACAAATACTTCATCAACACAAGCATTTACAGAGATAGTTTTAAATAACCTTGAAAATCCATCGAAATCAAATTGTCGAAGTCGATAGTAATTAATTTGTTCCAGTGCACTGTCCATCCATTCGTAGTGTGTTGTATGTGTCGTTGTCCCTGATGCTTTGATTTTGCTTACTTCATCAAATGAGATTCCGTCCGTGCTCCTTTCAAGAATAAAATAATCACTGTTTTCTTCGGATGCCGTACTCCAATTCAACTTCACCAATCCAGCATTACAGAAGCCTTCAAAATCAATTAATTCAACAGACAGAATGGTAAAGCAGTTACTAGGACAATTGGCGTTTGATGTTCCAGGGTCTATAAGTGCTGGTGCATTCGGTACCACATTTGCAGAACCAAAGCTTCCGCATCCGTTAAAATTGACCGATGATCCAGATGCTTGGTAGATGTCATAATTGGGTGAAGCTGTCATAGCAGCACGTATGTCTGCTTGGCTTGAATAGCGAATAATCGCCGTTCCTCCGGAACCATCATTAGAAAAACGATTAGAGGGACCTCCACAATTCATTATGTGTCTGAAATCATTGCATTGTAAAACGGCACCGCTTGAAAAGCAATAAAACCCACCATCCAGCGCATCAAATCGTCCACCAATTTCAATATACCCATTATTCTTGAGGTAGGCATTTTGCCCACTGTTTTGAGGGAAGCGAAGATTACCTGACACAATCAACCGAGAACTATCATTTTCATTGTAAAAGGCATTATTCACATTCTGAAACTCCAGATTACCATTGACCTCTACACTTCCATAATTAATGATCTTCACACCGTTATTAAGCGTCGTATTGGACGGTAAGCGCAGTGAAGAACCACACTGTACCACAATCGTTCCAGAATTAAGGTTGCCCGAAAGACTAGTGTTACCACAAATACGGATGGTTCCCCCAAAAAGGTTAACACCTGTGAAAACCATTTCACTTGGATCCGGCGAACAAAAACCAGCTGTATCGCCTAGGTTTAAGGTCATGTTGTTGAAAAGTGGTGTGTACTGTGAACAGTCTTTTTCATCCACTGTTGGAGGGAATCCAGCACATTGAGCATCAACGCAGTATGTGATGCTCAACGAAAATGTCACGGCAAACAGTACACTTAATTTACAGAAAGGGGTTTGTGATAAAAGTCTCAACAGCGAGGTAGGAAATATCCATATAATTCTTATGCAGGAAAAGGTCTGAGCGTTCTTCATACATTTTTTATTTTAGTTGAACATTATTTAGTCCGGACAAACCAGATTGAATAATGACACTAATAAAGAACGCACAACTTGTACTAATTTTAGTTTATTAGACGGGACAAGAAGGGGTACAACGGATTTTATCCTTACTATGATAAGTCTTGAACGTACTCTTCCAGATTAGCGTCCGTCTCAATTTCCATTTTTTTCCGTAACCTCTGACGTGCTTTTTTGACACTATCTATTGAAATTCCAATCATGGACGCAATTTCCTTTCCTGTCAGTTTTAGCTTGATTAACGCTGCAAGACGTAATTCCGCTTGCGTAATACCTGGGAAGTGTTCCATCATTCTAACAAAAAAACTAGGATACACTTTTATATACAATCGCTTAAATTCTTCCCAGTCATCATCTGTTATAATTCTTGATGTAATGAGTTTATTGATCTTAACAATTCGTTCTGTATCAACGGGGCTTTCATTAGTATCAGTCTGTTCCATTTGCTCTCGCAATTTTTCGAAATCGCGATTTTTCTCTATCAATTTTTGCGTGTAAGACATTAGCATTGTTTGATTGTATTCCAGTTCCTTTTCCAATGCCAGTTGCTTTAAGGTCGCTTTCTCTTGTTCACTTGCCGCCAGCTTCTTCTCTTTTATTCGATTCAAGCGTTGCCGACTGATAATCAGGAATGCAACGATTACCAATAAGATTGAAATTGCAGTTATCATACGCTTTTGAATGGATTCTAATTCGGACTGCTTCTTCCAAACTTTGATTTCCTGTTCCTTTTTTCGGGTTTCAAAATCTACCTGCAAATTAAACAACTGCGAATTTGTTTCTTGACTTACTAGGCTGTCATTATATGTTGAGTAAGACTGATAAGAGATCAATGAAGCTTCATAATTTTTCAACCCCTCATAGGCTTTAGACTGCCAAAAGTATGAATCGGCGATATACTTAATGGATCCTATATTCTCTGCATGTTGGAGTCCGTTAGTAAAACACTTCAGAGCTTCTTGATATTGATGCTGTTCTAGTCTTAACCTACCGAGGTTGATCCATGCTATTGCTTCTCCCAAAACTTCTCCTGTCTCCTTTTTGTATTCTAATGCGGCAATAAAATTTTCCTCTGCGGACGCGAAATTTTTACGCTCGAATTCAATATCTCCGATATTCAACAACGCATAGGAAATACCTTTTTTATCCTCCATTTTCAGAGAAGCTTCCAATGATAAATTATGATGATACAAGGCACTATCTAGATCTCCCAAATAATAGTAACATACTCCAATGTTCGTATAGGAACTTGCTTGACCATGCTTGTCTCCAACTTTAAGATCAATGGAAAGTGACAGCTTGTAATAGCGCATGGCTGTTTTGTAGTTGCCTTGCTGTGAATAAATAAGCCCAATATTGTTGTACATATTAGAAAGCCCGTAAGAGTCATTTACATCCTGATAATATATAGTTGTTTTTAAATATTCTTCAAGGGACTTTTCATAATTTCCAATCTCATAATAAATGATTCCCAAATTTCCCTGAGCTTTTGCTTTCCCTTCTCGATCACCAATTTCCCCGAATAGTAGTATGGCTTCCTCATAGCTAAAAATTGCTTCCTGATACTCACCCTTATTCCAATATAATAACCCAAATAGATTTGAGAGATTTCCGGTTTCCGTTTCATTTCCAATCTTTTCGAATAGTTTTTTGGATTTAGAATAATACAACTCACTTTTACTATAATCAGCCTTTATCCAGTTGGCAAAGCCCAAATTTTTGTAGCCATAGGCAAGTCCCGAAGTAACCCCCATTTTTTTACTAAGTTCAACGGCAGTTTCGGCATAATCAAAAGCTTTGGTAGGGTTTGAACGCCGGTATTCCCAACTGAGCTTATTAAGGAGGCTGATTTTTTCAACACCTTTCTCTTTTTGTAATTGCAACTCAAGCTCTGATATGTTGGTTTTCTGGCTAAAACTGTAATTACATATCAAAAGAAAAAAAACGGGTCCTATTTTGCAGAAAAATTTCATTAGAAGCCCAAAATTACAAATATTGCACCAATTCATTCAATTTAATTATACAGGAGACTGGATCTTGAGTATAACTTGGGCGCTATGAGTACATCGTCGGCATAAAGTGAACCGATGATAGGTTTTCTTTATTCATCTTTATGTTGATAATAACATCCGCAACAAGCGTAGAGCACTTAAATTTACTTCTAATAGTCTATACTGCACATAAGTTAATCTTGTCTAAAGTGTCAAAACTGAAACATTTGAATTTCGGACTGAAGCAAAAACTGAAACATTTTTGTCTCCATTAGGCTTTTTTTGTCTCCTGGTGTCTATTTTGAGGCGACCCCATATAATAACAAAACCCCTAAGAAATTTGATACTTCTTAGGGGTTTCTAGGTCTACAGCCATATAGACTTGTCTTTTGCTCAAACGAACTAGCGGTCTGGACGGGACTTCTCCCTGACCAATATTTTATTGATAATCAATCCTTTAAAACTGCACAAATTCAAAGTGTACCGATTATGATACATTGAGTTTTGATTAGTTTTAGTGATGTTAATGAACGTTTTCTTACGGCAAAGATACAACTATATTACAATACAGCACTATAAATCGTAACAAAATGTATCAAAATGATTGATTGAACTTGCTGAGGATTTTGAGTATCTATTTTAGTCTTTCAGATACTCCAGGACATCCATTCTGTCAATTCCGGTGAAGTCGCAGAATTCACTTATGGTTACGAATTGATGTTGCTCTTTGTTAAGGTGTTCTTTTATTCGTTCCAATAGCTTTCTACCAAATCTTTCACTCCTCCCGGTGATTCGCTGGACATCCTTTGGATATATGCAAATTCGGGTCATTTTCATTTTAAAGATCGTTGCCCAAATATACGATTTACAACTCATTTCGAAGACGTGATTCGTATGCAGATTGACAGATTTTATTGCCTATAATTTAATTGTAGTGTTTTGTATTGTTTTGATTTTGCTCATACTTTATCTATACACTATCTATGCTTTTGATGTGGATTTAATTCTTCCTTATAGAGAGAAAATTGCTTAAATATTTTGCTTTACGACATTAAAATATAATATTTGTACAACATTAAAATATAATTTTCGTACAACACTAAAATATAATTATAGTACAGCACTAAATTATAATATTTCTACAGAAAGAAAGCGAATATGGCAACACCACAAGAGAAATTAGCACAAGCATTGGAAATTCTGAAAGAGTTTCAGGACAAGGACTTATCTTCGATAAAAAGCAGTGAGTTAAGCAGAACTTTTCGAGAGAGGTTATTGCAACATGGCTTTATTCGTGAAGTTGTAAGAGGTTGGTATATCATTGTTCCTCCTGATGAAAAGCAAGGTGATAGCACTTCATGGTATGCTTCTTATTGGCATTTTTGCGCACGTTATTTAACTGATAGGTTAGCAGATAATTATTGTGTTTCGGCAGAACATTCACTTCGAATTCATGCAGGAAATCATTCTGTACCTCATCAATTAATTGTGAGAGCTGTGAATGGAACAAATTCGGTGACTGAATTTCCATTTGGCACTTCGTTATTTATTATGAAGTCTGCCATGGCTCAAAATGGTGAAATAGTTGAGGAAAATGGTCTGCGTTTATTATCACTTGAATCTGCTTTGGTGAATTGCTCATCGACATTCTTCTTAAACTACCCTACTGATGCTAGAACAGCATTGGCTATGGTTGCTGATGCTTCTGAAATTCTAAGAATTCTTTTAGATGGAGGACACTCTTTTGTTGCAGGGCGTTTAGCGGGTGCTTTTAGAAATATAGGGAGAGAGAAATTAGCGGATGACATTGTTAAGACAATGGAAAAAGCGGGTTATGATATTCGAGAGAATGATCCTTTTGAAGAAAAGGCATTTATTACGTTAACTGCTCGTTCAAAATCACCGTATGCAAATCGAATTCGATTAATGTGGTATGAAATGCGTAAAAAGGTAATTCCCCATTTTCCTGAAGCGCCAGGGATTCCAAAAATGCCAGAAGCCTATTTGAAAGCGGTGGAAGATCTTTATGTTACAGACGCTTATCACTCCTTGTCGATTGAACGGTATAAGGTATCAGTGGAATTAATTGAACGTGTTCGCAGTGGGGATTGGGACCCAAAAGAAAATGAAGTGGACCGAAAACAACGCGATGCTATGGCAGCGAGGGGATATTGGTTGGCTTCTCAGCGTGTGAGACAGAGTTTGGAGCGCATTTTGAAAAAAGACAATGCTGGTACGGTAGCAGACGATGATCATGGTGATTGGTATCGAGAACTCTTTGCTCCAAGTGTTACATCAGGTATTTTAAAACCATCAGATCTAGCAGGATATCGAAACAATCAAGTTTATATTGGACATTCAAAACATGTTCCATTGAATAAAGAAGCTGTTCGTGATGCTGTTCCCGAGCTATTTGAATTACTTAAAGAGGAAGAAAATGCAGCGGTTCGTTCTGTTTTAGGACACTTTATATTTGTTTATATTCATCCCTACATGGATGGAAATGGACGTATGGGACGTTTTTTAATGAATGTAATGTTGGCTTCTGGCGGCTACCCTTGGACGGTAATTCCAGTTGAACAACGTGATAAATATATGGAGGCTTTGGAAGCTGCAAGTGTGGATCAGGATATTGAACCGTTCGCTAAATTCTTGGGCTGGTTAGTGGAAGCAACTATGAATGATAAGCCTATTGCGAAAATGTAATTACTGAATGTTGGATAAAAAATGAAAATGATGGATTTAGATGGACTAAATGAGCACATGAAAAAAGTAATGGATGAACGAAACAGACAAGGGATTCCTGAATTTGAGGGGTATTCACCTGAAGAGATGAATACTATCCTCTATTTCCTTTTTGAAGATAATTGCCCAGTACAAATCAGGAAAATTGATTCATCACTTTTCTCTTCAATTCCAATATTTAAAAGTGTTAAATTTTTACTGAATTACCTGCATGAAAAAAAAGAGGTAAAATTAACAGCCAAAGGATTCATTCCAACAAAATTAGTCGCTGAAATATATGCGCAGAAGTATTATTTGGATAGCCATGTTGAACTAGGTATTACGAAACTTTATAAAGAAACGGATTCCAATTACATTCATCTCACACGAATTTTAACTGAAATAACGGGAGCAGCGAAAAAAATGAAGGGGACATTAAGTTTGACTGCTGCAGGTAAAAAACTATTGACCGATGATCAAACTCTTTTGGAGGCTATTCTAAAAACTTATTGTAATCGTTTTAATTGGGCATATTTCGATGCGTATGAATCGGAAAATATTGGAAAACTTGGCTGTGGTTTTTCGTTGATTCTATTCAATAAGTATGGTGATAACGTAGAGGAGGATTCTTTTTATGGGAACAAATATTTCGCCGCCTATCCATTACTCAAAGAAGGAGTTGTTCCTACATACGGAACATTGGAAAATTATGTGAATAACTGTTACCGTAATCGTATGATAAGTCAGTTTGCTTTCCTGACAGGGATTATGAAGGCTGTGAATAATCCAAAGTACAATGAACGCTTGAAAATACAGAAAACACCCCTGTTTGATCAACTGTTCAAGATTAGTTTACCACGTAGATAAAAAACGACCTTTTCATCTTTATTAAGATGAGTTTGTCATTCTCTACCTCTGTTTCTTGCGATGAATCACTGACATTTTATTAATTCTGATAAAATCCTCATCTTTCCCCTCAAAAATCCTTTTCATTTCTTCTTTTTCGGCACTAATTTCCCTTTTCGGCATCAGCGGAACGGGAAATTTGTTTGCCTGTATTCTTGACCATAGTTTTGCTTTGAATTCAAATTCAAGTCGCGACGAAAATGTGATTCGAAAACTGGGAAGGTCCTGGTTGGATATTGTTAAATCAAAAACGTTGAGAAATGGCAAGGCAAAGAGGAATAATCAAGTTGACCGGGAAAATCGGTGACTTGTCGTTCTACAAATCGCAAGATGGGTACTTGGCTCGAGAGAAAGGTGGCGTTGATGCTACCCGCATTAAAAACGACCCTGCGTTTGCACGGACACGTGAAAACGGTCAAGAGTTTGGAATGGCTGCGAAATCTGGAAAGATTGTGCGTGACGCGTTCCGTCCTTTGATGATGCGCGCTTCTGATGGCCGAGTGGTTTCGCGATTGACACGTGTGATGTCGGATATCCGCAAACTGGATGCAACCAGTGCGCGTGGTGAACGAAGTGTTGCTGTGGCAATTGCTAACCAACCCGCAAAGGACAAGTTGAAGGATTTTAACTTCAACAAGCGTTCTATCTTGAAAGCGGTTTTGTACCGTCCATTCTCGGTGAATACTGCAACTGGTGAGATTGTGATTACTGACTTGGTGCCAGCGAATCATGTGGCAGCTCCTTCAGGAGCAACGCATGTAGCGTTTACGGCAGCTTGGGGTAAGATTGATTTTGCAAATGAGGGATACGAAGTTGAGATGTCTAATACGGTAAACTTACCGATTGACGGCAACACAACAACGGTAACGTTGACACCTGCGAACGCCCCTGGCGGAGCAGGTATTGATACATTCCTTTTGGTTGTGGAATTCTTCCAAGAAGTGAACGGAAACCAGTACAGCCTTAACGATGGCCTTTACAATGCGCTTAGCATTGTAGACGTTGCTTAAATCTTGAAACTATGAACAGAGAGAGAAAACAAGACTCCCTTAAATCATTTGGGAAAAGATGTTCGGCTGATACGCCCCCATTCTTCAAGAAGTTACGGCTTGCCGGAATGATTGTAGCCGCCGTAGGCGCGACAATCGTAGCTGCACCAGTTGCACTACCGGCAATTGTTGGAACAATTGGAGGATATCTGATTTTAGGCGGTACAATTGCTACCGCTGTAAGTCAAGCAGCAGTCTCAGAGGAAGACTGTGAAGAGTGACCCACGACAAAGAAAATCTATCCCTTCAGCTTGATGAAAAATCATCTGAAGGGTGATTTTCTAAATCGGGGTAACCTTCATAGATGTACTAGTTCGAGTAAAACTCTTCTACTACATCATTCAGGTATAATTGTAAAACCCGCCCGCCAGGGATGCTTTGCAACCCTAGCGGGCATAATTTGGAAAATTATGGCAGATGCTGTGAAAAATGATTGCGCCAAAGGCGAATTGTTATTGAGCGTGAAAACGCGTCGTCCGCGATTTAAAGCGGGAGCTGATTTGAGTAAAACAGTGAATGTGGTGGATTTGAACTGGAACGAGAACCACACTGATGAGTTCTCGGAAATGGAAGTGAAACTCCACTTGAAATCTGAGGAATGCGCTCCTCAAATGATTTGCGAGTAAGATTGTTTAACCCGATTTCGAGCTGAGCGCAGAACAGCAAGAAATCACAAAATGAAATACGATGGACGCAGTTAAGAATTGTGCAACCGGAGAGTTGATTTTGAATATGAAGACAAAGCATCCACGCTTTAAAGCTGGATCTGAGTTGTCTTCTAAAGTGAACCTAGTTGATGTGACATTCAACCAGGAACACGAAGGCGACTTTTTGGTAACTGATCTGAAGCTTCACTTTCAGACTCAGGAGTGCGTAGCACTACCAATTGTGAAGTAATCCATCAGCCAAAAGATAATGCAACATCATGGAGAACATACAACTGCAGCTGGTACAATCACCGGAACTTTGTTTTCGGTGGCTGCGACGATTGATTTACAGGATTATTACAAAACTGTAATTCTGGCCGTTATTGGTGCGCTAGCTAGTTTTATTGTTACGGTTGTATTGAAATGGTTGTGGAATCGATTCACGGGACCTAAATAGGTTCTAAAGGGATTGAAATTAGAACATCCTCTTGGCGGAAGCTGGGAGGGTGTTTTTTATATGTTAAATTAATAGAGCTACTCTAAATGTGCCTCATTGTATGGATTGCTTATCCAAAATAGCCAATATCAGTTCTCTAAGTGAATTATATCCATCTGTAAAAGAACTGTATTCCCAAGCGTACCACCAACCATGACCATTCACTGTTTTTAAGTTAAGAGTGTCTATAATATTACTAAAATCCAATTCTGCGTGAATGCTTTCACTTGCATAATGTCTTCCCATCCCGTAATAAACCTGACCATTTTTATTGTGCTCAATGAGAATAGAAAAAACGTACTCATTCTGTTTTACCAAAATACCAATGTTCAGAATGTTCGATGATTCAGTCCAGTTGCCAACAATTTTATAATTAGGGAAATCTAGTTCTAAATTATGTTTCCATGAAATAAAAAAATCTTGAATTAGAGCATTCTCCAGTTCATCAAACTGATTCATAAGACTTTGAGCTTCTTCTTTCTTTGAAATTATTTCCTTCAATGCGATTTCTGGTTGAAGTTCATTCAACTTTAATTTGTTTTTAAGATACTCCTGTAGCTCCATATTCATTTTTTTGTTGATTAATCTTAAACTGAAAACACCCTCTAAATGATCTATATACTGCTCAATTGCTGAAATTAGATACTTGTCTTTGATTCTTACTTCAGGAAGAACCTTGTTCTTTAACCATGGCAGAATGTCATCCTTAAATGAAATGGTTAAAAAGCGATTTAGATAAATATCACTGTTAGCGTAATTTCCCCAACTTTCAATTAATGGTTCTTTCTCGTAAGTGGGTGGTAGGTACAAAACATATATTTGCTCTGGATGAAAACCATCTTGGATATTAATATCAATATAGCGTTTCAACTGACCGCCATTGTTAGCAATTTGATCCTTTGCATTGTGGACTTTATTCTCAATAATGATGGCATATTTATGTCCATCTCTTATCCATAAATCTATGCGTTTAAATTCTTGCGTTATTTGTGGGTTCTCGATTTTTATTTTCTGAAAATCCTCCTTATCAGTATACTTTTCAATAATAAAATTGAGAAAACTTTGAAGAATTTCGAATTGATTGTTCCTAGGGTCTTGTTGCTGAAGTAATTTCTGTAAAATTCTGCTGTGCGCATTTTCATTCGCACGCAATTCATCTAAAAGATTGATGTGGTAAGGAAGCTTTTCTTTATTCTTTTTGAACTCAATTGAATAGTCTCCTAAAAAGTTCAACAATTCATTTACTTCATTATTTTCATGATCTAGTTCTATATTCATCTATTTCAGTCTTGATCGTTTTTAAAGTTACGAGATTGATATGTGTCTGATTTCATCAATGTTCAAATATACTTGATTTTACTAACTCATAACCAAAAAGCCCCCCGCGAAGCGGAGGGCTACTAACCAAAATAAACCACGACTGAAATGACCAGCCACTGGATACCTGGTTATTTTAGTTCGGGGATATTGGTTAGGGCCTATTGGAGGGCTTTTGGTGATTGGATTGATAATGATTCACGGACCACAGATATAATCGTACAAATTTGGCGCGTTCTGTTGTTCCGGGTTTGGAATCTATTGCACGTTGTTTAATGTAATCGATTTCGCTGATAAAAGATTTCTTATCTAACCTCATCAATAAGGCTTTTGTGACTGCTGGATTTACATGATACATAATTATAGTTTTTAAATTAAGTTGCTTATCGTTCCTCTTCGCATATATTTCCAAAAGAAAAGGAGAAAAAAAACGACCATAAAAGGCCGAAAAAAAAGAAAAAAAGAAAGCCCATTTTTTAGGTGGATGGAGCCGAGATGTCAAGGTTTTTGGAATAAAAATTTTGGTTTGAAAAGTGTTTTTTGATTATAGTATTCGTGTTATTTCGGGTGGAGCCCCTCGACTTGGCTCGGGATAAAATTTTTATTTCAAAACCCGTAGGGCTTGACCTTTATATCTTGGCGGAAGCCACCTACCTTTGCTGTCATTTTTTTATTTTTGATTGTCATCAGTTGGCAGAAATGTGATAAAGAAGGATTTATCAATGAGATAGTTCTTGAATCGAAGGGATGAACTAAACAGGTTTAAGAAAAGGGGGAATTCATTACCAAAAAAGGATAATGCGAAGAAATAAGCTCGATGATTAGAAAGAGCGTTATTTCGGAGACGCGAGCCGTCCGCGAGTGGAGCGAAGGTGAAAGCCAGAGGTGGATGGGGAGCAGACAACTGGCGACCTATGCAATTTGCACAAGGGCTTGGCGGAGTTTTTGACTTTCGAAGGTATAATCGTTTTCAAGGGTAAGTGTTTTTTTGTGCAGAGTAACGGAGCAAAAAATAAGCTTACGCTTGACTATCGCAAACGTCAATCGAAGGATAGATTTTAGATGCCTAGTGAGGGAGTTTACGGACGAACTTGGCATTTCCTCACGGTAAACTTCAAAAACTGTGACAAGCCCGCAGCCTGAGCGACTAGCAGGCGAGCATTAACACAAGCGGCGGCTGACCCCTGATTATTAAACGCGACGAAGGAGCAACCAAATTGGGGTTTCAGGGGGAAGGAGTAGCCGCGACTGAGTGAGGAAGAGCCCCCGAGAAGAAAGCAAGTGGAGCTGGGCGCGCGGAATTCTGAGCACGACCAAAGCGAAACGGTGCAAACAAGCCCGGAACGCAGTGGAGCTTTGTATAGGCTTGTTTGGATGCTTTCTGAACAGGGTGGTGATGACGAACGAAGACCTTATTTCCCCCTCTTAAACCTGTTTCTCGTTTAGAGGAAATGTTATTCGAAGGTAGTTGTTAAGACAAGAAATACTATAAATTTAGTAATCAAGCCAACAACTTCTCTAACTTATCTTTCCATTTCTCCCAGTTAGGCATTTCCTTGGTTTGTAGGTCGATGAATTTTTGGGTGTGGTCATGGTGGATTAGATGACACAGTTCATGGGTGATTACGTATTCAATACACGCTTTGGGTGCTTTGATTAATTCAGGGTTGAGTATAATTTTACCTTTAGGAGTACAGCTACCCCATCTTCGGGTCATGTCCATTAAATAAATCCCTTTGGGTTCGACATTGTATTTTTTGAAACGCTGGATAATTGGTTCAGCAATCTCAGCAAATTTGATTTTTGCTTTTTCTTTGTACCAGGCTTTTAATAGGATTTCTGCTTTCGATTTGTCTTGGATACAAATTTCAATAATTCTTCCCTTGTACTTCACCTCTGACTTTTTGGCTTCGGTTAATTTTAATTGGTATTGACGCCCCATGTACAAATGGGTTTCGCCAGAAATGTATTTTCGTTTGGTTGTTTTCGGAAAGAATCCTAGGAAATACGACTGTTGTTTTAATATCCACGGTGCTTTCTTATACACGCGTTCAATAATGGTATCAATAGAGGAGTCTAAGGGAGCTTTTACAATTACTTCCATTTCAGGATTTACTGTAATACCGAGTGTTTTACGTTCAGAATACACTAAATCAAACGCAATGTGTTTTGACCCAAATTGTATGGATTGACGACTCATTTGTAGCGAATTTTAGCAACTTCCACTATCTGTTCTGCGATTCGGTCGATTTCTTCAAATGATAACGAGAGGTTGTATTTATCTCTTAAATCATCAATGAGGTAATCCCCAATTAAATGAATCATTTTACGTGTAACATCAATTTTATTTTGCCAATCTACTTCTAACATCGGTAAAATGATGTTGTCTGAAGCCAATGCAATTTCGGTAGACCACATTTTTAGTTCATCTTGGCTTTTTGTTTTTTCCTTTAGATCTGTTAATGCGATACCGTAAAAAGCTCTTGCCACATCACGTTCTTTTAATTCTTCTGGTATATCTGAATCGGTTTTAGACAATACTTGCTCATTAATTTCACGCACTTTATTTAAGTATTCTAATTCGGTTAAACGACCGATTTCATATTCAGAAATGGTCTCACGCAGCATATCCGAAAACTTCTTGTAAAAGGCTGGGTCTTCTTCCATTTTCTCCGTAATATGCTTGGATGTTCTGGAAGCAATTTTATCTGCTTTGGCTGCTGTTCCAATCGTTTTTTCAACCTCATCTTGGAAAGCATCTTTGTCGAAAATGTTAACGAGTTCGGTAATTGGTTCTACTTTTTCAGTAGTGACATGCGTGTCTATCAATTTTTGAATTTGACCTTCATACTGCTTGTAATCGATGCGGTCAGAATAGCGCTGAACTACAGCTGAACGCAATTTCATGAAGAAGGTTAAATCTTCTTTGTATCGCTCTAGTTCTTTTTCAGGTGTATTTCGGTGAAATTCAATTGCTGACAAGGCAAGTTTAAGAATACGTGCATAAGTGGCTAATTTATCATAGAAAATTACGCGAATTGCTTCGTCTCTTAACAACTGCTGATAGGCTTCTGCATCCCGTTTGTTCTTAACTTCTTTGAATAAATCCCACAATTCAGCATGCTTTTGTGGTAGTTGTTTTATCTCTTCATTGATGTTAACCATTGTTCCTTTCAAATCGTCCGCATCAAATTCATCAAATGAAGAATAGGTTTCCAATGCATCATCTAATGCGCCTAAAACGCCGTAATAATCGACAATATAACCGTAGTCTTTGTCAGGGTATATTCGATTAACTCGTGCTATGGCTTGTAGAAGCGTATGTCCTTGTAATCTACGAGTTAGGTACAACACGGTATTTCTTGGTGCATCAAATCCTGTCAATAGTTTGTCCACTACAACAATGATTTCGGGATGCTCTGAATAGGTGTAACTGTTGACAATGTTCTTTTGGTATTTGTCTGGAGTTCCGTGTTGGTCCATCATTTTATGCCAAAAAGTTTTCACATCGTTGGACGTTGTACCGTAAGCACTTTCTTCACCTTCTCTATCGTCTGGAGGTGAAATCACTACATCTGATGTAACAATACCGATTTCATCTAAATACTTCTTGTACTTAATAGCAGCTTCTTTGGATTGTGTTACCAATTGCCCTTTGAATGGTGTGCCTTGAAAATTATCCTTATAATGCTTGCTGATGTCCCAACAAATTGCATATATTTTTTGATCAGCAATGTTCAGCTGGTCTTTGCGACTTAGTTTTTTCTTTAAATCCGTTTTTTCGTAATCGTTTAATGGTTCTGATACCATTCCAAAATAATTGTCTAAAGGTCCTGCATTAACATTTTGGTAAGCATGGCGACCTTCGTACATCAAAGGCACAACGGCTTTATCTTGAACGGCTTTATCGACCGTGTAATGATCGATTAGCGTTCCAAACTTGTTCAGTGTGTTTTTGTCCTTTTTAAATAATGGTGTTCCTGTTAACGCAATGTAACACGCGTTTGGCAAGGCTTTTTGCATTTCAATATTGAATGTTCCGTGTTGGGTTCGGTGTCCTTCATCCACTAAAACAAAGATGTTTGGACTTTCCAATGGTTCTCGCAATTTGCGAACTGCCGTTTCAAATTTATTAATGATGGTCGTAATCACCGCATCGCTTTTGCTTTGCAGGTGTTCCACAAGCTTGGAACCTGTACTTGCGTTCAATACAGGCATACCACATTTTCGAAATGTCTCAGTAATTTGCGTGTCCAAATCGGTACGGTCGGTTACCAAAATAATTTTAGGATTCAAGATGTTTTTATCCATGGCAATTGCTTGTGCCAGCATTACCATTGTTAACGATTTACCACTTCCTTGTGTGTGCCAGATGACACCTCCTTTGCGTTTACCTTGATCGAGTTGTTGAATTTGAGCAATGGTCTTTTTGATGGCGAAATACTGTTGGTAGCGCGCTATTTTTTTTGAACCATTGTCAAACAAGATAAAGTTATACGTGAAATCCAATAAGCGTTCTGGACGACATAGCCCGTACAGGTAAGCGTCCTGTACTGTAGGTAGAATCTCTTCTTTTTCCACATTCTCAAAGTAACCACGAACATAGCTAAAGCGTTCATTGAACAATTTGGATTTCACCTCCAATGACATCGGTATATTTCGCAAACGTTTTACTTCTTGTTCATACACTGTTTTTGCCTCATTGGAAGAAAATTTCTCCTCCCAATGTGCCCAAAATTTTTCTGGTGTTCCTGTAGAAGCATAGCGACCTTCGTTGGTTGAAAGACTCAACAATGTTTGTGGGTACATGTATAAATTTCGAATTCCGTCTTCTTGCTGGTTCCGCAAATGTTGTGATACTGCTTGTTGAATTGGATCCTTCATATCAGGGCGTTTGCACTCTATCACAGCAAATGGAATTCCGTTGACAAACAATACTAAATCTGGGCGGTAATGTTCTTTACTTCCAGCCCGCATGACAGAAAACTCTTCTGTGACATGAAATACATTGTTTTCACTATTCTTCCAGTCGATGTATTGCAGCGTAAAACTTTTTTTATCTCCATCTACAATTTGT
Organism: uncultured Flavobacteriales bacterium; assembly: GCA_937876195.1. Lineage (GTDB taxonomy): Bacteria > Bacteroidota > Bacteroidia > Flavobacteriales_D > Crocinitomicaceae > UBA4466. The sequence goes on from CALEIK010000016.1 coordinate 113,764, forward strand.
TCCAGGGCTTTGCCTAGTGATATCAAGTTGTACACTTTTTCTGAAGCAGAGATATAACCATCTACCAAGGGTACTTCTTTTAGTGCGCGAATTCCTGCTTCAATATTAGCATCACTGAAATAGCTTGTTTTCGACGAAGACAACTGAATGCTATTGATTTCCTTGAGTTGTTTACGCAACACCTCATCCAAAAGTACATTGGATGTTTTGTTACCACGTGCTTGTAAAGCTTCCTCTTGCGAGAGGTAAGTGTAGCCCATGTTTACTAGCATTTGTAATGCTGGAATTTGGGATATGTGGTCTTCTTTGAAACTTGGTGTGTCCATTAAACAATTGATTTCGTGTTATTCTTACCTGCAATTTTCTTTGCTTCATTGAGTGCATCAATTACTCTATCGGTTATGGATGTATTATCATCATTATTTTTGAATTCAGTTACACCGCAACAAACTGTTAACCGATGATTTTTGCCATCAACAGAAAACAGGTTTTTTTGAATCAATTTCCGTTTTCTTTCTGCTGCTTGCATTGCTTGACTTAACGTTGTATCATAAGCTACAACTAAAAATTCATCCCCTCTATTGAAGTAGCGAAAAGTCTCGTCCGTAACTCTTTTATCATTACCTAATAGTTCGCCTAATTTCTTCAGTATTTGGTCAGCTACATTAAATCCATAAAGTGTATTGAAGTTTTTGAAACCATCAATATCAATAATTATTAGAGAAAGTGATTCTGACTTATTCTTCGCCTCTTGTAATTTTAGATTCAAATACTCACTTAGTGCTTTATGATTTTTTAGACCTGTAAGTTCATCTGTATGATTGTCGTTTATAACTATACGTATTTTTTTTCGGAAATATCTGCTAACAATGAAAGTTGTAATAGTAATTAGGATAATAGCCGAAATGACAATTGTATAAGTAGAAATATAGTGTTGTGCTAAAAACAAAGTTTTTACATATGGAATCCATTTTATTGGAATCAGCACGATTAATGTAATGATGAGCCATTTCAATAAATCATAAATGCCTTTTGATAAAGCATCATTCTTAAACTTCTTAATTGAATCTCTAAAGTAATTTGCCATGACTATCTATTTATTTAACAGGAAACTTATCTCCAAACAACTGTTTCCAAATGTTCAAAGCCTTTTGATTACTATTTGTTCGAATTGCTTGTTCTGCTTCCTTGAGCATTTGTCTGAATACCTCTTTAAATTTCGACCTCTGATCAAAATCCAATTTTAATAAATTGTCTTGTGGTGTTGCAGGATTCATTACAGTTGTATTAGAAAACCCACCTCCAAAAGTGCTTTCAATCGCTTTGGCTGTTTCAAAAAATGCTTTATCATCCCGGCTATTCGGTTTGTAATTATTTGCAACCCAAACAGTGAATGAGATACCATTCGGCATTTTTCTGTTCCGCTGATATGCCCAAGCTTTAAAGTATTTCACCAGCCGTATTAGTTGCCCATTCTTGTCTTTTCTCTTCTCAAACCAATCACACAGTTCTTTAGGGTCACTTTGTAGCCAACCTTTCTTTGTAGCTAGAAAGGGATGTTTGTCTTGGGGTGTTTTATAATACACCGGTAAGTCAATATCATAATCACCTTGGTAAATGACACGGATACACTTCTCTCTGTGCTCAACGCCACCTATAGTGCGTCCATTTACAGCATTGTGAACATTTTTCTGTAAACTCAATGACTCAATTTTGGGTTTCTCCAGAAAATAAATACCTAAGTCAACATCATAAGTGCCATTCTTTTTTACTACCATAGTTCCCATTTTATAAGAACCCTGGATATAAAATTTTGGTGTAAGGAATTTTGCATGTGATTTAAAATGGTCACGAATACGATTCTCTAATGCTATGCGTGAAGCAATCAGCTTTTTCTTTTTGGCTGGACTAAGCGAAATAGCCCGTTCAAACTGCAAAAATTGCTTATGTGAGTTTCCCATTATGCTATGAATTACTTAGTATCAAAAAATTTACTGCCACTCCCAAAATTCTTAATAATATTGGTAGCATTGTTTTGAAATTCTATGTTGGCTTTCTCAGCCAGTTTTTTTAGTTTATTCTTATCTGTTTCGTCCATTTCTATCGGACAACTTTCATCTAATTGTGTGTCAATTCTTATATAGCCAAAGTTGTCAGGTTCTCTTCTATCAATGCCGTTTTTTAAGATGCTAATTAAGTTCTGAACTTGTTGCGTTTGCCCTTGCATAAAAACTTCAATAAGCCGTTTCTTACCATCTTCAAGCATCCAGTAATGAATACCATATTTTACCCGATGTTTCTTCTTCTTGTCTATTCCAGCATCACAAAAACGTTGATGTCCTGTTCCAATTGATAATACAGAAAGATCTTTCAGCTCAAGATTGAAAGCTTTTTTTGCTTCGATAATTCCGTTAAGTGTTGGATTGTTAGCAAACACGCCACCGTCCACCTTATTCTGAAACGGCTTTTCTAAACCGTTCAAATCAGTGTAAGAAGCGGAATAAGGGTCGAAATAGGTGGGTGCTGCCGAAGTGGCTAATGCAGCCTGATAAGCAGGAATATGAAAATCTCTAACAAATGCTTCATGGTAATTACTTTTTAATACAGAAGGTCTGCCTTCCATTAAATCGTAAATTGGTATAGCGACATGTGTTTTACAATGCTTAAGTCTTGGGTCTTCTCCATCGTCACCACTATGATAAGAGCGGTATTTTTCTTTGATTAACTTTTCTAATGCGTCACGTTTGTGTGCAGCATATTTGAATCGTTTCAGAAAACCCTTTTTATTTCCAAAAATCACATGGGCATTATCCAAATAGAGTTCGTAAATCTCTTTTGCTGGAATACCCAATGCCAAGGCAATAGCCATAATGCCACCTGTGGAAGTTCCACAGATCAAATCGAAGTTCTGATATACCTGCCATTTTTCAACGCCTTTGGCTTTTAATTCGGCTTCATAGTTGGCTAAGAACATGGCCGGAAAAATGCCTCTTATGCCGCCACCGTCAATGGATAAAATTTTAAATTTATTTTCTTCTTTATTCATGACTATTTACTTTATCAATTATGGCGGAAGGGGAAAAAACATATTGACCATTTTCAAACCAAACAATTAAGTCTTGAATGAAAGTGTACCCTTCTTCTGTTTCATAATCCATGTGAAGCACTACATATTCGGGCGGTTCTGATTTATAACTTATTCCTAACCAAAATGATTGTGTTGTATTCTGTTGGTTTATTGTGGTTGTCAAAATAGTGAAGTCTTCTAAATGTGTGTTTTGAGAATATGATTTCAAAGTTGTGCTGTGATTGGTATTGACAAAATCAATTCTAATTTTCTTTTCGTTTGGTAAATGGGTAATAGATATGCCTATTATTGGCTTCTTTGATGCTTTATATCTTTTTTCAGATTCCAATTGCATTTGTGTTAATTGCCCTGCAATCGTAGAAAGGCTTCTTATTTCTGATTCTTTTGCTTTATCTCTTTTGAAGAGAATAATAAAAGCAGCAATTGCACCCGGTATTGCTATCATTGCTGCAATAGCTTGAGCTATATCTGTCCAAGTTGGTTCCATATTTATGAAATTCTAATTTTTCCAGTTAATAATTGTTGCATTAATCCCTTTTTCATTTCTCTTAGTTTTTTAGCCTTAAATATCAAAAGAGATATTTCTTTATCTGCGGCTTGTAAGACCTGAGCAATGGCAGTTTGTTCTTCAAAATCAGGTAATAAAAATTCTAATTTTATAAAATCGGATTTACTCATTACACGGTTTCTACCAGCCCCACCGGGAGAAATTAATTCGAGCATATATTTCATTCTTGATTGAAGAATAAAAAATCTAAAAAAATCAGGATGCCCTTTTTTTTCAATAAATGTATAAGTTGGAAAACGATGAGAAGCTAGCGCACCATCGTCTTCCGGTCGAACAATAGCAATAGCTTGTTCCCATGCAAATGTGATATTAACTATTAAGTCATTTGGGCGAACAACATAGAATTTATCCATGCTATTTTTTTCAGGTTGCTCATCGTGTTTTAAGAAAGTTCCTTTTCCATGACTTCTTAATCCTATCCCTAAGTATGGTTTTTTAGGTTTGTTAATTTGCCTAACTATTAACTGGATGAAATTTTCTAATGGCTGTCTTTTCCATTTCTTATTTTCAAATCCCTTCAGCTGTTTCTTCCCTGTAAGTAATTGCTCCATGAGCCATTTCCTGCGAAGTTCTTTTTGGGCTATGAGTTTTTCGGTTGTGTGAATGACAGTATCTGCTTTGCTTAGAATATGGGCAATGGCTTTTTGTTCGAGGAGGGGAGGGAGTGCGATTTTTACTTTTGAAAGATTTGTTTTAGAAACACCATAAACCGATGTTCCTGTTGCAATTCGTCTTAATTCTCTGATTACTTGTTGGTGATTTAAAACATAAGTTCTATAACCAAAAGCAACTTCATTTTCATCAGGTCTTGCTGCAAATGTGTGTAATCCTGCAACTACCTTGTTGTTCTTTACATTCTTAAGCTCTATACAATCACAAACACCTTCATAATCTTCAGAAGCATCAGCAATAATTAAATCTCCATCCTTTAGTACAGGAAAGTCTTCATCTTCAAAATTTTCTTTATTGATTATCCCGTCCAATAAGTACGGGATAGTTTTTTCAATTTCTAAATCCAGAATTTCATTTTCATAAGTGGCATGAATATCACCATAATGAATATTGCGAATTTCATCAGATGTTTTTTCATTTGTAAGTTGCTCTCTTGAAAATGAAAACGTTTTAAGAAAAGAGAATACAGAGCCAAATTCAGCAGTAACCCAATCAGCTGGGATATACGAATTATAAAATAACTTTCTATTTAATACTGCTTTATTTTTTGCTACTGCTTGCTTCATCAATGGTTTCTTTTTGTTTATTGGCTTGTTTTTCTGCTTCCGTTTCGTGGTGTATACCTCCACCATGCCAAGTTCCGGTGCATACCCAAAGTTCATAATGGCAAAGCCACTCGCAAGCCCAGGGGATTATTGTTTTGGTGTAAAGCATACCTACATTCCATTCTATACGGTTTGGGTAATACAAACACAATCGCTGCTCGGGTGTCGAATACACATGTGGCAAATTCTTTTTTCCTTCGGCAAGAGTCAATGGTGCTGGGTCGGTTACATACACTTTAATCCCCTTATTTTTTATATACTGCAATTTCAGTTTATAAGTACTGCTCAATGGTGATGGTGTTACCGAACACGTCCATGTAAGAGATTCCTCACGAAAGCGTTTTATTACTCCATCAGGAAACATGTTTTTCAGTGTTCCTTCCTGCACAATTAGTGATATTCTATTTTTCTTCTTTACCATAGAAATTGTGATTCTTTACAGCAGTACCAGTAGTTCCAATCATTCCGGTTTTTGTAGCTATATTTAGATTTCCTCCTTCACGCTGCTTTAGCAAGTTATCACCGTAATTGCTGAATGCTTTGGTAACTGCATCTTTACCAAATGGCTTCACCATTGATTCATTGATGAACTGTAGGCCTTTTCCGCTTTGACCAAGTATATTGTTCAAGTCTTTCTTTACTTCACTTAACCAGTCGTAAAAGTTCGTTTCACGTTGCGGATATTCCTGCCATTTATCTGCAAAGTTTTCTTCATCGTTTACAGGGTTGGAAATCCACTTTATCGCTTTACTATGTTCATCAGACCATCGTTCTTCTATGTGGTTTTCCATTTCATTCACTACATTAATTAATGCTTTGATGATGTCAGTTTCCTTATTGTAAGCTTTTGAAGCAAGCGTTGTAATGATGATTGATATAGGCTTATCTTCATTACCGTTAAAGAGCATATCTCTGTGACGTTTAAGAATTTGAACTACACGCTGTAACGGGAGTTTTTCCTTTTTGTGTTTCGGAACTTGTTGGATTGCTTCCGATAAAAGTTTTATCTCATTTGAACTAATGGCGGCACGATGAAAGAACCACTTTCCATAACCAATTGGATTGCTTTTTAACCAGTTTAAGTGATTTTTTTCTAATTTATAATCATCTCGTTCTTTGTCTGTAATGCGAATCGCTAACTCATTAATGTTTTTTATAGATGAATATGATTCAGAAAACATTTTGACATAATTCGAATCAATTATACTTGGTAGTACATCAAGATGATATCTTTGTGTCGGGTCGTTTGATGTATTTCGATAGTATAAAGTCCAACATCTTCTACCGTTTTTAAGAGTAACCTTATTTCGGTATAGTTCATTTTCTTTCAGCTGTTCACCGACATTCTCCTTTAGAATTTTTTGCGTCCAATTCACATTTTTACCATGCAACTCACAAATCAAATCAATATCTACATCATCGTCTTCATGAATGGGCTTAATCATTGTACCCAATAAAAATGAGCCTTGCGGTCGTATTTCGGGTTTGTATTGTTCTAAAATTGATCCTTCTTTGGATAGTTGTCTGGCTACAGCATTGTAACTTTGGACTGCTGCATTGAATTGCGTTTCTGAAATATCAAGTGTTTTACCTAACTCTTCCATAATATCGCTAAATTGTTGTTTTTGTTCTTTTGTAAGCATAATTATATAGTTTTAATGGAGTAACAGTTTTTAGGATTGTTGTTTTTGTCAAATACTGTTAGGATTTGACAAATTTCATCAACATCTAACTCATAAGAATAGTCAGGGCTTACTATTCCATGAAGTAAAAAATCAAGGTTTACTTTTCGCCTTTCTTTTTTGAACTCTATTTCTGATGGATTAATTACCTTCCAACCCTTTTTTATAAGGTATTTATCCAACTTTGTAATATTATTGAATTGTTTCATTTCATCAACAGTTAAGGTATTTATATATTTCAGCCTAGACTTTTTATCAATTCACCTTTCTCGTCCAACTCATTCACCTCCAAATCACTCGGTATTTCAGTGTCGTAAAACACTTTTGTATTTTTTATATCTACCATCATTTTGCCATTTTTTTCTTTAGTTCATCAAAATGAGCTTTCATAAATACTTTTATAATGTCTTGTATTTCTTCCTCACTTGGTAGGTTGTCATACACAAAACTATAGCTCTGTGCTCCTCTGGTTGAAATATGAAATTGATAATCGTCTAGTTTTACTTCTACGGAAAAATTTGCGTCAAATATATTTAAGCCATCTTTTTGAAAATTTTTGTGTCTAATAAAGATGCCTATATGATTAATTTCTCTTTTTACATATCCAGAAAGCTCATTTAAGTTGTTTGATATTAAAAGGTTAATTGCTTTGTCAAGAAATGAATCTTCATATTTAGTTGGGTGTTGATTGTTGATATTTCTACGATACTCATTCTCAAAAAACAATTCGTCAAAAGCTCTATGTTTTGTTACAATTGTGTCTAGTAAATTTTTTATACAATCAAAATATAATTTGTGAATTACTTCATTACTTTTTTTCACAGTACCAACTATTTGTTTTGCAGCTAACTGTTTCTTAAAGAGTTGAATTTCTTTATCCACATCATCTAAATCATCAATTTCTTTCCCTTCTAGTGCATTTAAAATTAACTGTTGACTTTCAATAACACGCTCAGCAATAAAAGAATAAAACAAATCCGCTTTACCACCATACGCTTGAATATCTCCCAACAATTTGTAATACGCTTGTTTGTGTTCATCTTTAATGATAATTGTAGGATACCCACAGGACATTAAAAGAATATTTGTAAGAATCCTAGAAGTCCGTCCGTTTCCATCATAGAAAGGATGTATTGATACATAATCAATGTGAAATTGTGAAGCAAGTTCAACTGGATGGAGTGCATCTTTATCTGTAAAAATCTTATCTAGTTCTGCATTCGTCTTATTTAGCATTACATGAACTTCATTCGCAACATCCCCCGGCTGGGTAAATGATATTTTCTCGTTTTTATAACCTATAATTTCATTTGGGTCTTTTTTCCATTGGCCAATTTGATTTGCTTTTTCAGGATCCTCCTCATGCATAATTGCTTTGTGAATATCCTTGATGCGTTTTTCTGAAATGCGCAGTTCACCTTTACTCATTTTAAGTACTTCCAAAATGATCTTATCGTGCCCAGTCATTTCAGCAACATCTTTGAAGGGTTTACCTTTCACGTCAATATTCCCTACCATTACGCTGCGTGTTTCTGCTTTGGTTAAAGTTCCTCCTTCCATTCTGTTACTGTAGTAGTTCCAGTCCAGTCGAAGTTTATAATTGATTTTCTTCAGAATTTCATCATCAAACTTGCCGTATTCAGCAATTTTCAGTTGATTTTCTTCTATTATTTTTAATAGTTCTTTAAAACTCATAAGTATTCGTTTAAGTATTATACTACTGAATGACAATATAGTAAACTTTATTTTGCATAATAAACAGTTGCCGTTTATTGTACACTTCCTTGTTTATTGACCTCATTCATTAATAAGTTCTTTTAAATATTTATCCATTTGTGTTTGTACCTCCTTCAATTCAACCTCCAAACGTTCGATTTCATGCTGAACAGCTTTTATATCCACTTCAGGCTCTTCTTCAAACGTATCCACGTAACGCGGAATGTTTAGGTTGAAGTCGTTTTCAATAATTTCTTCCGGTGTTGCAACGTAGCTGAATTTATCTTCCGTAATTCCAGCTTTAAGTTTCCCTTCGTTGAATTTTTGATACGTTTCTACGATATGATTGATGTGGTTATCATTCATTTTATTTTGATTCTTGCCACTTTCAAAATGTTGGCTAGAATCAATGAATAATACATTTTTATTTTTCTTATCCTTGTTGAAGACTAAAATTGCTGCTGGAATACCTGTACCAAAGAAAAGATTGGCAGGAAGTCCGATTACCGCTTCTAGTAAGTTTTCTTCAATGGTTTTTTGTCTTATCTTACCTTCAGATGCACCTCTAAATAACACACCATGTGGAACAACTACACCAGCCTTTCCCGTTTCATTTAAGGTTTCAATCATGTGCGTAATAAATGCCCAATCTCCTTTACTTTTTGGTGGAACGCCTCGCCAGAAACGGTTGTATTGGTCACCTGCAGCTTCGTCTGCACCCCATTTATCTAATGAAAATGGTGGATTTGCAACAACGGTATCAAACTTTAACAGTTGGTCTCCATCTTTTAGTTTTGGATTACGTATGGTATCTCCCCATCGAATAACTGCATTGTCGTATCCATGCAGAAACATGTTCATTACAGCTAAAGCCCACGTGCTACCATTCGCTTCTTGGCCATATAGTGAGAAATTAGATGAACCAACTTCTTTACCCGCTTTAATCAAAAGAGAACCAGACCCACACGTAGGATCAGAGATTCGCGCTCCTGGTTTACTTTTTGTCAGTTTGGCTAGTAAAGTTGAAACTTCACTTGGCGTGTAGAATTCACCCGCTTTCTTTCCTGCATCACTTGCAAAGTTTGCAATCAGATACTCATAAGCATCACCAATAATGTCGTTGCTTTCCAAATGAGAAGGAGTTAAATCTAGTTCACTCAAATCAATCAATAAGTTTTTTAACCGTGTATTCTTATCTTTTGCATCACCTAGATTACTACTGTTGAATGAAATGTTGCGAAAAATTCCAGAACCATCTTCACTAGTTAACTTCTCACGATTTGCTTCTTCTAAGTCTGCAAAAGCAATATCCATGAGTTCACCAATATTGGCTTCATTACGGTGTTCGTATAAATAGTCGAATGAGCTATTGTTCGGTACTATAAAACGCTCCATACTCATGGCACGATCGGTACGTGATTCATCACCGTCGTATTTTTTTAAGTAGTCTTGTCGTTTTTCCTTGTTTACATCAGACACGTATTTCAAGAAGAGCATCGTTAGGATATAATCCTTGTACTGACTTGGATCAATGATTCCACGAAAGGTATCACATGCTTTCCATACAACTTTGTTTACGTCTTGAGACGTCATTTTTTTTGCCATGTTAGTTGTTTATTGCGTTCATAATAATTCGTTGCGTTCTATTTTCTTTAAGCTCATTAATTGCCAGCTTAAGCTTTTTTTCTTTTCTCATTAGTTCAATCAATTTTAGAACTAGTTCTTGTTTATCAAGAACTGGAACTGGAATTTCTAACTCTGCCAACACTTTTTTATTAATCGATGGAATAGAAGTTCCACGAGACATTCCATGCAGAAACGATTGTGTTGTTTGCAGATTTAGAAACCAAGAAAGAAAGTTAGGATTTAATTTCGAATGTTTTTTTATACGAATGACTAAAAAAACAGTAGAAGCTACTGCTGGAGCAAATGTAGCATTGTAAACAGCAGCAAGAAAACTGGCTCCTTTTGCAACAATAAGTACATCTCCTTTTTGGAGAAAGTGTTTCTCCAAGTTTGATTCATAACTCAAAGTAGGCACAAGATTAGTTGATAAGTTTCTATCTTGATCAAAATCACGTGCCTGAAGATAGTACACTTCTCCATCATTGATGGTTGAGGAGTAAGTCCCTGAGGAAATATGAGCTAAATCTAGTAATTTCATTTATATCTTAGTAATGAGATTACAAATATATAATTTATATTTTGATTTAACAAAAATATTTTAGTAGTTAGATTACTTTTTTGGTAAATTAAACCAACCTTTTCGTGTTTTTTACGTTTATAATGTACAAGATTATTAGACGATCTTAAAGCATTTAATGTCTGGAAAGTCTAATGGCGTTCTTTGAGAATCTGCATTTATTGGAAGTTGTTGTAGTCGTGGTCAGTCACTGGATAATAAACATAAACACAAAAATTATGAAAATAGCTAAACTAGTTCCCGTGCATTTAATTGTAAATTACATTCTAACTACTCTAATTGGACTGATTGCTCCAATAGTTGTGGGTCCCGTTGGCATCGAAGGTGGGTGGCCGACGCAAAACGACTGATGTAGAGTTATTGAACAAAATTAGATCCTGGTTCGATCCCGGGACCCACCACATTTAAAGCCATCTCATGATTTGAGGTGGCTTTTTTATTTCTTAACGTCTCTTTAAATGAAGTCAAATTAAAATAGACCCTAACCTTACACTTTTCCATAAAACACTAAAAAAACGACCAATTCACGGTTCTCAATTATTTATAGTATTTCCCTAAGATTCGGCAGTAAAAGCTGTTTACTGCCGAATCTTGGGTGATTTTTTATTTCAAAATGAGACGCAATGAGCTGTATTGATAAGAATAATTGACGTAAGTGATAAATTAAGTAAATCGGAGCGATTTTTACCAGAAAATGGTATAAAACGCGCTGTATTTCTAAAACTATTTTTTTCATCCATTAAGCTAAAATTACATTTGAACCTTTAGTTTGTTATGTTATATAAGTTTGGCATAATCATTCATTATTTGCCAAAGTTTTACTCAAGTTTTAGTTTACGTTTGACTACGAATATCGTAGTTATTTGCAAATGCTTACTTTCTCTTATTTTCAAAACTTCATTCATCACTTCCTCTTATCGAGACTTGACTGCGGAAATGAAATCAAATTGAACATCGAGCGCAACCTAGACCTTACCCGATTACCATAAAGCTGTTCAAGCTGTGAGGCGCTTAAATTGGTGGTGGCATGTGTAATGATACCATAGTTTGTTTGGAGCTCATATCTGTGAAGTAGTACTTCTGCGATTGTATTGCAGTCGTTTCCGTAGAACTTTATATTTTGTTCAACTCCGATATCGTCTAAACAAAGTGGGCGATGTCTTTTACCGTAATTGTTGATGGTTTCGTAACCATCGCGATTGAATTCAAAGGTGATGTCTCTGGCTGATTTTACCAAAAACTTTTGCTCGGGTAAACCTAGTGTTTGGATGAGGTGCATCCATGAGGTTTTGCCACAGCCGATAGGACCAGTCAGTAATATTCCTTTTTTCAAATCGATGTTGTGCTTTTCGCATTGTTCAGTTTCATGAATTGCATAAAGTATCAGCTTTTGAATAACTGGTATGTCCTGCTTTTGAATTTGAAAGTTGGACCCGAATCTTTTCTGACCTTGCTGATACAAGAACTGCATTGTTTTCTTGTAATCAAAATGACGTACACCGTCAATAATCTTAAAGTGGCTCATCGTAGTTTGTGTTTTGATTTGCATTTAATCGCTGTATGGGTGGGTTGGATTTTTCCGCGTAACTTTTTGCTCTTAAAATCCAATTCCGGGCAGCTGCTTTCCAATCTTTCATTTTTGTTTTTCCTCCGACTAACCAACCGTTGGATTGGAAGTGGTTGTGGTATTTTTCTGCTTCTAGATGATTGGAGTTATTTTCTGTGAAGAAGACTTTAATATCCTCGAGAGAGGGGGGACTGAAACGGGGCGTATGTGATACACCCTTACTCTGTTTTGTGTTGTTTGTATTGTTTATACTGTTTATAGAAGGTACTAGTACTTGTTTCGGTACTTGTTCATTTTTGAGATGGTTGTTGTTTACTTCTTGTTTAGTACTTGTTTCAAAAATGAACATGTGTACTAGGCTTCCTTTTAGTGGATTGTAAGAGGGCATGTATTCCAAGTATTGCCAGTTGTGTAAATCCTTTATGCAACGGTGATATGTGGCGTTTGAGCCTATTTTTGAAATTTTCATGACTTCTGATCTACTGATAGAAACTGGATTGTGGAAACGGTTTAGGTTCCAGAATTGAAATAATGCCAAATACAAACTCACATGAGTAGGATTCAAACGATGGTCGTCTGAAAACCTACTCAATGCTTCTGTGAGTTGTGTGATGTAATTTACTTTCACTGCTAATGATTCAACACTTTATTCTCTTTGAGAAGCTTTAAAATGTCGTCATAGGCGTAGTAAATTGTTCCACCCACTTTGGAATAAGGAAGTGTGCCATTAATTCTCAGGTTTTGAATTGTTCCTGGAGAAATGTTTAGCATCTTTCTTACTTGGGTTGACTTTAACCATTTAGTGGGTAATGGTTTTTCCTCTTTGAAGAGGGTTTTGATTTCTTGCAGTAACTCAACTTTGAATTGCTGCAGATCTTCGGTTGTAAGAACTGTTGTTGCCATAAATTGAACTGTTTTGAATTGTTGCATACAAAATTGTAGCACTTTGAACAGTTTCATACCGAACATGCACCCAAGTTGTGGAAAATAAATTTTCTAAACGGAGAAGAAGCCGTCCTCATCATCAATGCGATTTTCGAGTGTAATGCGAAGCTTATCTAAGAATATAGTACGCTCATTTCTGTTTTTAATTTCATGAAATGTTCTATACGCATTGCCAAGATCGATATTGAAGAATTGCTCAAATGCAGTTTTAATGAACTTGATATCCGCTTCACCATTGTTAATTGCATTTGCGAAATGAAGACCATACATAAGTTCAATTAATGCTGCTTTGTTCTTTGTCCATTTAACACCTGAAGCAGCTGCTGTTGATACGTCTTGATTTTCGTTGGCGACATATTTCTGGATAAGCTTATAAGCTATCAATTTGGCATGTATTTCACTGTGGAAGGTGGAAAAGAGTGGGTTGAGTTTAACAAATTGCCCAACTGAATTAGTTGGCGGACAAAATTTCTGACGAATGTAGTAGATGCTATCCGTTGTTAAATCATTACGTTTCAATTCCAATAGGAAGTTTTTATTGTCATGTAGAAGGAGTTCAAATTCTGTTTTCTTGTTTTTCACATATTCATCCAGGACATTTTTCGAAACGAATTTATGATTTGAATATTCAATAGCAAATGCCAAAAACCAGTACTTCGAGGAAATAGAAGGTTTTATTTCCTTGAAGAATAGGATTTCATCAGCTTCTTTCTTAAAGCTGTTTATTGTTATATACTCCTTAAGTTGAAGTAATGTGTCTTCAACAAATTTCAAGGCTTTTTCATTGTCGACACTAGTAGATAGGTCCGTATAACCTAATCTATTTAATTCAGCATGAAGCTGATCTACTAAAAGATTTATACGTTTCATATGACATAAATATTAGGTATTAATAATATCTATGTCCTACGGAATTATCCGAGTTTTGGCTGAGATTCGCTAGTATCTGCTTGATTCTTAGAAAATAAACGGTCGTTCAATAGCCCCATATCGGCACTTACTTTATGTTCCATTACCTGGGCATAAATTTGAGTTGTTGCGAGCTTGGTATGTCCTAAAAGTTTTGATACGGTTTCAATGGGAACTCCATTGGATAGTGTTACAGTTGTTGCAAAAGTATGTCGCGCAATGTGCATGGTTAGTTTTTTCGTAATTCCGCACAAATCAGCAATCTCTTTGAGGTAAGCATTCATCTTTTGATTTGACTTTACAGGTAGTAGTCGACCTTTGGTTTCACAGTAGGGGTGCTCCTTGTATTTTTCAATTATTTCAAGTGCTGGTTGTAGAAGAGGAACATTTGAAGCGGTACCAGTCTTTTTACGATTAGTGTAGATCCACAATCCTCCATTAATTCCACGAACTAAATCGTTTTGAGTTAGTTTTTCTACATCCACAAAGGCATAACCCGTGTAACAACAGAATAAGAAAATGTCGCGTACCTCATCAAGTCGTTGAATAGAGAATTCCTTTTTGGTAAGTACTTGTAATTCTTCTTCGGTTAAAATTTCTCGTATTACTTTCTTGCTTGAGCATTTGAAACTAGTAAAAGGATTCTTGGCCAACCAATTATTGGCTACAGCCATATTGATTACCTTCTTTAGGTTTCGGATGTATTTCATCGCGGTGTTATGGCCGATTTTCTCATTTACTTTCAAGAAGTATTCGAACTCGGTAATGAATTGATGGTTTAAAGATTCCAACGGTAGATCGGATTGGTTGTATTTCATTTTGACATACAAGCGTAGTTTTTTGAGTACTGTCTCAAATTTGGTGTGGGTAGCTCTGACGACATCAATTCCAATGCGTTCTTTCATGCTATCATTGTGGTAGGTAAAAGTTTCGAAAAGGGTTTTGTTTTCTTCAGTAATACCTAGATAGCTGTTCTTTATGGTTTCAGCGGTTATGTGCTCTCCTTTTGAGAATAGAATGTTGTAGTGCTTCAGTAAATCAGCTTTAACATGGTCTAGATAGTTGTTGAGTGTGCGTGCTTCTTCTGATGTTCCTTTGGCACGTTCTGCTTCATGCAACCAGTTTTCTGGTTTAATTTTTCTACTCAGGGAGAACTGGACTCGCTTACCATCAATGGTAATTCTGCAATAAATTGGTGCTTTTCCGTTGTGCATTCTGGACTTGTAGAGCCAAAATAGAATTGTGAATGTTTGATTTGTCTTCATTTTATCTCATTTTAAAAGTGTACCGATGGGGACCGATTAACTAAAAAAATCCATTAAAATCATATAAAACAAACCTCTGGAATCCCTTATCAATAAAGGAATTTTAATCAAATCGGTACACTTTTTCAAAAGTATGGTAGAGTGTACCGAATAGTGTACCAACTCGGTGTGATTTTTTGAATGTTTTGTGATGGGGTTTAAATAAAAAACCCTTTAAAACGTGTGTTTTAAAGGGTTTTGATAAGCTTTAGATTACTCTTAAGCGGTCTGGACGGGACTCGAACCCGCGACCCTCGCCGTGACAGGGCGATATTCTAACCAACTGAACTACCAAACCAATTTCTCTGTTTTTTCAAACACCGACAACAGTCGGATGATGAGAATTGTGTAATGCTTTTCGTTTAAAGCGTTGGCAAATGTAATACAAAATTTCTTTTTGACACAAGAAAAGAACTAAAAAAGAGCAAAAAAAAGAGCCAATTGGAATAATTGGCTCTTTCAAAGATTGTTAGCATTTATTTTTTTACGAAACGGATCGTCTCTGTTCCTGTACTGCTTGTTACGTTTACAAAATAGATTCCGTTTTCTAAGTTGTTTACATTAATAGTGTGTATCGATGCAAGGGGAGTTGAAGAGTAGACCGTGTTTCCGTTTAAACTTCTCACTGTAATTTCTTCCATCTGTACACCGTTGCGAGAAGTAAGAGTGATTAACTCGTTCGCTGGATTTGGGAAAAGTTTGAAGTTAGAAATAAAGTATTCTTCGATTCCAGCATCGTTTACCACAAAATCAGAGGATGTACCACAGTTTCCTTCAACCGAATACGTACCATTTACGACAGGCTCATGGTCTTGACCAGTTGCTCCGCCGATTGGTGACCCATCCAAGTACCACTGGTTATTATTTGGCATACTCGAAGTTAATGTATAGCCATCTGTAGAAATTGTTGGGACATCTTCAATTACAATCGTGTACCAATCAATAACTATTGCTGATTGAGCAACATCACCAACCGTTGGAACAACGGTAATTGTTAAGTTATAAGTACCCGCTACTGAAGGAGTGCCTGTAATTAAAGCGCAACCTGTTGTTCCACCTTCAAAGATACCTCCGTCTACAGGATTACTTGTATTTTCACCATCATAATACACAACGGTAAATCCTGCTGGAAGTCCTGTGAAACTAGTAATTTCAATGTCGTTTATAGGCAAAGAAACTGGAGTTCCAAAAACAATAACCACAGTATCTGCTGGTACAACATTCGTTACTAATTGCTCATAAGGTACGCCAACACAACCACTACTGAAACCAGTAGCACTGTCAGGGTAAATACCTGGAGTTGTATAGATTGGATCTGGAACACACTGAGCATTCGCACTTGAAATTGCCACTATAGAAAATGACATAAAAAGTAATAGTTTTTTCATAGGTATTTTTTTAGTTTAAATTCAGCAGCCAAATTACAACATTTTCTTTTAATGTTCTTTAAATATTATTAACACACGATTGGGTGAAAAAAAACGCCATCCACCTGAGGCGGACGACGTTAGCGCTACAATAGAGTTGAATGTAATTTATTTTTTGACTGCGTCAACTACGGCTTTAAAAGCCTCTGGGTGATTCATTGCTAAATCCGCAAGTACTTTACGGTTCAGTTCCATGTCACTTTTGTTAACAAGTCCAATGAATTGAGAATAGCTCATTCCATGTTCACGGGCACCAGCGTTAATACGCATGATCCATAATGAACGGAAGTTTCTTTTCTTTTGTTTTCGTCCAGTGTATGCGTACAACATACCTTTTTCCACTGCGTTTTTAGCAACAGTCCAGACATTTTTTCTTCTTCCAAAGTAACCTTTGGCGTGCTTCATTACGTTCTTACGACGCGCTTTTGAAGCAACATGATTTACCGATCTTGGCATAATTTTTAGTTTTTTGATAAGAAGTGCATCCCTATTTGCGCCTTCGCTAAAACTTTAGCGGAGTGCGAGATCAGATGACTTAGTTACTTATTACCGGGTTAAACAATTAATAAACCTGTGCAGGAACTATTTCATGCACAATTGTTGCTTGATGTTTGCTTCGTCGGCTTTATTCACCAATCCAGCATGTGTCAAGTTACGCTTTTGCTTTTTCGTCTTCTTTGTTAAGATGTGACTTTTAAAAGCATGCTTTCTTTTAATTTTACCGCTTCCAGTGATTGTGAATCTCTTCTTTGCACTGGATTTAGTTTTCATTTTTGGCATCTCTCTTCGTTTTTAAGTTACCTCTATTTAGCTTCGTTATGTAAGATTGTAAATGCAGGTCAATCTGCAATTTGTAATCTGTAATTCTATACTTTCATTTCTTTCAGAGCCCTCGCTTCCTGAACTTCCCGTTCAGCCAAATCAGTAGCTAACGCTACTTCTTCTTCGAGTTGATCATCATAATCATTCGTTTCCCTTCTAATTTTGGCAACTGCTCAATTACACCGTAATCTGCTAATTCTTGAGCCAATCTTAATAAAAGAATCTCTCCTCTGTCTTTAAATACAATCGTACGTCCTCTAAAGAAAACATACGCTTTCACTTTATTTCCTTCGCTAAGGAATTTCTTCGCATGCGCCAATTTGAAGTCAAAATCGTGATCGTCTGTGTTTGGACCAAAACGAATTTCTTTCAATTCAACCTTGCTTTGTTTCGCCTTTAATTCTTTCTCCTTTTTCTTCTGGTTGTATAAGAATTTACGGTAATCCATAATCTTACACACCGGAGGATCAGCTTTTGGTGAAATTTCAACTAAATCGAGTTCTTGTTCATCAGCTAACTTAATCGCTTCAGATGTTGCCATTACAACAGGTTCTTGTCCGTCTCGTACCAATCGAATTTGACGTGCAAAAATCTTATCATTGATTTTATGCTGGTCTACTTCTTCTCTTTTTACAAAATTTCTCTTATTACTCGGTCTTCTCATTCAGTTATTTAATCATTTAAAGCTAATTCCTCAACTATCGCTTTGTTCACTATTTCGGCAAACTCATTCGCTGTCATTACTCCTACATCTCCCGCACTACGTTGTCTCACAGAAACTTTGTTGCCTTCAGCTTCTTGTTCTCCAATGATCAACATAAACGGAATTTTGTTGAGTTCTGACTCGCGTATCTTCTTACCTATCTTTTCATTACGATCGTCAACGAAACCGCGAATATCGTAATTATTTAGCAATTGCAAAACATTTTCTGCGTATTCGTTGTATTTATCACTAATTGGCAATATTGCGACCTGATCTGTTGTCAACCACAATGGGAAGTCTCCTCCACAGTGTTCAAGCAGTACCGCAACGAAACGTTCCATCGAACCAAATGGGGCACGGTGAATCATAACAGGTCGATGTTTTTGGTTGTCAGCACCTGTGTACTCCAATTCAAAACGCTCTGGCAGGTTGTAATCGACTTGAATTGTTCCCAATTGCCATTCACGTCCTAGCGCGTCTTCTACCATGAAGTCAAGCTTTGGACCGTAGAACGCTGCCTCACCATATTCAATAAAAGTGGACAAGTTTTTCTCAGCTGCCGCTTCAATGATTGCATTTTCTGCTTTGTCCCAATTTTCATCCGAACCAATGTATTTTTCTGGAGTTTCAGGATCTCGTAAAGAGATTTGTGCTTTGAAGTTCTCGAATTTCAATGTTTTGAAAATGTACAAGACTAAATCGATCACTTTTTTAAATTCATCCTTCACCTGATCTTGCATACAGAAAATGTGCGCATCATCTTGTGTAAATCCTCGAACGCGCGTCAAACCGTGCAATTCACCCGATTGCTCGTAACGGTAAACAGTTCCAAACTCCGCAAAACGGATCGGAAGATCTTTGTACGAGCGAGGACGTGCCTTGAAAATCTCGCAGTGGTGCGGGCAGTTCATCGGTTTCAACAAGAACTCCTCGTCTTCATCCGGCGTGTTGATCGGTTGAAAAGAATCCTTCCCGTATTTCGCGTAATGTCCAGAACAAACATACAATTCCTTACTTCCAATATGTGGGGTAATGACTTGATCGTATCCTGCTTTTCTCTGTGCTTTCTTTAAAAAGTTTTCCAAACGCTCACGCAGTGCAGCACCTTTCGGTAACCACAAGGGCAGACCTTGACCAACGCGTTGAGAGAAAGTGAATAAATCCATTTCCTTCCCTAACTTTCTGTGATCGCGTGCTTTGGCTTGTTCAACTTTTTCTAGATAGTCAGTCAGCTCGCTGCTTTTTGGGAAAGTGATGCCGTAAATCCGTGTTAATTGTTTACGTGTTTCATCTCCACGCCAGTAAGCACCAGCAATGGAAGTTAATTTCACCGCTTTGATAAATCCAGTGTTTGGAATGTGTGGCCCACGGCAAAGATCAGTAAACGCTCCTTGTGTGTAGAAAGTAATCGAACCATCTTCCAATCCCTCCAACAATTCCAATTTATATTCATCACCTTTTTCTTTGAAATAGGCAATCGCCTCATCTTTTGAAATCTCTTTTCGAATGAATTCGCTTTTTTGTTTCGCCAATTCCTTCATTTTCTGCTCAATCTTCTCTAAATCAGCCTCAACAATTGAGTAGTCCATGAAATCTACATCGTAGTAGAATCCGTTTTTTACCGGAGGTCCGATCGCCAATTTAATTCCAGGGTAGAAAAACTCCAGTGCTTCAGCCATTAGGTGCGCAGAAGAGTGCCACATGGTTGATTTACCATCCGTATCGTTCCAGGTGAGTAATTGCAAGGTAGCATCGTTATTGATTGGACGATTGGCGTCAATCACCTCGTCGTTTACCTTTGCTGCAAGTACATTGCGCGCCAATCCTTCTGAGATGCTTAAAGCAACATCCATGGCAGAAGTTCCAGCGTCAACTTGTCTCACCGATCCGTCTGGTAACGTAATTTTTATCATTTTACTTTTCTGAAATTAGAGGGCAAATGTAATGAAATCCTATGAGAATGGACGGTAGGCGAGAAGAATTAATATTAAATAACACGATTTATTTGGTGGATTAATTTATTCATCGTAATATTGCAATGTAACAATTAACTATGGGACTTACACGAACAGATTTATTTACGGAAGAGCAAAACACCATCGCATTGATGGCCAAAGCGTTCAATCATCCAGCGAGGGTAGCAATTTTGCAGCATTTGCTTAAGAAAAATGAATGCATCAATTCCGATTTGATGAGTGAGCTGGGACTTGCGCAAGCAACAATCAGTCAGCACTTAAAGGAATTAAAAGCAATCGGAATTATTCAAGGAACGATTGAGGGGACTGCGATGAATTATTGCATTCACCCTACGACTTGGTTGAAAATTCGAGAAACGTTTAACTCCTTGTTCGATCAACATGCGTGTTGCGGAGGATCTAGTTGTTGTTAGAGAAAAAAATAAACTAAAAAAAAAGGAAAAAAATGAAATTAGCAGAATTTAAAGAGATTTTAAAAGGTAAATTGACGATCGGTTTTCAATTGCCCAATGGAGAATTAGTTCCAAGTCACTTTCACGTGACAGAAGTGGGACAGGTGACAAAGAAATTCATTGATTGTGGAGGAACGATTCGCGATGAAAAAGTCGTGAACTTCCAATTGTGGGAAGCAAATGATTACGATCACCGCTTGCACCCAGAAAAATTGGTCAATATCATTGAGTTATCGGAGCGATTGCTGGGATTGGAGAATTCAGAAATTGAAGTCGAATACCAAGGGAATACGATCGGAAAGTACGGACTTGATTATCAGGGTGAACATTTTTTGTTAACTTCAACAACAACGGACTGCTTGGCGAAGGATAAATGTGGCATCCCGGTCGAGAAGCAAAAGGTACAGTTATCTTCGGTAGGAAAATCCGATGCTTGCTGTACTCCAGGTGGTGGATGCTGTTAAACAGGAAAAATTATGTTAGAAACGATTAAAAGTGTTGTACGAAAACTTGAATTGGCTCACATTTCTGATGAACGCAAAAAGGAGCTAGACTTAATGGTGACCTATGTCGGAACCAAATTGAGTTTGGACGAGGAAATCAACTTAATTTTCATTTGCACGCATAATTCACGAAGAAGTCAATTTGCTCAAGTATGGGCGAAGGTGGCAGCAGATTATTACGACATCCCATTGGATTCGTTTTCAGGTGGAGTAACGGTGACTGCTTGTAATGAACGTACTGTGGCATCTTTGGAACGATCCGGATTTGTAATTACCTCAGAAGGGGAAGAAAATCCTAGATATTTGCTTGTGTATGGAGCCGATGAACGCAAATTGATCTTGTTTTCTAAGTTGTATGACGACATTTTTAATCCCGCCGAGAATTTTGCGGCGATCATGACCTGTTCAGATGCGGATGAAAATTGTCCAGTAATTTCAGGAGCTGAAGTTCGTATTCCGCTCACTTACAAGGATCCTAAGATGTATGACGATACAGAGTCAGAATCAGAAATGTATGACGCATGCTCACTAAAAATTGCCAGTGAAATGGTGTATGTGTTTTCAAGAGTAAAATCGAATGGGGCAAGAGAATAGGATTGGATTTTTTGAAAAATACCTGACCGTTTGGGTAATCCTCTGCATGATTGCGGGAATTGTACTTGGTTTCATTTCTGGTGATGCAGTTCATGTATTAAGCGATTGGAACATTGGGACTGTCAACCTACCCGTTGCGATATTGGTTTGGTTCATGATCTATCCAATGATGGTACAAATTGATTTCTCATCCATTCGAGACGTTTCAAAAAATATGACGGGACTGAGTTTAACTGTTGTGGTGAATTGGTTGATAAAACCGTTCACCATGGCAGTTTTTGGCCATGTCTTTTTCTACTTTGTGTACGAAGCATGGATTACGCCCGAAGATGCAGAACAGTACTTAGCAGGAGCGATTTTACTCGGTGCTGCGCCTTGTACCGCAATGGTGTTTGTATGGTCGTACTTAACAAAAGGCGATGCGAATTACACCTTGGTGCAGGTCTCAGTGAATGATTTGATTTTGTTGGTCGCATTCATTCCAATTGTTGGTTTTTTATTCGCGTACTTTGGAATTTCCTTTTCGGGAGAGGATGGAGAAATTGGAATTCCCTACAAAACACTGATTACTTCGGTGGTTGTTTTTGTCGTCATTCCCTTGATTGCTGGTTACCTGTCGAATAAAATACTGAGAAAAGTCAAAGGAGAAGTGTGGTTTCACGATACATTTTTGCGCAGGTTGAAACCGATTTCGATCATTGCCTTGTTGTCGACGTTGGTACTGATTTTTGCATTTCAAGGAGAGAAAATCATCTTCAATCCCTTGGCTATTTTGTTGATTGCGATCCCGCTGACCTTGCAGACGTATTTCATCTTTTTCATCTCCTGGTTTGCAGGAAAGCGTCTAAAATTGAAGCACAACATTTGCGCACCCTCAGCAATGATTGGAGCAAGTAACTTCTTTGAGCTTGCTGTTGCTGTGGCAATTGCCCTTTTTGGACTGAATTCAGGGGCATCGCTAGCGACTGTTGTCGGTGTGTTAATTGAGGTGCCAATCATGCTTTCTTTGGTCTATTTTGCCAATAGAAACAAGTATTCATGATGAAAATCATGTATCAAAGTAACATAGATTACAATTCGTTCAGGAGAGCTGATGTACCTTTGTTATGAAAATAAAAACTTAGAAATATGAAAGTAGAACAAATTTATACCGGATGCATAGCACATGCAGCGTATTATATAGAAAGTAAGGGTGAAGTAGCGATTTTTGACCCCTTGAGAGAAGTTCAGCCGTACATCGATAGAGCCAACGCTGACAATGCCAAGATAAAGTACGTTTTTGAAACGCATTTTCACGCAGATTTTGTCAGTGGTCACTTAGATTTGGCAAAGAAAACAGGAGCGAAAATCGTTTATGGTCCCACGGCAAAGCCTGGATTTGAGGCAATTGTTGCTGAAGACAACCAAGTATTTGAATTAGGCGATTATAAAATCAAGGTGATTCACACACCCGGTCACACGATGGAAAGCACAACCTACTTGCTAATAGACGAAAACGGAAAGGAACATGGAATTATCACAGGTGATACCCTATTCATTGGCGATGTCGGGCGACCTGATTTGGCACAACACGTCATCGCGGATTTAACCCAAGAAAAATTGGCGAGTCACTTGTATGATTCGTTGCGCAACAGAATTATGCCTTTGTCGGACGACTTAATTGTTTACCCGAATCACGGCGCAGGAAGCGCTTGTGGCAAGAAAATGAGCAAGGAAACGACAGATACCTTAGGAAATCAAAAGAAAACCAATTATGCATTGCGTGCGGACATGACACGCGAAGAGTTTATTGAAGAATTGCTCACAGGTTTGACAACTCCTCCAGGATACTTCCCGAAAAATGTGTTGATGAACATTCAAGGTTATGAAAGTCTCGATACGATTTTGGACCGAGGAAAAAATGGCTTAACTCCAGAAGCATTTGAACTGTTAGCAAACGAAACCGGTGCATTGGTATTGGATACAAGAGCTCCAGAAGTTTTCGCGAAGGGGTTTATTCCAAACTCCATTAACATTGGACTCGAAGGAAACTTCGCGATGTGGGTAGGGGAGATGATACCAGACATTCAACAACAAATCTTGTTGGTAACAGATGAAGGTAAGGAGGAAGAAGCAATCATTCGATTATCCAGAGTTGGTTACGACAATTCCATTGGTTACCTAGAAGGAGGATTTAAGTCATGGAAGGAAGCGGGGAAGGAAATCGATTCAGTTGAAAGATTGACAGCAAAAGATTTAGAAGCGATGTATGGAAAAGCGCCAATCATCATTGATGTTCGCAGAAAGAGCGAATTTGACTCAGAACATGTAGTGAATGCGGTCAACATTCCTCTCAACGAGTTGAATCAACACTTAAGTGAAATTCCAAAGGAAAAACAATTTGTGATGCACTGTGCAGGTGGATACCGAAGTATGATTGCCGCTTCAATTTTAAAATCACGTGGCTACCATAATTTTAAAGACGTCGAAGGCGGAATGACAGAATTGTTAAAAACAGACATTCCAAAAACGGAGTATGTTTGTCCGACTACGTTGTTGTAAACGTTCGCAGATAATAGTAATTGAGGAGAAACAAAGTTTCTCCTTTTTTTTTGCAAATTATACACAAGATGCGCAGCAACTTGAACCAGAGAAAACGAAATTTTCGAAGACGAAAGCTCGGACGGGAAGTCCGATAAGCTTGAGGTACGACCGAGGGTCGCCGGAAGTAACATATTAAAAACAAAAAAAGGTCCTGATTTCTCAAGACCTTCTGGGTGGAAGACCGGGCTCGAACCGGCGACCCTCGGTACCACAAACCGATGCTCTAACCAACTGAGCTACAACCACCATTTATTTCTTCTAGCAATTCGTTGTGGCGAAGTTGCCTGTCCCGATCAAAACGACTTGCACTGAGCTTGTCGAATGTGAGTGGTGTATCGGGAAGCTACAACCACTATTTATTATCAATTCAATGTGCTTAATTCGCTGAATTGAAGCGCAAAGATATGTAAAACTTCAAATAATTTATTAATCTCAATCATTTTTTTTAAATTTAGGTAACAATGCATTCTAGTTGAATAAATTATGGTTTCAAAAAACACAATTATTGAAGAATTTGAGCGACGAGTGTTTGAAGAATCGTATGCACGGATCTATAAATGTTTGTCTCTCATCGATGAAAATCAGCTATGGAATTCCCCCCAAGGAAATATTGCTTCCGTTGGTTCATTGATACTGCATTTATCTGGAAATGCTCGCCAGTGGATTTTATCAGGATTGGGAGGGGAGGTTGACAACCGAAATAGAGACGATGAGTTTATGATTCACAGAAATATCCGAAAGGCCGATTTTATTTTCTTGCTCGAAAACCTGAAGGTGCAGCTGAAAAATTGTTTGCGTGATCTCGATGAATCGCAATTTGAAAGTCGCTATGAAATACAAGGTTTCAAGGTGACAGGTTTTTCTGTAATTGTTCACGTCATTGAGCATTTTTCGTATCACACAGGTCAGATTACCACTTTAACGAAACTACACACCAATCAGGAGACGGATTATTACGCAGGACTCGACTTGGGTGCACAGAATCGTTTGAACTGAATAAAATAGATGCCCAAAACTACTTGTTAATAAACTTTACAAGATTTCAACTGTGAACTTCGGATTCTCTGCTATTTTTGTAGTAAATACATATTTATGTTAAAGGTTGGAGTATTAGGAGCAGGACATTTGGGTAAAATTCACATCCGTTTGTTGCTTGAGTTGAATGATAAGTATGAATTTGTTGGTTTTTACGATCCAAGCGAATCAAATGCAAAGCAGGTTGAGGAAACATTTGGAATTAAGGCATTCCATTCTGTGGATGAATTACTAGATGCTGTCGATTGTATTGATATTGTGACTCCAACGCTTTCCCATTATGATTGTGCAGTTAGCGCTTTAAGAAAAAGCAAGCACGTTTTTATCGAAAAACCTGTTACTGAAACAACAGCCGAAGCAAAAATATTAATCGATCTTGCACATGAGGCAGGAGTGAAGGTGCAAGTTGGACATGTTGAGCGATTTAACCCAGCATTTCAAGCGGCTTTGCCTTATTTTAATAGTCCCATGTTCATTGAAACGCATCGTTTAGCGCAATTCAACCCGCGAGGAACAGATGTCCCTGTCGTTTTGGATTTAATGATTCATGACCTTGATGCTATTTTGAGCGTCGTTAAATCAGGTGTTAAGCGAATATCAGCATCAGGCGTGGCTGTAGTAAGTGATACTCCCGATATTGCAAATGCACGAATTGAATTTGACAATGGTTGTGTTGCAAATCTTACTGCAAGCAGAATTTCTATGAAGAATATGCGCAAATCTAGGTTCTTTCAAAAGGACGCGTATATCAGTGTCGACTTTTTAGCAAAAGAAATGGAAGTGGTGCGCATGGAAGATGTGCAAGGTGAACCTGATCCTTTCGATATGGTATTCGATATGGGAGAAGGAAAACCAATAAAGAAAATCCTATTCGACAAGCCTACAATTGTTGAGACAAATGCAATAAAGGAAGAGCTATCAACCTTTTACGATGCCATTGTAAATGATACCACACCCATCGTACCAATCGAGGATGGTTACAACGCCCTGATGGTAGCACAACGCATTATGGAAAAATTAAAGGCTTCAACACAATTGTCGAACAATATTTAATTTATTTCAGCGTTCTAATTCTATTAACTGTGCTTATGAAACGGGTTTTTACTATCTTTTTACCTTGTCTATTACTTGTAGGCTGTATCAAAAACAATCCAGATCCCTCTTGGATTGAAGTGGGTGTTTGGGACTTGCAAGAAAATCCAAATTCAGTTAATCCAACGGGTGTTTTGACAGAAAATATTTCTGACGCTTGGGTCTATATGGATGGTGAATTGGTAGGTGTTTTTGAAGTGCCCTTCAAGATTCCAATTTTGGATAAAGGCACGCATAAATTTGAAATTTATCCTGCGGTCAAGAACAATGGTATTTCAGCCACAAAAAAGATTTATCCCTTTTTACAACCTTATGAAGTTACGGTTGACCTGGTTCAAAATGAAACAGTGTACATTGATCTCGTGACCAGCTATTATTCAAGTGTAAAGTTCTGGGTAGAGGATTTCGAAGACAGTACGTTCGAAATAGCAGATGGCACCACCACTACAGTGAGTTTAGAAAGAACGGATGATGCTTCTGTGTTGAATCCTTCAATTAATGAAGGGTATTTTGGAAGAATACAATTGGATGCCACCAATAACCTTTGGGTGGGTTCCACGATTGCGAATAGTGGAGGAACCATCATGATGAATTTACCACGTGGACAAGAAGTTTATTTAGAAATAGATTATCACAACACAAATCAATTAGTAACAGGCGTTCTTGCGATTAGCAGTGGAGGAGCTGCAACTGATAATGTTCATGTGCGTTTAAACCAACAAGAGGATGGAGAGGTTGTGTGGAAGAAAATTTACATTGATTTAAGAGAAATAGTTTCTGCTTCTACAAGTGCACAATATTTTGAATTTTCATTTCAGTCGTTGTTGGATGAGGGTGCATCTTCAGGTGAGGTAAACATTGATAACATTAAAGCGGTGTATTTTTAGATGAACGCAAGATTGTTAACTTTCTGTTTGGTGTTTTTTGATTGGCTCGCGTCAAGTGTAGCATGGAGCGTGTTTTATTATGTGCGAAAATCCAGGATTGAAGAGACAGAGTTTACTATAAATTCCACTTTTTATTGGGGCGTTTTCATAATTCCGATCATGTGGGTGTTACTTTTTGCACTTCAAGGGACTTATCAGGATGTTCGTCGCTTGTACCGCCTTAAAATATTTAATCTCACTTTCTTAGGATCCCTTTTTGGCACGGTGTGTATATTTTTCGTCTTTTTATTGGATGATGACATAACTGAATATCGTCAATACTACTCTGCACTTGGGCTTTTGTTTCTTTTTCAATTTATAATGGTCTTGATTCCAAGAATAATCATTGTTAGTCACATTGTTCTGAAGATTCATCAACGTAAAGCAGGATTTAAAACATTGTTGGTAGGAGGGAGTGATAAAGCCGTGGATATCTACAATGAGATCAATAATCTCCCAAAAGGAATCGGTCACGATTTTGTTGGTTTTATAAATATCAACGGAGTCGACAAGAAATTGGCAAAAAATATACAGCACTTGGGTCATTTAGATGACATCGAGTCTATCCTGAAAGAGCACAAGGTTGAAGAAGTGATTATTGCTTTAGAAAGTGTTGAACACGATCGACTAAAAAAGATAATTTCTCGGATTGAATGTGCAAACGTGCGTATAAAAATTCTCCCGGACATGTATGATATTTTATCGGGTACTGTTGAAATGAGTAATATCTTCGGTGCTTTATTGATTAATGTCTCCACAGAAGTAATGCCAGTATGGCAAATGACTTTGAAGCGTCTTCTAGATATTTTGATTTCCGTGATTTCAATTATTCTTTTGATTCCCCTTTATCTTGTTTTGGCTATTTTGGTGAAAATTTCCTCTCCTGGACCTATCTTTTTCCTTCAAGAAAGAATTGGAAGAAATGGAGCGAAGTTCAATATAATTAAGTTTAGAACCATGTATGTGGATTCTGAGGCAAGTGGACCTCAGTTATCGTCGTCAGATGATCCTAGAATCACCAAAATTGGGCGTTTTATGCGAAAGTCAAGGCTCGACGAATTCCCTCAGTTCTTTAACGTTTTGATGGGGCAGATGTCTTTAGTTGGACCGCGTCCAGAGCGTCAATTCTACATTGACAAAATTGTTCAGATTGAACCTCAATTTCTAGAATTAACAAAGGTGCGACCAGGTATAACATCATGGGGACAAGTCAAGTATGGATATGCTGAGAATATAGAGCAAATGTTGGATCGCATGAAATTTGATTTGCTCTACTTGAAGAATAGAAGTCTATCCTTGGACATTAAAATCATGCTCTATACGATTTTAATCATCTTTCGAGGAACAGGAAAATAGCTACTTGATTTTCACTTTAAACATTTCTTGATCACCAATGAAGCCTGTTAGTTCATCACCAATTGCAACTGATGCTACTCCTTTTGGCGTTCCTGTGTAAATTAAATCGCCCTTTTTTAAAGTCATAAATTGAGAGACATAGGCAATTAGTTGGTCAATGCTGAAAATCATATCAGCGGAGTTTCCTTCTTGGGCAATATTATCGTTCTTAAGAAGCGAAAATGAGAGTTGATTTAGATCGACTAACGTTTTATCAATGAACTTAGCAGAAATAGCCGCGCTGCCTTCAAATGATTTTGCAATTTCCCAAGGGTGTCCTTTTTCTTTACACTCCTGTTGTAAATCACGCGCTGTAAAGTCAATTCCGAGACCGATTTCTGAATAGTACTTATAAGCAAACTTCTCAGCGATGCATTTACCAACGCGATCAATTTTTACCACCAGTTCGCATTCGTAATGGATATCGTTTGAAAAACTAGGGTAGAAGAAAGGTGTTCCGGGACGGAGAAGTGCAATGTCGGGTTTCATGAAAAACATTGGCTTGGTTGGTGTCTCCGCGTTCATTTCTTTTGCATGGTCTGCAAAATTTCGTCCGATACAGATTATTTTCATTCCTACTTAAATTTATTCTTGAGCGCATTAAGCTTGTCTTCCATACTTTGATTCTTGGAGTTATCTTCCTTAGCGGATTTTAAACGCTCCATTTCCTTTTTGAGACATTCCTTGGTGTACAAAGGAAAATCAGCATCGATCATCCAGCCATAGTAGCCTGGTTCAATCTTCATGACTTCTTCCACGGTTTTACCGCTGTGCTTACCAAAGTTATAGATGACTTCTTTATTCTTATTGTATGCAAGTCTTCCTGCAAAATCCAAACGTTCGACATCTCCAAATACGGAAAAATCAGAAAGAAACTCAACATCACTTTTTAGCTCATTGTAGCGTTCAATTTGAGCATCGAGCACTTCCCAGGTAGCTTGGGCATCGGCAAGAGCAGTATGGGCATTTGTCAAGTCCTTACCACAGTAAAAGGCATAGGCAGCGACGAGTGTTCGTTGCTCCATTTTATGGAAAATATTCTGAACGTCGATGTGCTTTTTTGAAGTTAAATCGAATTGACTTTCTGCACGAATCATTTCTTCGGCCAACATCGGCAAGTCAAATTTATTGGAGTTGTAACCTGCAAAATCAGCATCATCTAGAAATGCTTCAAGTTCTGGGATAATGTCCTTAAATGTGGGAGCATCTTTAATATCTTCATCGTAAATCCCATGAATCTCACTTACCTCCTTTGGAATCGGTATACCGGGATTTACACGTTTTAGGAATTCAGATCGATTCCCGTCTGGGGCAATTTTAACGATGGCAATTTCAACAATTCGGTCCTTTGTAATACTTAACCCAGTTGCTTCAATATCAAAAATAGCTAGTGACTTTTTTAGAGTGATGTTCATGTACCAAAGATAAACAATAGGGGAGACAAATGATAAAAAAAGTCCGTCTGCTGATGCGGACGGACTTTAAATTTTTTTAGTTTGTTTTCAAACCGACGTATTGGTAGGGTTTGTATTTGTCGTGGTTACTCGAATCCTTTTCGTATTCAGGACCTTGAACCAATTCAGAACCAACGATAATATCAACTTTATCTTTTATATCTGCTTTTCCTTCAAAGTATTTCAACAATTCTTTCTTCATGTTCTCAGCACGAATATGTGCTAGGTTTTGATTTGTTTTATACGTTGTTGTTGGAACGTTTGATGCAGATGAGTAGATGCTAATTGTAACATTTTCTCTTCCTTCGCTCAATTGTTTTTCTACACTTTCAACAAATGCTTTCAGTTCGCCTGATGAAGTAGACAATACGTTTTTGTTGTATGTAAAGTAATGCATGAACTCAAGCTCTGGGAATCCATCTGGAAGTACAGGCTCAACTTCTTCAGGTACAACGATGATTCTTTTATCCACATCTAACAATAACTCTCTATAAATCTCTTGGTATTCTTGCGTACAATCTGTTGTAAAGCCATCTTCGTGCATGATTTTATCATCAGTCACATTCACGTATTCCAACCGGTATGTTTTACAAGGTTCCAATGCCGTGATAAAGATCCCATCTCTCAAACGAGGGAATACCAATCTTGCGTTCGCTGGATCGTCACAATCCACACAAATCAATTTAACGTTCACTGCGAAATCTTCAGGAATTGGTTTGTTATCTACGGTTTTGATTAAACCTCTTAACGCAGCTATGTTATTAACCCCAAGGTAATCATTGTGGATTTCATAGATGTCTTTTTCACCGAATCCGTCTCCACGAAATGAAGTCATATACCCTTTCAAACCGTCAATGGTCGTAGTGTAAAAGATATCATCGTTTGTCGAGTTAAAAGGGTATCCCAAGTTCTTTGCATCCGACCAAGTACCGTCTGCATTTATACTGCTGTAAAAAATATCAAATCCACCAATACTTTTATCACCATTTGACGAAAAGTAAAGTGTTTTGTTATCAATGGAAATGAATGGTGCATCTTCGTCGTTTGGTCCATTGATTCCAGGTCCAAGATTAATTGGGTCTGACCACTTTCCATCTCCCTCATTTATCATGTAATAGATGTCACGTCCTCCGAAACCACCTTTACGGTCAGATGTGAAGAACAGCATTTTCTTATCATGTGACATCATACAGTGTGTTTCCCAGTCATCGGTATTTACACCCTTGATATCTAACATAGTAATTTCCTGAAATTTCGCATGATAAAAATCAGTGTAATAAATATCACCGTTTCCAGTCGTGTCTTGATACAAATAAATCTTTCGCTCGTCGCTACTTACAGCTAAAGTTGCTTCGTTACGCACAGGAAGGCAGAATTCTAATCGCGTTGGTTCTGTCCATGTTGAATCAAAATCCATATAACTCACATACACATCTTCTGGATATTGATTGATCATTTCATCTTTGTACAATTCTGTTTCACCGTTCGACCATGGGCGACGAGAAGTAAAGTAAAGCGCTGAACCATCTAAGGAAATCACAGGACTGTACTCAGGATACTCTGTATTTACAGCGCTACCAACGTTTCTTAAATACACACTTACTGGCGCTCCCATTTGAACTTTTGCTTCCGCGCATTGCTCTAATCTAAGTCGTGCTACAGGAATCAATTCAGATTTTTGCTTTGATGTTTCAATAAACTTGGTGTAGTTTTCCTCAGCTTTAACGATGTCTTCATTTAAATGATAGCATGTTGCCAAGTGGAAAAAAGCATCTGTTGGCGCACTTTCCTCACGCGTAGAGTACATGTCATAATTGGCTGAAGTGTTCTTAATTGCCTTTTCCAAATAGGGAATTGCTTCGGTATGATTTTTTCTAATTTGAAGTATCAAGAACCCCTTTCGATAATTGTAATTCGAACTTTCAGGTTTGAAAGTGATTAACTTATCAGTTAAAATCTCAGCGAAAAAGAGAAAGCCATCTTGTGTGTACATGGAGGCCTCTGTTAATAACTGATTTTCTGAATAGCTCAAAATTTTGGCTCTCACATCACTCTCAGTCTCCTGACCAAAAAGTCCTGTTGTGGCAAATAGACCAAAGAATAGTGGAATAAGGTATTGTATCTTCATAAACTTCAATTTCAAAATATTACAATTTACAATATTTCAAGTGATTAAGGGCAAATTTAGTAAAATTATGAAACGCAATCAAGCTTAGCAAATAATTAGTTATCAACCCTTACATCTTAA
This sequence comes from uncultured Flavobacteriales bacterium, assembly GCA_937876195.1. Classification (GTDB taxonomy): domain Bacteria; phylum Bacteroidota; class Bacteroidia; order Flavobacteriales_D; family Crocinitomicaceae; genus UBA4466. The sequence continues at coordinate 146,233 of CALEIK010000016.1, forward strand.
TAATTCTAAATTCTGTTCTACGATTTGCTTGATGCTCTTCTTCAGAACAGTCAGACACAACTTTTCCTTCACACCCACAATCATTAACTAATTGCGACTCACCGTAGCCTTTTCCGTAGATCCGCTTTTTATCTGTAATCCTTTCTTTGATATAATTCGCTGATGAAACCGCACGACGATTTGAAAGTGATTTGTTATAAGCCTTTGATGCTCTACAATCTGTGTGTGAACCTAATTCCATTACTACACTTGGGTTTTCATTCAAGAAAGCCACGATTTTGTCTAGTTCTACAGCGGCATCAGGGCGGATGTTTGATTTATCGACATCAAAGTAGATTGGGTTCAAAGCCAACTCAGCACCAACTTCAATTCCAACTTCAATTTGTTTCAATTTATAGTTCAACTCAATGTTGGATTCCATGCCAAGCACAATCGACTCCATATTGGTCTGCGCTAAGTAATCTTTTGCACCTACTTTTACTGTTAAACTAAGTTCATCCTCAAATTCACGATCGTCCAGAATTGTCGAAGTAAAGCTACCATTGATATCTGTTGTCAATGTTGCCAACGTTTCTTGACTTGTTGCATCGATGATTTCAACATTTGCATTGGCTACTGGCGCCGATGTTTCTTTGTTCTTAACCGTACCAGCAAGGGTATAGCGTCCAATGATATAGTCTCTTTTTACTTCTTCGCTTTCGGCGTTACACTTAGTGACAACACTCATACTCTTAAGTACTTGGTCTCCGTCCATGAAGTGAACAGCATATTCCTTACATCTTGAAAGAACTGAGAAATAAGTACCGTTTTTCATACGAGGGAATAACTCCATTTCATCTCCTACCGAGCAATTCAAGCATTCAATGCGCACAGTGAGGTTATCTGGAATTGGGGATCCGTCAGTCGTCATAATGCGTCCTCGCACCGCACTAACAGCTGTACTTCCTAAGTAATCACTTTGGATTTCATAAATGTCTTTTTCACCGAAACCACCTTTTCTAAATGAAGAAAGATAACCTCTCGTTCCATCGAATGTCGTGGTGTAAAAAATATCACTCCCTGTTGAATTAATTGGGTAGCCCATATTGAGTGGTGTTGACCATGCATTCATTTCGTCTCTGAAAGTCACGAATACATCAAAGCCTCCCATACTCTTGTCTCCGTTGCTCGAAAAATATAGCGTTTTATTGTCAACAGCAATAAAAGGAGCATCCTCGTCGTAGGGTGTGTTGATTTCTGGTCCAAGATTTTGTGCTTTACTCCATTCTCCATTCGGCAATTTTACGATTCTGTAGATGTCTCTTCCTCCGTAACCACCTGGTCTATCTGAAACGAAATACATGTTTTCTCCGTCTGGAGTCACGGTACAGTGTGTTTCCCAATAATCTGTATTGACCGCTTCATGCTTTAATGCGCTAAGCTGTTCAAATTCATTGTTCGAGAAATCCGAGTAGTAAATGTCACCACCACCTGAATAATCTTGATAGATGTAGATGCGCTTTTCGTCTCCACTTACTGAAATCGTAGCCTCATTCAATTCACCATCGCAAAATCCTAGTTTTTCAGGTGCAATCCATTGGTTGTTCTCGTCCAAGTAGCTCACATAAACATCTTCAGGGTAGTTGTACAACTTAGGATCTCTAAATTGTTCGGTACTACCATCTTCCCACGGTCTTCGTGAAGTAAAGTAAATTGATCCACCATCGAGCGAAACAGCCGGAGCATATTCGGCCATGCTGGTATTCACATTTTTCCCAAGATTATTCACCTTCACCTCTTTAGGGTTGTTCATTTCATGCTGAGCAACATCACATTGTTTAATGTTCATTTCTGCAACCGCAATCAATTCTGATTTTTTTGCACTGCTGGCAATAAATAGAGCGTAATGTTCTTTTGCTTTCTCCAGTTGTTCATCTAAATGATAACATGCAGCCAAATGATAGATTGCATCCGGTGGAGCACTTCTTTCACGCGTTGAGTAACTATCAAAGTTCTTGTTGATATCGGTGATTGCTTTTTCCAAATAAGGAATAGCAGCTGCATGATCCAAGCGTGAATTGAGAATTAAATATCCCTTGCGGTAATTATAATTGGCACTTGCTGGTTGAATTGTGAGCAATTTGTCAATTATAATTTCAGCATTATAATAATAATATTCCTGCGTCATACTTGAGCATTCGATCAACATTTCTTGTTCCGAAGCCGTCCTTACAAAGGATCTTAACTCATCAATCGTCATTTGGGACATTGCGCCAAACGAAAGAATCAATGTTGTTAGTAGTACGTGTATATTTCTCATAGTTAATGTTTTAATAACTGTAGTGCAAAGTTAAATTTCACGTTTTTCGTCAAATTGTTCTAGGTAATCAGCAACACGTTTCACAAACATTCCTCCTAACGCACCATCTACAACACGGTGGTCGTATGAGTGTGATAAAAACATTTTGTGTCTGATGCCAATGAAGTCACCGTCTGGTGTCTCAATAACAGCAGGAACTTTACGGATTGCACCAAGCGCCAAGATGGCTACTTGTGGTTGATTGATAATTGGGGTTCCCATCACATTTCCAAATGTACCTACATTCGTAATTGTATAGGTTCCTCCTTGAATATCTTCAGGTTTTAATGCATTGTTACGTGCATTATTTGCCATTTGATTAACGGCTTTTGTTAATCCAGTTAGGTTCAAGCGGTCAGCATTTTTAATGACTGGCACAATTAAGTTTCCAGAAGGAAGCGCTGTTGCCATTCCAATGTTGATATCGTTGCGTTTAATTATTTGAGTTCCAGAGACAGAAATGTTAACCATCGGGAAATCTTTAATAGCTTTCACAATTGCTTCCATGAAAATAGGCGTAAACGTTATGTTTTCCCCTTCTCTATCTGCATATGATTTTTTGACTTTATTTCTCCAGTTGACAATTTTTGTAACATCTGCTTCGACGTAGCTGGTAACGTGCGGAGCGACATGTGTTGACATCACCATGTGGTCAGCGATGAGTTTTCTCATGCGGTCCATTTCAATGATTTCATCGTTAGGACCAACAGTAACAACTGGTTCTTTGATATTTGCTAAAAATCCTCCACCTGCTTGAACAGTATTGTTGGATGCTGGCGCAGTTTTAGCAGCTTGCTGAGCAGCAGGTGCTGTTGTGACTGTTGCTTGTGATGCTCCGCCACTTTCAATGAAGGAAAGAATGTCTTTCTTTGTAACGCGTTCACCTTGACCTGTGCCGTTGATGGTATCTAATTGGTGAATAGTAACACCTTCTTTTTCAGCAATGCTACGCACTAAAGGTGAATAAAATCTTCCTGAAACACCATTTTTTTCTAAGGTGATTTGAGGTGCGGTTGAATTCGGTTGAACAGAAGCAATGGCTTCTTTAATCTCAGTTTCAATTTTTGCCGATGGAGCTTCTTTCTCTATTGGTGCCGAACTTCCGTCCGTAGAAATAATAGCAATAACATCGCCAACTTGAACGACATCGTCCACTTCAAAAAGGCGTTGAATAAGAACTCCTTCTGCTTCTGACGGTAGCTCATTGTCAACTTTGTCAGTGGCCACTTCTACCAATGGTTCATCCATTCCAACAGTATCACCTACGTTCTTTAACCAGTTCGTAATTGTTGCTTCCGTTACACTTTCTCCCATTTTCGGGAGTCTTATTTCAATTTGTGACATATTTTTATTCTAAAGACTTTATTCTGCGTACAAAAATAACTGAAATTTCGTTTTTTTCAACATTGTCAAGCAATGAATTACTGATCGAGCTTTCTCCAAGAATTGAGAATGATGGAAAAGTCCTTACGCATAGAGTAATCACGGGCATATAGAAGGTTGAGTTTTTCGTGAATCGATTGTAGGTCGATTGCAACACCATCGCTTGGTGACAGAATCCCTTCTTTAATCTTTGGAAGTCGCACATCCCTTTGAATGACTTCATCAGAGAAGCCGATAAATGATTTTTTTCCGATGAAAATTGCGGCGAGATTTGTTACGTATTTTTTCTTGTGAGAAAAAGAAAAAATTGAAATGGGCGAGGAAAGCAGTAATAATCCAGAAAAAAGAACATCAAAAAGACGTTTTTTTCGCTTATTCTCCTTGGATACAAGCGTATTTAAATTTAAAATATAAAGATCACCGGCCGTCTCAATTGAGTTGCTTCCTATGATGTGCATGGCGTTTGCTGGAGCGATTTTAAAGTCGAAATGCTGTTGTTGTAGTTTTTTCATGTGGCGTACAATCTCCTCGTAGCTAATGTCTTTTGAACAGAATACTAGTTCGTCACAATCCACCTGATTGTCCAATTGCTCTGTTGACATTGTAAAGACTTGTTCAATTTGGTCGTTGGTTTGTTTCAGTAGATCTGTGACACGTTGAAATTCTGCTTTGCTTCCGACAACGGCAAATTTCTTTTTGTTTCGAACTTTTAAGTTAAATCGTTTTCCGATTGAAAAATGGAGGAAGATTCTAGAAATGACGTAGTAACCAAATACCCAGGCTGCACCGACAAAAATAAACAGTCGTGAAAATTGAAGTGATTTTGGAAGTACCGCATAGGCCAAAAGTATAAACACCGTTCCCCAGAAAACGCCTTTTAATAGTTTAAATAACTTGATTGGAACGTCGTATCCGCCGTTAAAAACACTGGTAATCAACCATGTGGCAGCGTAAAGGGGAATGGAGTATTTAATTAAATCTTCTGGAAATTCAATTTGTGAAATCTGCCAGTAATTAGTAAGGGCGTACAATCCGAACACAATGTATACAAAATCAATCGCAGGAAGAAATGACTGCTTAACAAAACGAACCATTAATGCGAGTGAAGCTCTAATGTATATAGCAGCATTGATTAATAGAGAGTACAGCTGTGCATTGTTCCCTGAAAAGTGCTTTTTCGCAAAAATGACCATCGCTCGGTAAAAAACAAAGACATAATTGACGGAACTTTTCTTCGTGCTTTCTCCTTTATAATGGATGATACTCGTTTCGGGAAAATAATAATTTGAATAGCCACCAAGTGTAATACGGTAAGATAAATCAATGTCCTCTCCGTACATGAAAAAATCTTCATCGAGCAAGCCTACTTTATCCAGCGTTTCCATTCGAAGGAACATAAAGGCACCACTAAGGATATCTATTTTGTTGGTTTCAAATTCCGGCAAATGACCTAAATGATATTGTCCAAATCGTTTTGATTGAGGGAATATTTTAGAAAATCCGAATATTTTATAGAACGCTACCATCGGGGTAGGTAGACCTCTTTTTGATTCTGGTAGAAAACATCCCTTTCCATCAATCATATGTACTCCCAATCCACCACAATCTGGTGTTCTATCCATAAAATCAATGACTTTAGAGAAGGTGTCTTCTTCAACGATTGTATCTGGATTCAGTAAGAGCACGTATTCACCTTGTGCTTTCTTTATGGCTTGATTATTTGCTTTGGAAAAACCACTATTGATCTTATTTTCAATCAGTTTGAATTCGCTGTATTTAGTTTTCAGCATTTCAATCGAGCCATCTACTGAACAATTATCTACAATAATTACTTCAGCTTTGATGGGTGCAATGGCCTTCTTCACCGAATCCAAGCATTGATCCAAAAAGTACTCAACGTTGTAATTTACGATGATAATGCTAAGTTGATATGTGAATTCTCTTTTCAAATTTTATTGAACGGCGATACACGAAATTTCAATCTCCACATCGAGAGGTAATCGGCTTACCTGAACGGTTTCACGTGCAGGTGGCAATGAATTAAAATAGCTGCCATATACTTCGTTGACAACAGTAAAGTTGTTCAAGTCCTTTAAGAAGATACTGCATTTCACCACATTCTCCAAGGTCATATTCGCTGCGTTTAAAAGCGATTGGATGTTCTTTAATACTTGGTGGGTGGAGCTTTCGATAGAATCTTGGACTAAATTTCCTGTCGCTGGATCTACTGGGATTTGTCCTGAGATATATAGTGTATTTGACACCAATACCGCTTGACTGTATGGGCCAATTGGAGCCGGAGCACCTGGAATCTGAATCACTTTCTTCATCGCACTATTTTACTAATTTTGTACAAGTTTACACAAAATAAATTGAGTTTTTTGAAGCGGGTATTACTTCTTGACAATTATGATTCATTCACGTACAATCTTGAACACCTGCTTCTAGGTATAGATGCGGAGGTCAGCACGGTGCGAAATGATGCGTTTAATGGCGAGTTATTGAACTATACACACATCGTGCTTTCTCCAGGACCGGGTTTGCCGCAACATGCTGGAAAAATGATGGAGCTCATTCAGGCGACACAGGGCAGGATCCCCATTTTAGGAGTTTGTTTGGGGATGCAGGGAATTGCTGAATATTTAGGTGGAAGTTTATACAATCAAACTAACGTGAAGCATGGAGTAATGGAAAGTGTTGAATTGGAAGATGTACTTCTTTTTAAGGACATGGAGCGTGAAATTGAAGTGGGATTGTACCATTCATGGTCAGTGAATGCCGATGGAGACTATGAGGTGATTGCAACTTCCAAGAGTGGAGTTGTAATGGCGATTCAAAATTGGTCCGTTAAAATGCTGGGCGTTCAATTTCATCCGGAATCAGTTATGACACCGAGTGGAAAACAACTGCTGAATAATTTTTTAGCAATGCACTGAAAAGGAAATGCTTGTTAGTGAAACTAGGTTTCTATTGCATGCACTCCTCGTAGATTTTATCCCAGTAGGCATCTACTTTTTCTTGATTTTTGCTCTCGTTTTCTAACGTTGTGTTGTAGTCTTGAGCTTTTGGAAATGATTCCATGGTAGATTTGAGAAAACAATCACAGTCAAATAACTCACTGTCGCATTTGTCCTTAACAATTTGTTTGCGCTCTTCATTCCACTCATTTGGGTCTGAACATGACACTAGAGTTACAGTCAATAAAGCAAAAGAAAAATAGATTGTTCTCATTTTATTTCGTATTTATTTGTAATTTAGTTGTTTGCTAAAATAGAAAAAACAAATTAGATGAAACAGTTTGCAGTAGTATTATTTTTATTATTAGGTGTTGGAGCTACTTCAGCTTATGCACAAAAAAGAACAGTTGCGGGAATTACTTTTCCTGCTAAAACAACCGTTAATGATAAAATGTTGATTTACAACGGATCTGGTTTGCGTGAAAAGTATACCTTCGATTTATATGTAGCGGCACTTTATTTGCCTCGACCTTCGATGGACGCGAATAAGATTATTAATGATGATGCTGAAACTGCAATTCATATAGAAATAGTATCGAGTAAGGTAACGCGTGACAAATTTGTTGAAACGGTAAAGGAAGGTTTTGGAAAGGCGAGTCATGGAAAAGCAACTGCTGACCAAATTGCTGATTTCATGGGGTTCTTTAAAAGCGAGTTCAAGGTGGGTGATAAAATTCACATTGAGTATGTTCCTGGGAAAGGAGTGATCGTTGTTAAGAATGACCAAAACATAGGAACGATGAAAGGGCTTGAATTTAAGAAGGCCTTGTTTTCAATCTGGTTGGGTACAACCCCAGCGGATAAAGGATTGAAAAGTAGCTTGCTTGGTAAAGTCTAGCTCCTATAAGATTATAGAAGTCTATATAAACTGAAAATCAACGCGTCTGTTGCGTTGTTTACCCTCGGGTGTACTGTTTGAGTCAATAGGTTCTTTTTCACCTTTAAAATCGAACACAAGACGGTTCTTATTAACTCCTTTATTGACGAAATAGTCGATAATTGCTTCTGCTCTCCTTTTTGATAAATCATCATTGTATGCGTCAGAACCATCAGAGTCAGTGTGTCCTGTGACCATCACTCGTAGATCGGAATGTCCTTTGATTACTTTGATCATTCGATTGAGAAAGTCAAAATGTTCCGAACGGAGGGTTGCTTCGTCATAGTCAAAATAAACCGGTTCAAACACAAAGTTTTCGCGCTCTTTTTTACGAATTACTGGAGCATTTAGTCCCTCTTGAAGGTCTTTTTGCAGTTGTGAAAACCAAAGTTGACTGATGGTTGTTTGATCATCCTCCGAAAACGCGTAATCCATCTGATATAGCTTTATCGTTCCAATGACTCGTTTACAGTCGGTGCTTATGTATTTACCTTCTAGATAACCAGTTTCTTCATTGTATGCTAGGTCTGCTTTGAATCGACACCATTTTATCCTCCCAGACTGCTTGCTTTTTTGAATCACAATTTGCTCAAAAGATACCGTCGCGTTTTGATAGTTCCCTTTTATCCTCTTCACCGCGAAATTATCCGTGTCGTAGATTTCCTCTCTTGTGTGTCCCTCGAAGTCACCTTCACTTGGGATGTTTAGATAGAGTAGGGTACTTTTTTCAATGGGTTGTCCCGCCTGCTGCTGTATACCCAACCAAGTTCCCTTCAACGAATTTTGGGAAAAACTGATTGATGTGATCAATGCAAAAAGAAAAACAAAAATTGAGTACTTCATAGTTGTTTATTCGTAACGAATCAAATAATGTTCCAAGAACGGTACTTTTTTTCAATTTGAGGCAAATTCTAAACCACAAAATAGTCGTTTTTAAGAAGCCGTGAATTTAATTAACAATTACTTCATTTTATTGTTGATAAGTTAGCGATTCTTTTGTTAAAACCGCTGTCAATTCACAGTTGTGTTCGCTATTTTTGTGTGTTATTGAAATCAAGGGTTATAATCCTATTTTGAGTTATAAATTATGAGTGAAGAAAACAAAAGAGAAGATTACGCTGCGGATAATATTCAGGTATTAGAAGGGTTAGAAGCAGTTAGAAAACGTCCAGCCATGTACATTGGTGATATTGGAACTAAAGGGCTCCATCACTTGGTATATGAGGTAGTTGATAACTCGATTGATGAGGCCTTGGCGGGGCATTGTGACAGGATTGATGTCATAATGAACGAAGACAATTCCATCACCGTTGTAGATAACGGTCGAGGGATTCCAACTGCCATGCACACAAAAGAGAAAAAATCGGCCCTCGAGGTTGTAATGACTGTGTTGCACGCCGGAGGTAAATTTGACAAAGATTCGTACAAAGTTTCTGGTGGATTGCACGGTGTAGGGGTTTCTTGTGTGAATGCATTATCGTCTCATTTATCGGCAATCGTTTATAGAGATGGAAAGATTCACCAGCAAGAATACAACATTGGTAAACCGCTTTACGATGTAAAGGAAATAGGAACGACGGATAGAACAGGTACAGAAGTAACGTTCACGCCTGATGCCACGATTTTTGAGAATACAGTTTATAATTACGATACGCTAGCGGCGAGAATGCGTGAGTTGGCCTTTTTGAATAAGGGAATTACAATCACATTGAAGGATTCGCGTCATGCTGATGAAGATGGGAATTATCCAACTGAAACGTTTCATTCAGAAGGTGGACTGAAGGAGTTTGCAGCATACCTTGATCGAAATCGTGAGGGATTAATTTCTGAAGTAATTTATTTTGAAGGAGAAAAAGATGGAATTCCTGTTGAAGTTGCGTTGACGTATAACACATCTTACTCTGAAAATATTTTAGCGTATGTAAATAACATCAATACACATGAGGGTGGAACACACTTGTCTGGTTTTAGACGTGGTTTGACAAATACGCTTAAGAAGTATGCGACTGATTCTGGCATGCTTGCTAAAGAAAAGGTGGAAATAGAAGGAGATGATTTCCGAGAAGGGCTTACAGCTGTGGTTTCGGTAAAAGTTCAAGAGCCGCAATTTGAGGGACAAACCAAAACGAAACTAGGAAACAGAGAAGTCACTGCGCCAGTGAGTCAAGGTGTCTCCGAAATGCTAACGATTTACTTAGAGGAGCATCCAAATGACGCTAGAATTATTGTTCAAAAGGTAATTCTTGCAGCGAAAGCACGTCAGGCGGCGCGTAAAGCTCGAGAGATGGTGCAACGTAAAAGCGTTTTAAGTGGAAGCGGACTTCCAGGAAAACTTGCCGATTGCTCATCAAAAGATCCAGCAGAATGCGAAGTGTACTTGGTAGAGGGTGATTCTGCGGGTGGAACAGCTAAGCAGGGTAGGGATAGACATTTCCAGGCGATTATGCCACTTAGAGGAAAGATTCTGAACGTTGAGAAAGCAATGCACCACAAAATTTTTGAAAACGAAGAGATAAAAAATATCTATACAGCCTTAGGTGTGCGCGTTGGAACAGAAGAAGATTCAAAAGCGTTGAATATTGAAAAATTGAGGTACCATAAAGTGATTATCATGTGTGATGCCGATGTCGATGGCTCTCACATTGAGACGCTTATTTTAACGTTCTTTTTCCGTTACATGAAGGAAATGATTGAACATGGCTACATCTATATTGCAACGCCTCCACTTTATCAGGTGAAGAAAGGTGCTAAGTCTGATTATGCTTGGAATGACACGCAGCGTGATGTCCTAGTTCAGCAATTTAAAGGATCGGGACCAGAATCTTCTGTAGGTGTACAACGTTACAAAGGTCTTGGAGAGATGAACGCAGAGCAACTGTGGGAAACAACGATGAACCCTGAATCGCGTACATTACGTCAAGTTACTATTGATAACGCAGCAGAGTGTGACCAAGTGTTTTCTATGTTAATGGGAGATGAGGTTCCACCGAGACGTGAATTTATTGAGAAGAATGCTAAATATGCCAAAATTGATGTTTAATTAGCTTCTAATATATACTAGGTGAAAGCCATTCGTCTCAGACGGATGGCTTTTTTTGTGCTGACAGACAGGTTCTACGATAAATTAACATGCTGAATCAATCTTGTTTAGTTCATCACATTTCATAAATAATATCCAATTGCTAGCAAAATAAAATCTACTTTTGAACAAATTGTTTAATTGTTCAAAATATATGTCTTCAAACAAAACAAAAATTTTATCGAAATCACGTGAGTTATTCGAGCAGTATGGTTATCAAAAGACCACATTGACAGATATTGCTAAATCCGTCGGGAAAGTTAAAACAGCCATCTATTACTATTTCAGTGGAAAGGAGGAGATTTTTGCGCAACTCGTGCAAACGGAAGCTGAAACATTTAATCGGAAGTTATTCACTGCGATGGAAGTGGTACCTGAGCCCATTCAAAAGCTCGAGGTATATGTTGAAACGCGTATGAAGCTAATGCAGCAACTCTCGCATCGATACAGCTTTTTAAAGCGGGATTTCTTTGAGCTTATGCCAATAGTAGAAGCCAATAGAACAGAATCAGACAATAGAGAAATTGCGTATGTCACAGCTATTCTAGAAGAAATAAGTGCAACAAAAAAAGCAGAAATCGCGGATATCGAATACTCGGCAAAAATGTTGGTCAATACGATCAAGGGTTTAGAGGTTCAAATGTATGTGACTGATCAAATAATCATACCAGAACAGGAAATTGAAAAATTCAGAAACCTACTACTATATGGAGTAATCAACAATAACAATAAAAACTAAACTATGAAAACCTTATTTCTTACAGTAATCACTTTTTTGGTGACAGGTGCTTTTGCACAACATTCGATTGGACATTTTACAAAAACCTTTGTGGATGCGTCTAGAAACAATCGAAATATTCTCACAGAAGTTTATTATCCGGCAACAGTTGCAGGCGACAATACACCTGTTGCAATGGGTGAATTTCCTGTAATCATATTCGGCCATGGGTTTGTTATGGCCTGGGATGCCTATGAGAATTTATGGGAAGAGTTTGTTCCTCGCGGTTACATCATGGTATTTCCTCGAACAGAAGGCAATATCGCCTCGACAAATCATCAAGAGTTTGGGTGGGATTTGCAATTTTTAGTCGGAGAAATACAGCTTGAAGGCGCACTTGGCAGTTCTTCCATTTACAATGCTGTCGCTTCTGAAACTGCTTTAATGGGACATTCTATGGGCGGAGGAGCGGCATTTTTAGCAGCAGATTCACTATGCTCTAATGGAAACACAAATTTAAAGACCCTCATCGGATTAGCTCCAGCAGAATCATCCACAAATGGTGTTTCTTCTATTGCTTCTGCGGCGGAGGTTTCGGTTCCTTCGCTCATACTTTCTGGGGTTCAGGATGGAGTTACCCCAGCGATTGATCATCACATTCCAATGTACAATGCACTGGCATCTTCTTGTAAAACAATTTTAAATATAATCGGTGGAGCACATTGTTATTTTGCCAACACTAATTTCGCATGCGATTTTGGAGAGGCAACATCCTCAAATGGTATATCAATTTCAAGGGCAGAACAACAAGACGTAACCAATGATTTTGTTAATTTATGGCTTGACTATACACTGAAAAATGAATGTAGTGCTTTTTCTGTTTTTCAAGATTCCTTGTCCAGTTCGTCGCGAGTGACGAATTCCCAAATCTGTAATATTAGTATTCCTACCATCAACACAACAATTACGGAAACAGCGCTAGAACTTTCTTCTAATGAAAATGGAGCAAGCGCCTATCAATGGTTAGATTGTACCAATGGTAATGCCTACATACCAAACGAAACAAATCAGGTGTTTACTCCACCTTCAAATGGTAGCTATGCTGTTCAGATTACCGTAAACGGATGCCAGGAAACTTCTGAATGCATCGATTTTTCAAGTAGCCTCGGTCTGACTGACCATTCGAGTGTTGATGTTCACCTCAATCCTAATCCCTCAAAGGATTTTATAATGCTAAGCATGGATGAAACTCTGCACTTCAATGTCTCGATTACAGACCTTCATGGAAAGATAGTGCTTAGCGAAGAAAGTGTACTGAATGGAACAAGGATCAACCTTCGATCATTGGAAGCAGGAACTTATTTTATTACTTTTCATTCAGAGGCTCAATTGGTAACTAAGAAGTTAATTAAGCAGTAGTCTTTGATTCAGATATTCAAGAAAAAAGGCTTCCCATTTTTGGGAAGCCTTTTAACCTCAAATTATTGTTTGTTGTTCTTAGTTTTTAACGATCCTTACAATCGTGTTCAAACTCTCAGAAGTCACTTGGATAAAGTAAACACCAGCATTGTAATCTGTGGTATTCAATTCGGTTACATCGCTACCACTTCCATTTTCAATTACTCGTCCACGTGTATCAAGAATCTCAAAGTTGAAATCCCCATTGAACTTAATGAACAGTTTATTGTCCGTTGGATTTGGATAAACACTAACTCCTGTCAATTGATTTTCTTCAATTGAAGCACATCCGTCAACAGTAATATCTTCTGTAGCCATACCTTCACACCCGTTTCCATCAATGTATGTGTAGGTAATAGTATGCGTTCCGACACCTGCTGCTCCAGGATCAAAGTTTCCTGCTGAAACGCCATTACCGGAATATATTCCTCCTGCTGGCGAACCTCCGCTTAATACTGACGGATTGTGGTTTTCACAAACTGTTCCTAGTGGAGTCATTGTAACTGTTGGTGTCGCATTTACGGTTACTACCGTTGTAGACGATGTAGCTGAACAACCGTTACCATCTGTATAAGTCACAGTATAACTGTCAGCAGTGCTCACAACAATTGCGTTAGATGTTGCACCAGTCGACCAAAGATTTCCTGATGCTTGTGAAGATGTAAGTGTAATGCCATCTCCATCGCAAAATGTTGTTGCACCAGAAGGTGTAATCGTCGGTGCAGCTGGATTTGCGTTAACTGTTACCACAATTGGTGTAGAGCTAGCAGAACAACCAGAACCATCAGTGTAAGTCACTGAAAATGTTCCAGACGTCGTTACGTTGATTGAATTCGTGGTTGCACTTGTCGACCACGTATTTCCAGACGCTTCAGAAGATGTTAAATTTACCGATCCTCCTGCGCAAAAAGTAATTGGACCGTCTGCTGAAATAGTTGGAGTAGTCGGTGGAGTAGGATCACTCAATGTTTGATTCACATTTCCTGACGTACAGCCATCATCACTCGTAAAAGTAATATTGTATGTCCCAGCGGTCAAATTTGAAATGGTAAAAGGAAGAGAAATACTTCCAGAATTTCCAGAGGAAGTTCCTGACCAGTTAACAACTCCCGTTCCTCCTCCTGTTATTTCAATGTCTCCAGTTGCGGTTGAACAAACTGTAGGGTTGTTTACCGTTCCAATTGAAATTGATGGAATTGGATTGACTGTAACATTTGTGGTAGCGGATGTAGAAGAACATCCGTTTCCATCGGTGTAAGTAACAAAGTATCCGCCTGTTGTGCTTACCGATATCATATCAGATGTTTCTGCTGTAGACCATTCGTTTCCTGCAGGATATGAAGAGGTCAAATTCACCGAACTTCCATCGCAAATTGAAGTAGGCCCGCTTGGCATAATCGTAGGAATCGCTGGTAATGCATTTACAGTAATATAATCTGTAAAAGTAACTGTTGCATTATCGGTACCATCACTTACTGTCAGTGTTACATCGTAGGTTCCAGCAACTGCGTAACTTACCGAAGGGTTTTCATCAGTGCTCGTGCCTGGTGTTCCTCCCTCGAATGTCCAGTCCCAATCATTAATTGATCCCAGTGATAAATCAGTGAAGTTCACAGATTCACCAGCACATATGCTAGTTAAGTCACCTTCAAAATCTGCCGTAACCGAAGATGCAACACAGAAAGGGTTCACTTCTTCATCACCGTAATCAGAATTAGCAGCTATAATTTCCGCTAGAGTGGTACCACCTTGCGAGATTGTATATGTTCCATCAACTGAACATCCACCCCATTGTGAACCATACATTCCATCGCCATAAGTATCGGTAATAGTAAATGTATAACATTCGGTATTCAAACACCATTCTTCCGTAACTGTTTCACCACCTGCTACGTCTGTATAAGGACCTCCTTGTTGAACAATAGTTGTAGAGCCGTCTTCAACGGTCCACTCAACTTCAGATCCGTAGCAGTCTATCACCAATACAAAGTCAATTAATTGCCCTGTAAGATTCACATCAAAGTTTTGCACCAGTTCATCATTTGCAAGATTTTCATCTGTTCCCCCATTCGGATCAACAGTCGTTGCTTCAAAAGTGTGTGCGCCGTTTGTCGTAGATTGAGCTGGAAGAGTAATGATTTCAGTACTATTTGTCGTCAATGATCCTGTCCAAGAATAGGTTGATACAGCGCCACCGTCAATTGAATAGTCAATATCTACACTTGTTAATGTTGTACTCCCTACGTTTCTTAAAACGACCTCTGGAGTGAAGTCTCCCGTTGAACAAAGAATGCCAGTAGGAGAATTGATTCCTTGAATACTAGCATCCAAGGCTACGGTTGGCTGATTCGGATCCCACCCATCAAGTGTTCCTGTTGTAGTCGACGATGGATCCAGCCAATCTCTAAGACGCGTTGCTGCACTTGCACCGTCCCAAGAAACATCAAAGCGACCATAAACATCATACTGGTTATTGTCGTTGGTACCTTGACAAGCAGCTGCGCCACCGTACAATTGTCCAATCAATCTGTGATTCATGTCCCATAGTCCAGATCCAGAAGAACCAGGTTCAGTGACACCTTCATCCCAGTTAGCTATATTCCAGCATTGAGCACCACCTGAAACCACTTGCGTTAAGGCATTGTTTTCACGTGCATATTTCATAATATCTCCACTAGGGTGATGAATACTAATTGCAGATGGAACTGGATCTCCTGTATGGTCCCAGCCAGCGTAGAACAATCCCCATGTTTGGGCTGTAGCTAAAGTTAAATTCGTTATCTCTACTAAAGCAAAGTCAGAACCAGCATTTGATGCTCGCAATATTGCACCATTTGCTGTTTGAAATGCCGTAGGGCTTGGTGTATTTGTAGAATTGGCAGTTGTAGCACATACCGGGTTTGGTGAAATCCAGTGAAAACGGAATGCCCAAGTCGCAGGATTGCCAAGGCAGTGATTTGCGGTAAGAAAGTAAGGTGTACCGTCTTGTGCAGTATTATTAACCAAAGTACCCGTACAAGAACCATTTCCATTTACAACGATCATTGCAACTGAGTGAGATTCGTTCACCCATAGTGGTTCAGGATCTGTTAAACAGCGTACGTCTCGGTTACAATCTCCAGAATCATTAAGTGCTTTCATGACTTCGTTTTCATGAATGGACACATCTCTGTAACCATGAACAATGTCAGTAACAATTAGGGTTCCTTGTCCAGTTACGGCATATGGCTCATAATATTCAATAATAGCTTGCTCACCCGAAATTAGATCAGTACCTAGTATTTTCTCATCGTTGTTATTGATGGAAGTGTATGCTCCCAAATAACCTGAATGATCTGGTTTGTGAATGTAAATGGTCGCTCCATCCGGTAAAAACATGTCTTGAAAGATGAAGTTCAGACTGATGGCATTCTTAGACTTTACATGTAGTTGCCAAATTCGATCTCCATTTGGAAGTGTGGTCCAAGATCCTGAATTATTCAGGCTATAGTTCACCTGATGCTTGTGACCAAAGCGCCAAGGACCAATTTTTGACGCATCATTAACGGAGTCTTCTACACGGTAGCTCTCTTTATTAAAAGATGGCATGTTAAGTGCAGTGACAGGTGCTAAACCTGTTTTGACCGACCAGGATTTAGGTTGACCTAAATTGGTGATTTGCCCAATACTATTGAAAAAGCTCAATAGAAAAAGGGACAAGAATAGAGAGATTCTTGTTTTCATAGTTTTATCTAGTTTAAAGTTTAGTGGATAAATATAATCATTTCATGTTGAAATAAAAACATTTCAATTACTTCATCGTGAATTTATTATTAACAATATTGGCATGCTATAGGTTAAGAGTAATTTTGTTTTATGATTTAACAGTTTAACTAAGAGTTGCTAGTCCAGTCCTTTAAGTATATATTTGTTCAATTAAAATATTTTTAAAATGTCTACTACTTTAATTATTGTAATAATTGGGTCTTCAATACTCTCAGCGATTATATTGCGTAATATAGTCAAAAAGCAATCATCGAATAAATACTATCAAGGAGGTTCAGCACATGAGGTTGAGAACTTAGATACTTCATCGAAAGATAGTTTAAAACCAGAAATCAAAGTTAAAGCAAAAAGACGACCGCTCATTGCCGTAATGTCTTTTGTCTTGTTGGCTGTGATGCCAATATTTTTCTTTACGAAAGGTTGCAGCAGTGATTATCAAAATGTCACTTTTGCGATTGAAGAAAATGGCAAAAATTATATTTTCAGCACCAATGAATTTTTAGTTAAAAATGCGATTGAAAAAAATGAAGTTCCACCGTCGTTAAATTCGAACGTAATTTATATCATAAATGATCAGATTCACATGAGACCAAATGACATTGAGCAGGCGGTGCATATTCTTTCTGAAAATTATAAAATCATCGAAAAACAAGAGCCAAGTTATAACGGTTATGCTGTTAAGGATTCAACTGAAGTCTTTGAGAGTAGAACTCAGAATAAGGCAGGGTCGAAAATAGGAGAAACTGAAATCGTTTATATTGCCACTGTTTCTAAACGCTCTCCCTCAAAGCAAACGATGGAGATTAAATGGAAGACAGTGCCCTCGATGGAAGCAATATCCAATTGTAGTGTTGAAGATATTTGGGTAGTCACCAATCCACATCCAGGCACAACAGTGGGAAATTGGGAAGAAGATGTGTTGGTAAATATTGAAACCATTAATAAATTCTTCAACAATTCATTTGAGTTGGTGTACGATGAAGAAGCGGCCGTAGTCTATTTTAAAAAGCTGCGGTAAGTTTTTCAGAGATATTCGCTGAATTGACTTTAGGAACGACCTAAGTTTTTCTTTTCTTCTTTTTTGCCGCAGGAAAG
This sequence comes from uncultured Flavobacteriales bacterium, assembly GCA_937876195.1. GTDB lineage: Bacteria > Bacteroidota > Bacteroidia > Flavobacteriales_D > Crocinitomicaceae > UBA4466. The sequence goes on from CALEIK010000016.1 coordinate 163,963, forward strand.
AGAATATTATTCAAGATTAATCGATATCCAGGAGAGTTTGGATGTAAATTTAGATCTGTTGGAGGATCTCCCACACGATGTTCATAATCTTCTGGGTCGTGTCCACCGTAAAACGTCCATGTGCCTTGTCCCAATTCTCCGTGAATGTAGCGCGCAGTTCCAATGGATTCGTCCTCTCCCATAATCAGCACGTTGGATTTGATTAAGTCCTTTTTAAAATCGGTCGTTTGTCCCATAAAACCACTGATAATGTCTGTGTGACATTGGGTAAGCATTGTTGGAACGATATCCCATTTTGCGGAGAACTCAAAAAGCGTGAATTTGTCGAGATTTTCGTTGCGTTTGTGCAGATTCGTTCCGTCAATGTCTGAATATTCATATTCCAATGGATCTCTCGACAGGGTGAAATTTTCAAAGGCGAATGTATTGTCAAAGTCCAATTTTTCTTGGGCATCCCTGTCGGCGGGATCGTGGTCGAAAATTGCTTCGCAAATATCAGTTTCATGCGCTGCCAGAGCGATATCAAAACTGTCCGTACCACTGCACATCGTAAAGAGAAAACCACCACCGATGACAAAATTCTTAATGTTGTTGGCAACCGCAAGTTTGAGTTCTGAGACTTTGTTAAATCCAAGTGCACTTGCAGATGCTTCTAAATCCGCGACCTGTTGCTTATACCACGGATAGGAGCCAAATGCAGCATAGAATTTTCCGTATTGTCCAGTGAAATCCTCATGATGTAAATGCAGCCAGTCGTATTGCGGCAACATTCCATTAATAATGGCAGAGTCGTATATTTTTTCGTAAGGGATTTCAGCATATTCAAGCACCAGCGTTACAGCATCGTCCCAAGGTTGTTTTCCACCTGGTGTGTACACTGCTATTTTTGGTGCTGTTTCCAGCTGGACGATTTCCATGTTTTGTTCTGGACTTCCAATTTGGGTGCGAATAGCGTTAGCTTGTCCGTCTGCTAAAATTTCGTAACGAATCCCCCTAACAATCAGTTCTTCTTCGATGGATAAAAGATGAGGTGTCAAAAACGAACCTCCGCGATAATTGAGAAGCCATTCAATCACGATGTCATTTTCTAGAAGATAATAAGCAATCCCGTATGCTTTTAAATGATTCGTTTGTGAATCATCCATTGGAATCAATAGCTGGGATGATTTCCCAGAAAAGCCAATAAATAAGATTGCTATGACGCAAATAAAATTTTTCATATAGAATTCCTTTACAACAATCTTACCTAAAAAGGCGTATCACCACCTGAAGATGGATTAAAATCTAGATTGTCGCCGTTCAAGTCGTTCATTTTACTTGGAATGGTATAGGTTCCTTGATTATCGAAATCGTTGTTTGCAGGCAATGGAGCTTCTGAAGGAAAGTTTGGAGCATCATTGAAGCCTTCCAAATTGTCAAAGCGGGCATATTCTTTAACGAAGCGCAATCGGACATTGTCCAACGCACCATTTCTGTGCTTTGCAATGATTATTTCCCCAATACCTGCATTCGAATTACCATCTTCATCTTGAAGGAAGCCGTAATATTCTGGACGGTAGATAAAGGAAACGATATCTGCATCTTGCTCAATTGCACCAGATTCCCTCAAATCGGAAAGTACAGGTTTTTTATCTCCACCACGTTGTTCAACAGAACGACTTAACTGCGAAAGTGCAACAATGGGTATATTTAATTCTTTTGCTATCTCTTTAATGGATCTTGAAATTGACGAGATTTCTTGCTCTCTATTTCCAGCACCTTTTGCGCCACCTGCTGTCATCAGTTGAAGGTAATCGATGATGACCATCTGAATATCGTATTGCATTTTTAGACGACGGCACTTAGCACGTAAATCAAAAATGCTAATTCCAGGCGTATCATCAATGTACAATGGAGCAGTGGCTAATTTACTAATCCGCGTATGCAGCTGTTGAAATTCATCGTCGCGCAAATCACCCTTTCTTAATTTTTCAGCACTTATGCGCGTTTCTGAAGCAATCAAACGTTTCACCAATTGCACGGAGGACATCTCCAATGAAAAAATAGCTACACCCATTCCATGATCTACCGCTGTATTTCTAGCCATCGACAAAACGAATGCGGTTTTACCCATCGCAGGTCGCGCTGCTATAACAATCATATCTGAGCGTTGCCAACCAGCGGTGATTTTATCCAATCCATAAAAACCTGTGGGAATACCAGAGATTCCGTCTTTGTTTTTAGAAGCCTTCTCAATTTCTTCAATCGCTTCGCGAACGACATTTTGCATTAGATCTGCCGATCTTCCCATGTTGTTTTCTGCAATTTTGAAAAGGTCTCCCTCAGCTTTATTCAGTACATCGAAAACGTCATTGGTATCATCGTACGCCTCTTTCATCACTTCATTACTCATGCGAATCAATTCACGCTTGATGTGTTTCTCTGAAATGATACGGGCATGATATTCAACGTGGGCAGTGGATGCAACACGACTTGTAAGCTGAGAAATATATACGGTTCCGCCGGCAGCTTCCAATTCACCTTTTTTCTTCAGTAAATCGATAACTGTAAGAATATCAATAGGTTTTGACGTTCCAAACAACTCCTTAATCGCAGCAAAAATGTAATAATGCTTTGGGTCGTAGAAACTTTCACTTTGAAGAATATCAATTGTGTCTGTTACTGCGTTTTTTTCAAGCATCATTGCTCCCAACACAGCTTGTTCCAAATCAACTGCTTGTGGTGGGATTCTTCCAAAATCACCCTGAGGACTTGCAGGTCTAGGGACTCTGGACGTTACTTTTTTTGCTTTATCGGAGCTATTTTCCATCTCCCAAAGATAGGAAATCAATTTTGCAGTAAAGAATTTGTAAAGAATTATTTCAGAAAAAGATATAAAGATCAGTTTTCAACATTTGTTAATATGTACTTTTGGGTTATGAAGCATGAGGTGATTATAACAAATGATGGCTCTAGTAGCATTTTTATCCCCGAATTAAATGAGCATTATCATTCATCTCATGGTGCAATTCAAGAGGCACAACACGTTTTTATCGCGCATGGACTTGCGCAGCTAGGAAAGAATCCAATTACACTATTTGAACTTGGTTTTGGAACAGGACTTAATGCACTGTTGACGGCGCAGTTTGCCGAAAAGCATCAAATACAGATCAATTATCAGTCGATTGAAGCGTTTCCAGTCGATACCGCGCTTTTGGAACAACTGAACTATTCAACCTTATTGAATGATAATGAAGGTCTATTTAATGCGCTGCATGATGCCGATTGGGAAAAGGAAGTATCCATTTCCTCGTACTTTTCGCTTCACAAGATTGCAGGCAAAATGGAAGATTATCAGCCAGAACAAGGTGTTGATTTGATTTACTTCGATGCTTTTGGTCCAAGAGCGCAAGCTGAATTGTGGCACATTCACATTTTGGAAAAGATGTATGACGCACTGAAGGATGGGGGAGTGCTTGTAACATATTGCGCACAAGGTCAGTTCAAACGCGATTTAAAATCTCTCGGTTTTGTGGTAGAATCTCTGCCTGGACCTCCAGGGAAACGCGAAATGACCCGCGCTGTTAAGTCAGCTCAGATAGACGGAATATACGCCTCAACCAAACTTGCTTTCATCAACCCATCTCGGTCTACTTCCGTCATTTCAATGTTTTGAAACGTGTTCGTCATCGCTTCGTCAAATGGCATTTTAATTTTCACGTAGTTGGAAGTGAAACCGAACATGTACCCATCATTGTTTTCATTTTCGAAGAGCACGATTTCCTTTCTTCCGATATTTTTCTCGTAAAATGCGCGTTTCTTTTTGTCCGAAAGGATGTGCAACTGTTTGCTACGCTCTTTTCGGATGTTCATAGGAACAGGATCGCCTAATTTGATAGCAGTAGTATTTGCACGTTCAGAATAGGTAAAGACGTGAAGGTAGGAGACATCTAAGTCCTTGATGAAATCTACAGTTTCCATAAAATCTTCATTCGTTTCACCTGGAAAACCAACAATAACATCGACTCCGATGCATGCATCTGGACGTAATGACTTGATTTGAGCGACGCGATTTGCAAACAACTCACGTTCATATTTACGACGCATTGCTTTTAGTAGCTTGTTGCTTCCAGACTGCAATGGGATATGAAAGTGAGGGACAAATCGAGCAGTCTCGGAAAGGCAATAGGAAATAATTTCATCGGAAAGTAAATTCGGTTCGATGGAAGAGATTCTGTAACGATCAATTCCTTCTACCTTGTCCAATGCTTTTACCAATCCAAAGAAGTTTTCCTCTCCGCTTTGACCAAAATCACCAATATTAACGCCTGTCAAAACAACTTCCTTTACGTCTGTTGCTGCAATTTTCTCTGCTTCTTTGATGGTGCTTGCGATACTTGCATTTCGGCTCTTTCCTCGTGCAAGGGGGATTGTACAGAATGTACAGAAGTAGTCGCAACCGTCTTGAACTTTTAAAAACGATCTAGTGCGATCACCCATAGAAAATGCGGGAATAAATTCCTTTGTTTCCTTGATGTGCGTGTTGGAAATTACCGCCTGTTCATTTTTCTCCAGTGATTCAATGTGTTCAATGATGTTGAACTTTTCATTTGCGCCAAGTACAATGTCAACTCCAGGAATTTCTGCTATTTCAGTCGGTTTCAACTGCGCGAAACAACCGATGATTGCTACAAAACCATTTGGGTTGGATTTCAACGCACGCTTCACCAATTGGCGACATTTCTTATCCGCATTTTCAGTGACAGAACAGGTGTTAATAACAAAGACATCTGGACTTGCATCAAAATCAACGTTCGCAAAGCCTGCCTCTTGAAAAGTACGAGAAATGGTTGAAGTCTCTGAAAAATTCAGTTTGCACCCGAGGGTATAAAAAGCGACTTTTTTGTATTGATTCATTGTGGCGCAAAATTAGTGAGATTGCCCTTATCAAACAAGTCTTTTTGATTTCCATTGTGAATGCGCATTAATTTTCATTTCTTTGATACCCCCAATTGGGAATAATTGTAAACGATGGACCAAAAAATCACAGTCAATTATCAACGCTTCGAACATTGGAATGAGTTGGAAGTCAAAGAGAAAGATCTTATTGCTAAAGCGTATGAAATCTGCGACACAGCCTATGCGCCGTATAGTAAGTTTCACGTAGGTGCAGCAGTTTTATTGAGCAATGGTGAGATTATTACTGGAAGCAATCAAGAAAATATTGCATATCCATCTGGTTTGTGCGCAGAACGGGTTGCTTTGTTTTATGTGGGATCAAATTACCCGAATGAAACGGTGAAAACCATTTGTATAGTAGCAAAAGGTGACTTGTTGCCATTGGATAAAATCCTTTCTCCATGCGGAGGATGCCGTCAAGTGATGCTGGAAACTGAAATGCGACAAAAAACGCCTTATAAAGTGATTTTGGTAAGTCAAAATGGTGTAACTTTAGTGTTCAACTCTGCGGAGGATTTATTGCCTCTAGCGTTTGGTGTATCTGCATGAAAAGAAGATTTATTTTTTTAGGAATTATTGGACTGTTGGCAACTAGCTGTTCTACGACGAAGTCTGTCGTTGACGAGGTGATTGCATCTCCCACTGTAAATGGAAAAGCAGTGAAGTATTTGTACAGTGCGGACAAGCAAGATTCATCCATCTGTACAATTCACTACCGATACTTTGATCCATCAGATCAGCCTTACAAGGATTCAGTCAATAAGAAGATTATTGAATTTACAAGTTTATTGACCCAGTTTGAACGAACAAAACTGAAAGGAATGGAGCCGTCCGCTGATTTTTTTACAGCACAATTGGACTCATTCGTGGCGATATACTTAGTCGAAGACTACGACGAAAACCGCATGCGCTGGGAACTTGAAGGAACCATCGAGATTGACGATACGAGAGAAGAGATTGTACAATTACAAACTTCGGGTTGGGCTTACACTGGTGGAGCGCACGGAAATGGGGCTACGAATACCTATATTTTCGACAAGAAAAATGGAAAGGAATTCCGTTTAGAGGACTTTTTCTCGAATACTTCAGAATTAACTGGTATAGCGGAAAGTTATTTTAGGAAACTCTATGAAATTGCACCAGAGGATGATTTGAATGAAGCGGGTTTTTGGTTTGAAAATGGGATTTTCTATTTGAATAATAACTTCTCAATTGTGGGAGAAAATATCGTGTTTTTGTACAATAGTTATGAGATTGCTCCCTACGCTGGCGGACAAACAGTTTTAGAAATCCCAATAGAGGAAATAAAACACTTGGTCAAAGTTAACTTGTAGCGTAAAAGGTAATAAATCTTTTCGCTACGAATGCAGGGTTAGAATTGAGTTTTTTATATATTTGCCTTCCATATTAAAATTGTGAGAATGTCTGCAAAAACGCAAAGTAAAACTGTAAAATCAACGAAGAAGGCTGCAAGTAACGCGAAACCTAAGTTTTCAAAGGAGATTTACAAGAAATGGTACAAGGACATGTTGCTCATTCGTAAGTTTGAGGAAAAAACAGGTCAACTGTATATTCAACAGAAATTTGGTGGATTTTGTCACTTGTACATTGGACAGGAAGCAATTGTAGTTGGTACGGCTAGCGCATGTAAAAAGGGAGACAAACACATGACAGCATATCGTGATCATGGTCATCCCATCGCTTTAGGAACAGATCCTCGCGTGTTAATGGCAGAATTGTACGGTAGAACAACTGGTTGCTCAAAAGGAAAAGGTGGTTCAATGCACTTTTTTGACAAGGAAGTAGGCTTCATGGGAGGTCACGGAATTGTTGGTGCGCAAATCGCCATGGGAGCAGGAGTTGCTTTCGCTGAGAAATACAACGAGACTGGAAATGTTGCATTTGTTTCGATGGGAGATGGAGCAGTTCGTCAGGGAGCATTGCATGAGACATTCAATATGGCCATGGTGTGGAAATTACCAGTGGTTTTTATCATAGAAAACAATAATTACGCAATGGGAACCTCAGTTGAGCGTACCACAAACGTAACAGATTTATCAAAAATTGGACATTCTTACGAGATGCCTTCACGTGCCGTTAACGGTATGTCACCTGAGGCTGTGCATGAAGCAATTGAAGAAGCAGCGGATAGAGCGCGCAAAGGTGATGGTCCAACTTTGTTAGACATTAGAACATACCGATACAAAGGACATTCAATGTCTGATCCTCAAAAATACCGAACAAAAGAAGAGGTAGCAGATTGGATGGAACAAGATCCGATTCAACATTGTTTGAGCGTGATTAAGGAGAATAAGTGGATGACCGCGAAGGAAATCGATGAAGTAGAAGAATGGGTGAAGAATGAAGTGAAGGAATCAATTGAATTTGCTGAAAATTCACCTTTCCCAGAAGGAAAAGAATTATACGAAGATGTATACAAGGAAGAGAACTACCCTTTCATTGTAGAATATTAATAAGAAAGAATTAGAACAATGGCGGAAATAGTTTACATGCCCAAGTTGAGTGACACAATGACCGAAGGTGTTGTTGCCGAATGGACAAAAAAAGTGGGAGATGCAGTTTCGTCTGGAGAAATCCTTGCGGAAATCGAGACAGACAAAGCGACCATGGAA
>CALEIK010000017.1 GCA_937876195.1 uncultured Flavobacteriales bacterium
AAACTATGCCAAACATTACAGTGTTAGCTTTAAAGTTTTACCGCTATGGGCGCTAAATCAAAAGAAAACGACGACAGGAAAGAAAGCGCATAAAATTTTCTTTGCGGTTAGCCCCACCACAATGTGGAAAAAAGAATGATAAAAGAACTCCCCTCCTACCCACTAAATTTATTATTATACCTATTTTTGCATCGAGATTATTTATCTATATGGAAAGTACATTACAACAAGCAGCAACCCTAGAACAAGCGGTAGAATTGGGACTTCGTCCTGAAGAATTTGAGATGATCAAGGAGATCCTTGGAAGAACCCCGAATTTCACAGAAACAGCCGTTTATTCGGTGATGTGGTCGGAGCACTGTTCGTACAAGAATTCTATTTTCTGGTTGAAAAAATTGCCAAAAGACGGTCCACACATGTTGGTGAAAGCTGGTGAGGAAAACGCTGGATTGGTGGATATCGGTGATGGTTTGGGCTGTGTATTTAAAATTGAATCGCACAACCACCCAAGTGCATTGGAACCATATCAAGGTGCCGCGACAGGTGTTGGTGGAATCAACCGTGATATTTTTACGATGGGCGCACGTCCAATTGCACAAATGAACTCCTTGCGTTTTGGTGATCTTGAAAAAGAACGTACCAAATGGCTCGTAAAAGGTGTGGTAAAAGGTATTGGCGATTATGGAAATGCTTTCGGGATTCCAATCGTTGGTGGTGAAGTGTTTTTTGATGATTCGTACAATACAAATCCATTGGTGAATGCGTTTTCAGCGGGAATCATGGATCCGAAGAAAGTAATCTCAGCGACATCGAAAGGACCTGGAAACCCAGTGTTCATTGTCGGTTCAGCAACAGGAAAAGATGGAATTGCAGGTGCTGCATTTGCCTCTAAAGATATTACCGAAGAATCAGCAAACGATTTACCATCGGTTCAAGTAGGAGATCCATTCATGGAAAAACTATTGCTTGAAGCGACGATGGAATTGGCAGATACCGATGCGATTGTCGGCATGCAGGATATGGGAGCAGCGGGAATTACCTGTTCTTCTTGTGAAATGAGTGCAGCTGGTAAGGTTGGAATGGACATCAACTTAGATTTGGTACCAACGCGTCAAGACAACATGTTGCCGTATGAAATTCTATTGTCGGAATCGCAAGAGCGAATGTTGGTCGTTGTGCAAAAAGGACAAGAAGCTGTTGTAAAACGCATTTTTGACAAGTGGGATTTACACGCAGAAGAAATTGGCGTGGTGACAGATTCAGACCGCGTGCGTTATTTCATGCACGGTGAATTGGTGGGAGATGTTCCTGCTGAATCGTTGGTGCTTGGTGGCGGTGCTCCAGTCTACGAAAGAGAATACAAAGAACCAGCTTATTATAGCGAATACAAGAAATTTTCCATTGATCAAGTGGAGCAACCTGAGAATTTGAAAGAAGTCGCATTTGCATTGTTGCAACATCCGAACATCGCTTCAAAAAATTGGGTGACAGAACAATACGATTCAATGGTTGGAACGCGCACGATGACAACAAATCGTCCGTCTGACGCAGGAATTGTGAACATCAAAGGAACCAACAAAGCATTGGCGATGACGGTAGATTGTAATTCGCGCTACGTGAATGCAGATCCTGAAGTTGGAACGATGATTGCCGTAACGGAAGCCGCTCGAAACATTACGTGTGCTGGGGGTGTTCCAAGTGCAATTACCAACTGTTTGAATTTTGGAAATCCTTACAATCCTGAGTCGTACTGGCAATTTGTCGGGGCAATCAAAGGAATGTCCGCAGCGTGTTTAAAATTTGAAACGCCTGTTACCGGTGGAAACGTTTCGTTTTACAACCAAACAGTGATCAACGGTGTCGAAGTGCCGGTCTTCCCTACTCCAACAATTGGAATGATTGGAATTATTGAGGACAAAGCAGACATCATGACGCTTGACTTCAAAGAAAAAGGCGATTTGATTTTCATCTTGGGAGAATCACACGACGATATTTCCTCTTCCGAATACTTGGCTTCGTACCATGGAATTAAAGAGTCACCTGCACCTTATTTCAACCTGGATAAGGAATACGAATTACAACAAACCGTTCGATCGCTGATTAAAAATCGATTGATCAATGCAGCGCATGACGTCGCAGATGGTGGATTATTCGTAAGCTTAGTCGAAATGTCGATTCCACGCGATTTAGGCTTTGACATCGTGACAGATTCTGAAATTCGTGAAGATGCGTTTTTATTCGGGGAAGCACAAGGAAGAGTTGTTGTAACTGTCAATGAAGATCAAGAAGATGATTTTATCGAGAACATGATGAATTCAAATACAAGCTTTACATTGCTTGGACACGTAACCAAAGGTAAATTGATGATTGACGATGAGCACTTTGGATTTATCACAGAGGCAAAGACCTTGTTTAATGATGCGCTCGCGAAACGATTGAATTAAGCGAAGTGTTTTTTTTAACACAGAGGAACAGAGTTTAGGAGGTCACAGAGTCTTGTTAGAATAGTTTTTAACACAGAGTAACAGAGTTTAGGAGGTCACAGAGGAATTTGGGACATTGGTTATCCAACCTCCATGTAGTCTGTGTCCCTCTTTTAACCTCTGTGTTAAAACCAGCACATCCAATTCATCAGCAATAACCTCCGTGTACTCTGTGCTCCTCTGTCTAACCTCTGTGTTAAAAAAACTGTCAAATTCACCCACAATAACCTCTGTGAACATAGTGTCCCTCTTTTAACCTCTGTGTTAAAAACCGTCAAATTACATCTAAAGCCCCGTCCCCAACTTATGTTAATTGTATATTGTTAACAGTTCAAACACCCCTTTATCCAATAAGTATGACTAACTTCTAATAATCGCAAAGCGCTATGTTTTGTATGGTACAGGCAGTGTTCGCGATAACTATTAAAAACAATTTATTATGAAAAAGACAGCATTCATTGCAATCGCAGTATTTGGACTCGTATCCTTAAGCTCGTGCAACAAAGATTGGGAATGTGAGTGTACGATTGGGTCAGGAGATACTCAACTTGTCACCAATGAAACCATTGAATCCACTTCCATGAAAAAAGCACGTGAAGAGTGCGAGAACAAAGATCAGAACACCTGGGGTACATGTGTGTTAAAACCATAATCCTCTTTTAGAATAGGTGATAAACGCCATAGAAAATCGCTTCCTCCTGAAATGGACGGGTGATTTTCTATGGTTTTTTCATTTTATGCCATTCCAATCTATGAACAAAACAACGTTCAAAATAAATTGCCAAATCCTCCTACCAATGACTAAAAACGGGGAATAAATTCGATAATTATTACTACTTTTAGCACTTATTACAAATCCAAGTATGGAATACAATACAGCACGCGTAAAATTATTACTTCCCGAATACGGGAGAAATGTCCAAAACATGATTTCTCATGCAATGGAAATAGAAAACAGAGACGAGCGAAATCGCGCTTCTCAAGCAATCATAGAAGTTATGGGACAGTTGAATCCTCACTTACGAGATGAGGACGATTACCGTCACAAATTATGGACGCACTTGTTCATCATGTCTGATTTTAAATTGGATGTAGACTCTCCTTACGAGATTCCGAAAAGAGAAAGCTTGGAAGAGAAACCACGCGTCATGAAATACCCAGCAACGAAAATTCGCTACGGCCACTACGGTCAATACACGCAACGTATCTTGAAAAAAGCGAGTGAAATTACCGACGAAAAGGAAAATGCCTATTTGACAAACGTCATGGGTAACTTCATGAAAAAGCAATTCTTGACGCATAATAACTCAGCGGTTGAAAACAGTGTAATTGCTGAGAAATTGTACGAACTTTCAGACGGTGCGTTGAAAATGGACAATCCTGATGAGGACTTGATGAGTACCAATCAAATGTTGAAGACATTGGGGATTCAGACGAACCCTAGTTCAAATAACAATAACAACAATCGACGATCAAACAACTCGAACAATCGCAAGAAAGGTCAAGGACAAGGTCAAAATCCAAAACGAAAATTCAAAAAATAACTCATGGCTTCTTTTGAAATCTACGGTGGAAAACCACTAAAGGGTGAACTAATTCCACAAGGTGCAAAAAATGAAGCGTTACAGGTATTGTGCGTTCCATTGCTTACCGCGGAGAAAGTAACTATTTCCAATATTCCAGACATCGTTGACGTCAATAAACTGATTGGTTTGTTGCAAGTGATGGGTGTGAAAATTGAAAAGGTTGAGAAAGGAACCTATATTTTTCAAGCAAAGGAAATCGATTTAGAATACCTACAAACTGAAGATTTTAAGAACCGAGCAAGCTCGTTGCGTGGATCTGTCATGATCGTTGGTCCACTACTCGCTCGTTATGGTGTTGGATATTTACCTAAACCTGGCGGAGATAAAATTGGACGCCGAAGATTGGATACGCACTTTGCGGGATTCATGAAATTGGGGGCGAAATTCAACTACGACGCAGGAGAACATTTCTACGCGGTTGAAGGAAAAAAATTAAAAGGTGCATACATCCACTTGGATGAAGCATCGGTGACTGGAACTGCCAACATTGTGATGGCGGCTGTCCGTGCTGAAGGAGAAACAGTGATTTACAACGCTGCGTGTGAACCGTATTTGCAACAATTGTGTCGCATGTTGAATTCCATGGGCGCAAAAATCTCTGGTGTTGGTTCAAACATGTTGACGATTCAAGGTGTGAAAGAACTGAACGGCTGTTACCACCGTATTTTGCCTGACATGATTGAAATTGGTTCATTCATCGGTTTGGCAGCAATGACACAATCGGAAATCACTATAAAAGACGTGAGTTACGATGATTTGGGAATTATCCCAATGATCTTCCAACGTTTGGGAATTAAATTGGAACGCCGAGGTGATGATATTTACGTCCCTGCGCAAGAAAGTTATGAGATTGAAACCTTCATCGATGGTTCAATCATGACCATTTCTGATGCGCCATGGCCAGGATTTACTCCCGATTTATTGTCGATTATCCTTGTTGTCGCTACACAAGCAAAAGGAAGTGTGTTGATTCACCAAAAAATGTTTGAATCGCGCTTGTTCTTCGTCGATAAGTTGATTGACATGGGAGCACAAATCATTTTGTGTGATCCACACAGAGCAACAGTGATTGGTTTGGACAGAAAGTATGATTTAAGAGGAATTCAGATGACATCTCCAGACATTCGTGCGGGAGTTTCTTTGCTCATTGCTGCATTGTCAGCGAAAGGAAAGAGCGTCATTCACAACATTGAACAAATTGACCGTGGTTATCAAGACATCGACATTCGCTTGAATAACTTAGGGGCAGATATCCGAAGAATAGGCTAATGAAGATTGCAGGAACATTGATCGTTTTATTGTTTTTAGGCGCAAGTCTTTCCATCCCATCGGGCGTGAAGAAAGGAGACAAAGCACCTGAGATTGTACTAACAGATCCGAAAGGGAAAACGATTAAACTTTCTCAATTAAAAGGGAAAATGGTGCTCATCGATTTTTGGGCTTCATGGTGTGGACCTTGTCGCAAGGAAAATCCAAACGTTGTCGAAGTGTACAACAAGTACAATAAAACCAAATTCAAAAACGGAAAGGGCTTTGAAGTCTTCAGTGTTTCACTTGATCGTGGATTGGATCCATGGGTTGCAGGAATTGAAAAAGACGGATTGGTGTGGAAATACCACGGATGGGACAAAGAAGGAAAAGCTGCTGGTGCTTATGGTGTAACTTCAATTCCATCGGCATTTTTAGTGAATGGAGACGGCATCATCGTCGCTTCAGGAGGTCAATTGCGTGGTTTAGGCTTACACATGGCCTTGGACGATCAGTTAAAGTAGACTTTACGTTCGGTGTTCCCAGAAAACACCTTCTTTCAACGAACACGGCGCGACCAATATGCGTTCAATCGACATCATTTCAATCACCCATTTTATCTTTAATGCCGCGATTGGCAACATTGTTTTACGAATGTCGGCAATCCATTTGTTCGTATTTCTCTCTTCCAGTGTTGAAGCTATAATCCACTCCAGTTGCTCCATTACTTGATCATAAGGAAGTTCGTACGCGTTGATAGTGGGTGGAAATTCACATTTATGAATCAGTTCAAAGATAGTTTCAAAACTTCCTGAAGTACCTACGAGAATATTGGTTTTCGAAGAAGCGAAAAAATCAGTCCTGTTCTCCTCCAAAAAAGCGTTGATTCTTTGAATGTGTGCGTCTGTATAGACCGTTGGTTTATCCAGTAGTTGGTATATCCGTGAGACGCCAATATTTAAACTTACCGAGTCTTTCATGCCTTCCTTATCGGCATACACAAACTCCGTGCTTCCTCCACCAATGTCCATGATTAACGTGGGATCATCAAATGGAAGCGACCACAAAACGCCTTGATAAATCAGTTCTGCTTCCCTTATTCCAGAAACAATTTCGATGGCAATGGAAAGTTCATTTTTAGCAAAATCAAGTAGTTCTTGTCCGTTGGAAGCTTCGCGCAATGCTGAAGTACCAATTCCAGAAATTTCAACGACATCGCGTTCAACGCACTTTTGTTGAAACTGCGTCAATGCGTTTTTTGCACGCGCCATAGCGTCTTCAGCAATCATTCCTTCGTTAATTCCGTCCATTCCCAATAGAACAGGAAGTTTTTCAGAGAAAACAATACGTAGACTATTCTCCTCGACCTCGGCAATCAATAGATTGAACGTGTTTGTCCCTAAATCTATAACTCCTGACCGCATTAACCTCGTTTAAGCCATTTAAACACGTGTTTCAAGCGAACGCGATGACCAAACTGCAAGATCCCGTTCTTATACAAGCGAGACGCAATCGCCATCATGGTGAAAGCGCCAACTAGCAACACAAAAAAGGCCAAATAAATTTCATACGCATGTCCCGGTTCATACCCTTGGGCCAATTTAACCATCACCACAACGGGTGAAGTAAACGGCAAGTAATGGAAGAAGGTAGCTAATGTCGTTTCGGGATAATTTAGGACGTAATATCCAGAATACAGTGCGAAAATAAGCAGGAAGATCAACGGTAAGACGAATTGTTGTCCATCACTTTCAGATCCCATCGTCGCACCGACAGCAGCGAACAAAGCCCCGTAGAACAAATAACCACCCGCAAAAAAGAGCAAGAAAAATCCTGTCATGTTGAAGAATTGCACCTGACTGTAAATCAAATCCACAAATTGATTGTATTCACGCGCTGCAAAATGTGCTTCTTGGTACGATTGCTCTGCTGAACTCAACACCAATTCTTGGACATTCATCTTCGATGCGTCGAGCAGGTCAGGAAATAAGTTTTCACGCATAAAATACAAGCCGACAGCAATCACCACCATCCAAATAACGAATTGCGCAAAGGCAGCCAATCCTACTCCCAGTATCTTCCCAACCATCAACTGATTCGGCGAAACAGATGCCAATAATACCTCCACAATACGGTTGCTCTTTTCACGCGAAACACTGCGTAAAATGGTCATTCCGAAGAGGAAGATAAAAGCAAAAATCAGTGCGCCGTAGAAAAATCCAACCCAACCCGTCATGTCCGAAGCTTTGTCCTCTGGATCATAGGCATTGGTGAATTTAACAGTAATCGGCTGCTTTATTTTTCGAAAATCTTGCAAGGACAAATCGGTGAATTCCTCGACCATAATCTCTTCCAATCGACGTTCGTAATGGTACTGCACCTTTGTCTGCATACGCACAGAAGGTTCGTTGCGATAAAAAACGTGGCTCACCTTATTCGAAAGCACTTTTTCATTTACTTCCAATAAAGCGTCAAATTCTTGGTATTTCTTCGCCTTGGCAAATTCATCGATTTCAATGTATCCGTCTGCAAATGCATAGTCCACCGCTTGGTCTTCACCTGGCATGATCTTATTCTCCATCAACCCTGTTGGATCGGCAATCAATACTTTCCAGTGTTGCTTCGGTTGACTTCCAAAAGCGAAAAGCAAGTAAATGCATCCTAGTACAATCAACGGTCCAGCCAATGAAAGCGCGACAAACGAACGCGAACCAATGCGTTCTTTCCATTCTCGCAGTGCGATTAACAAACTATTTCTCATCTTCGACCTCCTTCTTAGGTTGTACTAATTCTATAAAAACGTCCTGCATCGAGGGTAAAATCTCCCACGCTGCTTCCATTTTGACTTGTCCAATCAATACGCTCAATAAATCATCAAAAGAACTCTCGCCACGCATTTTTAGACTTACTTCAAAGCGATCATCGCCTAAAATTTCCTTGTCGACAACTTCAAAACCTGTCCACAATGCATTCACGAAAGCAATCATACTCCCTCTAAAGCGTACGGCATACAATCCCAATTTACGTTCTTCTTGAAGTTCCGATAATTTTCCTTCGGCCACCTTTTTCGATTCATGAATCAACACGACACGATCGCAAATTTCTTCCACACTCTTCATGTTGTGCGAAGAAAGAATAATGGTTTTTCCAGCCGCTTTCATCTCAATCAATTCTTGTTTGATCAATTCTACGTTAATTGGGTCAAATCCACTGAAAGGTTCATCGAGAATGAGCAGTTTTGGTTCGTGCAACACGGTGCAAATGAACTGTACTTTTTGCGCCATTCCCTTTGATAATTCTTCAATGCGTTTCTTTCGCCAATCGTTGATTCCAA
Organism: uncultured Flavobacteriales bacterium; assembly: GCA_937876195.1. Taxonomy (GTDB): domain Bacteria; phylum Bacteroidota; class Bacteroidia; order Flavobacteriales_D; family Crocinitomicaceae; genus UBA4466. Next base: position 8,652 of record CALEIK010000017.1, read on the forward strand.
ACCGATCGAACCAGTATTCTATTTTTATTTTTGCGTCTTTTTTTGATAATCCTCTCAATCGCGCTAGAAAAATGGCATGCGCCTCAACGGTCATGTTTTTATACAAACCGCGCTCTTCTGGCAAATAACCAATGTGCTGCAAATCCTTTTCCGTCATTAAATTTCCATCAAAACGCACAGAACCACTGTCCTGCTGAACGATGCGATTAATCACACGAATCAAGGTTGTTTTGCCTGCACCGTTTGGACCCAAAAGCCCTAATATTTCACCTTTATTCACGTGAAATGAAACATCTGTGAGTGCAGCGTTTCTGTAAAATGACTTGTATATATTTTTAACTTCTAGCATAGAAATGATAATGACGTGAAGATAATAATTTCGCGCTTATGTGTATCAAGAATGTGAAATATGAAAACTTTTAGCTTAGACGATTTCTCCTCCGCAGCTAGAGCCCGATCCAGCGGTGCATCCGTAGCAGTGTTGGTTGACAATAATGTCTCTTTGGTTCAACTCCACTAAATTAAACGTCGACAAGTGTTGTCCTTTCGCTGCCACTTTTAACTCCAACATCTGATTGAAATCACAATCGTACAAATATCCATCCCAGCCAACAGAAATCGTGTTTCTACACATGACGTTCTCCGCCGCAGTTGGATTGAAGGCATTGACCAATTTCTCCATGTAGCCAGCGTAATTCTCACTCGCCACTAGGTACTGCAAATAGCGACTGATGGGAAGGTTTGTAATTGCAAACAGTTGGTTAAACGCTATATCGAAACGCCCTGCCAATCGCTGTTTAAAATCCTTTTCTAAATCTTTCTGATCAGGGGGTAAAAATGCACCAGAGGGATTGTACACCAAATTGAGCGTAAGTCCACTCCCCTCTTTTCCATAACCAACCGCGTTGAGCATTTGAAGTGCAGTAATACTTTTATCAAAAACACCATCTCCGCGTTGTGCATCGGTTTTCGTTGATGTAAAATAAGGCAAGGACGAAACAACCTCCACCTTGTGCTTTTTGAAAAATTCGGGCAAATCGTTGTATTTCTTGTTCGCTACGATAATCGTCAGATTGCAGCGCACAATGATCTTTTTCCCAAGCTGGCTGAGCTGTTCAACGAACCAACGGAAATCTGGATTCATTTCTGGTGCTCCGCCTGTCAAATCTACCGTAGAGCAATTCGTTTTCGACAGCGCTTCGAGGCACAATTGCATCGTTTCACGCGTCATAATCTCCTTTCGGTCAGGCCCTGCATCAACGTGGCAATGTTTGCACACTTGATTACACATCTTCCCGAGGTTGATTTGGAAAATGTCCAATTCTACTGGTTTTAGCGGCAACAACGCATTTTCTGACAACTTTTCTTCAAAGCGCGTCAATCCTGCATTCTTTAAAAGATCCAGCTGCGTCTTTGATTCAGAAAGTGAATGCTTTTGTGCTTGTAACGATTTGTGCGTGGCACTCTCCATTACATCGATAGTTCCTTGCACTTGTTCATCATTTGAACACCATGCACCAACGTCGCTCCACCCTTAATCGCACCAGCAACGTGCACTGCTTCCATCATTTGTTCTTCATCGCATCCTTTTTCCATGGCATCTTGCGTGTAAGCATCAATGCAGTAAGGACATTGTACCGCATGTGAAACAGCGAGTGCAATCAATGATTTCTCACGTTTCGTTAAAGCTCCTTCTTCAAATACACTTCCGTAATATTCAAAAAATTTCTTTCCTAGCTCTGGTTGAAATTCAGAAATCTCACCAAATTTTTTCAAGTCGTCGGGATTGTAGTATGTTTTCATTTTTATCAGTTTAAAGTTTAATAGTTCATGCTTCGACTTCACTTAGCATTCAAGTTTAAAGAGTTAAATTTTGGAGAATAATTTAGCTTTTAGACCTTTCCATTTATAGATTTTCGCATAGGCGAAGAGCAATAAGGGTTGAAGGAGAATAATGGTCAGCCATGATTCCCAGCCAAACACAGGCCCTGTTCGATCTATAAACAGCGCGTCTGTGTGAAACGCTTGCCAGTCGTTGGTTAAAATCATCGAAGCAAAAATATTGTTGATTGCGTGATATCCCATTGCGAGTTCCATTCCATCGTCAAAAACCGTCAATAAACCCAAAAACACGCCCGTTGAAATGTAATAGACGAGCAAGACATCTCCAATCAATGCAACTTCAGGGTTTGCCCAGTGAAGCAATCCGAAGAGAATTCCTGATAAAAGTATAGCCATCCAGGCGCGCTTAAAAAGTCGTCCAAAACCTTGGAGCAAGTATCCACGAAACAGCAATTCTTCCGCAGAAGTTTGAATGGGAATTAAAAACACCGAAATCAACGTCAACACCAAAAAGGTAGAAGGATTAAAGTTCCAATCGACTGGCGCACCGCTCAAAATTCCAATGACCAGCGACACCACGAGTACTACTCCCCAGATGGTGAATGAAGTAAAAAACCGCTTCCAGTCAAATGAAGTACGCGTAGTAAAGACGTTTAGAATCGGGCGTTTATGAATGTGCTTGACACATAATAGTAGCGACACAAATACAAACGCAAATGGAATTAGAAGTAAGGAAAGCACCGTGTTTAAATCCGTCGTTTCGGGGATGTCTGCCAATGAAAATCCCAACACACTGTTGGCAATCATTTCGACGATTACTTGTCCAACAATCAGAGACAGCATGACAATACAAATGGTCAGCAGGTACAATCCTGCATTTTCATTCGATTTATTGGTCTGCCCGATAAAACTCATGATCTATTGGAACATGTCCTTCATCCGTTGAAAAAATCCTTTGTCGTTATGATCAGGACTTGGAATAAAATTGTCGCTTTCTCTAAGTTTCTCTAAGATTTCCTTTTCCTCTTTTGAAACTTTTTTCGGTGTCCACACATTGATATGCACGAATAAATCACCGTGTCCATACCCTTGAAGAATTGGCAATCCCTTTCCTTTGAGTCGCAGTACCTTTCCGCTTTGCGTTCCTGGTTCTACTTTAATTTTCGCCTTTCCTGAAACCGTTGGAACTTCCATGGAATGTCCGAGTACGGCATCTACAAAATTCACGTACGCATCGTAATGCAAATGGTCTCCATCTCGACGTAAATCTTCGTTTGGAACTTCTTCAATCACCACGATTAAATCACCTGGAATTCCATCGAACGGTCCAGCATTTCCTTTGCCTTGAACGCTCAGTTGCATGCCATCCATCACTCCAGCTGGGATTTGAATCTCAATCACTTCCTCTTTTCGCTCCAAACCTTGTGCATCGGCGTTTGAAGGTCGCTTATCGATCATTTTTCCAGCACCTTGACAGGTGTTACACGTCGATTGCGTTTGCATAGCACCCAAGAAAGTCTGAGAAACTCGGGTAATACGTCCTGTCCCGTTGCACGTTTGGCAATCTTTGTACGTCACGCCATCAGCGTTCACCAGCTTATTGACTTTGATTTTTTTCTCAACGCCATCTGCAATTTCTTGCAGTGTCAGTTTTATTTTTACACGGAGATTTGTCCCACGAACAGTACGTGCTCTGCCTCGACTTCCACCAAAACTTCCGCCGCCTCCACCAAAAGCGCCACCGAAGATATCGCCGAACTGGGAGAAAATATCGTCCATGTTCATTCCACCTCCACCAAAGCCACCAGCTCCACCGACACCTGCGTGACCGTATTGATCATAGCGTGATTTCTTCTCAGCGTTACTTAATACCTCATAGGCTTCCGCAGCTTCCTTGAATTTCTCTTCCGCAGCGGCATCTCCCTCATTTTTATCAGGGTGATACTTCAACGCCAATTTTCGGTATGCTTTTTTTATTTCAGTAGCGTCAGCGTTCTTTGAAACACCCAATACCTCGTAATAATCTCTTTTTGCACTCATATTTTTATTGGACTATAAGATGTTAAGATCCAAGATGTTAAGACTCGATTTTTCAGTACGATTAGGTCTTAAAGTCTTGACTCTTGCAGTCTTAATATCTATTTTTATCTCTTTTTGCACTCATATCTTTGTTGGACTAAAAGATGTTAAGATCCAAGATGTTAAGACTCGATTTTTCAGTACGATTAGGTCTTAAAGTCTTGACTCTTGCAGTCTTAATATCTATTTTTTAATCTCTTTTTGACTTTATAACTTCAAATTCCTCGTAAAATTAGGTCTTAACATCTTGAATCTTGTAGTCTTAAAATCTACTTATTGCCCCACCACCACTTTCGCAAAGCGAATCACTTTATCATTCAAATAATATCCTTTTTCTACGGCTTCAATCACTTTTCCTCTTTGCTTTTTGGAAGGCGCGGGAACATTGGCAATTGCTTCGTGAATTTCCACGTCAAAATCCTTTCCTTCAGAATCCATCGCTTTTAAACCTTTTGCTTCAAGCGTAGTTCTAAACTTATTGAAAATCAACTTAAAACCTTCCTTGACGCTGTCAATATCTTGAGAAGTTTCATTGTTTTTAATGGCACGTTCAAAATCATCTAGCGTTGGAATAACATCCTTTAAAACACTCGCACTCGCAGTACTGATGATGTCCAGTTTTTCTTTGTTCGTACGCTTTCTAAAATTATCAAATTCGGCGTGGAGCCTTAAATACTTATTGTTGAGTTCAGCATAACGTTCTTCAGCAGTTGGTTCGCTTGCTTTTTCGTTGTCTACCTCAGACCCTGTAGATTCTACATTCTCAGCATTTTCATTGACAACTTGCTCGTCATTCTTTATTTCCTTTTCTTCAGACATCTTCCTAAAAAATTAATTTCAACACTGCTCGTCAAAGATATTGCCAATTGTGGAAATAAGACAGAGTGTCATAATTTTTAGTTGAGCTACTGACATTTCATCAATATCCACTGACAAAAGGAGTGTGGGATTGACTTATAATAAGGTCTAAAGTTCTTTTGAGGGCTTATGAAATTTCTTATATTTAAAAAATCAATTACAACAATGAAGCACCTCACATCATTAGCAATTCTAAGTTTATTACTATGCAATTTTACTTTTGCGCAGGACCAAGGAAAGTATTCTGAGCTTGCGGCAGAAGCTTGGAGTCTTTACGAATCTGAAAATTTCGGGCAGGCTGCTGAAAAGTACAAAGAGGCTTTTGAACAGTTAGGTGGTAAAGCGTATCCCGATGACAGGTACAATGCTGCTTGTTCATATGCTTTAGCTGACAGTGTAGAAAGTTCGTTTTACCATTTGTTCTATTTGGCAGAAAACCCAAAAATCCTGTACAGCGATTTGAATCAACTTTCAACTGACACTGATTTAGAAGTATTGCACACCGACCAGCGCTGGGAACACCTTCTAAAAATCGTAACCGCCAACAAAGATGAATACGAAAAATATTTTGATAAAGCGCTAGTCGCGCAACTTGATACTATTTACCAATTGGATCAAAACTACCGAAATCAAATTGACGAAATTGAAGAGAAATATGGATGGGAATCTGATGAAATGAAAGCTCATTGGAAAATCATTCAAGAGAAAGACTCCTTGAACCTGTTAAAAGTGAGCAAGATCCTTGATGAACGTGGTTGGCTTGGTGCTGAAGTCGTTGGAAATCAAGGTAATTCCGCGCTGTTTTTAGTCATCCAACATGCCGATATTGAAACTCAAGAAAAGTACTTACCAATGATGCGCGAAGCTGTTAAAGCGGGCAATGCACGTTCAAGTAGTTTAGCATTATTGGAAGACAGGGTCGCTTTACGAAAAGGAGAAAAACAAATTTATGGCAGTCAAGTAAGTCGCGACACAGAATCGGGGGAATATTATGTATTGCCACTGATTGACCCTGATAATGTTGACAAAAGACGAGCAGAAGTTGGACTTGATCCCATTCAAAACTACATTTCCAATTGGGGTATGACTTGGGACGTTGAAGATTACAAGAAGAGACTACCGGAATATGAAGCGAAACAAAAACAATAAAGTTGTGCCCATCGAGCTTATTATTTGAGGAGAATTAATTCACATTTACCTCATCCTAAAAATGAAACTACTAATCACATTTCTCCTTATTCTTCTACAACAGCGGGTCACGCACAAGAAACTCTTCATTTTAAAGGCTGTAAATTAGGCATTCAGTATAGTTTACGGGGAGAAATTACAAAACGACGCGAGATACTTAAATCTAGATATACGACAAATTGCGTATAGGATGCTAATAATCAGCGTGCTTATCTTTGTAGCAACTTAAAAACCAAAAAACATGAAAAAGACAATCACACTATTTGCACTTGCAATTGTAACCAGTTTTTGCACATTCGCCGGCTCTACGGACGACATGTGGGAATCCTTTAAAACACACGATGTAAACAAATTGAAATCCGCAATTGCTGCGGGAGCAGATGTCAATGCGTTGGATAAAAATGGTTCACCTGCGCTAAATTCGGCTGCAATCTGGCCTGACATGGTACAACTTATGATTGAAGCGAAAGCCGATGTCAACAACGCAGGAAAGTCGGATATGACGCCTTTAATGATGGCAGCCATGATGAGTATTCCTGAAAGCATGAAGCTATTGATAGATGCAGGTGCGGATTCAAAGTTTAAAATGAAAAATGGCATGTCCATTTTACATTATGCGACGTGGAGAAGCAATTGTGCTGAGTGCGTTCAACTCTTAGTTGATGATGGCGCTGATGTAAATGCAAAAGACAACAATGGTGAAACCCCTTTAACTATAATGATGACTGCAAGTACCGCAAAGTCCAGAGCAGAAACTGTTGTTTACACAGTCAATGGCTACAAAGCAGGTGGAATCACAGTAATGCCTGACAAGTACATGAATCCAAAAGAATCAGATTGGGACAATCCCGATAAATTGATTGAAATATTGGTTAAAGCTGGAGCTGATGTCAATGCTTCAAATGCTGTAGGAACAACGCCACTGATAACTGCTGCATACTTTAACAAAGTAGCATTGATGGAGATGTTGATTGAAGCGGGAGCTGATATTTCCAAAAAAGAAAAAACAGGAGTCAGCGCAATGAGTTATGCTGCACGAAATGGAAACATGGAAGCAATGGATTTGTTACTTGAAAAAGGAGCAGATATCAACGAAACTTTTTCTGAGTGGGACGCTAAAAACGGTACCAATTTGAAGGACTTTACGCTTTTGAGTTACGCCATTATGAAAAACCAAATGGATGTTGTCAAAAAACTACTCGATAAAGGGGCAAAATGTGACATTGATGTTCACGGTCGTTATTACTCACCTTTGACATCGTGCTATACCGTGTTAAAGAACAAAAAGCCAATCTTTTATGCGATTGAAAACAACAACTTAGAAATGGTGAAATTGCTCGTGGAGAAATGTGGAATTATTGCTGGAGATCCAAGTTATATTATGACGGTTGATCAGAAACAAAAGCAATACTCACAAGAAGTAGGCGGTGTAGTCATTACTAAAACAACTTGTTTTAAAGACGGTGTGTACAGACCATCTTCCTACGCAAAGGAGCTTGGTTTTAAGGATATTTCAGATTATCTAAAATCGCACAAGTTTAAATAAACCACCAGAAAAGTTACCAAGAATACATCGGGTAGATGGGGCAAGCGCTAGAGTCAACTTTAGAGCGTCCCTTCTACCCTTTTTGCTACCTACAACTCTCCCAACCACTGCATCGTGTCTACACCATCCGCATAGTCATCCAGTTCTGGTGCCTGCGCCTTTCCAAATGGTGTGTAGTTCTTTCCTACCACGACTTGAATTTTATCTTGATGTAGGGAGATATAGTCATCCACCTCTTGGTGCGTTTCATAAAAATGATAATTGACCATTGCTAGTGGTGAAAATAACTCCTCCGTTTCTCGAATTAAGACAAAGTTATTATCTAGTAATTCAATTTTATTCATCAAATAAACCGCCTTGTTGTAATCGTAGTTATTGCCGTACTTGTTGTTATTGATAACATTTGAAAAAGGGAAAATTCCTTCAAAAAAGCGTGAGATTTCAAATCCCTTTGGAAACAAGATGTGGGAGACATTTCGACATCCCAAGCCAAAATAACTAAAAATGTCAGTGCCAAGCATCTCTATTTCCTCTTTGGTTTCCTCTCCTGTCAGTACAGCCAAAGATGTTCGATTACTTCTAAAAATGTGTGGATACTTCCCAAAATATTGTTCAAAATACTTCAAGGAATTATCACTTCCCGTGGCAATTACAGCCTCCATTTGTTCAATGCGTCCTGTGGTGAGAACGATACGCTCTTTCAACGCTGGAACAAAAATGCATAAATGTTCTACGAATGCAGGTAAAAGCGTTTTGTCATCCGAACTGAGTTTGCAAATGGCTTTGTTTCCTGTGATAAGCACACACAAGAAATCATGAAATCCAACGAGGGGAATATTTCCAGCCATAATGAGCGCAACAGACTTCGGTGAGCTTGAATAAACGTACTTTTTCGACCAATTGGTCAATTTCTCTTCGATCAGCATGCCTCCGAGCGCAATTAAACTTTGCCGCACATTTTCTGGCGTAAACCAACCATTAAATGCAATTTGTCGATTCACCAACGCTTGAAGTCCTTCGTATTCATCTTTTGTCACACCACTGCTAAAGCCTTCCCAAGCGCGGTTTTCACCCACTGCTGTCATAAGCTTACCCAGCTGAACAAATCCTCCTATTACCTCTTCTTGTTTCACGGTGCAAAAATAGGCTGTTTGTCTCAAAAACCTACTTTAGGCTGGATTTTTTAATTGGAACATTCGTAGAAGTAAAACTAGGTCCGTATATTTGCACCATCAAACGAAGATAAAATGGCGATAATTATAACGGATGAGTGTATTAATTGTGGAGCATGTGAACCAGAATGTCCAAACAATGCAATCTACGAAGGTGGTGCGGAGTGGCGATATTCTGACGGTACCTCGTTGGCTGGAATGATTACCACCTTGAATGGCGATGACGTTGTTGCAGATGATGCACACGAACCAGTTGATATGGATATTTATTACATCGTTACGGATAAGTGTACAGAATGCGTTGGTTTCCACGACGAGCCTCAATGCGCCGCTGTTTGTCCTGTTGATTGTTGTGTTGACGATCCTGATTTTCGTGAATCGGATGATGAATTGTTGGCGAAGAAGGATTTTATGCACCTGTAGGAATAGTTCAAAAAAGTTCAAAGTTCAAGTAGTTTAAAGATTAGATTTTTCACAAAGAGGTGAGACCTTTCAAAGGAACCAATCTTAACTCTTAACTCTTAACTCTTAACTCTTAACTCTTAATTCACAACTCCCAATTCCTTCAACAACAAGCTTGTTCATTTATTATCACTCCTTCCAACAAAATATACCCATCTATCATTGTAGAAAAGAATAATCCTATTACTTTTGCGGCTGGGGTAAGTCTTGTACGACCAGCTCCCTCTGAATCCTCCAGGTCGGGAACGAAGCAAAGGTAAGAGGTTGTAGCGGTGCGATATGAGTAGCTTACCCCTCTTTTTTTCCTAATTTTTCAATTGAGCATACTATTTACCTGAGTGAGCGGATTTATTTTGGATGAAATAAAAAAATCCGTTACCCAAATGGCAACGGACTCTTTCCTTCGAATAAGGTCTAATACATTAACTGCTTTTTGCCAGAATCTCTCCAGCCTGCATCGTATTTACTGTCGCTGAAGTAGATTTTCAAGTCAGCATCGTATTTACTATCTACAAAAAAGACAGATTTGTCAGCATCGTATTTGCTACTTGCAAAATACCAGAGGCCTTTGTTGTCCGTTGCATCGTACTTTGACGAGCATTTGTAGACTACTAAATCTGCATCGTACTTGCTATCACAAACAAATACTTTGACATCTGCATCGTACTTACTACTTGCAGAAAAGACAGATTGAGCATTGGCTGTAACTGTTAATCCTCCAATAAAAAATAGCACACATAAAATTCTTTTCATACCAGGTTGATTCTTAAATTGTTTGCTAAAAGTAAACTAATCTTGCAAAAATTGAAAATCATATCAACCTTTTTTATTAAATTTACGTTTAAGAATAAAAAACAAACCTATATTGATATGAAAAAAACTCTACTATTATTAGCATTTGTGTCTTTCGGAATTTTCCAAGCCAACGCACAGTGTACCATTTCGCCTTCATGTACTCCTGATCCCGCTACTGCATTTTGTAGCACACCGGATCCGGCAACACCACTTCCAGATGGAGAGGTTGGAACTGCTTACACGACTGTTATCCAAGTTTCTGTAGGTACTACTGCCTCTGGAATTCCGGTAACGAGTGGTGAGATTACGAATATAAACTTACCAGCAGGATTAACTTACTCCACAAACCCAGCAAATGGTATTATTCTAGCTGGACAAAGTGGATGTATTGAAATCACTGGAACTCCTACAACGGCTGGTGCTGGTGGAACTCCGGAAGGAACTGCAACAGTACAAGTAATGGGACATACTGCCGGTGGATCTATCCCGTTTGATATTCCTTATAACATTACAATAACAGATCCAGCATCATCAGTTGCTGAAATAGCTCCGTTAAATCTGTTTTCTTTGTTTCCAAATCCAGCAACGTCAGATTTGACAGTTAAGGTGATAAAGCCAATGGAAATTGAAATTTTCAATGTGTTGGGAACGAAAGTAGTTTCTGAGTCAATCAAAGCTTCTAAAACAATCAACATCGCTCATTTAAATGCTGGTGTTTATTTCGTTGTCGATAAAGCATCTGGAACTACGCAAAAATTGATTAAGCGATAGGTCTAAAGAATATCTATTTTGAGAATGCGTTGTGTTTGACACAACGCATTTTTTTTTTTGAGATGTATACAAACGAATGAAAGATGTGGTTTTATTTAATCACGCAGTATTTACTTTTGTAATTATGCGCATGGAAGCACTGAAAAACGCATATACAATTTCTAGAACTGGACGAAGTAAGGAATGAATTGTGGCTTAGGTATTACTCCTTAATCACCTTCCATTCCTTCACGTTTTTTTCACCAGAGATCATCCGAACAATATAATATCCAGGTGCGCGATCAGAAAAATCCAACCCTGTAATTCGGTCACTTACCGCTTTCCTATCTAATTCCTTCCCAGCCAAATCATATACAAAAACTTGCTTGTCAGGCAACTCAAGAAATGACTCACAAACTTGAATGTGCAATACGTTTTTGGTCGGATTAGGAAACAAGGTAAAAGAATACGTACCAGTAGAATCAATCAGTGCCTCACTTGCAGTATCATTATTCTTAAATTGATTGTCGTCATTAGAATTTGACCTCATAAAGTAAACCTGCCGAAGCACTCTATTTCCAGCGTTATCGTAGATATATTCTATTTCGGTAGTCTGATTAAATGCAACCCCTGCATAAAAAACCATTAATACTATTGTCAATAATTTGTACATTTTGCTTCGTTTAATTTGTTTTTGTTTCACTTTATCCCGCAATTCCACATCGTAACAATAAAACCATGTGCCATATATGGCGACATTGCCTTTATCATTGAACCACTCAAACATATCCATCCTGAATCAGTTTCGTTGCGTAATTGATAAAAATCTTTTTTTCTTTTCATAATTGACAAAATTTACTCCTTTTGCTTAAACAACCTTTGACACAGTTCAATGAACATACTCAAATATTACTCATCCTTGCAACTCACCTGATCACATTCATGCTCGTTTAGATAATCTTCCCAATTATCTAAACTTTTACTGTTAGTGCTACCATAAGAGCAATTCCTTTCTTCGCTGATTATTCCGTTTTTTTCACATTCGCAAATACGACACTTTTTGCAGGAAGCAACAAAGAAGCCGAATAACAACATAAAAATAGCGAGGTGTTTCATTTTATGGGTATGTGATTGTAAAATTAGTATTCTGCAAATATTCCAGGTTTATCAGTCTTTTTTCTAAAATTCCTCTTCCTGTTATTCGAACTGTGTCCCAGGATAACTGGGTTAAAGAGTCATAATCAAAAAAATATAGCCATGCCTTTTTTCCATCACTAAATATTTGTTCATAGCATGCTGTTCCAGGTTTTCCTGCGGTCATTGTTCTAGATGTATATGGAAACACTCTTGATTCTTGATCTTCCAACGGATTATATTGATCGGGAATCACATCATATAATTCACTTATAATTTTGGAATCAATTGTTTTTGAGGATTCATTTTTTAATAAAAATGAATCGTGACCGCCCTTATCAACGCAATTATCTTCACATGAGCATATAAATATAAGGCTCACAAGCACAAGTAAATTTTTAAATCCTATCATAACTATCACTTTTCATTATGGTGTACTTCCAAAAAATAATCCTCCTGGAACTAAAAAATGTAATGCATATTCCCACCATTTTGCTTTTACGGGCTGATTGTTACTAATTCCTCCTGAATTCATGAACGCGGTATATATATAATTGTCTTGAACACCCGGATAATAACTTTCATTCCAATTAAATGACTTATCAATACTATTAAAATAAACAGCAGATCGATAATTTGCGTCTTTCTCAGTCCAATGCGCATTCCCTATTGAAGACTGTAAGCCAACTTTAAATAAATATATCGGTCCATAATCTTGAGACTGTAAATAATGACCATACTCATGCATAGTAGTGTAACTTCCTGCTCCAATTCCAAGTTCATGTTCAGGATCCCCTTTTCCAAGTGTTAAATATGACCCTAACGCAACGCTGCTTGAAGTATTTTTGTTGATCGTGACAGTTGCGCCATGGTAATATTCAACTTCCTCAACATCTCCAAATAAATTTAATAATGAATTCCAAGTAAAGCCAACCGCAGTTTGATTTGCTTCCCACGTGTTTCTGGAAATAACTTGCCACAGGTCATCCCAGAAATTTCCTTGTCCGGAATCATGCGTGTCCCAAACAAATAGACCTGCATGAAGTTTCAAATCATTTGTTGATGTCAAAACAGCAGTGTTCCACGCAGTACTCCATCGGTCTTCTGAAGTGCTAAAAAATCCTTTAAAGAAACCTATAGTTCCAGCAAGAATCGGAGACTCCCCACTCGGATCCGTATAAGATAATGGATTATTCGATACATAACTGTAGCGGTTGTAACTTTGTGTAGAATACGGATTCTGCACAAAATTATCAACTGCCAACATACGAGCGAGGAGCGGATCGTACATACGATTATTCATGTTGATCAGTCCAAACTCATCTAAATGCTCGTGTCCTGTATATCCACGAACCCATGAAAGTTGAGCTGGTAATTGCGCAACCGAGTTGAACGTCCAGTCTGTTGAATTCCTTCTTCTCCCCCATGCATCAAAGTTCTGTTCTGCCACTACAGTTCCGTTAACATCGGTAACAGCAGTCGGTGAACTAAGATGGTCTGTGTATACATAAAAATAATTGGAAACACCGTTATCAGTTACATAGACCACCTGACTTCCTGGGGTTGGGATGTAGTGTACTTCTCTTGTACCCGATGGTGTAACCTCCTTTTCATACAGACCAATAAAATACTTGGTTTTCACAGTTACTCCAGAGTTCTTTAACACTGTTTTTACACGATTGTACTCTGGACCATAGGTGAAATCAATGCTATATGTGCCCTCAGTGATACTTTCAGTCCGATCATAGGGTGTGTAATCTATTTCTTGCTGTACTATAGGAATTAGACTAAGGTCATTTGTAACCTTTGTAACAGCATTCAACTTCGTTGCATCATAGGTATAAACACCTGCATCAGATTTTTCACTTATGTTTCCATTCGCTTCATAATCGATAATAGTCTGCCCAATGACTAATGGGTTACCTGGAATATGAACTCTAGCATCCTCCAAACGGTTATGGTCATCATACGTAAAAATCTCACCTCTGTTCTTTATATTATCAGTACGACTCAAAAGATTTCCAGTTTGTGGATCAAATTCGGTTTCTAAATCCTGTACACCTTGAGTAAAGGTGGAACTTAATACGCCCAAATTGGTGTATGAATTAGTCGTTACCTTACCATTCCCCATGGTATATTTGGTTAACTGACCGTATGAATTTTCAATGGCGTTGCTGTAATAAGTGATTGATCCAGCGTCATTTTTAATACTGATTAAATTGCTGTTCGCATCATAATAATAACGAATCTTAAACCCAGATGGATAGGTAAATGTTGATTGCCTTCCAATAGCGTCGTATTGATAGTGCGAATTGTATGCAACACCATCAATGTTTTTTGTTTCGGTTATGATCCTATTGTAATTGTCGTAAAACAATTCTGTAAAAACACCATTGGGTCCAGTAATTTTCTTCAACTGATTTAATCCGTTGCCACTTAGTACATATTCTGAAGTGGTCACACCATCAGGACCCGTTTTTGATGTTTCCCTCCCCATGACGTCGTAGACCATTTGATACTGGTTATTATTTGCATCAGTCTGCTCTATCAATTGTCCGTAGGCATTGTACTCATACTCTGTTTCACCTGCACTATTGTCTATCAACTTTGTTTGTCTTCCATACGCGTCATACTCCATAGAGACCAAAACATCACTTCCCATTGAAACACTTTTTTGGTTTCCTGAACTGTAATAGGCGAAATCCAAGGTTCCACCTTCATCTGTTGAGGAAATCACCTTTCCAGAAGCATCTGTTGTTTTTGATGTAACTCCGAGAGGCGTAGTAGTCGTTATTGTTGAAGTACCACTAGCAGAGGAATAATCTATCAATGTTCCAGAAACACCATTCGTTGAAAATATAGGTCGCTGGTACTCATCGTATCCATAATTCATCACAACTGGTGTGTTTCCAGTAAAAAATGGTGATGTGGTTGATGCAACCGTTCCATCTGGAAAGTACTTTTTAACGGTCAATGAGTTTCCACTAAGCGCTTCAGTTTCTACTTTTACCTTTCTACCTAAAATATCATACCATACTATTTGCGTTGGACCATTTGAAGTGGTTGATATTGACTTGTATAGCGTATTATTCGGTTGTGCGTCCCCACTTCCACCCGTCATTATATCCCACTGGCTCTCCATGCTGGTGATATTACCCAATGGATCAGTGGAACTTAGTAATTTACCCAATCCGTTATAATTATAGGTGATAGTTTTACCAGTAATATCAGTTTCAGAACTCAATGTACCCCAGCAAGTATTTCTTTCGTAAATATGCTCTTGATTTAGGGGATTGATTGATTTTACAATGAACCTTCCTTTATTATCGTAAATCGCTTTGTTAATAACAGTAGGATGACCAGAAGCAAGTTTACTGATCTGTTTTACATTTCCAAAGTTATCATAGGCATAAACGAGCGCTACTGCCTTGGGTGTTCCTGCATCGGTAATTTCGGTGTTAACCTTGCCCTTGGTCGTATAGGTGAAGCTCTTCTGACGCTGATAGGCGGTTTCACCAGTTCGAATACTATTCACAGTAACTTGTGTTACGACTGAAGGTATCCACCAAGAACCAAAGGTACCAATCACATTTGTACGTGTGACAGTCTCTGTTCCGTTATCAGTAATGGACTGCGTAATGTTTCCAAAATTGTCGTAGGTCATTGAAGATGTTACCGTCGTAGTATTAACAAAATTATTTACTACCGATTGGTCAATTTGCGCCTTGTATTTGACCCCATCGGCAATGACATTGTTTGTAGAAATTGACTCTGAAATCAACGAACTTGCACCTACGAGACCTGTTTCCTGTTTTTTAGGTAGCATCAAATAAGGCATATTCATAAATGCTAAATAAGGTGTTGTAGGCACTACATCTGGATACAATTCATTCTCAGATGTCACATAGAGACCTGTAACTTCATTGGTAATTGTCGTTTTAGCAAAACCCAAAAAACCCTTCCCTTGACGATGTAGTTTGGCACCTTCAAACTCATAGGACGTTGTTGCAACACCACCTATTCCATCGCTCGAATTAACTTTTTCAACTAGTGGCATGGAAGTTTGAAAGGTATTCAAAGGAAATCGCTCGTCTACATCTGTCTTTGTGTAATTAACGTTTTTGGACATGTACTGGTAATCAAAATCAACTTCCTGGCCCAATCCATTTTTAACCTTATCTAACAGTAAATCTTCTCCATTCGGATTGAACTGATACAATTTCGTGTATAGTAGGGCCTCAAACTTAAGGTCTCCGTTAAAATCTCCCATTATTGAAGAACAATCATAAAGTATGTAATCCAATAAGGTACTCGTAACAACAAAGGAAATTCCAGTCGAAATATAGGTGTCAATTCTAGTTTCAGTGGCTGATTCAATGTAGCCAAACCATGGATCATAATCCCAGTGATAGACAGTATATATGTGTACAATATCACTCTTTCCATCTCCATTTATATCTGCTATACGTACAGACGACCTTGTTTCGTTACCCATATACAACGAGTGCGGGTAATTCAAACTGAAAGAAAAAAGATTGTATCCTGTTCCAGTAGATAAACCTACTGCCGAAGGATTCTCCCCTACCAATACATCCATCGCTCCATCTCCATTAAAATCTCCCTGTTTACTTGTGGCGTAACTAGGACTTCCGTAATAAATTTTTTCAGCAGCAAAGTTCGACGAAGAGGGCACTTGATTTATTGCAAATACTTCAGTCGTAGCATCATATTTCACCATTAATTGTCTCTTACCACTTCCATCAAAACTTGTTGGGTAAACCTTGTAATTTGTGCTTGAACCCAGCCATTGTAGTCCTGCTAAATCTACATTTGCCGAAATCATATTGTAATCTCCGGCACCAACAACTTTACTTCCGCCTTGCCATGCATTTCTACTGGAACGAATTAATTTACCCGTATAGAGAAGATCACTTGGATTGCCATACTTCATAATAAACAAATCATCCTTTCCATCACCGTCAAAATCACCGATATGCAAAAACTTATCAGGGTGTACATATCCTCCAGGTATCAACTGATGAACTGGAACCACGTGATATCCACTTGGCTTAAATGCTGTAGGCTCAAATACATCCACAATTAACAATTGATTAATTGTATAATTTCCTGAACTACCACTAAAGCTGAACAAAATCAAATCGTCGTTACCATCGCCAAAAAAATCAAACGATGATACAGCACCTGGTATTTTTAAATCTTGTTCATTACTATCCCAGAAAGAATAGGTTCCTTGAGGAAGTTGACCAGAACGGTATTGAGAAAATGTACCATCGCCATTGTTTGTATATATCTTCCAAAACTGACTGCTTCCAATATAATAAGTAGTCACTATATCTGAGATCCCATCACCATTGTAATCTCCTTGTGCAACGATATCATTGCTATTCAAATTTGATGTAGTTTCAAGAAGCAATTCATTTGAGTTTCCATACTTAAAAATGGTAGGATTATATGCAATTCCACCAGCACCACTTTCCGTGATGGACTTTAAGAATGTAATATTGTTTGCGCCATACTCGAAATCAAATTTCCGAAAGAGTTGGTTATCCGAATAAATGGAGATTGTAGCTAATAAGTACTCTAAATTAATTGGAGAACCACCGTAATACGAGATATTCTTGTCATCTCTAGTCGTATAATTAAACTCTATACTATTTGTGGTTGGAACACCTTGATCCTCGTTTCCAGAGTATTTAATCTTCTGAATTCTAAAATCATTATTCTCATTTGAATAAACATACTCTATTATATTCCCGAATAAATCAATTGATTTACTTACTCTCCAAGACAAAACTGTGCCCGTAGCTATATTAATCATCTTAGAATCTGAAGAATTTCCAAACTCTAAGATTAATCCATCCTTCGTTTCAACTTTAAACCAATCAGGACTAGAGCCTGAACCATAAGATGTGATGCGCACATAAGACTCAGTTTCAGTTTTATAAATCGCTCCATCTCCGCCATACGTTCCAGTTACCGAATGTAAGCGATTTCCATCCAATGCAAACCTATTATTTCCTTGTGGGTTCACAGTTTCATTAATACCATCTTGTTGAAACGTTTTTGGAACTGCACTAATCGCAGAAATACCCGTTAAATTCCAGCCCTGACCTATGTGCCCATTCCCAGCTTGACTATTATAGACTAGACCTAATGAAGGCATTAATTTATTGGTTCCGTATGGAACCGGTATTTCTATAGAATAAGTTGCACCACCTGATGCTGAAACATTTGCGCTGCCAGCAATTGTTCCCACCTCCATACTTGTATTCAACGTGGTCGCATCATAGGCAGTTCCAGAAAACAAACTCTGATACTCTGTATGCTTCTCTATTAATGCACGCATCGTATTTGATGATGCCGAGTATTTATAACCTGGCATAAACTTTACTTGATTCTGAGCTTTGTAGAGTTTATTACCTGAATCAGGTGATGACAAATTGATATTTTGGGGGTTTTGGGACAATACTGGGGGGCAGATACCCATCGAAAGACCAATAAACAACCATAATATAGTTACTTGAAACTTCATAACAGTAAATTTGAGTTGATTACTTAAGTTGCTCTTCCAACTTTTTCAATCGAATTCCTTGTTCGTCTATTAATTGCTGCTGCTCTATTATATACAATGTCAGCTCTTCAATTTTCTCAACCAAGATGCGTGAAGTCTCTCCTACATCTAGACCATTTTCTTCAATTATTTTTGCAGAAGGCATATTCGGGAGCCTACTGTTAGTTTTAATATACTCCTTCAACTCATTAAGAGGCATGAGTTCATAATTCTTCGAAAAAACATAATCTGGAAATTGTGATGCCAATTTCACGTTAAGCTCAGTTGCGAAAACCCTACCATCCCCGTACACTCTAAATACATCATTCTGACCAAATCGGCGAATGGTAAATGCTTTATTGTCTGAGTCAATTATTTTTACCATTTCACCACTTCTGTTAAACTGTAAAATATTTGCCCAATTCCAGTCATATTGGTAATCTGTACTATTCATAACGATGCTAAATGCTCTTTCACCAGAACTCCAATACGTACTGTAAAACATCGTCTTGGAGCCATTTTGTGGCGAAAAAATAGTATTTGAACTATAGTTCTCTACATCTCCATGAAAATAACCCGCTCTGCTATTTTCCCCATCTCCCATTGCATAGATACCAAAAGCGGTTGGTGTAGAGGCAGAGTTATTCGCTCCAGAATTAGTAGCTCTGGCGTACACGCCATACTTGTAGTTTGAATTTCCAGATACTCTGCTATAAATCCCATATTTTGTACCTGTAGTTTGAGTACCAGAAATAGAATTGTAAATACCGTATTGCGTTAAAGTAGATGATTCAGAAGAGACGTTGTATATGCCATAGTTTAAAGAATTAGAAATTCGTAACTTGGCAAATGATTGAGGAGTCGTTCCAATACCTACATTACCTGTAGTTGTATAGGATGGAGTTGATGTGCCATACCATGTATTCTGACCTAGGACTCCAAACGGAATTAATAACAAAAAATAGATGATTTTCTTCATGACTTTGTTAGTGTTAAATTACAATTATTGGTAGCTAATTTAATAAAACATTTTATTTGAGCAAAAAAAAAAAAAAACAGACCTTGACATAAATTATTATGTCACTATTGTACTATTTAGGTGATCTATTTCTATCCCTCAATCTTAAAAATGGTCGTTCGTATGCGATGTAAAGCAAGTAGGAGATTCCTATTGTGGCTAACCAGTAACAGATATATGCGAGTACATGTTCTGATGATGTGTTAAGCGTGAAATTATGGCTAATCACCTGCGATACAAGTGCAAGATTCACCAAATACATGGAGTAAGAAATAATGGATATAAAGGTTACCGCACGTCCGACAGCTGGGTACCGAAATGATTTAATACTATCAGCTTTAGCTAGTAGCAGCATTGCACCAAAAGAAGTTAAACTAAAAGCGAATGTTTTGGTAAAAAAGCCATTTACGTCTTGGGGTATAAAAATTTCAAAATATATAATGGCAATCCCAAGAAGGAACATCCAATTTCGAGAGGTGTACCAAAAATTGAAATAGTATTTTTTTATATAAGCTGCAATTAATCCAAATGCAATTGCATCCAAGCGCATGATTACAACTTTTCTAAAATTCACATCAAGCCAAAATTTATCAACATCCATACCGGATTGGCTAATCCTGTACAATAAAGGAAAAATTAATAAACAGAGTATTGTAAGAATAAGCGCCTTTCTTTTTGGTAGAATCGCTAAAAATAAAGCAATCAAGATCGGTAAGAAAATGTAAAACCATTCCTCCACAGATAAACTCCAACTTTCCCAGAAAAATTCATAAAACCCAGTAGAAAAATTGTGTATAAACAAGAAGAATTTATAATTAAATTGATGAATGTCGCCTCCGATAATCTCATACTTCACCAAAAAATAATTAACGAGTAGAATTAAGTAATAATTCGGCAAAGTTCTCAACCATCGTCGCTTCCAAAAATGAAAAATACCTTTGAGATTGAATTTTTCTGAGACTTCCACTTGATTAATAATAATCGATCCAATTAAAAATCCACTCAGAACAAAAAACAATTCGACCCCATCAATAACTGGTATTGAAGGAATAAAACTAAAAATGTCACCAGCAATTACCCCTCCATGACCTAACACGACAAGTAAAATTGCCACAGCTCGGAAAACATCTAGTCCATAAATTCTTTTTGAATAATCAACTTTTATCAACCGCATACTTCTTACTTCAATAAACGCTCATACAAGCGTTCGTATTGGCAAACCACCTTTCCGATGTCAAAGTCTTGTGCGCGCTTGTAGGCATTTGCTTTGAACTTGGCGAAAACCGCTTTGTCTTTCAGTAAATACAGTGCATTTTTCGCCATATCGTCAATGTCCCCGACGTTGGATAAAAAACCAGTTACGCCGTGCACATTGACTTCCGGGATTCCACCAGTGTTCGAAGAAATGACTGGTACTCCCAGCGCCATTGCCTCCAATGCTGCGAGACCAAAACTCTCCGTTTGAGAGGGCAGCATGAATAAATCAGCCAATTCAAGTACGTGCTGTGTGTCTCTGACTTTTCCAATGAACGTCACACGATCACATAAATCCAGTTCGCGGCACAGTTGCTCCAGGGTATATCGCTCAGGACCATCTCCAGCGAGAATCAATTGGGATTTTATTTCCTCGTTGACTTTACCAAAGACTTTCAACACGTCCTTGACGCGTTTTACTTTTCTGAAATTTGAAATGTGGCAAAAAATGGGTTCTTCATCCAACGCGAATCGTCTTCTTACACTCAAATCGAGTTCTTTTAGCGGTTCAATTGGAATGAAATTGGGAATCACCAAAATCTCTCTATCCGTAGAAAAATGCTCGTAGGTATCCTTTTTCAAACTCTCAGAGACAGCAGTCACTGCGTCAGATTGGTTCAAACAAAAGGTAATCACTGGTTCAAAAGAAGGATCTTTCCCCACAAGTGTGATATCAGTTCCGTGCAAGGTGGTGACAAAGGGAATATTGATTCCTTGAGATTTTAAAATTTCACGCGCCATGAATGCCGCAGAAGCATGAGGAATGGCATAATGTACGTGAAGAATGTCCAATTTTTCGTGTTTCACCACGTCAACCATTTTACTTGCTAGTACCGTTTCGTACGGTTCATAATCAAAAAGTGGATAATCGGAGACCGTTACTTCATGGTAGGTAATGTTTTCTCTAAAACTTCCCAATCGCACTGGTTGTGAATAGGTAATGAAATGTATTTCATGCCCCTTTTGCGCCAAGTATTTACCCAATTCCGTTGCTACAACTCCACTTCCTCCGTACGTCGGGTACAATACAATTCCAATATTCATCTCTTTCCGATCTTAATTATTGCTTTCAAATCGACAGCTTTCAAATGTAGAGAATATTCAGCCGAGACGAAAGAGATTTTTTAATAAATCCATGGAACAATTTAAAAGCTAAAATGACCTATTTCTTGCGTGCCTTTACTGCTTGATAGATAACATCTTGAATTTCAGTGCGTATATTCATCTTTACGATTTTCCAGTTTTCAGCATCTGGGTAAACGCGATTGGAAAGAAACACATAATTCACATTGTACTCAGGGTCTGCCCATGCCAACGTTCCTGTAAAACCAGAGTGTCCAAAACTTGACAGTGAGACGTGACTGCTTGCCGGTCCACCTACGCGATTGGTCGTTGGTTTGTCAAACCCGGCTCCCCTTCGATTGGTTGGGCAAAATTGACAGGCTGTGTAACTATCAACAACAGATGGTTGCAAATAGACCTCATCTCCAAAACTCCCCTTGTTGAGAAACAATTGCATCAACTGCGCTAAATCAGATGCATTGGAAAAAACACCCGCATGTCCACCGACACCGCCCATCATTGCAGCTCCTTGATCATGCACAAATCCGTGAATCTGTTGTTTTCTAAAAATTTGATCGTTTTCCGTCGGCGTAATTTGCTCCTTTGGAAAGTGATTCAATGGGAGGTAACTTAAATAATTCAATCCCATTGGCGCATAGAACTCATCCTGAACATATTGATCCAACGATTTTCCAGTTTTCTTTTCGACGATCTTTTTGATAAAATAATAACCAACATCAGAATATTTGTATTTCGGTGCAATCATACTCGTCTGCAAGATATCCTTGTAGATTTCTTCAGAGTATCCAGTTCTAATCCATAAATTTTCGGCAACTTTCGTGTCAAACATCTCATTCGGCTGATGTGCGTAGAGTTCATCGCTTAGATTTCCCGCCACTAATGTTTTCGTGTAAAATGGAATCCAAGGTTTCAATCCCGCTTGATGCGCCAACATGTTTTTTAAGCGAATATTGGCATAGGATGTTCCCTCTACGACTTCGGGAATGTAGTCATTTAACTTACTGTCAAGGGAAAATTCGCCTTGAGATTCTAAACGCATCAATGAAAGCGTTGAAGCGGCAATTTTTGTAATCGATGCAATGTCGTAAATGTCGGTGTTTTGAACCGCTCGCTCATTGTCATACGTATGGTGACCAAATGATTTTCTATAAATGACTTTCCCTTCGACCGCGACAACAATTTGACATCCAGGAAATGCTCCTTCTCGAATACTTCGCGCCACAATTGTGTCAATTTCACCCAGTTTTTCACGGGAAATTCCCAATTCCTCAGGTTGTGATTCTTTCAAACGACCTGCAGCTGGAACTTTGATGCCAATTCCCCTACTCCATGTGCGGTCAATCATCATCGGTAGTGTTCCGTTGCTTTCATACGTTCCCATGATGAACTGACCCACGCGATTCATCGCTAGCGAATGATTTTCGTACCCAATTACAATGCTCTGAAATCTGGAAAGGCCTTCGTTCTTCGCCAAAGTGAAAGGATTTCCGAACAAAACCAAAACATTCTTTGCGGTCGTTGGTAACTGTTCTATCCACTCCCTCCATTTTTTTGGCATCCCGTAATCATTTTTCGACAATACCGTGCTTGCATGAAACGAAGTAATAATGACATCGTAATTACTCAATGAATCTCCAATGCCAACTATTGCCGCTGAAGCATCATCAAACTGAACATGTTTCACTGGCGCTACGAGGTCCATTGAAGCATTGAACGGTTCACCATCCTTACCGATACTGACGTGTAACATTCTTTGATCGAAACGTCTGAAAGGAAGCAATTCATCGTCATTCTTGATCACGGTGACAGCTTTCTCGTAAACTTGCTTTTTCGCCAATTCAATTTCAAAACGATTGTATTTCTTTAGCTTACCGGGTTGAATGATTGCTTTATGTTTCGCTGTTAGCACTTTCGCGCAACGCTCGTCAATTTCAACCATGGAAATTTCACCCTTTTCCACCTTTTCCTTTATTGCATCAATGGCCTCGCTGACACTTTCTGGAAACAGCAGGATATCACAACCAGCTTGAAACGCTTTTACCACAACGTCCGTCTTGCCATAACGGTCGGCAACTGCTTTCATTCCTAACGCATCACTGATGACCAATCCTTTAAAACCAAGATCTTGTTGTAAGTGTTTTTTAATCGTCAACGCCGATAAACTACTTGGCGTACCTGATGGATCCAGTGCTGGCACATTCAAATGTCCAATCATCACCGACGACGCTCCTGCTCTAATTCCAGTTCGAAAAGGAAAGAAATCAATCGCATTGATATGCTCATAGCTATTGTTTACCACGGGTAGTTCCAAATGTGAATCGACATCCGTATCTCCGTGACCTGGGAAATGCTTGATGCTCGTCAATACACCCTGTCCTTCCATTCCTTTTACCGCAGCTTCGACATGCGCCGCAACGTCCTTTGGATTTTCTCCATACGATCGAAAACCAATCACGGGATTGTTTGGATTGCTATTGACGTCAGCCACAGGTGCAAAATTGATATGGATGCCCAACTCACGGCATTCTTGTCCCATCATTTCTGCGATGCGCTGGGTTAGCTCTGGATCGTTTGCAGCACCGAGCGTGTAATTGTATGGAAATCTTTCTTCGCCCGAAAGTCGCATTTGAACGCCCCATTCAGCATCCATTCCAATCAACAATGGCGTCTTAGCTTTACTTTGAAATCGATCTATGCAACTCGTTAAATTTGTTCTGTTTCCTTGAAAAAAGATAATCCCTCCTACTTTCTCCTTTGTCACAAGTGCATCAATTTCTGCAAAATGCGCTTCATCTTTCTTCGAATAAGCAGCAACCATGAAGAACTGTCCAATTTTTTCTCTCAAAGTCATGGTGTTCAATTGTTCATCTACCCATGCATTCGAAATCACCTTACGCTCCTTCGTCCGAACTGATTTTTCCATTGATTTATCCGCTGCAACAACAATGGCTGTAACGAATAACGGTACAATAAAAAGGATGATTTTGGAGAGGTGTTTCTTCATAGTTTCAAAAATACGGTTTGCAGAACGAATATTCAAGGTGCTGCCATCTAATTATTCACAATCAAATGACAATAAGATTTAATTGTCTGAATTCGCTCCACTAGGTCAAAAATGATTCCAAAATTCAATAAGCACCTACCTAGTTCAAACGATTTAACCACAATGATAATAGAATAGCAAGTTCAAAAATTCAGATTTCCCCATAATTTCAGGCTTCCTTAGTTATTTTTTCTATTTTTAGTTGAAAATAGTACATCCATGAATTTACGCATTAAAACATTTGAAGAATATCAAAAACACTATAAAAAGAGCGTTGAACAGCCCGAGGAATTTTGGGCAGGAATCGCGGACAAATTCACATGGCGAAAAAAATGGGACACTGTTTTAAATTGGAATTTCAACGATCCGTTGGTGGAGTGGTTTGGCGGAGGAACATTAAACATTACCGAAAATTTATTGGACCGTCACCTTGCTGAAAATGGAAATAAAATAGCCTTTCAATGGGAGCCAAACAATCCCAATGATCAAGCACAGAGCATCACCTACCAAGCTTTGCATGATGAAGTCTGCCAGTTCAGTAATGCACTGCGCAAACTTGGGGTTGAGAAAGGCGACCGCGTTTGTATTTACATGCCGATGGTACTTGAATCGGTTGTTGCTATATTGGCATGTGCGCGAGTTGGCGCTGTACATTCAATTATTTTTGCAGGATTTTCAGCACAAGCTTTGGCCGATAGAATCAACGATGCCACTGCAAAAATTGTCATTACTTCTGATGGTTTGAACCGAGGAGATAAACAAGTGGATTTAAAATCGATGGTGGATGATGCGCTGACAACGTGTCCAAGCATTGAACACTGCATTGTCCTCAAATGTACCAATACCCCTGTAAAAAAGATAGAAGGAAGAGACCTTGACTATCACACCCTAATCGCAGGCGAGTCCAAAGAATGCACCCCCGAGGAAATGCAATCGGAAGATCCGTTATTTATCTTGTATACTTCTGGCTCAACAGGCAAACCGAAGGGCGTAGTGCACTCGTGTGCGGGTTATATGATTTACGCTGCCTATTCATTTCAAAACGTTTTTCAAGGCGAAGAAAATGATGTATTCTGGTGCACCGCCGACATTGGGTGGATAACTGGGCATACCTATATTGTCTACGGACCGCTGTTGTCTGGTGCCACCTCTATCCTATTTGAAGGGATTCCAACCTATCCGCATCCTGGGAGATTTTGGGAGGTCTGTGAAAAGTATAACGTAAATCAGTTCTATACAGCACCGACTGCCATTCGTTCGTTAATGGGATTTGGACTTGAGTGCGTAAAAAAATTCGATTTGAGTAGCTTAAAAGTCATTGGCTCCGTCGGAGAACCTATCAACGAAGAAGCATGGACATGGTATTATGAAAATATTGGAAGAAAGAAATGTCCAGTCGTGGATACGTGGTGGCAAACTGAAACGGGTGGAATTATGATCTCTGGACTCGGCAATCTTACTCCCATGCAACCCATGCACGCTGGTTTTCCATTGCCGGGAATTCAACCTGTAC
The DNA here is from genome assembly GCA_937876195.1 of uncultured Flavobacteriales bacterium. Classification (GTDB taxonomy): domain Bacteria; phylum Bacteroidota; class Bacteroidia; order Flavobacteriales_D; family Crocinitomicaceae; genus UBA4466. The sequence goes on from CALEIK010000017.1 coordinate 34,960, forward strand.
TCGTGGATGCGGAGGGAAGCATTATCACTGAAAATGACGTCGAGGGGTATCTTTGTATTGCTTTTCCCTGGCCGTCAATTATTCGCACCACCTACGGTGACCACGAACGGTGTAAAAACACCTACTTTTCAAATTACAAAGGATACTACTTTACCGGAGACGGAGCCAAAAGAGATAAAAATGGCATGTACCGAATCATCGGTCGTGTGGATGATGTAATCAACGTTTCAGGGCATCGTTTTGGAACGGCAGAAATTGAGGACGCCATTAACATGGATGATTTTGTCATTGAATCTGCTGTGGTCGCCTATCCGCATGACATTAAAGGACAAGGAATCTACGCCTACGTTGTAGTTGACCAACGAGGTGAATCAAGTGATGAAGATATTACCTCCTCTGTCGTTCGGTGTGTTTCTAAGCGAATCGGTAAAATTGCGAAGCCCGATAAAATTCAAATTGTTGAAGGACTTCCCAAAACTCGGTCAGGCAAAATTATGCGTAGAATCCTACGTAAAATAGCCGAAGGTGAGCGCTCAAATTTTGGAGACACTTCTACGTTGCTCGATCCTGAGGTAGTAGACAAAATAGTGATTAAAGCATTATAACAAAAAAAATGGGCTTGCAAAAGCAAACCCATTTGTAAAATCTCTTTTTCAGTAGATTTATTTTCTAACAATAAACGTTACACGACGATTTTTGGCAAGAATTAAATCTTCATCGTCCTCTTCGTTTGTATCTTCATTAGGCACTGAACTTCCTTTGCGCGTGATAATCAAACGTGACTCAGGAATTCCTTTGTCAATTAGATAAGTCATTACGACACCAATTCGTTTGTTATCCATCCCTGAATAATAATCGTTTGTAAGTCCAACTGAATCTTCCATGGCATTGTTATGCCCATTGATTTGTAATTTCAATGCTGGATTCTCTTTTAGGATACCGGCTATCAAATCAAGTGACCCTTGTCCTTCAGTGGTCAATTTATCTTTTCCAAAAGCGAAGAAAATTTCATTGATTTCAATTTTCTCTTCTGGAGTCATTTCTTCCGTAATTGAGAACGTTTTTTGATAAATCGTAGTAGAGAACTCTTGTCCACCATCATCTGCTAGACAATCGCATTGCTCACCTTCATTTAACAAACGAACGCTTGCATCGTCAATGTAATAATATGCTGAGATCACTTGTGAAACTTTCACTTTTGGATCCTTTTTCATTCTTTCATTCTTAGTTTCATCGTCAGAATTAAAGTTTCCAATGGTAAAATACTTTTCACCGCCTTCAGCAACATATACTCCACAGATTTCAGTCCAGTTAAAACGAGCGCTCACAATTTTATGATCGTTATTGTAGTGAAGAACACTAGGCTCGTCAATCAGTGGCAATTTTGAATCTGTTCCAAAAGGTTTCTTGCTCAATTTCGCACCAATATTATTTGATGCATACTTAGATGCTTCTGCCAACGAAATATTGAACTTCACGCAATAACGCATTCCTTTTTTCATAGGAGCGTCTAATTTGGTCATCACATACGAACGTGGCTCCTTATTTCCATAGGAATACCCAACAATTCCGGCATAATTTCCACCTTCTTTTGGGTGCTCTTTTCCAAAAATATTCTCTGGAACTCCAATATCTGGATTTTTATTCGATGTGAACAAATCCGCACGGACACCAGTTGGAGATACCCAACCTTCTGCACTTTCAATAGATCCTAATCGTTTAGGACTCTTACCTACCGATTCAAAACTTGGATTTGGAAGTAGATTCTGTCCTTCTTGTGCTAATGTTCCAAAAGAAATAATTCCGATGGTCATTGTCCAAATCAATTTTGTCATTTTTTTAGCGTTTAAATTCATAATTTTTAACTGTTTTAATGAATGTTTTTACCTTTTCTGGATCTATATCCGGATAAACACCGTGGCCTAAATTAACAATATGTCTTTTACTTTTGAAAGAATTCAGCATATTATTTGTCAATCTTTCTATTTCAGAATGAGATGAATAGAGTGCGCAAGGATCTAAATTCCCCTGTAGCGTTCTATCATTCCCTACTGCCTGTCTAATTTCTGACATATCCATGTTCCAATCAACTCCAACTGTATTGCATTCCATTTTAGCAATTTCAGTCACCGAATTGTACGCTCCTTTTGCAAAAATCGTTACCGGAACTTCAGTAATCGCCGATGCTATTTGATCCAAATATTTCAATCCAAATTCAGCATATTGTTCTTTTCCAAGAATCCCTGCCCATGAGTCAAAAATTTGCACCATGTGGGCACCCGCTTTGACCTGAGCTTTTAAATACTGAATTGTCACTTTCGTGATACGGGTAAGCAACTCGTGTGCCAAAGATGGATTGGTGTACAGTATTTTTCTCGATTCAGAGAATGTCTTTGAGCCTTGACCTTCGGTCATATAACAGAATATCGTCCAAGGCGCACCAGCAAATCCAATCAAGGGCACTCTTCCGTTTAGTTCCCTATTTGTAATACGAATTGCTTCCGTAACGTATCCAAGTCTATCCTCGATATCAAAATCAAATTCTGCGTACTTCAGACCTTCCTCTGAACGAATCGTTTTTTCGAACCAAGGACCTTTTTTTTCTACCATTTGATAGGTCAATCCCATGGCTTCAGGAACCACCAAAATATCAGAAAAAATAATTGCAGCGTCTACATCCAATAAATCGACGGGTTGTATGGTGACTTCTGCAGCTCGTTCTGGTGTTTCTACTAGCTCCTTAAAACCAGAAAGTTTGCCTCGAACAGCACGATACTCAGGTAAAATCCTACCTGCCTGACGCATCAACCAAACCGGGTAGCGCTCAATTGATTCTCCGCGTGCCGCACGCAAAATTAAGTCGTTTTGAATTTTCATCGCTGCAAAGTTAAAAAAATGACTTGCTTAATTGGCATGTTCTTGTAAAGATTTCAGCGATTTATTCACCAATTCTTCGTCCTAGAAATGTACGCTTACCAATCAATGGTTTTTAGCGAATTAGATGTCAAATATTCATTGGTTTTTGAGAAATGCTTGCATCCCAAAAATCCTCTGTGCGCTGATAACGGTGATGGATGCGGCGCCTTCAAAAGTAAATTCTCAGCGACATTGACACCACTCGCCTTCTTTTGTGCTTTTCCACCCCAAAGCATGTAAACAACATTCTTCTTCCGCTCATTCAGAAGTTGTACGATGCGATCAGTGAAAATTTCCCAACCTCGACCTGCGTGACTGTCAGCTTCTCCCTCTCTAACCGTTAAAACCGTATTCAACAAAAGGACGCCCTGTTGCGCCCAATGACTAAGGTCGCCATTTGAACGCCGTGAAATTCCAAGGTCTAACTCGAGTTCTTTGTAAATATTTCTCAAACTAGGCGGTAACGCAGTGACATTCTCATTGACCGAAAAACAAAGTCCATGCGCCATTCCTCGAGTATGATAGGGATCTTGTCCTAAAATCACCACACGGACATTCTCAAAGGGACATGCATCAAATGCTCTAAATATTTCATTTGGCTTGGGGAATACTTGTCGCGTTTTATATTCGCTTCGTACAAATTCAGTCAACTCTTTGAAATAAGGCCGTTGGAATTCATCGGTAAGCAGTTGTTTCCAAGATTCCTCAATTTTCACATCCATGCTTCGAATATAAAAGAAAATTAAGATTAACCATTATCTTTGACGCATGAAATACCTATACATTATTAGTGTGCTCTTTTTAGGCGTGGCATGTTCAGATGGCTCATCCGAAAAGATCAATGATGGCACATCGGAGGGCAACGATGAAGTTCAGGAAACCCTCGAACATAAAATGGTGCGCCACATTGAAGGGAACTTAGCCATTTTGGGGACAGAGAAATATTCATACGAAGTATTTAGTGAGCATCTAGATGGCGATGACAGCATTGACTATGTCATTACCGTAAATCGTTTAGAAAACGCGCTTGACAATGCTATAAAGAGTGGGAATACAGCTCAACGAGCAGAAATGGGATATATTGGTAAGTATAATTTCATTTTCTACATGGATGGTGCAACCAAAGACATTACCCCTGCGATTCCAGTGGCTTCAAGTCCTCATGCTGAACTGGATGTTACTTTTGCCCACATTCGCTCCGAAGCTTACAAAGATATTATGGTCGACTTCAGAGTACGAAATTCGTGCTTCAGAAGATTCTTTACTGTTGTCAATGAAATTCCATTACAGACTTTTGAAGCTAAGATTTTCGATTATCTGGGAGAAGAAAATGCGGAAGCATACAGCATTAAATTTGAACCAGGAAGCTATTCTCTCGCCAAAGACATTTATGTGTACAAAGCGGATATAGAGAATGTAACGATTAAATCCATGAACGACGTTTATGATATTTATCCGAAGATCACACCGACCGATCAATTGGATAGAAAATGGTTCTTCAACGATCACATGCAAAAGTATTTTACCGAAAAGTAAACATGGAGAATACCTTTCAACATGCTAAAACCTTTCGTTATGAAACATTGAATAGCGAGAATAATCCAACTTCGGTTATTTATGCCTTGCACGGATACGGACAACTCGCAAAGTATTTCATTCAAAAACTCAAATTCATCAATAAAAATATTCTGGTCGTTGCCCCAGAAGGAATGCATCGCTTTTATATAAAAGGCGCCTCGGGTCGTGTTGGCGCATCTTGGATGACGAAGGAGGCTCGAGAAATAGACATTTCGGATAACATCGATTGGCTGAACGCACTGGACAAAGAGATTTCCACACGTTATGGAATTGAACGACGGTACCTTCTCGGGTTTTCGCAAGGCGGAGCTACAGCGGTAAGATGGAAGATGAATGCAATGAATCCCTTTCAACGAATGATTATTTGGGCAAGCGATTTTCCTCCTGATATGGAACCAAAGATTTCACAATTGAAAGGAGAAAGCACGAATCATTTTGTGATTGGTTCAGAGGATGAATTTTACAACAAAGAAGATCAAAATAGAATCATCTCATTTTATAAAAGTGTAGATTTTAAAATAAGTACTTATCTTGGTCCCCACGATATTGACACAACAATTTTGAATGCATTAATTAACCAGTAAAAACTTGAAGAGCAAAACTATCTTTGGCATAGTTTCTGCTATTCTCAAGAAAAAAAATAAGACATGAAACACATATTTACTTTCTTAGCAATAACATCACTCGTATTTTCCTCGTTTGGACAAGACTCGAAAGCACAAGAAATTTTAGACAAACTTTCAAAAAAAATGAAAGGTCAAAACTCTTTTTATGTAGAGTTTAGCGCTAATATTAAAAACTCGGAGACTGGCACCAATGAGACTGAAACTGGTAAAGGTTGGGTAAAAGGTGATAAATATTATGCCTCGTTTGGTGAAAATACAATTATCTCTAACGGTTTAAAAACTTGGACGATCGTAAAGGAAGAAAAATCTGTGTATGAATCTGACGCGAGTGCAGAAGATGAAGAATCAATCAATCCAAGAAAATTGTTGACCATTTGGGAAAGTGGTTTCAAAAATAAGTACGGAAAGGAATCAACCTTGAATGGTGAGGCCGTGCATGTTATCTACCTTTACCCAAAGAATGCCGGGAGCGTAGATTACCACACTGTTATTCTGTACATATCAAAGACAAAGAGTGAACTCATGAAGGTCGTAATGAAAACAAAAGACGGTACTGTCATGACGTATAACGTTACTAATTACACCCCGAACACAGATATCAGCGATTCTAAATTTGTGTTCAGTACAACTAAATACCCTGGATACACTGTCATTAGAGATTAGGATTCAATAAGAAAATAATGAATAAAAAAGAGAGGCTTCAATAATGAGGCCTCTCTTTTCATAATTAACCTGTAAGTGTTAATAATTGATCCGTGTCTTATAAACGCAAAGCGCCCTAAAAGGTTTCATGTTTTGGTGAAAGTAATTCTACAATTGTTTCAAATACTAAGTTAGTACACTGGAAATCCGAACTCTTCGTTGGTGAGAAACATTGTCATTCTCAGGTAATTAACATTTTCTCATTCAAAAGTTTTTCGCTATCTTACATAAAGCGCAATCTAGATGCATAATTTTGGTCTATTGAAAAATAATAATTCTATACAAGCCTTAGTTCGATTGATTGATGATCCTGATGAGTCGATCTACGAGCATGTACGTGATGAAATAATCAATCACGGGACTTCTGCTATTCCATTTTTAGAATCGTCATGGGAAGAAGATGATTACGGATTATTGTTTCAATCGCGGATTGAGGACTTGATCAAAGAGATTCAATTCAAGGCAGTCAAAGATGATTTGAAAAACTGGATCGATTCATCACACAAGGATTTACTGACGGGTGCTTTGATTGTCACTCGCTACCAATATCCAAATTTTGATGAAGAGAAAATTCGTCAAAAAATTCAAGAGATCAGAAAGGACATTTGGCTTGAAATTAGCGAGTATCAAACGGCTTACGAGAAAGTGAGGATTTTCAATAAGATCTTTTACGGGAAATATCATTTCACTGGCAATTCAAAAGATTATCACTCACCGTTGAATTCATACATCAACACGGTGATCGAAACGCGTAAGGGAAATCCTTTGAGTCTTTGCTTGATTTATTCCATCATTGCACAATCGCTTGACATGCCTGTTTACGGCATCAACTTACCCAATCACTTTGTGCTGACTTATTTGGATGAAAACAATATAAACTCCTTCGTTGCGCCTGAAAATAAGCACGGAAATCTATTTTACATCAACGCATTTTCAAAAGGAGGAATTTTTGATGAAAGCGAGATTACTGAGTTTTTAAATGGGTTGAATAAACCGCTACTCAGAGAATATTACGAGCCTTGCTCCAATTCAGCCATCATCATACGCATGTTGACGAATTTAATCGCTGCATTTCAACAATCTGGAAGTGCGGAGCGTGTTAAGGAACTGACCGAATTACGCGACTTATTTGATCGTAATCTCTAAGTCAAACTCTTTCAACTTATTGAATAATTGGTTGTTCAAACCAACTTTCACCGATTTGGAAGGCATTCTCACCTCAATTTCATCCAACTGATCGTACACTGTAAAATGAACAGGACAGTTTCCTTCGTTCTCTAAAAACAATTCATTTAGACTGGTAATCATTCGCTGATCAAGCGACTTCGTGGACATCTTTAAATGTACAGCGTTTGCCTTTGTTTCCTTTAAATTATGCAGTAAATCAATGGAATGAATCACGAATTCAAGGTCCGATCGTCTAGGCGGCACTTCTATCCTACCCTTTACCGAAACAAAGGTGCCAGGATTCAAAAAGTGCTTGTATTTCAAGTAGTTCTCTCTCCACAGAAACAGTTTGTGCGAGTCATTGTAATCTTCTAAAACAATGGTTCCAAAAGGATCTCCCTTTTTCGTAATCCGATGCTCTCCTTCCGATACAATGGCTGCAAACAAAATATCCTTTCCTTGGTATTTTTCTGGTTCATTCAACATGGCCACGGCTCCTGTGCAGAATGCATCAATCTCCATCTTGAAATCGTCTAGTGGGTGACCTGAAATAAAAATTCCTACAACCTCTTTTTCCTTGTTCAGGGCGTAGATATTTCCCCACTCTGGAGCAGCAGGAATTTGAGGCTCAGGCAAAGTCGTACCCGAATCCTCACCAAACATCGAAACTTGACTTGAATTCACACTGTCTTGAAAACCTGATCCAAATCGAACCACATTCTCCAAAAAGCTCTTTCCGCTGACGTCCTCTTGAAAGTACTGCGCACGATGAACATTCGCGAAAGAATCAAATCCACCGGCATACGCCAAACTCTCAAAAGCCTTTTTAGAGCAGATTCGGAGGTTAATGCGTTTCGCGAAATCAAAAATATTCAAATAGCTCCCGTTGGCATTGCGCTCATCAATAATGGCTTGAACAGGTGCTGAACCTAATCCCTTTATCGCTCCTAGTCCAAAGCGAATTGCCCCTTCTTTGTTCACGGTAAACTGATAATTCGACTCGTTGATGTCTGGTCCTAAAACTGGCAAGCCCATTCGTTTACATTCCTCCATGAAAAATGACACCTGTTTGATATCATTCATGTTATTACTCAACACGGACGCCATGTATTCGGCAGGGTGATTCGCTTTTAAATACGCAGTTTGGTAAGCAATCCATGCATAACACGTCGAGTGTGACTTGTTAAATGCGTACGATGCAAACGCTTCCCAATCGCGCCAAATTTTTTCCAATTTTTCAGGATCATGTCCATTTTCTCCTCCGCGTTCAATGAAGGCTGGCTTCATTTTATCAAGCACATATTTTTGCTTTTTCCCCATTGCTTTACGCAATGTATCGGCTTCACCTTTGGTAAATCCAGCCAACTTTTGGGACAGCAACATTACTTGCTCCTGATAAACGGTTATTCCATAGGTCTCACTTAAATATTCTTCGCACGCGTCAACATCGTAAATAATTGGTTCCTCCCCATGTTTCCGTTTAATGAAGGAAGGAATATACTCCAACGGTCCTGGTCGATAAAGTGCGTTCATGGCAATTAAATCCGCAAAAACCGTTGGTTTCAGCTCACGCATGTACTTTTGCATTCCGGCCGACTCGTACTGGAAAATCCCTACAGTTTCTCCTCGTTGAAACAGCTCGTACGTCTTTTCATCATCAATGGGGAAATCATCCGGGACGAGTTCATCCCCTTTTGTTTCCTTGACATTCGCCACTGCGTGTTTAATCAGCGTTAACGTCTTAAGTCCAAGAAAGTCCATCTTTAACAATCCAGCGTCCTCTGCTACGGAGTTATCGTATTGCGTGCAGTACATGTCAGAATCCTTGGCTGTTGCCACAGGAACGAACTTTGTGATATCGTCGGGTGTGATAATGACACCACAGGCGTGAATTCCCGTGTTTCTGACGGAGCCTTCCAACTGGCGCGCTTGATTGACAACATCAGCAGAAAGTCCATGACCTTCGGCGATTGCCTTCAATTCCTTGACGCGGTTGATATCGTCTTGATTGTTTTTAAGTTTTTCGCGTAATTCAGGATCGGAAAGAGAAAATATTTTGGACAAGGAAATATCAGGAATGAGCTTAGCCAAACGGTCTGCTTCTGGCAGTGGCAAGTCCATCACCCTTGCTGTATCTCGAATGGATGACTTTGCTGCCATCGTTCCATACGTAATAATTTGAGCTACTTGATTGGCGCCATACTTCTGAATCACCCAATCAATCACCCTTCCACGACCTTCATCGTCAAAATCAATATCAATATCAGGCATGGATACACGATCAGGATTCAGAAAACGCTCAAAAAGTAAATCGTACTTGATTGGATCAATATTGGTGATTCCAGTGCAGTACGCAACCGCGGAACCGGCTGCAGAACCACGCCCGGGTCCAACAGAAACACCCATTTCACGTGATGCGTTGCAAAAATCTTGTACAATCAAGAAATAACCAGGGTATCCCGTACGCTCAATGGTTTCCAATTCGAAGTCCAGCCGTTCGCGAATTTCATCAGTAATCTCTGGATATCTTTTCTTTGCTCCTTCATAGGCTAAATGACGCAAGAAATTGTTCTCACCTCTTTTTCCGCCATCCTCTTGATCTTTGGGATCGATAAACTCGTCAGGGATTTCAAATGCTGGCAACAATACCTCTCGAGCTAACGGATAGTGTTCACATTTCGCAATGATTTCATCAATGCTCTTAATCGCCTCGGGAACATCTAAGAAGAGCTTTTTCATCTCCTCTTGTGACTTGAAATAATATTCGTTGTTGTCTAAACCGTAACGAAAACCTCTACCTCTACCCTTAGGTGTTGTAACGAGCTCATTATCCTTCACACACAGCAACACGTCATGTGCCACGGCATCTCCCTGCTCCAAATAATAGGTATTGTTAGATGCGACAAGCTTCACCGAATGTTTCTGTGCTAATTGAACTAACACTTCGTTGACGCGATCTTCATTTTCCTGACCGTGACGCATTAACTCCACGTATAGGTCGTCCTTAAAAATTGATTTCCACCAAAGCAATGCCTCTTCAGCTTGGACTTCTCCCACGTTCAAAATCAAACTTGGTACTTCGCCGTACAGGTTTCCTGTCAATACGATGATATCTTCGCAGTACTGTTCAATTGCCTTTTTATCGATTCGTGGCACATAGTACATCCCTTCTGTATAAGCGATGGATGCCAATTTTATAATGTTGTGGTAGCCTTTTTTATTTTTTGCTAAAAGAACGACTTGGTAACCGTTATCCTTTTGTGTTTTATCACTTAGATCGCGACATACATTAAATTCGCAGCCAATAATCGGCATGATTTCCTCTCCTTCAAACTGCTCCCCTTTCTCTTCTGCCTCTTTTCGTTTTTCTTTCAGTTCGGCGTTGTAATTTGCCACTGCTCTTTCGAAGTGGAATGCCGCCATCATATTCCCAGTATCCGTCAAAGCCACTGCTCTCATGTTGTAGGAAGCTGCCTTTTTGACTAACCCCGCAACATCAATGGTGGATTGTAAGATGGAAAACTGCGTATGATTATGCAGATGCGCGAATGAAAATCCGTCCAACTCATCCAGCACCGCTTCCTTATCAACCGTTTCAATAGGGTCGACTTTCTCAAGTTTGACTAGTTTGGCACTTTCTTCTTTTAAATTTAAGTGCTTTAAGCCAATAAGTCCAATCGGTTGAGGATTAAACTCTTTGAAGTTTTCAATGTATCGCTCCTCTTGCTGTAATTCTGCAGGAAGAAAGACGCCTCTTCTAATTAATTCGAAAAAGCAACGTGTTGTCGCTTCAACATCGGCTGTGGCATTGTGGGCTTCATTGAACTTTTGATGAAACAAGTATTCATGCAATTCCGTCAATGTTGGAAGCTTGAATTTCCCGCCACGTCCTCCAGGAAGGCGACACAAATTCGCTGTTGTTTCCGTACACGTATCGAGTACAGGCATCTGAGTCATCGGTGTTTCAATACCTAGACGATGAAACTCACATCCCCAAACGTTTGTATCAAACGTCACGTTTTGTCCAACAACAAATGTTGCCTTCTCAAGCGCCTGATTGAACTCATTCAGTACATCTTCCAAGTCATGTCCCTGTTCCTCCGCTAGCTGCGTAGAAATACCGTGAATTTGTTCAGAATCGTAAGGAATATTAAAGCCATCAGGACGAATCAAGAAATCTTTGTGCTCGATCAATCGCCCCATGTCATCATGCAGCTGCCATGCAATTTGTATAACGCGTGGCCAGTTATCAGTATCCGTTATCGGAGCGTTCCAATTTCTTGGTAACCCAGTTGTTTCCGTATCGAATATGATGTACATAATGCTATCTTTTTGCGAGGACTAAAGATAGCCAATTAATCGCTTTTATGAAGTGGGGTGGGTGAAGAAATATCAACAACTTACGAACGATGATTATTCGTTCACTGGGATGACATTTACTTTGATTCGAAGCTTGTGCTCTTCCTTCTTGGTGTTTGCTTTCAAATAGATGATTCGATCTTGGAAGTAATACTTGCCTTTCGTATCAAAGGTGACGCGGAGTTTGTATTCCTCGCCAGGTAGAATTGGTTGTGTTGGAAGTTCGACTTTTGTGCATTTGCATGCCACTTTGTAGTCTGAGAAAATAAGTGGGACTTGCCCTGTGTTTTTGGCAATGAAAAAGTGTTCGAGGACAACTCCTTCTTTGACATCAGGGAATTTATGTACGGTTTTATCAAAACTAAATTCCGCCACTTGACCTAAGCCAAGGGCGGAATTCAATACTATTATTGTGATCGCAAAAAATAGCCTCATTTAGTTTGCTGGTGCTCCTGCTTTGTTCACTGGTGCTCCAGACTCTGGTTTTGGTTTAACTTCACCTTTAATTCGAACCACCTTAGAAGGTGCATTCACTGCATTAGAGGTAATCGTAACACTTTTATTGATCGCTCCTGGACGTTTTGTGTCATACTTAACAGTAATAGACGCTGTAGCACCTGGTGCGATTGGCTCTTTTGGCCAAGATGGAACTGTACAACCACAAGAACCTTTTGCATTTGAAATAATCAAAGGTGCATTTCCAGTGTTTTTGAAATCGAATGAACATTGTCCATTTGCTCCGTTTTCAATTGTACCGTAATCGTGTACTTCTTTTGTAAATTCGATTTTTGCTCCGTCTTTCGCTTCAACTTCTTGTGCCATTACTGCAGTTGTTCCAGCAGCAACAAAGACCATCATTAGGGAAAATAATACTTTTTTCATCGTGTAATTTTTTAATAGTTTCAATTAAATTTTCTTGAATCAAATATACAACCGAATCCCGCACAAGATTATTTTTTAACACAACGTTAACAGGATTACTTCGCTTTGGGCGTCAACTGAAACTCAATAAGTTCTTCTATCGTCAAGTCGTTGTGCTTGAGACGAAATTCGATTTCTTCTCTTTTATCCTTGGACAGATCCTTGTTCTCAGTTAAAATCAATTCGTTGTAATAGCGCACTTTTGAAGAGTCTCTAGGTTGTATAAAAATATCATACGTACTTGCCATGCTCTCAAGTATGATGGTCCTGTTGATATAATCCTTATAGTTACTAATCAACGTGTCACCATATTTTGCTGCTGTTCTGTACTCACGTTTTCCAGAATAAATCATGTGCAACTTCGCTAAACAATCCGCTGAGAACTTATCCTCGGGATAGTTTTGATAATAGTTTTTCAATAGCTCTATCAACTCTTTTTCCTTTGTTGGATCTAATTTTTCGCCATCAGGCAATTCCAACGAGCGCTCTTTCAGTGTCGTTTCCAAATCAGAAATTTTGGTTCTCTGTTCCTCCATCTCCTTCGATGAAGAACCGCAACTAAATAGCAATACTGCAACAAACAATGCACTGACAAATTTCACCATCTCTTATTTTTGTTTCTTTTTTACTGGAAATTTCATTCTATAATCAACGTCAACAATTCCTTTTGAAATGTTCTGTAGTTTCTTCGTCAACAATCTTTTTTTGAGAATCGACAAGTGATCCGTGAAAAGAATCCCTTCGATATGATCGTATTCGTGCTGAATAATTCTTGCTGCATAGCCTTCAAAGCGTTCTTCCTTCAACTCCCAATTCTGATCGTAATAGGTCACAAGAATTTTTTCCTTTCTAAAAACCTCTTCACGAATTTTCGGAATAGAAAGACATCCTTCGTTAAATCCCCATTCATCTCCTGATTCTTCTTCAATCACTGGATTAATGAATACCTTTTTGAAATCTTCCATCCCTTGAGCCCGTGGGTCCTCGTCTTCGTCTTCGGCAAATGGACTTCCATCTACTATAAATAAACGAATGGATTTCCCGATTTGCGGGGCAGCCAAGCCAACCCCAGATGCTTCGTACATCGTTTCGAACATGTTTTCAATCAACTGGTCCAAATTAGGATAGTCCTGCTCAATGTCTACTGCTTCCTTCTTGAGGATTGGGTCTCCGTATGCTATGATTGGTAGTACCATGTTTTCTAATTGTAGTGCAAAATTAATGCTTTCTATTAATTTGATCGATTATCTCATCACTAAATCTCTCAACAGTTATACATTTCTACAACTGTGACAGGTACGATTGAAGTAGAATCGTCGCACTTACTTTATCGACGAGTTCCTTTTGTTTCTTCTGTTTTTTGGTAGCACCAGCCGTATGCATCGACTGACTCGCCATCTTTGACGTAAAACGTTCATCGATGAGAACTACGTTCACTGAGGTCACTTCCTTTTCAATTGCTTCCTTGAGTAAATAAACATTCTGAGTAATGTGTGCGTCTGATGTATCCAGTCGTCTTGGGAGTCCAATAACAACAGTCGATACTGCTTCCTTTGGGACAATCATCTTCAAAAAATCCATCAGTTGATTTGATTCAACGGTGTCCAACCCAAACGCAAACATATTCGCTTCATCGGTAATGGCAATACCTGTGCGCTTCAACCCAAAATCAATGGCGAGTGTTTTTCCCATGGCTCAAATATAAGTATTAGACTGCAAGACTAAAAGATCAAAGACAATAAGACTTAACTTAATTATTCTTGGGATTCCAAATTGATGTATGATTTACAATATTAGTAGAATCGAGTCTTGGCTCTTAAAGTCTTGACTCTTGTGGTCTAATACTTATATTTGTCAAAACTTATACAGAAACACATGAGATCTATCATAGAAGCTGCTTGGGAGAACCGAGATTTATTGAAAGAAAAAACGACGATTGAAGCCATTGAGCATGTAATTGAGGAACTGGATAAAGGTAAATTGCGCATTGCTAATCCTACGGAAGACGGAACATGGCAAATCAATGAGTGGGTAAAGAAGGCCGTTGTCATGTATTTTCCTATTCGCCAAATGGAAACCATTGAAGTCGGACCGTTTGAGTTTCACGATAAAATGGCTTTGAAGAAAAATTACAAGGAATTAGGTGTACGTGTTGTTCCTCATGCGATTGCACGTTATGGAGCGTACGTTGCTTCGGGAGTGATCATGATGCCTTCGTATATAAATATTGGAGCTTATGTTGATTCTGGAACGATGGTCGACACTTGGGCAACTGTTGGATCGTGTGCACAGATTGGTAAAAACGTGCATTTGAGCGGTGGTGTTGGAATCGGTGGTGTGTTAGAACCGTTGCAAGCAGCTCCTGTCATCATTGAGGACGGCGTATTTATAGGTTCACGTTGCATTGTTGTAGAAGGTGTTCGGATTGGTAAAGAAGCGGTTCTAGGCGCTAATGTTGTGTTGACAAAATCGACGAAAATCATTGATATCACAGGAAATTCACCTGTCGAGACAAAAGGATACGTTCCTGAACGAAGTGTTGTGATTCCTGGTTCTTACACCAAATCATTTCCAGCAGGAGATTATCAGGTCCCTTGCGCATTGATTATTGGCAAGCGTAAAGCCTCTACGGATTTAAAAACTTCTTTGAACGATGCCCTTCGTGAGAACGATGTCGCGGTTTAACTTCTAAAGAAGTTATAATTTTTAGAGATTAAATTTGATTCCACGCATTTGCATGGATATTAATCTCTAACTTTGTACAAAACACTGGGGTCGTATTGGATTTGACAGCGATAGCAGACGTTTAGTGTAAGCATGTCGAGCATTGAAGTGATTCTCGTTAATCATTTGCTTCAAACTATAATTGACAACACGTCATACAGACTTGCTGCCTAATTTGTTAAACAAATTCGGCTTAATCTAGTGGAAGTATAGTACACAGACAAGTTCCCTCTCCCACGTTTCCGCCTGTTAAGCAGGGATCAAGAGGGACCAAATTTTACAGGATAGTGTTGGTGATACTTCTAAGCCAGCTCGAGATTGAGAAGATAAGCGCAGTGTTTGGGTGTCTTTGTCCTAAATTGCGTCGAAAATTAATCAAAGAATAAACATGTAGAAAGCTAAATTTTTCGTCGTTTGGACGAGGGTTCGAACCCCTCCGACTCCACCTACGCCCTCCGAAGCTCTTGCGAAAGCAAGGAGCGAAGGAGGGCTTCTTTTTTCTACAAATTTATTCTTTGATTATTAATATTTATATAGAGCTTCCTGGGGCTGTGGTGGACGCAGTCCATTGTAACAAACTGAATTTTCGAAGTACTCCGAAGCTCTTGCGAAAGCAAGGAGCGAAGATCTTCTGCGCTTAAAAGCTTCGAAGACTTAAAAAGGGCTTCTTTTTTCTACAAATTTATTCTTTGATTATTAATATTTATATAGAGCTTCCTGGGGCTTCGGTGGACTCAGTCCACAGAATTGATGCGAATTGTAGCTCGCAAGAGCGAAGTAGCGTTTGTTCTTCGAAACTCACTAGTGAAGAAGAACTTTTTTTATTTAGACCCCTCTCCAGAATACCAAAAATCAAAAGGCTGCGGTGGACTCAGTACATCTTCGCCCTGCGTTACTCTTTAGATTTAGAGTTTATGCAGGATTTTTTTAAAAAAATAATTTCTCTTGGGGCTTCGATGGACTCAGTCCACAATATTTTTCCTTCAAATAATTATTCCAAACTCATAATTTTAACTATCTTAAGTAGCGAATAACAAAATCACTATCCCAAATGCAATATGTTTACCTACTTAAATGCACTGACGGTTCAACCTACACTGGATGCACTCAAAACATTGAAGAGAGATTAAAAAGACATAATAAAGGTGAGATCCATTATACGTCAACTCGACTTCCCTTAGAACTCATTACTTACATCGCTTTTAAAGATAAACACAAGGCATTTCATTTTGAAAAATATTTAAAATCGGGTTCTGGAAAAGCATTTTCAAATAAGCGGTTTTTATAGCTTCAGATCAAGCTCGCTTGAATTTGAAGAAATGAAAAAAGTGCTAATTGAGAGAAGCGAGATAAACGCTTTATCCATAGCACGTGAGGAATAGGGCTCATGAAATAACCCCTCCCACTCCACTTTTTGGGAAACCAAATAACATCAAAACCGCCTAAAACGTTGATTTTAGGCGGTTTTTGAAGTTTACTCAATCAATTTAAGGTGAAAAACTCAAATTTCTGGTGACCTTAATGTATATTTGAACTTGCAACCAAAACGGGGAAGTTTACCCTGTTCCAAATTATCGTAGAGATGAATGCTATTATATGATTTGGAGAATAATAATTGGATAATATCATGGAAAAAAGGTATTCATGTTCAAAACAATGAATATGGTAAATAATCAAAATATTAAAAATGTATTTGTTATAATAACAATCATTTCTCTTAGTGTAATTTACCATTCTCGCTACATAAACGAATTTCCCTCTCACATCCACGCATGGGCGCAATCTGATAGATATGCCTTATCGTTAGGCTTTCTTGATAATGACTTAAACTTTTTCAAACCACAAACACTCGTCTATAATCACCAGTTTCCTGATAAGTGGAAAGTGCCATCAGAAAAAACCATAACAGCAGTAGATTTTCCAATACATGATTATATCCCAGCTCTACTAATGAAGATTTCGGGAAATACTTCGCCATGGGTTTTCCGTATATATATTTTACTCTACAGCTTTTTAGGGCTTTTCTTTTTATTCAAATTATCATACGCTATAACCAAAGATTTTATAAAATCGGTTTTTGTTGTGGTCTTTACCGCAACTTCACCAATATATGTTTATTATCAGGCTGGCTTTCTTCCTACAATACCATCATTATCTAATGCCATCATTGGCATATTTTTTTACTACAAGTTTTTAAATGAAAACAAGAATAAATACTTTTATTTAAGTATATTTTTGCTCACATTGGCTGCACTTTCCAGAACAACCTTTGCTATTCCGATTGTCGCAGTATTAGCTATTGAATTCATAAGGTTACTAAAGAAGGAAACAAGTCTATTACCTAAATTAATTCCTGTAAGCATTTCAATTTTATCTCTACTATCGTATCTGTTTTACAACGGATACCTTAGAGATAAATACGGTTCAATATTTTTAAACCACATATTACCTCCAGATAGTATCGGACAAGCAAAGGAAATTATCAAATATGTCTACGACAGCTGGTTTTTTCAATATTTCACAAAACCTCACTATTTTATTTTTATTGCAATTATTGTTCTTTCTACATATTTTATCACAACACGAAAATCTAATATTCAGAAAACAAAAACATATTTCGGGCTTTGGACCTTAACCTATATGTTTGGTTGCCTAATTTTTGCATTTTTAATGTTAAGACAATTTCCTGCGCACGATTATTATTTTTTGGACACTTTCTTCTTGCCAATTATTATATCTTTAATACTCATTCTTTCATTAATACCCCTTTCAGAAAAAAGAAGCCTTAAAATCATTACAATTTCTACTATTTGTCTTGTTTCTTTTCTTTTAATCCTTCAACCGATAAAATCACAAGAGAAAAGAAGAGAAACAGGTTTTTGGGACAGGACAGAAGCAACTATAAATAATTATAGAAATTCATCAGTCTTTTTTGATTCACTGGGCATTCCAAATTCTGCAAAAATTCTGGTTATTGATGCTGTTGCACCCAACATTCCTTTTATACTTATGCAGAGAAAAGGCTTCGCAGTAATGAATGCCAATCAGGAAAATATTGAGGATGCGCTAAAATGGGATTACGATTATATTGTTGTGCAGAATGAATATTTTATTTCCGAAATATATTCGACATACCCCGGCATTTTATCAAAACTGAATAAGATTGCTGATAATGGTAAAATTTCAGTTTGTACACTTTCAGCCAACAACCAGCAAAGCATTCTTGATTTTATAGGTCTGAATAAGAAAACACTAGTATTCGAACAATACGTAACCTTTGAAAATAAACCTGATAGTTTATGGCACAACTTCAATCCATCTGATAGATATGCTTTTTCAGGCAAATCATCAGGGCATCTTAGACCCGATATTGCTTATGGATTAACTTATAAAACAAAGCATCTACCAGAATTAAAAAACAATTCCCGTACACTGTTTTTTTCTTCTTATTTCTTAAGAGATACAATTATAGACGCTGAGATTGTGGTCTCGATTAATGCAAATGGACAAAATATCTATTACAAATCAAATAGCCTTAAAAATTTAATAAAACAAGAAGGAGTATGGGAACAAGTTTCACTGCTATTTCAGTTCCCAAAAATTCAAAGCAATGATTATGAATTAGCAATATTTATTTGGAATACAGGAAAATCCGAGTTGTATTATGATGATTTTGGATTTTCTATACATTAATGATTAGCCTAGCAGTAAGTATAGAGTCTGACTGCATAATGATAATTATTGCCGGGATAGCTGCTGTTTTTCCAAGTATTTGAGACAAGGTATTGATTTGTATCCAATTCCTAGATTCACCAATTCACTTCCGAAAAAACGACCTCAAACTAATTCTCCTTTTCTCCTGTCGAGTGTTATCAAGAATATCAATGCACTGCATGTTTAAAAAAGCAATCCACAACAAGAAACAAGCAAAGGTTATTTTTTGAATCAAGGGCAAGTATAAAATGAAGAAACCAGTGATGTAGATAAAGTAATTCACGACTACCAACAACAAACAAAAAATTCCAAAGGCCAATAATCCAATCATACTGTATTTGTACAACTCCCTATAAATTCCAATCAATGGAATAATAATGAGCATTCCACCAAGGGCTATAACCGTATCGTGAAAATTCGTATACAAGAAAATGATGACGAGCATCGAACTAATCCCCAAATACCTGAACACAAATATATTATACCTGTTCTTCTTAAAAAATATGGGGAGATGAAACCAAAACAAGGATAAGGATAAACTCAAAACTACCATAGCTGGAATGGCTATCTTACGGGCTCCGTTAACCTTTCCGTTTTTCGAGTATTCTCCCGTCAAATCGCACCAGTAGTTATTCACCCAGTCAAAACCTACACTCGTTCTATCGAAGTCGGAACCACCTGGATAATAAAGGGAGGCAATGAAGTACAATACGCAGAATACTACAATTCCGAAAAGCGTAAGCAGCAAATAACCAGCTCCTTTTACATGATTTGTTCTAGTGTTGCTCAAACTTCTATTCTATTTTTGATTTTGTTATTCAAAAGTAAACAATATACGTATTGTTTTCCCTAACTCATCCTTCTGGTTCGTTTCTCCAACAAAATGATTAAATTCGTTTAGTAACCACTATTAAATATTGGACGATTGGAGATTTTCTCCCTTTTTTCCATAAATTCACTTCTGAAACGTTACACAATGGCAAAAAGCAAGCACAAACGGATATCAAAAAAGGGATTAGCTCCAGGTACGTTGATTTTCACAGGTCAGAAAAAAATGGCTGAAGTGGACCTTACGTTAATTCTGTACAACGAGCAAACGTATGAAGAGAAAAGCATCAAAAGCAGCGCTGAATTTATTGAGTTAGCAACTAACTTTGATGGTGTCGTTTGGCTGAACGTTGATGGACTTCACGATGAAAAAACGATTGAAGATGTCTGTTCTTTCGCCGATATTCACCGTCTTACCATTGAAGATTTAATCAGTGTTGACCAACGC
Organism: uncultured Flavobacteriales bacterium; assembly: GCA_937876195.1. Classification (GTDB taxonomy): domain Bacteria; phylum Bacteroidota; class Bacteroidia; order Flavobacteriales_D; family Crocinitomicaceae; genus UBA4466. Next base: position 54,943 of record CALEIK010000017.1, read on the forward strand.
CCAAAAATTGACGAGCATACGGAGTACCTGCACATGGTATTAAGAATGTTAACCATGGACCCGGATGAAACCATTGATTACGAACAGTTGAGTTTTATCCTCAAAGGGAATTTATTGATTACGTTTCAAGAAAAAACGGGAGATGTATTCCATAGCGTGCGAGAGCGCATCAAAAGTGAATCCGGATTAATCCGCAAAAAGGGCTCCGACTATTTGTTGTATGCCCTTATCGATACTGTGATTGATCATTATTTTGTGATTTTAGAATCGCTGGGAGAAAAGATTGATGATTTGGAAGTTACACTACTAGAACATCCAGACAAAACCACCTTGAACAAATTGCACATTTTCAGAAGAGAAATGTTGACGCTCAGACGTTCTGTCTACCCGCTTAGAGAGGTCATCAGTCGATTTGAAAAGCTTGAAAATCCAATTATTCACGAGGATACAAAAATATTTATTCGCGACTTGTACGACCATACCATTCGCGTAATTGAAACCATTGAAGTATTGCGCGATATGGCATCGGGACTGCTCGATTTATACATGAATAGCGTTTCAAATAAAATGAACGAAGTCATGAAAGTACTGACCATCATGGCGTCTATTTTTATTCCCCTCACCTTTATTGCAGGGATTTATGGGATGAATTTTGAACACATGCCAGAACTTCATTACAAGTATGGATACTTTGCCGTGTGGGTTATCATGGTCGTTCTTGTCATAGGGATGCTAATTTACTTCAAACGGAAAAAGTGGTTGTAACTAATTCAATTAACTGATTATAAGACTATTAAAGATTTATCATTGGATAACTCTCTTTTTGGACTTCACTTTTGTTGAAATATGCTTATTTTTGTGCTCTGAAAATGAGCGAACAATTGAAAACACACTACACCTCTTCTCAAGTTACGCCACCCTGATGTTGCGTATCATTTCTTAATCATTCGATTAAGTCTCAGCTATCTATAATTATTCTTCGAGTTTAAGGCTCACTATACAAAACAAACATTTTTCTAATGAAGAAATATTTTAATCTATTTGACCTTCAACAAAAGGTTGAGTACAAAACGGAAATTTTATCAGGTCTTACCGTAGCACTTGCACTTGTTCCAGAGGCTGTTGCTTTCGCTTTGCTTGCGGGTTTATCCCCATTAACAGGACTTTACGCAGCATTTACCATGGGTATTGTGACTGCCATTCTTGGTGGTCGACCTGGAATGATTTCAGGAGCGACAGGTGCCGTTGCCGTCGTTTTTCTTGGATTGATTGCCGTATTAAAGGAAACAAACCCTGAAATTACCGTCGATGAAATTACGCAGTACGTATTTGCAACAGTCATCTTGGCTGGTATTCTACAAGTCATTGCTGGACTTCTAAAGCTCGGTAAACTCATGCGTTTGGTTCCACATCCCGTAATTTTTGGTTTTGTCAATGGGTTGGCAATTATCATTTTCATGGCGCAATTGAGTCAGTTTACAACAGACAGCACTGACCCTAACGCTCCCTGGATGCAAGGGGCACAGTTGCTTACCTTTGTTGGACTTGTGCTAATTACCATGCTGATTATATGGGGATTACCAAAACTTACAAAAATAGTTCCTTCAGCATTAACAGCTATTCTGGTCATCTTTGGAATTGTGTATTTCTTCAATATTGAAACGTCTACTGTTGGTGATATCGCTTCGGTAAAGGGTGGTTTCCCTCCATTTAACTTCCCTACCCTACCATTTACCTTCGAAACGTTGGTGTTAATCTTTCCCTATGCGGCGATTGTTGCTGGTGTGGGGCTTATTGAAAGCCTGTTAACACTGAACATCATTGATGAAATTACAGAAACTCGTGGTCGTGGTAATAAAGAAGCAATTGCTCAGGGAACAGCGAATATACTCTCTGGATTTCTATCTGGTATGGGTGGCTGCGCAATGATAGGTCAAAGTTTAATTAATATTTCATCTGGAGCTAGAGCTCGACTTTCAGCAATAGTGGCTGCGGTAATGTTATTGGTTTTTGTCATGTTTGGATCAGGACTCATTGAGAAATTACCTATGGCAGCACTCACAGGCTTGATGATTATGGTTTCCATCGGGACTTTTGAATGGGCGAGTTTGCGGACGTTTAACAAAATGCCAAAATCAGATATATTGGTGATGGTGGTTGTAACGTTGATTACCGTTGTTCTACACAATTTAGCGCTCGCTGTTTTAGTGGGTGTGATAATAGCTGCATTGGTCTTTGCCTGGGACAATGCGAAACGGATTCGTGCAAGAAAATACATCGACGACAATGGAGCAAAACACTACGAAATTTATGGTCCACTGTTCTTCGGATCTGTCCTTGTATTCAGTGAGAAGTTTGATGTATTGAATGATCCCGACGAGGTAATCATTGATTTTGCAGAAAGTAGAGTTGTGGATATGTCAGCAATTGAAGCATTGAATAAGTTGACGGAACGTTACCACAAAGCAGGGAAAAAAGTGCATTTACGTCACCTCAGTCCCGACTGTAAACAACTGCTTAAGGATGCGGATAAGATAATAGATGTCAATCTGTTTGAAGATCCAACTTACAAAATTGCAGTGGATGACTTGTCTTAAATCGTCCAATTCAAAACATCGTTAAAACTCAAAAAAAAGAAATACATTTGACGTTCAAACTATGTTGAACGTCGCATGGAAACCGAAAATATACACGACCGCAATTTTTCTGTTTGGCAAGAACTAAAGAATGCGTTGCGAGGCACTGATGCCGACTATACCAAAATCAGTGTGAAACGCGCGATTTTTCTATTGGCCATTCCAATGATACTGGAGTTAATAATGGAATCTACCTTCGCGGTTGTCGACATTTATTTCATAGGAACTTTAGGATCTTCTGCCATTGCAACGGTCGGTTTAACTGAGACTTATTTATTCCTTCTGTATTCAGTGGCAATGGGCTTATCCATGGCGGTTACTGCAATTATCGCACGGAGAATTGGTGAGAAAAACGAAGCTGACGCCGGGAAATCGGCAATTCAAGCAATTTTCTTAGGCTTGATGGTCGCACTTCCATTTGCCGTCGGTGGAATTTTCTATTCGAAAGAGCTTTTAGGATTGATGGGTGCTGATGCCTGGGCCATTGAGCACGGCTATAAATACACCCAGTGGATGCTGGGAGGAAATGCGGTCATCGTTTTATTGTTCGTTATCAACGCCATTTTTCGTGGTGCTGGAGACGCAGCAATTGCTATGCGGGTCTTATGGATTGCCAATGGGATAAATATTGTTCTGGATCCAATCTTGATTCACGGTTGGGGTCCGATTCCCGCACTGGGCATCGAAGGAGCGGCAATCGCAACAAACATCGGTCGTGGTGTTGGTGTTGCACTTCAATTATGGATTCTATTTGCTGGTGGGAAGAAAATTAAAGCAACAGTGGCTCAACTGCGTATGGATGGCAAGGTGATGTTGAACATCGTCCGTACTTCTCTTGGGGGAGTTGGACAGATGATCGTAGCAATGACTTCTTGGATTTTTCTCATGCGGATTTTGTCGGATGTCGGAAGTGAGGCTGTGGCAGGGGCGACAATTGCACTCCGTGTGATGATGTTCACACTCATGCCAGCTTGGGGCTTGTCAAACGCGGCCGCGACTTTGGTGGGACAAAACCTGGGCGCAGGAAGTCCCGAACGTGCTGAATCTTCCGTTTGGAAAATTGGATTTTACAACATGATCTTCTTGAGTATTGTTGCCGTGGTTTATTTCATTTTTAACGAAGAGTTGATGCGGATTTTCACTGCTGATGAAACAGTCGTAGCGATTGGGGCAGAATGGCTCCAAATTCTTTCATACTCATATATCATTTACGGTTGGTGGATGGTTGCAGTGCAAGCATTTAACGGTGCGGGTGACACAAAAACGCCGACGTACATCAACATTGTATTTTTCTGGATGATTCAAATCCCTCTTTCCTATCTTTTAGCGATTCATTGGGACTGGGCACATACTGGAGTTTTCTGGGCGGTATTTTTCTCAGAAACGTCCGTAGGAATCTTCACTTTATGGTTGTTTTCACGTGGAAAATGGAAGACGGTGAAGGTATAGTCACATAAAGCAATTTACTGACTAAAACTTTATTTTTAGGAATTGAATCTTCGAATCAAAATAAATCTACATTTGCTGTATGAAAAAGTGGATTCAGTTGTTGTTTGTGTTATCAATTGTAATGGTTTATTGCGTTGCAATAACTCCACTAAATGATGCATCGGTTTCCTCTTCTCTGGTTAATTATTCCAACTTCGACGATCAAGTTTCTGCGGGGAGTTCGGTGGACAATCCGTTTCATCTTCAACAATCTGAGGGTTCAACGAGTATTGTCACTCAATATTCGTCCCCAAAGTCCAATGTAGCATTTCTTAAATCTTCAGCCGTTTCGGTAATCACCGAACAACTTTATCTTGGCAAGTACCGTCAATATGCCCGTATCGCACAAAATTTCCTTGTCAAGTACCGTAAAACTGACATTTTCTTTCCGTTTCATTATTTCTGGTAGACCTGTTTGATCGAATCCCCTTGCTAGGGTAATTCATTTTGTTTAGGCGCAAATGTGCGTTCCAATTACTAATTCAAATCGATTAAACATCAATAAAATGGACACATCAACCATTATAATAGGGGCTATATTGCTAGCCATCTGTATTCTACCGTTCGTATTAATCAGTAGAAACAGAAAAAAAAAGGAGCGGGAATTATTGAATTCACTTTCCAATTTAGCAAATGAACATCACTGTAAAATCTCGCAATTTGAAGTATGTGGTGATCAAATGATAGGCATTGACGAAGACACAAAATCCATCTTTTTTATTAAACAAACCGATAAAGAGAAGGTAGCCAAATACGTTTCTTTACACACTGTTCAACGCTGTGAATTGGTCAAAACTACCGCGAATACTGCTGGGGATACAATCATTGACAGACTTGAATTAAAGTTTGTTCCTATAGATTCGCATCAACCTCAGTATATCATTGAATTTTACAACTCAAGTGAACGCTTTCAGTTAAGCGGAGAGTTACAAATGATCGAAAAATGGTTTGCAATTATTCTCGATCGAATAAAATAATAGAACCCGAGAAGTGCAATAATTCAAATTATTGCACTTCTGTTCTATACGCTAAATATGGCAATATAACTAATTGATTTCAAGCAATAAATCCGCTGAAAGACACAAATAATAGGCGCTTCATTCTATCATTTGAACTCATTTAAAAACCACAAGTTAGAGGGAATCTAATTATTTAGCTTACCTTTGAAGCCAGCGTGCAGTTAAACTAAATACGCTGAAAAATTTAGATATGGTAGATATTCCAGTAGTTACCTTTAATGAAAGTGACCAACCGGACTTTTATAAAGTTCTAAAAAAGAGAGTAAACGCTTACTTCAAAGAGAATAATCTTTCAAAGCATGCCAATGTAAACATGGTATTGAAGACCATTTTTATGATTTCGGTGTATTTCACTCCTCTTATTTTAATGATTACCGGCGTAATTACTACGTTTTGGCCGATGTTTTTTATGTGGGTTATCATGGGATTTGGAATGGCGGGAATTGGTCTAGCCATCATGCATGATGCAAACCACGGTGCTTATTCAAAAAATCAACGTGTCAACAATTTCGTTGGATTTATTTTGAATTTCATAGGAGGATATCACTACAATTGGCGAATTCAACACAATGTTTTACATCATTCCTTCACCAACGTAGATGGTTTTGATGAAGATATTGATAAACAAGGAATTGTACGTTTCTCACCAACACAAGAGCGAAAAGGAATCTTCAGATTTCAAGTCTATTACACTCCTCTTTTGTACGGAATTTTAACGCTTTATTGGTTCGTGTTCAAAGATATTGAACAAACAGTTCGTTACCACAAAAAAAATCTACTGCAGACGCAGGGACTGACTTTAAGAAAAGCACTTATTCAAGTTATTTTTCATAAGATTTGGTATTTTGGATTAACAATTCTTCTGCCTATTTATGGAACGGGGCTTCCATGGTGGCACATTGTTATCGGATTCATCGTTATGCACTTTATCTCAGGAATGATTTTAGCGCTAATTTTTCAATCGGCACACGTCATTGAAAATACCGAGTTCTATAAAACCGATGAAAATGGTTGCGTTGAGAACAACTGGGCAATTCATCAGATGAAAACTACCGCCAATTTTGCGAATGGTAGCATTTTCTTTTCTTGGTTTGTAGGTGCATTGAACTATCAGATCGAACATCATTTGTTTCCAAATATTTGTCACGTTCACTATAGAGACTTGGCGAAAATCGTGAAGCAAACAGCAACGGAATTCAATGTTCCTTACCATGAACATAAAACGTTCTATGGTGCACTAAAAAGTCACTTCACCTTGCTCCACCGTCTAGGAACAGGTAAGTACGATCGTGATCTAGCGGCAGCATCAATTTAACAGTCCTTTTTGTTTTTTAACTATTTTTAGGGGAAATCATAGCATGTCCCCATCACCAATATTTTAGTTTTGCACTGAAATATTGAAATCCCCAATATGAAAATTTTAAGTGCGTTTACCCTTTTTATACTTACTTCTTCCCTCTGTTGGGCTTCTAATGATGTCTACCTATTGAGCGAATCATATAAAGATGATAGTTTAAAGTCAAAGAAAAGAACGACAAAATCCTTCTACGATACGTCTTCCATTTTTACAAAGAACTGGAACAATCAGATTACATTCAGTTACAAAACGAAGTCCTACAAGGCATCAAAAACAATTTGTTTTACTGATTCAGTTCATGGATACAGCTACCCCATCGAAAAGAAAATGACTTCTGGTTTTGGAAGGAGACATCATTCTCACCACTACGGTATTGATATTCCATTAAACACGGGAGATAAAATTGTGGCTGTTTTTGACGGAAAGGTAAGGTACGCCAAATACAACAGCGGTGGATTTGGTAACCTAGTCATCATTCGACATGTAAACGGTTTGGAAACTTATTACGCGCATTTGTCACGGATTAAAGTGAAACCCAATCAAATTGTAAAAGCGGGACAAGTGATTGGTCTAGGCGGTAATACTGGACGTTCTTACGGTGCCCACCTGCACTTTGAAGTGCGCTACCAAGACAAACCATTAAATCCAGAATTGTTGTTTGATACGGATCAATTTTGCTTGAGAGAAGATGTAGCAATGGTTGGACAATTAACCCAACAGCGAAAAATTCATCACAGTGCTGACGAGCAATTTCATTTGGCCAATGGTAGTATTTACCTCATCCAAAAGGGCGACACACTTTCGAAGATTTCTCAAAAAACGGGAAAAAGTATTGATGAACTGTGCGATTTAAATGGATTGTCCAGAAATTCAATCTTGCAGATTGGACAAAAAATTCGGGTGAATTAATTGACGACGAAACGACCTGTAACGTTTCGTTGATTGGTCTTTAATGTAAAGAAGTAGACACCCGCAATAAAATCATTTTTGGACAAAACGAACTCCTCTCCTATTGTAAGGGCGGTATACACTTCACTTCCCTTAAAGTCGTGGACTATCAGTCGAACCTCGCTATTCGTATCGTTATTGAAAATCAATAATGTATTCTCGGAAATAGGATTGGGTCGAATCAAATAATTACTTTCACCAATATCTAGCACTTCCACTTGAACAATGTAGGTATAACCCAAAGCACCCAATTTTAAGCGGTAGTAGTTTATTTCATTCTTTTCAGGGAAATTATCAGTGAATTGATAGGAAGTAGATGACTCTGGACTTCCACAAATCCCTTCAATATTACCAATTTTAGTGAAGTTCACACTATCTACAGATCGGTATACGTCAATTCCGTTGCATGTATTGCCTTGATTTATCGTCCAGGTTAATACCACTTTTTTGTTGAACTCTGAACCAGTCAAATCGGGTACAACTTCTTTATTTTGAGCGTTTCCGAGAAAGCTTGCACAAACAAAAAAAAGGAAAACACTTAAATAAGTTCTCATAATAGTTTAAACGTTATAGGCAGGCAATTCTTACATGTAAGAACAAAAAAAGCGACTTCATTTTATGAGGCCGCTTTTTCAACTTAAACTTTTACTATTATAACGTCTGGCTTAGTTTTCCATTTAACTCTAACCAGCCACCGCCATTCTCACAGTCAACACCTTGAGCTTTGAAATACTCGGTCGCTTGACCGCTTCTACCTCCGCTCAGACAGCAAAAAACAATCGGTTTTTTCAACTGCTTGATTTCATCCTGGCGCTCAACAACCTCTTGCAAGGGAATGTTAATTGACCCAGCAATATTCCCTGCAGCAAACTCATCACGTGTTCTAACATCCACAATTGTATATTCCATTTTCTTTAATTTTATAAACAAATGTAGTAAGCCTTTTGACAATTCTATGTAGCCTAAGTTACATATCTAGAATGAGGATTATTGCCTAGTTGCCAGGTTCAATATAATCGATTGGCAAACAGTAAGTTAATGGATCGTTAGTGGTAATGACTCGACTCCATTCGTTGTTCTCACTTCTACAAAATAAGTCCCACTCGGTAAATTGGGGTAAATCTTAAAATAGTTGGATTTAGTCTCATTATTATAAATCCCAACATTTTTTCCTTCAATCGATAAAATTGATGCGCCTACCACGTCCTTTTTACTGGAAACTATTGTTAGTTCATTCCCGTTCGATGGATTTGGAAAAATTTTAATTTCTTCATCGTCCGTGCAATTCTCGCTGCTCAGGATTGAATACGAGGTTCCTTTACCATCAATGTCTACCTGTTCAATGTAATAGTAGCTCGTGGAATAATTTCCTGTTCTACGATCGATGATCTCATAACTGTTCAATCCTGAATGATTATTCGAAGGAATTCTATCCAACAACTCCCAATCTGAAGCGTTGCTACTTACGTATACGTTGAAATGGTCTGAATTAATTTCATTTTGGGTTGTCCAATAAACGATTCTTGTAGATTGATCACAGTTCACTGTCATATTTACCATATCAACACCCAAAACAATCGGTGTACCCACTTGTATATTATCCACAGCGAATGACGGATCCGTTCCTGAGCCGTTTCCGTTGTTCACCCATCTAAAACCAACTTTCACCGTTGGATTGTTATTCGCAGAAGCTGGAAGTACTAAATTTCGCGCGGCCCACAAACCCTGTGCGCCACAAAATGCAGTTTTGGGCGGATTGTCTAGAAGTGTCCAAGTACCACCGTTATTTGCGGAGTACCACACTGTGCAATCATCGTTTATTCCTTCACCATTTTCAATGTAATCAAAGGTGAGTGGAATAGCTGAAATACCCGAGCAATTTATGGTTGGCGATTCAACCCGTTTATCAGTGATTGAACATAGCCCTAAAAACCCACAAGTAAATGCACTAGATTCAAAATATGCCGCTCCTAAATCCCCTCCAGCACCGCCAGCAGCACTTAAATGAAGTGTTCGACTTTGCGTTCCCCCACAACCAATACCGCAATTGCCAGCTCCTACTCCTCGCTCATTTGCACTTACATACCAAATATTAGCCGAAGCCTCATTGGCTCCTGTATTCGTCACAGTCCAGCCAAAAGTGGTTGCCAAAGTACCAGTCGTACAGCCAATGCCGAAATCTTCAAAATAAACCACTTGGCTGTTTACAACCAATGGAGCAATACACAGGATCAATACAAAAAGAAATGACTTCATAGTAATAAATTGACTCAGGACACAAGTTAATCATTTTCAGTTGATTCCACCAAATAATTGATGGTTTATTTACAGCTGATTTATGCGTGATTCGAAAAATTGCCACAGTGGATCTTCTGGCACTGGAGCAGTTATTTGGATTAGTTCTTTGCTAGTCGGGTGGAAAAATTCCAGGTGGCGGGCATGTAAATGAATCGATCCGTCTTTGTTGGAACGCTTTGCACCATATTTTAAGTCGCCTTTAATTATGCATCCAATGGTTGCAAGTTGGCAACGAATCTGATGATGCCTCCCCGTTTCCAATTCAATTTCCAACAAATGATAATTATCAGAAGATGCAATTACCTTATAAGATAACACTGCCTTCTTTGATCCAGGTATCTCTACATCCGAAGCATACGACTTATTTTGCTTTTCGTTTTTCTTTAGAAAGTGCTCTAGTTTTGCTTCTGGAGGTTTTGGCAATGATTCGACAACTGCCCAATACACTTTTCGAGTGGTTTTATCTCTGAATTGCTCGTTTAAGCGTGACAATCCCTTGCTCGTTCGAGCAAAAACCAACGCTCCACTTGTCGGGCGATCCAAACGATGGACAACTCCACAAAAAACATTTCCTTGCTTGTTGAATTTCTCTTTGATGTATTGTTTTACCTTTTCGGCGAGCGTTTCATCCCCTGTTTTATCGCCCTGAACAATGTCAGACGGCTGCTTGTTAACAACAATGGTATGATTGTCAATATGAAGAACTTGAATGCTCAATGATACTACTAATACTGTTCGTCTTCATTCGGGAAGTCACCAGATTTTACATCTTCAATATAACGGTGAAAGGAGCCTAACATTTCTTGGAATAAATTATGGTATTTCCGCAAAAAGCGTGGACTAAATTCATTGTTGATGCCTAACATATCGTGAACCACAAGCACTTGTCCGTCTACTCCGCCTCCAGCTCCAATACCAATAATTGGAATTGTTAGTTCTTTCGCAACCCGAGCAGCAAGATCTGCAGGGATTTTTTCAAGCACAATCGCAAAACATCCCGCTTCTTCCAACGCCTTAGCATCTTCAATTAAACGTTGCGCTTCATCTTTTTCCTGTGCACGGACTACGTATGTTCCAAACTTATAAATTGATTGAGGGGTCAGTCCTAAATGTCCCATCACCGGAATTCCAGCAGTCAAAATACGTACTACCGATTCTAATACCTCTTGTCCCCCTTCTAATTTCACGGCGTGACCTCCAGATTCCTTCATAATGCGAATGGCGCTTGATAGGGCCTCCTTCGAATTTCCTTGATAAGAACCAAACGGCATATCAACTACAACCAAGGCTCTTGAAACACCTCGCACGACTGATGAAGCGTGATAAATCATTTGATCCAACGTAATAGGCAATGTGGTTTCATGACCAGCCATGACGTTAGACGCTGAATCACCAACGAGGATGACATCGATTCCTGCAGTATCAATAATCCGTGCCATGGTATAATCATAGCCTGTCAACATGCTTATTTTTTCCCCATCGTTCTTCATCTGTTGAAGTACGTGTGTGGTCACTTTCTTTACGTTGGTATGCACAGACATAATATCAATTTTTACTCAAAACTAAGTAAAACTAATGTCCTAGCCATGATTTTAAACTCCTTACCTGAAAGTTTTTCAAAATGTTACCATTTAATCATCACAAAATAATCGTAATTTTGTCAAAAAAATCTTTGGAATAAGTATTTGTTTCAGATTTAATTCGTAATATTGCACCCCGTTTTAAACGGTAGAACAAGAAATTAAGCGACATGGATATAATAAAAGAACTTCAAAACGACCTGATTGAAACAAGTAATCTTCCTGCATTTTCTAGCGGAGATACAATTACTGTTGCATACAAAATTAAAGAGGGGAATAAAGAGCGTATTCAGCAATTCCAAGGAGTTGTTTTACAACGTAAAGGTGTTGGAGCAACAGAGACGTTTACAATTCGTAAAATGTCAGGTAACGTTGGTGTTGAACGTATTTTCCCAGTCACTTCACCATTCATTGAAAGCATTGAGATAAACAAAAGAGGTCATGTACGTAGAGCTCGTATTTTCTACTTCAGAGAGAGAACAGGTAAATCTGCTCGTATCAAGGAAAAAAGAGCTTACAACAAATAAGCATCTCAAAACACACATTATTAAAGCCCCTTGTCAAATGACAAAGGGCTTTTTTTATATTTGGACATGGCCAAGCGAAGAAAAAGACGCCTCAAGAAGCGAATCAATCTATTCATTTTGCTCATCGTTTTAGCGATCGGGGCTTATTTCACTTACATCAATTTCATTTCTCCTTCAAAGAAAATTATTCGATTTGAGCATTTGCCAGAACTTCCTGAAGGGTTTAAAACGTATGGAATTGATATTTCTCACCATCAAGGCGAAATCGATTGGGATGCTTTTTTTGATGCGAATGATTCACTTGTTCGATTCGTGTATTGTAAAGTCACCGAAGGTGAAACTTTGATGGATCGTCAATGGAAAATTAATAGAACAAGACTTATTGAAGAAAAAATTCCGCATGGGGGATATCATTTCTTCATCCCGTCGGTAAATCCACTTTCACAAGCCAAAAATTTTCTTCGGAATTACAACGCACGGCAAAACGATCTACCTCCTGCGCTTGACGTTGAAACCGAAGGTGTTTCAGATGAAGTGTTGATTCAGTCCATGCTCGTCTGGTTGAAAGAAGTAGAACGAGTCACTGGTAAACGTCCCATTATTTACACGTCTTACAATTTTTACGATGAAAAATTTAGAGGCAAACTGGATGGTTACTTATTTTGGGTTGCCAACTACAGCACTCGAAGTGATCGCTTTACCGATGAGCAAATTATTCATTGGCAATTTAGTGAGAAAGGCAAAATTCCGGGAATTGATGGATTTGTTGATCTCAATTACTCAAAAATTGATTTTTAATCCCTTTTCGAAACAAGGGGATTGAACGGAATAGACCATTTGTACTTTATCGCCAGTAAACGAATAGTAATCACTACCGCAACTGAGAAAAACAGGTTAAATTCTTCGTTCACGTGAATGGTTTTAAACCCCAAATAAGTTAGGGCACCAGACAAACATGCAAAAGCATAAATTTCCTTTTCAAAAATGATGGGAACTTTACTCGAAAGGACGTCTCTTATTATACCTCCAAAAACTGCGGTCACAATACCCATCATTACTGAAACGAGTGGTGACAATCCAAAAGAAATTGCTTTTTCCATGCCAAGCACGGTGAATAATCCAATCCCCAAAGTATCAAAGATAAAAAATGTCCGCTTCAGCTTTTTAAGCATTTTAAAGAATAGAAATACGATTGGTATGGTTGAAAAAACTAGGTAAATATGCATATCACTTTCCATCCATCCTACGGGCGTTGAGCCGATTAGTACATCACGTAGGGTTCCTCCTCCCAAAGCCGTAGCGAAAGCTAAAATGATTGTTCCGAACAAGTCGAATTTTCGTTCAATTGCCGCCATTACTCCGGAAATCGCAAAAGCGAACGTTCCACAAACATCAATGATAAATACTGCGTCCAATACTTTTTTTAAGCAAAGCTATTGTTTCTACTAAGAAATCCAAGAAAACGAATTTCTAAAGTCCCTCTATTACAAAGTCCGTACGACGGTTTTTCGCGCGATTGGCATCTGAGCTATTCTCCAGTTTTGGCATCGTCTCTCCATAACCTTTCGCTGAAAGTCGACTTTTATCCACTCCGAGACTTTGCAAATACGTTTGCACGACTTGTGCACGATCTTCCGATAAAACGAGGTTCTTTTCGTCGTCTCCAATATCATCTGTATGACCTTGAATTGCAACCGAAATTGTTGGATTCTCTGTTAAGAATCGTGCAAACCCTCGCAAAATAAACTTAGATTTTGAATTCAGAACAGACGAGTTTGTCGCGAATAAAATGTCATTGATAGTATAAGCCTCTCCAACTTTGAGTTTCTTGACGTCTAAATCATTGTTTCGAATGGTAACATTGTCTTTTTTCTCAAACGTTTCCTTTGCTATCAATTTTGAATCAAACGCATGTCCTTCCTTCTTCACGGTGACCATCACGTCCTGCTTCACTTCTGTTTTAACGATGGCCGCATATTTTCCGTCGTCGCCATTCACTTTTACCTCAGTGACTTCATCCGAACCTTCGTATGTAATTTCAATTTTGGCATCCTTTACGGGTTCTCCCGTTTCTGATTTCAACTCACCTTTCAAAATTGCTACAGATTTTGGACGTGCTTCTTCATACAACTCAAATGAATAAATGTTCCAATTTCCTCCAACACGTGATGAATAATAGGCCAATTTTCCGTCCAACGCGACAAACAATCCAAGTTCATCGTCCTGAGTATTTATTGGGTAGCCAATGTTTTTTGGTTTCGTCCAACCGCTTCCTTCTTTTCTTATGTAGAAAATATCCAATCCACCCACACCAGGAAGATCTTTCGTGCTTTCCGATACAAAATACAAGGTCTCACTATCTTGGTGTAAAAATGGACTCTTGTCCTTACCTGCAGTATTGATCTCATTGAATGGGCGTGCAGTCCCCCAATTTCCTTCCTTATCGCGCTCTACGATATAAATATCGTTATCACGTGATGTTGGCCGACTGACTGTGTAAAAAAGTGTGTTACCATCGGCAGAAAGAGAAGGCTGTGCTTCCCATCCATCTGGAGTGTTAATATTGTCTCCCATATTGACCAATGGCGTCCATGAAAAATCATTCCCCCCTTTACCCGAACGTTCATAGGTTGTGCTATATAAATCACAATTCATATAAGGTTGACCGTACACTTCTTCTTTCTTACAGGCACAGATAATCATTTCTTTGTTATCCACTGAAAGTGTTGCTGCGCCATAACTTTGAACCGATCCGTCATTGAAGGGATGAGCAAATGGCTTTCCTCCATCAAAATCAGTATTCATGTCGGCTCTCTTTGAAAATGTAAATTCTTCTATGACATTTGATTTTATGTCACCCAAGTTTGCACGGTCTAATTTACGCGTATAAAAAATCAACTCATTATCAGGAGAAATCATTGGGAAATACTCTTGATTTGACGTGCTTACATTTTTCACGATTTTTGGAGCAAACGGCACCTCATTACTTTTAATGGCAATATCTCGCTCCAAATCCGCCAACACCTCATCGACATCTTTCAGTTTCTTTGTGAAATCGTCTGGGTATCTGTTGGTATCTGAATGTTTGAATTTTTTAAACTCTTTGAACCATTTTATGGCACTAGGCATGTCTTGTTGCGTGTAATTGATCACTCCCAAATAATAGGTACAATTTGCGTGATAATCCGAACAACGCTCTAGTGTTTCCAAGAACATTTCTTCTGCTTTCGCCAGATTTTTATCTCCTAGTGTTGGATTTGGATAGGTTTCATACGCATCCAATCCGTTTTGATAAGCAAACATTGCGTACTCGTAATAGGCTGTTGCGTTTGATTCATCTGCTTTGATGGCTTCCGAAAACTTAATAACGGCGGTCTGCGCATCTTTCGCGTTGACGGCTTCTGTAATAAGTTTTATGACTTTTTTAGAGGGGTCTACACAAGCTTCAGATTCTTCTTGAGCAAACGTGGCAACTGAGCTAAAAACCAGAAATAAAGGAAAGTAATATTTTATCATCGGAATCAATTCGTTCGTTTAATGAAGTGGAGAACTTCAAATTTCGTACCTAAGTGCTTATACCGTAAAAATAGCAAAAAGTTACACAAAAAAATCCCATCCGTTTGACACGAATGGGATTTTAAATTCAATTGATACAGATGCTTATCAGTCCTTTAAGGTGACCTTTACAATACATATCAATGCGCATATCATTTGCACATCGTGATAGTTATATACGTATAAGTCGTCCTTCCTTCCAGCCTTTAATTTTCTTTCTGGCGAGTAAATACCATAACTGTAGTCGAAGACATATAGTCTGCGCCTAGAGAGCAGGAAATAATTTCATAGCCACCATTAATCAATTCCGAAATTTCTGCCTGTATTTTTTTCCCGTTCTCTTCAGCAGCTTGTCCTTTGTTTCCCAATTTGGCAAGTTCAATATATTTAGTTGATTGATCAGGGTAAATAATACTCATGTATGAATCTAGAGATGCAATCCCAGCCGTTGTGACATTTTCTTGGATCCGGAGATATACAACTTCTTTTGTTTGAGAAATAACATTGAATGATACAAGAAATAGAGCGATTGTTAAAACAAGTTTTATTTTTTTCATGATAATCAGAATTTAAAATTAATACTTCCCATTCTATTGGTGTTATTCTTGTTTGGTAAGGATGATTGTTTCATAGCGAGCGCTACTGACGGCTCCACCAGCTCCTGAAGTTGCTGCGTAACCATAAGATTGGGTAATATTATATCCTTTTTTTACCCATTTATCCATTTCCATTTTTAAAATTGCTTGCTCTGGTATTTCTTCGCTGTACTTGAAATTTTCAACAGTTGTATTGTTTTGGTCATCCACTACTTGAAGAGTAATCTTACGCCCTGCAATATAAGTAGTTATCATTACAGATGAAGACTCCTGAGCATTAACTTCTCCCATACCCAAAAACAACATGACCATTGTTGCTAGGACTATTAATTTTACATTTTTCATAACTTCCATTTTGATGATTGTGTGCAACAATATACGGAAAAACCATTGGCTATCAAACGAAAACAAGAGTGATAAAGTAAAACGGATCAACTAATCTAAAACTATTGAATGATTTTCAGCGTCAACTCACCAAACTTGGTTTTTTCACCTTGTGATCTGTCAAAGCAATCGACAACACTTCTTCCATTTTATTCACGTAATGAAATGTCAATCCTTTCAGATAATCCTGCTTGATTTCTTCAATGTCCTTGCGGTTTTTCTCACACAAGATAATCTCCTTGATTTTCGCGCGTTTTGCGGCTAGAATCTTTTCTTTAATGCCTCCTACTGGAAGAACATCTCCACGCAGAGTGATCTCGCCTGTCATCGCTAAATTTGCTTTCACTTTTCGTTGTGTGAACACAGAAGCCAACGAAGTCAACATGGTAATCCCAGCACTTGGTCCATCTTTAGGTGTTGCTCCTTCTGGAACGTGTAGGTGAATATTGTTGGAATCAAAGACGCTTTGTTCTAAACCTAACAGTTGACTGTGGGCTTTTAAGTATTCCAATGCAATCACGGCAGATTCTTTCATGACATCTCCAAGATTACCTGTCAATGTCAACTTTCCTTTACCTTGTGTAATGGATGATTCAATGAAAAGAATGTCCCCTCCAACACTTGTCCAGGCTAATCCCGTTACCACTCCAGCAACTTCGTTATTATCGTATTTCGTACGACCGCGTCCTGCGCCGAGAATGGCAAATAAATCGTCATACGTAATTTTCACAGAAAATTCCTGATCCATCGCAATTTGACGTGCTCTGTTTCTAACAATTTTTGCAATCATTTTATCCAAACCACGAACTCCTGATTCATTGGTATATTCTTCCACCAATTTCTCAAGGACGCGCTTATCTATACTTATATTCTTTGATGTAATTCCATGCTCTGCAATTTGTTTTGGCAACAAATGGCGCTTTGCAATTTCTATTTTCTCTTCAATCGTGTACCCGTTGACCTCAATGATTTCCATACGATCCCTCAACGGGCCTTGAACCGTGCCTAGATTGTTCGCTGTCGCGATAAACATTACGCGCGATAAATCGTACTCTGTTTCAATATAATTATCGTAGAAATCTTTGTTTTGCTCAGGATCCAACACCTCCAAGAGTGCTGATGATGGATCTCCGTGATTGCTTCTGCCTAACTTATCGACCTCATCGAGCACAAATACGGGATTGCTTGTTTCAGCTTTCTTAATGTTTTGAATAATTCGTCCTGGCATTGCTCCAATATACGTTTTACGGTGACCTCGAATTTCAGACTCATCGTGCAAACCACCTAGCGACATACGGATGTATTTCCGACCTAATGCTTCAGCAATCGATTTTCCAAGCGATGTTTTCCCAACCCCAGGAGGTCCGTAAAAACAAAGTATGGGTGACTTCATGTTTCCCTTTAGCTTCAATACCGCCAAATATTCCAGGATACGTTCTTTTACTTTTTCAAGTCCATAATGATCACGTTCTAATATTTTCGCCGCGCGGTTTAAATCCAATTTATCTTTCGAATATTCACCCCATGGCAATTCAAGCATTAAATCCAAATAATTCAACTGAACGGTGTACTCGGCACCTTGTGGATTCATACGACCTAGCTTGTCTAGTTCTTTGTGAAATAATTTTTCGACCGTATTATTCCATTTTTTTTTGCGTGCACGTTGTGCCATATCGTTGATGTCCTGCTCCTGTGGATTATCGCCGAGCTCATCTTGTATGGTACGCATTTGCTGATGCAAAAAGTATTCTCGTTGTTGTTTATCTATATCCTTTCGAACCTTTGACTGAATTTCATTGCGCATTTCCAGCACTTGAACTTCCAATGTTAGGTGTTCAAGTACCATTGCTACACGTTTCTTGATGTCCAACTCATTCAGCATTTCCTGTTTCTTAGAAACATCCGCGTTCATGTTGGAAGAAATAAAATTCACCAAAAAGGTCGGGCTATCAATATTGCCAATAGCGAATGATGCTTCGGAGGGGATATTTGGACTTTCTTGAATGATTTGAAGCGCTAAATCCTTGATGGTCTTGAACATGATCTTCAATTCCTTGTCCTTCGCAGAGAACTTTGATTCCTGCAACAACTTCACTTTGGCCTTCATGTAAGGTTCGGTTTCCGTTGGCTGCACCATTTCAAATCTTCTTTTCCCTTGGATAATGACCGTAGAACTTCCGTCGGGCATTTTTAGCAAACGGATGATTTGTGCAACAGTTCCAATCTTATGGAGATCAACAAATTCAGGAGCTTCTACTTCCTGATTTTTTTGTGAAACCACACCGATAATTTTGCTTCCCTTGTTCGCGTCCTGAATTAACTTTATGGATTTGTCTCTTCCAACTGTAATTGGAATCACTACTCCTGGAAAAAGCACATTATTTCGAAGTGGTAAGATGGCCAGTTCCTCAGGATAGGACTGATTGTTCATGTTCTCTTCCTCCTCTGCTGTAATCAGCGGAATAAATTCCCCATCCTGTTCAGGACTAGCAGTCATTCCTAAAAATCTATCGTCAAAAAATTCGCTCATATTTTCTAGTTATTACTCCGTCAAACTGTCAGTTTAATTTGTTTGAAATTCTGTCAGTATTGACTTCTTGGAGTACTCGTGAACTTTCAAAGGTTGTGCCAAGCTATAAACTCTGCAATTTTGTCTTAATAAGTGTCGGCCACAGTCTTCAAAATGGCAATGTCCACGTCAGAAAGTTGCTTTCCACGCCGTGCCATCATGTTATTGGCACTTTCAATGGCTTTGTCAAAATTATATTTATCACCGTGTGTTCCCCATTGAAATGAAGGAATGTGTTTGTCTGGAAATTCAGCTCCGTAAATATTTGAAAACACACCTACAACTGTCGCAGTATTGAACATGGTGTTAATACCACATTTTGAATGATCTCCCATGAATAACCCCATGAACTGCATGTCTGTTTGTTCAAACGTTTTGGTTTTGTAAGAGTAGGTTTTAATCAAACCATAATTATTCTTCAAATTGGACGTATTTGTGTCCGCACCTATATTACACCATTCTCCAATCACCGAATTCCCTAGAAACCCTTCGTGACCTTTGTTTGAATAAGCCTGGAATATAACGTTATTCACTTCTCCACCAACTTTGCAGTGCGGTCCCAATGTTGTTGCCCCGTAGATCTTCGAGCCAAGTTTCAACGTACTTTCTTCACACATTGCTAGAGGACCTCTAACGAGACTTCCTTCCATGATTTCGGCATTCTTTCCTATGTAAATTGGACCATTCGTTGTATTCAACACTGCTGCTTCCACCTTTGCTCCCTCTTCCAAGAATATCAATTTATGATCTCCAATGATGGTATTGGTTGATGACAACTGTACGGAGGTTCTTCCCTTTGTGATCAGCTCAAAATCTGATTTTAAGATTTCGTCGTTCTTTTGAAACATTTCCCAACGTCGTTGAACGAATACAGGTATTTTCTTTTTATAGTTGATCAATACTTCACCTGTCCCACTCCGTGCAATCCAGTTCCCTTCTACGACTAATTCTTCATTCCCCTTCAGTGCACAAATCTCGTCGATTACTTCACTTGTAGGAATCATACATGCATTGACCACTATTGGATTTGAACCCAGTGGAAACTTCTTTGCTAAATAATCTGCTGTTTCAAAAGAAATCTTTGCATCTGGAAGCAAAATTTTCCAGCGTTCAACGTTGGTAAAAATTCCGATACGCAAATCACCCACAGGTCGAGTTAAAGTAAGTGGTGCGAAATCTAAATGCCTGTTGTTATCGTGTAATTGGATGTTCATCTTTTTGTTCTGTCTTTTTAGAAAATAGACCTATTCCAATAAAGGTAATAAAAGCATTGAGAATAATGATTTCAAATCCAAATTTATAATCGCCAAAAAATGCTAAAGTACCATTCGGATTTCCTGGAGCACCAGAAGAAAAGTACCATGCCGCTATTGTCAACAAAATCGACCCTAGACAAACAAAAGGAATGATTTTATCCTTGACAAATCGCTTGGAAATAATTCCGAAAAAGAACATTCCAATTAAAGGCCCATAGGTAAACCCTGCGAACTTCATTAGGAGTCCAATTGCTGATTCATCCGTAGTATATTTAAGTAATATGACGGTCAACACAATAACTATTGACATCCCCACATGCACTCTTTTCCGCGTTCTTTCATGATCGGGCTTACCCTTGGATAATTGTTCTATCAATTGATCTTTCTTCTTGTCCTTCACACCAAGGAAATCTACTGAAAATGAAGTTGTTAATGACGTTAAGGCAGAATCAGCACTTGAATAGGCTGCAGCAATTAATCCCAATAGGAACAAGATACCAATGAGCGGACCTACTTCCTTGCTCATCGCGATTGTAGAAAAAAGTAAATCTCCCGTAGCTCCTTCCAATTCTGGGTGTGCATCTGCATACATATACAGCAACGCTCCCAAACTAAGAAATATAAGATTCACAATCGTTAGTAAAAATGACATGCTAATCATATTTTTCTGAGCCTCCTTGATATTTTTGCAACTTAAATTCTTCTGCATCATGTCTTGATCCAGTCCTGTCATTCCAATCGTAATGAACATCCCTCCAAAGAAGTGCTTAAGAAAATGGTTACTGCCCATTATGTCATCAAAAAAGAAAATTTTAGAATAATTGCTATTCTTCACTGTCGAATAGATCGTTTCTCCTTCTGATAGATTAAGTGCATCACTGATAAACCAAACGGTCAAAATAACCGATGCAAGCATAAACGTAGTTTGCAATGTATCTGTCCAAACGATGGTTTTTATTCCACCTCTACTCGTATAAATCCAAATCAACAAAACGGAAATAACGACAGTGATCTCGAAGGGAATACCCCATGCATCAAACAAAATGGACTGTAACACATTAGCGACGAGTAACAAGCGAACTGAAGCACCAATGATGCGGGAGAGTAAGAAAAATCCCGCTCCTGTTTTATAGCTCCAATTGCCAAAGCGATCCTTCAAATATTCATAAATCGAGGTCAGATTAAGTCGATAATAGAGTGGCAACAAAACATAAGCAACAATAAAATATCCGACCAAATAACCCAATACTGCTTGCATGTAGCTAAACTGATTCGACTCATTGCCTACCCAACCTGGGATAGAAATGAAAGTCACACCGCTCAGTGAAGCACCGATCATTCCGTAGGAAACAATGTACCAAGGTGATTTACGCTCGCCTAAAAAGAAGGTGTCATTTGTCGCTTTCCGTGAAGTAATAAATGATATCCCAACTAAAACTGAAAAATAAGCGATTAATACGACGATGATAAAAGTACTTGACATGTATCTGTAATTTATGGAGTAAATATAAGGAACAGTTGATATGAATCTTCGCTAGGTGCAATTAGCTATCAACATAGCGCGTTTAACAAAAGTTGATTGTTGCACATTATTTTGAACCTGTTGGATTGATATTTGTACAGTCGCTCGTTAAACCCCATGCTATGAAATTCATTCTATACCCTATTTTTACCGCATTACTGCTCTCATGTGTTGAGAGCGATAAAACATTTGATCAGCCTTCACCAAAGGTGGAATCAGCTTCTCCTAGCGATATAAATCCTCTGGGAATGACAGTTGAAACGCGTTTCAGTCCACCCCAAGGTTTCATCCGGGAAGAAGTTGAATCGACAAGTTTTGCTGCATATTTACGCAATCTTCCATTAAAGCCTTTTGGTTCGAAAGTACTTTATTACAATGGCAGCGAGAAATCAAGCGATGTCTATGACGCAGTTATAGACTTACCAATTGGCACGCGTGATTTGCACCAATGTGCTGATGCTATTATGCGTTTGAGAGCTGAGCATTTGTGGACGGAGAAAAAGTACGATCAAATTCATTTCAATTTCACGAATGGGTTTCGTGTCGACTACGCTCAATGGATGAAGGGAAAACGAGTAGGTTTTAACGGAAACAAGACGTTTTGGAAAGATGGAGGCACACCTTCTACTTCTTATTCCAGCTTTTGGAAATACATGGAGTTGATTTTTAGTTATGCTGGAACATTATCCCTTTCAAAAGAATTGAAATCAAAAGAACTCAAGCTGATGCAGATTGGAGATATCTTTATCCAAGGAGGGTCGCCGGGACATGCTGTGATTGTTGTGGATATGGTAAAGCACCCTGAAACAAATGAACAACTCTTTTTACTTGCACAGAGCTATATGCCTGCTCAAGAAACACAGATTTTGATTAACCCTACCGACAATTTATTGAGTCCATGGTATTCACTTGATTTTTCGGGACAATTACAAACTCCTGAGTGGACCTTCAATGCAACGGATTTAAAAGAATTTGTTGAGTAGTGCACATTATTGATTTGTAAAAATAAAAAAGCCCTTTTGAAAAATTCAAAAGGGCTTTTTGTAAAACCAACTATTTATTATCTAGCAATCATGAGTTTGTCAACTGCCAATATTGAATTGTTCAAGTCTGTAATTCTATAGAAGTATGTTCCATCATTTAGGTTGTTCAAATCGATCATCGTCAACTCGCCAACAACTTGTTGTTTAGTAATCACCTTACCAACAATATCAAGAATTTCAATGCTCTTCACATTTGCATTTACAACTTTGAAGTTAACAATTCCACTTGTCGGATTAGGGTACACCTGTACTCCTTCCATACTTAAAGTACTCAATGCAGCCACATCGGCTTCAACGGTAACATCGTCACAGAACTGAGTAACACCGCATGCAGTTGTCACTTCTAAACAAACCGTATAAGTATCTGCTGACCCATAGCTATAGCTAGGATTTGCAATAGTACTTGTCCCTACTCCATCACCAAAATCCCACTCATACGTTCCTGGAGTAGAAGTGTTTGTAAAGTCTACATCTAGAAATGTGGCACTGGAAGTAAAACTCGCCTGATCAGCAGGAGGTTCATTAATCGTTGTGGACTCAACTGTTTCACATCCTGAAGCAATATCAGTGACAGTCACTGAATAATTTCCTGCGCCTATACCACTGTAGGTATCACCTGCTGGACCTGACGTCCATTGGTAAGAATAACCTGTTCCTCCAGTTCCTGTCACTACAGATTCGCCATCAGTAAATCCATTGCACGAAGCATCTGCGTTTGTAAAGTTCCCACCTAATGTTATTACGTATGCCAAATTATAATTGATTGTCGTGTCGCATCCAGCATTATCTGTAATTGTAACTGTATAAGCACCTTCAGTCAGGTTAGAAATGTTATCTACATCTCCTCCAGCAGCTCCCCAGTCATACGTGTAGCTTGGAGTTCCTCCACTCACCGCAACAGCGATGCTACCATCGTCTTGACCTTCACATGTTGGGTCTGTAACTGTTGAATTAACGTTCATTGCGCAAACAGTACCTGATGTTAGGTTCAAACAATAATCCTCTACTTCACCCCAGGTAAACGATCCACATACTCCAGGAAGCGTAGCCTGACCCGAGCCTAAATAGGCCATTTGAACGCGCATACGCGTAGATCCTAATGGTGTTCCTGCTGGAATCGTAATTGTACCGTTCACGTCTGTTTGAGATGCAGCCCCTTGATCAAAAAGCATTTCACCTGCCTCAAATGTTCCGTTTTGGTTCAAATCTACCCAAATGCGTGTGTACTCGTCATACAGTGTTCCGCCCCATTCAACATCCACTGTAAAATTATAGGTTGCATCAATGTCAAGATCAATTGATCCACTCATTGTGAAATCAGCATAACCTCCATCGTTACCAGAATTGTTTGTATAAGTATCCAGAGTAAATGATTCAATCCACTCGTCAGTTCCATCCGTAGCATTGTTTGTACAATACGCTAGTTCAACACAGTTACCACATCCAGTTGTCGTAAAAGACTGCGTTGCTGAAGGATTACTGATATCTCCAGAACAGTCACTTTCCATGTAGAACTCATACTCTGTACATCCTATCAATCCTGATAAATTAAACGGTGAAGTTACACCTGCCTCAAGATTCCACGTCCCAGCACCAACTTCTCGCCAGTACAAGTTTGTTGACGACGCAGAACCATACACTGTAAAATTGATGTTTGCTTCATCATCATCCACCACGGTTGAAGAAACAGCGCTTGGTGCTAAACAAATCGATCCTGAACAAACAACAGCCATAAGTTCATCCAACAAATTTTTCGCATTCAACCTTCCACCTGTAATAAAACGTGTTGACAACTGTGGTTTCTGATCCACACCATCTATCAAGGCCTGTAAAACTAAGTCAGCTGCACCTTTTGGATCGCTCGTTACAATTCCCATAAAATCAGGACACGGTATTGAGTAAGCCAATCCAATTACACCCGCGGTAAGTGGGCATGCAAAAGATGTTCCAGTCGTAGTAGTAATTCCTGTCGTTCCACTCGTTGTAACAACATCAATTCCTGGCGCTCCCAATAATATGGTTTGATCACCGTATCCTCCTGCCGTGTTATCGTTGTCATCGGTGCGGCCCACACCTACCATGTACTCACTCGCACATGCCGTTGGCATATCGCCTGCCACGTCAACGTCAAGATTGGAGTTCGTCGTTGCCCCTACGTTGATGATGCCATAATAACCTAAAGTATCGTAAAAACTACACCATAGCGGATAATCCGTTGGATCTGCTCCATCAATACCCCACGATGCGCTCGTCGCAACAACAAAGGCCCCTTCAGTACCTCCAGAATTAT
Organism: uncultured Flavobacteriales bacterium; assembly: GCA_937876195.1. Lineage (GTDB taxonomy): Bacteria > Bacteroidota > Bacteroidia > Flavobacteriales_D > Crocinitomicaceae > UBA4466. Next base: position 80,011 of record CALEIK010000017.1, read on the forward strand.
TCCATTGCTGACGCAAGGTCAAAGGATATGTGTAGGCCTCAATTACATTTGCTTGACTCAATCCGCCACCCATATTCACAACCATGAGTTTAACATCCCAATTCGCTCCTACAACATTCAAACCATTGTCTCCTTTCGCTCCAATCATACCTAAACAATTTGTTCCATGTGTGCCAGTTCCAGTATCATCAGTGTCATTCCCAGTGTTCCAACCATTGTAATCATCTATGTAACCGTTACCATCATCATCAATTCCATTTCCATCAATCTCACCCGTATTTGTCCAGCGGTTAGGGCTCAAATCTTGATGATTCAAGTTACCCCCACTACTTTCAACCATACACACAACGATATCATCATTGGTTGCCGTTAACCCCCCTGTTGTAATATCCCAAGCTAAATCTGAATCAATATCAGCATCATTCGTTCCTCCTGTCTGACCTGTATTTACATGGTGCCATTGAGTATTAAAACTTGGATCCCCTGGAGTTGTAGCTCGCATTTGTATGTGATAGTTATAATCGGCTACAGCTACATGTTTTTGAGAGTAGAACCAGTATTGCATCTCTGCGTGACTTATAGCAGTGTAATCAAAGCTAAAGAGCCAAATTCTCATTGGTTTGGAGAGTAGTTTAACCAATTTTAAATCGAACTCTGCAGGTGCGTTGTTCAAAATTTCACGAACGCTACCCTCATGTGTTATTTGAAGAAGAAACTCTCCTTCAATGTACGGTTTGTTGTCAAAATGATTCTTCCCGTCTTGGGAAAAAGAGAAGTGAGACATCGTTAAAAATCCCACTATTAAAAGTAATAGAGTGTTTTTCATAAGTACAGTTTTTGTTTTCTAGTTTCGTAAACTTACTAATATAAAGCTTAATTGTCAAATATTTTTACTTGAATTAAATCGATTAAGTAGCTAAACCACATCGATATAGGGACTCTATAGAAAAAGGAGCCCTCCTATGAGAAAGCTCCTTTAATTCTTTTATAGGTTATTTATTTCAAAATTGAAACGTGACCTGTATAGGTTCTTCGGTAATCCAATTGTAAGTCTTTGACCACAATTTTCCAAACATATGTGCCTTCTTGTACTAATTTGCCTTTGTAAGTACCATCCCAACCAACAGAAGCGTCATGCGACTCCCAAATGAGTTCTCCCCAGCGATTAAAAATCAAGAAGTCAAAGTCAAACAAATCAATTCCATTCACAAAGGCTCTGAAGGTTTGGTTAAACTCATCGTCATCAGGGGTAAATGAATTTGGCACATAAATAGCAATTTCATCTTCCACATGAATTGTTACACACATTTCATCTTGACATCCGCCGCTATTAATTGCAGTCAAGCAAATTTGGTACGCACCCGTATCAGTTGGGAAGGTGTGTTCTACATCTTCGGTACTATAACTGAAGTTGTACCCGTCTTCACCGGTAATTTCCCATTCATACTGATCTGCATTGATCGAATTATTATCCAAATCAATTGTATTGTTATACACCGAAATGGTCGTTGGAAAATGGATGAAATCAGCATACGTTGGTGGTACAGTTCCAAGTATAACAGATTGGTTGGCGGTACACCCGTTTGCATCGGTAACAAGGACGTTGTAACTTCCAGCGCACAATCCTGTGAACACTCCTGTTCCATTCGAAATACCATTCAACGTATATGCAACTCCTGTGTTAGACCCTATCACGAATTCTCCATCACAATCATCCTCACAGCCATCATCAATTTGACTAATCACTAATGGCTGAATTTCTACAGCTGGTTGAACGGTCTCAACTCCTGCACTTGAACATCCATTGGCATCAGTAATTGTATAGTTGTAATTCCCAGCACATAAATCATCTACGTTATTACTTGCTGCAGTCGTGCCATTATAGACATAATCATAAGGCGCTGTTCCACCTACTACATTCCATGTAATCGAACCATCACAAGAACTGAAGCATGTCACATCCACCACTACCGTGTTCACCACCAAAGCGTTTGACTCACTGATTATCACATCTTCAATGACTGATAAACATCCGTTTGCATCCTCTACAATCACTTGGTAGGTCTGCGCTGTGAGTCCTGAAAATATTGGATTCGCATTCCACGTTGCACCATTGTCGATTGAATAGTTATAACCAGGTGTTCCACCTCCACCAATCACTTCAATCTCTCCATCGTTCATGCCAAAGCACGTTACGTCAGTAGGATTAAAATCAATTGTAACAGGCGTTGGTTCAGCGATGACAGCAACATCAGTTGCTTGACAACCATTGGCATCAGTGACAGTAATGGTATAATTCCCAGCATCAAGTCCAGTAAACACACCTGTTCCGTTATTTGTGATTGGTCCAGGATTTCCAATTTCGTAATCCAATATTCCAAACCCTCCATTCGCAATCACTTCGATCTCTCCTGTCAAATCACCATTACATAATGGATCAATGACATTCACTGCTGTGATTACTGGAGCGTTCAAATCAGATAGCTGTACATCAATTGTGTCGCTACATATACCTGTACCATCTTGTACTACAATCTCGTATGTCCCAGAAGTAAGGTTTGTGAATGAATTTGATACGACGAAAGGTCCATTATCAATACTATAAGTATAATTTCCATCTCCACCTACGGCTTGAACGTTAATTGTACCGTCCGCTTGACCGCAACTTGGTTGTATTGTAGAAGTTGTATCTAACACAATATTACAACAGTCTTGTGCTTCAACTGTTTCAACACTTGTTTCGGGACAAGCACCTCCTGTTGTATATTCAACGGTGTAGGTCGTTCCTGGAACACCATCCGTGATTTCACCAGTTGTAGCATCAATTGTTGCTCCGTCTCCTGGCGCAGGATTAAAATCAAATGTTCCTCCTGGAGTAACTATGCCTGTCGCGCTGTTCGCTGTTCCCGCACAAAAATCCGTCAAAGTAAACGTAGGGTCATCTGGAATTGGCGCAGTCAATGTTGCAAAATCGGTTGAAGCACAGCTTGCCGCAGCAGAGGTGATAATTTCTAAATTATTGATTGCTACCGAAGGATCGGTACCAACACCATCATCGTTATTATCCCAACGAATTGCTACCTGTAAATTTGCAATATTTTCACACGACGCTGGCAAAGCAGAAGAGAATGCTGTCCAAATACCTTGAGGTGCACAAGCACCTGTTCCTGAAAACAACGGTGCCAATAAAGTCCACCCAAATCCATCATTGTACCAAACAGTTGCTTGGTCAACAGGAGGCGCTCCTCCAGCAATGAAATCAAAATTCAATGTTAAACCGGTTTGACCAACTGTATTAATCATAGGTGACTCAGCTTGTCGATGTGTTTCCGGACAAAACAAGAATCCACACAAACCACCAGCATCATAAGCAGCTCCTCCACCTGGGAAGAATACACTCGTGATGTGTAAGGTTGCATCACCATTTGTCGCGATACCACATCCACCGGCAGCTACTCCACCTTCATTATCATTAACTTCAAAATAATTCGGATCAGCGCCTTCAGCTCCAACAGGAACGTTCAACGTCCAACCAGCAGCTCCAGACTCAAAATCATCGTAAAATAATTGTGTGCTTCCTCCAGCTGCGTCAGATACTTCAACTGAGTAGTCACCGTCACATAAATTGTCTATCGTCGCTGCATTTGGACCGATTGGATTTCCCGCGTCATCAAACCATTGGTAAGAATACGGTGGATTTCCGCCTGACACAGCAACCGTAATAGTACCATCACATGCACCTGGACATGATTCATTTGTCGGTGTAATATTGTCAATGACTGCACCACCGAGATTCGCAACAGATTCATTGCCTGTTGTTACGCAACCTAATGCATCGGTAATTTCAATATCATAGTTTCCGGCACTTAATCCCGTAAAATTAGGGGATCCTTGAGTTGTTGCTCCTCCATCAATAGAGTACGTAAACCCTGGAGTACCACCAACTGCGGTCAAATTAATTTCACCATCAGCTAATCCACAGTTCTCATCCACAATCGAGACATTGTAATTCAATCCACTAACTGTCACTGTTTCCGTCGTTGTCGCTGAACATGCTCCAGCAGTAGTATATTCAACTGTATAAGTTGTTCCTGTAACACCATTTGTGATTGCTCCAGTCGCTCCATTGATCGTTGCTCCATCTCCAGGTGCAGGATTGAATGCAAATGTTCCACCTGGTGTTGCAATGCCTGTTGCACTGTTCGCTGAACCTGCGCAGAAATCTGTCAATGTGAAAGACGCATCGTCTTGCAATGTAACTGTCACCGTTTCCGTCGTTGTCGCTGAACAAGCCCCAGCAGTAGTATATTCAACAGTATATGTTGTTCCAGCAACGCCATTTGTGATTGCTCCTGTTACTCCATTGATTGTTGCTCCATCTCCAGGTGCCGGATTGAAGGTAAATGTTCCACCGGGTGTTGCAATACCTGTAGCGCTATTCGCTGAACCTGCACAGAAATCTGTCAATGTGAAAGATGCATCGTCTTGCAATGTAACCGTCACCGTTTCCGTCGTAGTCGCTGAACAAGCTCCAGCAGTTGTATATTCAACTGTATAAGTTGTTCCTGTAACACCATTTGTGATTGCTCCAGTCGCTCCGTTGATCGTTGCTCCATCTCCAGGTGCCGGATTGAATGCAAATGTTCCACCGGGCGTTGCAATACCAGTAGCACTGTTCGCCGAGCCTGCACAGAAATCTGTCAATGTGAAAGATGCATCGTCTTGCAATGTAACTGTCACCGTTTCCGTTGTTGTCGCTGAACAAGCCCCAGCAGTAGTATATTCAACAGTATATGTTGTTCCAGCAACGCCATTTGTGATTGCTCCTGTTACTCCATTGATCGTTGCTCCATCTCCAGGTGCCGGATTGAAGGTAAATGTTCCACCTGGTGTTGCAATGCCTGTAGCACTGTTCGCTGAGCCTGCGCAGAAATCTGTCAGTGTGAAAGATGCATCGTCTTGCAAAGTAACTGTCACTGTTTCGGTTGAGGAAGCAGGACATATACCAGCAGTTGTATACTCAATTGTATATGTTGTTCCAGCAACACCATTTGTGATCGCTCCAGTCGCTCCGTTGATCGTTGCTCCATCTCCAGGTGCTGGATTGAAGGCAAATGTTCCGCCTGGCGTTGCAACGCCTGTTGCACTGTTCGCGGAGCCTGCACAGAAATCTGTCAATGTGAAGGATGCATCGTCTAATGGGTTAATTGTTACTATAACTTCATACACCTCAAAGCATGTAGGGTCAAGCGGATCTTCGGCGCGAATCCAGTAAGAGCCTGAAGTCACTACAATTTGGGCAATAGGATTTACATCATTTTGAGCATCAACTTGAGAACCGTGATAACTAATCGTTGCTGGATCTGAAGAAACATTGATACCGTTTGCAAGATCAACAGTTGATGGTGCACAAGCAACCAATGGATCAATGTTTAATACTGGTGGAATACATCCACTACAAGGATCTACAGTGATTGAAACAATTTCAGTATGGGTAGCACAACCAGGAGTTCCATTCGAAACCGTGATTTCATAATCTGTGCTAACCAGTGGACATGCCTCTGTATTGATTGAATTTGGATCAGCTAATCCAGCAGATGGTGACCAGCTAACATCCACAGGACCATTAATCGGCGGATCATCGAAAGTGATGTTCCAACCTGTTAACGAACCAAAGCCAAAGCCAAAGCCACCAGATCCAGTATTAAATTCTAAAGTCCAAACACCATTTGCATCACAACCATCCAAATCAGAAAGAGGATCTGAAGGGTCAAATTGACCAGAATAACTTCCTGAACCTCCACTAATTGGCGTTCCGCCACTTGGAATAAAACACATATCTTGTATACCTGTAGCAGTAATATCTCCAGCCGGAACCAAGGTGATTTCACAACCATTAGGCGCAGTTAAGGTAATATTAAAGCTCGATGCATCAATATTGCAACTCTCACCAATTGAAATAGGCGTTCCATTGCAATTACATCCGAAGAAGTTCGTACAAAGTTCACTTCCTGAAAAATTAAAGTCGTTGATACAAACCTCCAAAATAGAGCCTGAATTAACGGTTGTCATATTCAAATCCTGAATATTAATATTTACGGACGCGGAACCTGTTGCTACAATCTCCAACTGATTGTTCTCATACGTTTCTATTCCACCTGGATCGATTACCCATAATGCAGTTCCAGTTATATCTGTACACTCTCCATCACAAATTGTTGTAGGATCTGCGGCAACGTTCACATCGAATACTGGATCGATGACAATAACTGTAATATCTGCAGTGCACACTTGTCCTGAACCTGTAGTAATTTGAGCCGTATAGGTTGTTGTACTCGTTGGTGAAACATCCGCTGGATTATCACCTCCAGGGTTTCCTACTCCGTAAGAATAACCATCATGTAACCAAACAACTTCGGCATTTGTATCATTTTGGAAAATCTGCACATTGTCAATTCCCCAGTGGTCGTAATCCGCTCCAGAATCAGCAATTTGATGCCAACGGAACATTGTCGCTGAAGTAATCGCAGCACCAGGAATTTGAAAACACCAGTTGTTCCAATTTGTCAATTGCGGGTCATTTCCTCCGTTTGGATCAAAATAATGAATATCGATCCAAGTGGCACCTCCATCTGTTGAGTATTGTAGATAAACCCCTTCATCTGGTTCATCAGGACCTTCACATGGTGCGGCGTCGCCTTGTTCTGCAAACAATAAATCAAAACAGATAGTTACCCCTGCGGTTGCCGCTGTCAGGTCATACGTAGCGGAAACCAAAGTTCTTGGAACCGACGTATTATTATCCATCCAAGCATGGGGTGTGCCATCCACCCCACCTGGAGAGCATGGATTGGAAAAACTTGTGGCTCCTGGAGTAGAACCCCATCCAGGTCCAAAACCTCCAGTATTGAAATCTTCATCTAAGACCACGGTACCTTCACCTGAACCAAAAGCCGAAAGCGTTGCACTTTGTCCACAAATTATTTCGGTTGGACTCGCACTCACATTGATGTCACATTGTGAATAACTAAAATTGAAGCTGGAATAGGTAAATGCAGTTAATAGGATTAGTGTATTTCTCATTTTTGCTTGTATTCAACGTTAATTACTTCAAAACCACTCAATTTTTGCTTAATGGTTCCTTTCATGTCAGCACTAAAAATATAAAACGTCTTATCGTGTTTTTTGTCATCACCATAGGTCATAGTAGTGTTTGCAGGTATAAGCACTTCGAATGTTCTTTCAGGTGATTCGGCTAGTTCTTCTAAGTTGTAGGAAACCTTTCGATCGAAGGACAATTGAATATCCTCATCTGTCCGATTCACGTACTTGAATATTATTCGCTCATGATGAATCCCATCAGAGGCACTCACATAATTGATTTTTGTGTGTTGTATGGATACCGATTCATCGCTGTACGAATCTATCCAGTTTTGCGACCATGCAACCGTTTGCATTGCCGAGGCGAGTAGTAAAAATAGTATTTTCATAGTTCGGGTAGAAAGATACAGCTAAAGGTTAATAAATCATTGGTTTTGTGCAATTCTTGTCAAATCAACTACTTGTAAATGATTTTTTAACAAAGTATCCTTTATCAAAATTTAAATTAAAAAGTTAGTTCTACACCGACTAAACGAGACTTCCTGTAAAGAGTTGCCTGCTAAATAGAAAACAGTCAAATTAGGCTTAAAATTTGCTATACTTGGGCGTTATAAAATCGTCGCGACATGTTCAAATCTTCGTTTCAGTTATCCAGTTTCTTGCTGATTTTATTTTTTCTTCCGTTCATTGGTGTTGGACAAAGTGACCTTATTGAGATTCGTGATTTCGGTAAAAACAAAGGAAATCTAACAATGTATCTTCACGTCAACAATACAATTAAAACAAAAAAATTACCGCTAGTTGTTGTTTTACACGGATGTTCGCAAAATGCGCAAAAGGTTGCCGAACAAAGTGGTTGGAACAAACTGGCCGACCAATATGGATTTATCGTTCTATATCCAGAGCAAAAACGTACAAACAACATGTCAAATTGTTTTAATTGGTTCAATAAAAAGGACATTGACCCCAATAATGGTGAATCTTCCTCTATTCTAGAGATGATTGCCTTCACAAAAGCTAATTATGCCATTGATTCAACGCGTATTTTTATTTACGGTCTCTCAGCAGGAGCGGCAATGACGGTCAACCTTATGGCCAACTCACCTACTACGTTCAACACGGGAGCGTCTTTCGCTGGCGGTGCCTATGGGATTGCGCAAACCTTTCTTAGTGCATCATCGGCAATGTCAAATCCACCTGCTAAGTCACCAGAAGAATGGGCGGACCTAGTACCCCACTCTGATACTTATCCTCGCTTGATTGTTGGACATGGAACAAAAGACAATGTGGTCGACTTTCAAAACGCACAAGAATTAATCAAGCAATGGACCTATTTGCATCAGTTGGATTTCAAGGATGGAATTCCTGAACCCTCATTTGCTCAGAACAACCGAATTACACGAACGAGTTACCGCGACAGTCTTATGAATGAACAGATAATTTTCTACGAACTTAAAAACGCGGGACACTCACTTCCCGTTGATCCAGGAGATGGAAATGAACAAGGTGGTGAAACAGGAATGTTCGCGGAAGATTATGATTTTTTCTCGACCTATTATATCGCAAAAGACTTTGGATTACTCGACTGAACGTTGCTCCAAAGTGAAATTTTACATCAACCATATTTTCAATCATTTTATTTCGTTATTTCGCTGAAAATTATTAATTTGAAAATCGATGATTCATCCAAATACAGAACTTAAATTTATCAGTGAACAAGTAGGTTATGGAGTGGTTGCAACGGAATTTATTCCCGCTGGAACCATCACCTGGGTCTTGGATAAATTGGACCGTGAATTCAGTCCGCTAGAGTTCCAGAATATGACACCAATTTATCAGAATATTTTGGAAACGTACTCATTTCGAAATAACAATGGTAACTTTGTGCTTTGCTGGGACAATGGACGATTTGTAAATCACAGTTTTAATTCCAATTGTTTAACAACCGCTTATGATTTTGAAATTGCCATTCGTGATATCCAGCCCGGCGAAGAATTGACCGACGATTATGGGTATCTGAATATTTCCGAACCATTCAGAGGAATCAATGAAGGAACAAAGCGAAAAGTCGTTTATCCTGATGATTTATTGAAATACTACAAAGTGTGGGACAAGAAGTTGCTCAAAGAATTTGGAAATATTCCGAAGTTAGAGCAACCCTTGAGAGAATTAATTTCCACTGAAACTTGGGAAGAAATTATGGCAATTGCAGACAACAAAAAAGAAATGAATTCAATCATTAACAATTATTACTCAGTGAAATAATATGGCAGTTGAACCAATTGAAAATATAGAACTCCTTTTTCTAAACTTGGATGATTATCAAGAGTTGAAAGACACGATGATCGATGCTTATACAAATATGCCCAATTCCTATTGGAAGGAAGATCATATTGCTTCTCTCATCAACCAGTTTAAAGAAGGTCAAGTTGTTATAAAAGTAAATAATCAAATTGCCGGGTGTGCTCTCTCGATTATCGTTGATTACTATAAATTTGATGAGCATCATACATACAAAGAAATTACTGGGAATTATTCTTTCAATACCCACAACCCTGATGGCGACGTGCTCTATGGGATAGATGTTTTTATCAAACCAGAATTTCGTGGACTACGATTAGGGCGACGTTTATACGATTACCGAAAGGAATTGTGCGAACAGCTGAATCTAAAAGGTGTTGCTTTTGGCGGTAGAATTCCCAATTACCACAAGTATTCTGGCGAAATGACCCCTCAGCAATACATCAATAAAGTCAAGCGAAAAGAAATTGAAGATCCCGTATTGAATTTTCAAATTTCCAATGATTTTCACCCTGCGAAAGTAATGAAAGGCTATTTGGAGGGAGACAAAGCATCGAATGAATACGCTGTTTTGTTGGAATGGGACAATATTTATTACCAAAAACCCAACAAAAAGGCTACACAAGTAAAGAAAGTAGTGCGATTAGGGTTGATTCAATGGCAAATGCGTCCTTACAGGACTTTAGATGATTTATTGCAACAAGTTGAATTTTTCGTGGACGCTGTTTCTGGCTACCGATCTGATTTCGCATTGTTCCCTGAATTTTTCAACGCTCCCTTGATGGCTGAAAACAACCACATGTCGACACCAGACGCGATTCGTGAACTCGCAAAACATACGGAGACGATTGTCAATAAATTTTCGCAATTAGCAATTTCCTACAACATCAACATTATTTCTGGAAGTATGCCTGAGGTTGTCAACGAACGACTCTACAACGTTGGATACTTATGTCGACGAGACGGAACTACAGAGCGTTATGAAAAATTGCATGTGACGCCAGATGAAGCGAAAGTTTGGGGAATGCAAGGAGGAAATAAATTGGAAACATTTGACACGGATTGTGGGAAAATTGGCATCTTGATTTGCTATGATTCAGAATTCCCTGAATTGAGTCGTTTATTGGCGGATGATGGGATGGATATCTTGTTTGTGCCATTCCTAACTGACACACAAAATGGATTTTCACGGGTTCGAAATTGTGCGCAGGCAAGAGCGATTGAAAATGAATGTTATGTCGCAATTGCAGGAAGCGTAGGTAATTTACCGAAAGTTCAAAACATGGATATTCAGTATGCACAATCAATGGTATTTACACCATGTGATTTTGCGTTTCCCGCGAATGGAATTAAAGCAGAAGCTACACCGAATACAGAAATGATTTTGATTGCCGATGTCGACATTGACTTATTAAGAGAGCTAAATCAATTCGGAAGTGTGCGGAACTTAAAAGATCGAAGAACTGATTTGTTTGAGTTGACCAAGAAGAAGTAAAAAAGTGCTTCTGTCGAGGGGATAGCTATATCAACTCCAGTTGTGTAATATAACTCGAAGGCTTTTTTTAACACAGAGGTTAAACAGAGGTGCACAATGTACACAGAGTTAATGTAGTACCATTAAGCAAAGTTGTGTCTGTAATTTGAGGATTTTTAACACAGAGGTTGAACAGACGTACACAATGTACACAGAGGTTAGGGTTAGATAGTACGGTTAGGCAAAGTTGTGTGATAATTTGCAGGAGTTTTTAACACGGAGGTTATTATAGAGTATAATACAATTTCCTCTGTGACCTCCTAAACTCCGTTCCTCTGTGTTAAAAACTACTATGACAAAGACTCTGTGACCTCTTAAACTCTGTCACTGCAAGTAAATCAATCCTCCTCTACTTCGATTTCATTCTCGTCGTTGACTTGTTTCAAACGCGCTGCATAATCTTCTGGCATAAAGTCAAAAAATGTATCTCCTCTTAATCCCAAACGCAAGCATTCCAATGGAATCATTTCGTTGTGAGCGATATTACCTAAGTTTACATTGTGACCGAATAATTTAATAAACCACACCTGTTGATTTTTCTGTGGAGCTTCCCACAAAATGTCTTCCGGATTTACTTTGGCAATGATGCGATTAATCAACAACGTATGTGCCGATCCGTTGGGTCTAAAAACACCCACATTTCCCGACTCACGTCCCTCCGCTATGACTTTCCAAGAACCAGCTTCCAATTCAGTCGACATCATTCTTATCCATTTTGCTGGGGTTACAATAATCCCTGAATCTTTTGATCCAACTTCAGATAGAACTGTTCTATCCTTTGCCATTGAATGAATCAATTCACATTTTTCATCGTGATTAATGATGATTGAACCATCGGAAATTTCAGCCAAATCTAACCCAAACTTGTCCAACGTTTGCAAATATTCTTTGACCATCCCCCGCGCATAAAACGCTTCAAACAAAGTACCTCCGAAATATGGACGGATTCCTGCTTCTTTGTAGAGTTTTATTTTCTCTTGCAAGTTATTGGCTACATAAGACGTTCCGAACCCAAATTTAACAACGTCTGTTAAATGTCCGGATGCGGAAATGAAATCCTCTACCTCTCTCAAGCTTAATCCTTTATCCATCATCATAGTGATTCCACTATTTCGAGGTTTTAATGTGCGCTCTGGTATATGGCTTAATTTAAAGTTCATTCTCTGGTTTTATTTATCGCTCAAAAGTACAAATTCTGTCACACTTTTAAGAAGGGGGTTAATTTCAAAAATTTCCAATGCTTTTTCCTTGTCTTTCGCCAAACACTCCTTAAACAGCGCGAGGGACTCTTCTTTTCTTCCAAGCTGCCAAAGTATGTTGACCTTTATTACAGGTATAATTTTTATAGATGGATTGACGTGACTGAATTCCTCAAGGTATTCAAGTGTTTCCTGCCATGAACCCAATGACAATAGATTCGTAAAATTAATCAAACACTCTTCATCCGTTGGATCTAAAGCGAGTGACAATTCATAATATTCCGTAGCTTCTTCAAAAAGCTCCAATTTTTCGTACGCCCCTGCTAAAACGTGATAAATTCCTGCATTCTCTGGATCTAATTCAGCCGCTTTGAGGATCAAAATGATTCCCTCTTTGGTGCGATTACTTAAATCTTCAACAATGCCAAGTCCCAACCACGCGTCTGGAAGCAAAGGTGCCAATTCCAAACTCTTCTTGTAAAAATGCTTTGCTAAATCCAGTTCCTTCAACTGCTCATGGCATTCTCCAATATAGCAGAACGCAATCGGATCGTCTCCGTCCAATTCAATGGCCTTGTGAAAATTTTCTATTGCCTTGGTGTATTTATCACTTGACAGGTAGGCATTTCCTAAATTGAAATAGGCCGGGCCGAAGTCGTCATTAATAATGATGCAGTAGTCATACGCCCAAATTGCTTTCTCGTAATCTTCTAGTTTTGAATAGGCATTTCCAAGATTGTACCACGCTGTAAACGAATACGGATTGTCATCAATAAAATCGCTGTAACATTTGATGGATTTCTCATCCTCGCCCAACTGATCATAACAATAAGCAATCTCATAGATCGCTGCTTCATTGTTGGGATTATCTTTAATGGCTTGTTTAAGTACTTTCAAGGCTGACTTATAATCGCCTGAATTGCTATACTCCATGGCTAAATCCAAGTAAACCTCGTCCTTATCTTCATCTATTGCCAACTCCAATGCGCTCTCAAAATGTTTTATGGCATTCTTACTGTCCTTCAACATACTAAACACTGAAGCTTTTGTTAGAATAAGTTCAAAAGAAGTCACGCCCGATTTCTCCAAATCAGTGAGCATATTGATGGCATCTTTGAGCTGACCCATTGCTGATAAACCCTGTGCCTGTCTCAATTTAAATAGTGAATTATACGAAAATTGGTTGTGTGCTTCTTCTGCACATTTTACAGCGTTCTTATAAGCGCCATTCATCAAAAAATGATCAATTAGAGCCTCCCAACGGTCGCTATCTAAAAAACCAAAGGGCTCTCCTTTTTTTAACGATTCAAATCTTTCAAGGTCTTCTTGCAAATTCCCATCTAAAAAATCATCGTCATTCTCATCATCATCAAACATAATCTAACAACTTGATTTAATTCTAAAGTAATTCTTTTAAAGCAAAAAACCATGTTGATGAACAATTGTTATCAACATGGTATTCACAATTAAAAACTAATTGCAATCGTATTCGTTACTTACCGTTACGTTTACGATCTGTTTCTTTCAATAAGATTTTTCGCATACGCAAACTCTCTGGAGTTACTTCTACGTACTCATCGGATTGGATATATTCTAAACACTCTTCCAAACTGAATTGTTTTGGCGGTGCTAATTTCACTTTATCATCAGCTCCCGAAGAACGCATATTTGACATTTTCTTCGTTTTTGTGACATTCACCACCAAATCATTGGCGCGACTGTTTTCTCCAATTACCTGCCCTTCGTAAATACTTTCTCCTGGTGCGATAAAGAATGTTCCGCGTTCCTGAAGGTTGTTCAACGAGAAAGGAATTGATGTTCCAAGCTCCATGGAAATTAGAGATCCGTTCAATCTTCCTGGAATTTCACCTTTGTAAGGTTGGTACTCCAAAAATCGATGACTCATAATCGCCTCTCCTGCTGTCGCTGTCAATAAATAGTTTCTCAAACCAATAATTCCTCTTGAAGGAATTTCAAAAGTGATTTTCATACGTTCACCTTTTGGTTCCATATTCTTCATTTCACCTTTTCGCTTTGTCACCGCTTCAACGGCAGTTCCGCTATTCGCCTCTGGCAAATCAATTGTGAGTTCCTCAACTGGCTCACATTTAACTCCGTCAATCTCCTTGATGATTACTTGTGGTTGTCCCACTTGCATCTCATATCCTTCACGGCGCATAGTTTCTACCAATACGGCCAAGTGCATTACACCACGACCGAACACCATCCACTTGTCTGCTTTGTCCGTTTTTTGAACGCGCATCGCAAGGTTTTTCTCCAATTCTTTGTCCAATCGTTCAGAAATATGACGTGAAGTCACGAATTTCCCTTCCTTTCCAAAAAATGGTGAATCGTTGATGGAAAACAACATACTCATTGTTGGCTCATCAATATCAATGCTTTGCAATGGTTCTGGTTGTTCGAAATCGCAAATGGTATCTCCAATTTCAAATCCTTCCAATCCGGTAATCGCACAAATATCTCCTGGCTGAACGCTTTCCACTTTCACACGCTCCAATCCTTCAAAGACAAATATGTCTTTGATACGGTGTTTTTGCTGGGTACCATCTCTTTTTGCTAATATGATCGGCATATTTGCTTTAATGACGCCACGTGTTAAACGACCTATCGCGATACGTCCTACGAAAGAGGAGAAATCCAACGAGGTAATCAACATTTGTGTGTTTCCTTCTTCGATCTTTTTTGGTGGATAATACTCTAAAATTTTATCCAACAAAGGCAAAATTGAATCTGTCTGTTGTTTATAGTCATCCGACATCCAACCGTTTTTCGCCGAACCATAAATGGTGGGAAACTCCAGTTGTTCTTCGTCTGCATCCAGCTCAAACATCAAATCAAATACTTTTTCATGCACTTCATCTGGTGTACAGTTGTCTTTGTCCACTTTGTTGACAACAACCAATGGCTTCAATCCCATTGAAAGTGCTTTTCCAAGTACAAAACGTGTTTGCGGCATAGGACCCTCAAAAGCATCTACCAACAAACATACACCATCGGCCATGTTCAAAACACGCTCTACCTCACCACCAAAATCGGCGTGACCAGGGGTGTCGATGATATTAATCTTTGTTCCTTTATAAATTACCGAAACGTTTTTTGACACGATCGTAATTCCTCTTTCTCGCTCAAGATCGTTGTTATCCATGATTAATTCACCTGTCGGGCGATCTCTTTCATTCACAACGCTTCCAGCTTCAATCATCTTATCGACCAATGTAGTTTTTCCATGATCGACATGGGCGATGATTGCAATATTTCTGATTTCCATTATTATTCTAACTTGCTAAATTAATTACGTCTTCTTCTGTTTCCACCTTCGCTTCTTGGACTGCTTGTCCCTCCATCTCTGCGTGGTGCTCCACCGCTTCTTCGGTTTCCACCGCTGCGATCTCCACCGCCACCTCTGTGTCCACTAGGTCTGCGTGCTCCGCCACCACCTCCACCTGAAGGTTTTTTCGTTGTCACTTCGACGTTTACTTTATGTCCTTCGTATTCTGCACCGTTCACTTCTTTGATGATTTTATCTGCCAACTCATTGTCAGCCTCAAAGAAGGAATAAGATGCAAGAATATCAATTTTTCCAACACTGTCAGATTTCAATCCTGTGCTATCACATACTACACGCAATAAGCCACCTGGATTCAATCCATCTCGTTGTCCTAAACTAACGAAGAAACGCGTTTTATTTGCGTCATCTCGACGTGGACCTCTTTCACGACTTCCACCTCTATCTGAACGATCGGATCTATCAGAACGTCCACGGCGATTGCCACGATCATCTTCTCTATCCGCGCCAGATTTAGCATTCAAATCACCTGCACGATCATAATAATCGATGAAACGATTGAACTCAGCTGAAATGAATTTCTTGATGACTTCTTCTTTCGATAAACCATCAAAAGCTTGCATTACAGGTGGCAAGAATTCAGCAATATCTTCTTCTTTGACTTCTGTAGCAATTACTTTGTTGACAAGTTTCAACAACTGTGCTTCACAAATTTCCTTTGGTTCAGGAATTTCACCTTTCACAAATGTGGTGCGAATCTTCCCTTCGATTTGGCGAATTTTATATCCTTCTCTAGTATTGATTAATACCAATGATTCACCTTTCTTACCAGCACGAGCAGTACGTCCACTTCGGTGCGTGTAATTTTCGATTTCATCTGGCAAATTATAGTTGATAACGTGTGTAATATCATCTACATCAATACCACGAGCTGCTACGTCTGTTGCTACTAGAATTTGAATAGAGCGCGTTCTAAAACGTCCCATTACTGAATCTCGTTGCGCCTGTGATAAATCACCGTGCAAAGGTTCAGCACTGTATCCCTCTTTCCCTAGTTTATCTGCTACTGCAGCAGTTTCAATTCGTGTACGGCAAAAAACCAATCCATAAATGTTTGGATTAAAATCAATAAGTCGCTTCAATGCAGCGTACCGATCTCTTTCTTTTACCACGAAATAGATATGATCTATGTTTTCGTTCGATTGATTCTTGTGACCAATCGACACCTCCAACGGATTTTCCATGTACTTCTTCGCGATAAACGCTACTTCTTTCGGCATTGTTGCTGAGAAAAGCCATACATTTTTCCAATCTGGAGTCTGGTTCAAAATGGCATCAATATCCTCTTTGAATCCCATGTTCAGCATTTCATCTGCTTCATCAAGTACTACGTACTCCACTTCTTGCAAAATAATTGCTTTACGATTTACCAAATCCACCAGTCTTCCAGGTGTCGCTACAATAATTGTAGCCCCCCTTTTAACATCGGTCATCTGACGTTTAATATCCGTACCGCCATAGACAGATACGATATTGATTTTCAGATGTGTCGAATACGATTGTAAATCTTTTGTGATTTGTAAACAAAGTTCACGTGTTGGACAAATTACTAGTCCCTGTGGAATTTTGACGTTTTCCTTCACTTTGCTTACTAATGGAAGACCGAACGCTGCGGTCTTACCTGTCCCTGTTTGAGCTAAACCAACAAAATCACTATTCTCACCCAATAAGTGTGGAATGGCTTTTTCTTGGATCGGAGTCGGTGCTTCAAACCCCAGTTCTTTTAACGACTTCAGCACCTCACTCTTTAGCCCGAGTTCCTCAAATGTCATTCTTATATTTTAAAATTGAGTGCAAAGGTACGTAGAATTAAGTGAATTACATGTTTTTTAACTAAAGTTGTAGATAATGTATAGATAATTTAATATCAAATAGGATATTTATTACATTTGGCACAAGAGTACTTAACTCTACCATTGAAGCCATAAAGAACCGTCTATTAAACTATAGCTTATGAAATTTTTCAGCCTCAAATCACTTTTCTATTTTGTTATTCTCCTGTTGGTGTTTATTCAAGTTTACCCGTATATTTTTGATTCAAAAATCTTTTTGGGTGGGGACAATGCAGGGTACTATCTGCTTGCAAACGCTTTGGCTGAGGGACAAGGGTATGTAAATGTTCACTTACCTGGCATGCCTCCTGGAAATCACTTTCCTCCGGGGTACTCTTTCTTAATGAGTTTAATCATTCGCATTGGTTTTGACTCTTTGATAAGCATGAAAATATTGAATGGAGTTCTTTTGTTGCTTTCCTCTTATCTGTTTTTTCAAATTTCTCTAAAACTCACAAAAAACAAAGTGCTGTCTATTATTTTGGCTGCGCTCATGCTGTTGAATAGACATATGCTGGAGTACTCAACCATTGTAATGTCTGAAATTTCATTCGTTTTCTTCACACTGTTGAGCATCTATTTGTTCATGCTTGCTAAAGACCGAGACTTCAATTTAAAATCGCCCTATTTCTATTTCATGGTCGCGTCTGTCATTGCGCTGATTTATATCAGAACACAAGGAATTGCTCTCTCTGGTGCGTTTATGGTTTATTTGGCAATTAGTAAAAAGTTTAAACCTCTAGCTGTGATGTTCGTGTTATCATTCATTGCAATTTTGCCATGGCAAATGCGCAGCGCCAGTCTTGGAGGAAGTAGCTACGTCAAACAACTTATGCGCGTTGAACCGTACAACAGCGACTCAGAAAAAATGAAATTGGGTGACTGGGGGGATCGCATTGGTGAAAACGCAGTGCGCTATGTTTCCAAGGAAATTCCAAATGTCTTATTCCCAATAATGACGGTTGAATATAAAGATCGTGCAACAGGGAAAAATATGCCCGCACCAGCTAGTTATTGGGTGCTAGGTTGTTTAATTATTGTGCTTGGTCTTATTGGTATTTGGTCTTGCAAAGAATATCGATGGTTGTTTTTACTCTTGTATGGAAGTACATTTGCCATCTACATGCTTTGGCCGCAAGTTTGGTTTGGCATTCGCTTTATCTTACCTATGGCGCCACTAACCTTAATGTTTGCCGTATTTGGGGTATATTACCTACTCCAACTCGCCATCAAACCGAAAGCACCACTGATCGAGTCCAATAGATTTGCATTTGTGTTTGCACTGCTTTGCTTTTTGCAAATAAACCCTATCAAAGACTTGGCGGCAAAATCGAACCGAGATCACCCGAAAAATTGGGACAACTTTTTGAAAATTGGGGAATGGAGCAAGGACCACTTAAAGGATGATGTGGTGATTGCAAATAGAAAACCAGAGTTAATTTATGCAGTAAGCAAGCACAAAACAGCAATTTTCTTGTACACTGAGAATCGAGAAGAAATCCTAAACGATTTCGTTAAAAATGGAGTGACACATGTCATTTTCGAGCAACTTGGCTTTAGTCAAACTGGTAAGTATTTATACCCTGTTTTTCAGAAGGAACCTGATAAATTTCGACAAATACATCATTTCGGTGCGTCCGTGAAAAAGGATAAAAATGGAAATGCACTTCCCGCAACAAATGCTGCATGGATTTATGAATTTAGACCTGAATATGGTTATCACGGTCCCTATAAAAATGGCATACGTGAAGGTAAAGGCACCTACAAATACATGGATAACTCTTTGTTAGAGGGCACTTGGGTAAATGATACGATTAATGGTGAAGGTGTTCTAACCAAAGAAAACGGAATGACATTTAAAGGCTCTTGGAGTAACGGGAGGAAAAACGGAAAGTTCATTATCTACAACCCAGAAAATGATCAAACGATTGAATCGATCTGGCAAAATGATACGATACAAGCAAATGGGTTTGTACTTGACGCAAAAGGGAATAGAATTGGACCGATTCGACTGCGCTAGTCTTTTGTCACTTTACTTTCGTTGTCCTCGACGATTGGTTTCTCATCCTTAACGACAGGTTTATCTTCGCTCGCTTTCTTATCTAGCTCCGATTGTAATTTCGTATGCGCATCGCGAATATTGGGTTGATACTTTATGGATTGGTCTAAATCCGTGGCCATTTGATCCAAAGGTCGCTTAATGTCTTCTGCGGTATCTTCTAAAATTCCCTTCAAGTTCAGGTCCTTTTTCATTTCTGCACCTGATTTTTTGATTTCGTTCTGAATGTCCTGAGATGCATCTTTGACCTGTCGAATTGTTTTTCCCAAGGTTTTCGCCAGACCAGGAATGCTCTTTGACCCGAAAAAAATCAGAATAAACACCAGGATGAGTAAAATCTCAGTCCCCGCAACATCATTTAAAATTAAAATCATAGCACAAAGATAATGAATACAACTGAAGTTAAAATTCTTTCCGCTTTATTTAAAATTACGGTCTAAATCCTGCTTTCGCCGCTGGATATGAATTGAAGGTTCCAGTGCCTAAGGCCACCAGTTCATCGTTTTGGTTGAAAATTTTACCTTCCACGAAAATCAATCTGCTTCCCGTTTTTATAACATCTGCGCTCGCATGAAGAACGTCATTTTCAAACGCTGGTTTTACAAAGGAAATTTTCAGTTCAATCGTAGAAACAACTTTATCCTCTTCGAGCACCTTTGACAGGGCACATATCCCCATCGTTGCATCCATAAGCGCTGATATTGCACCTCCATGTGCCGCAAATGGAGTTGCCAAATGTAACGAAGTCACTGGCATTGAATAACTGATTTCACCTGGCCCTTCGATGTTAAAATCCATTTCCAGGATGCGACCAAAATTATTATGATCGATGTACAACTGAACGAGTGGATGTTTGTTCAAATCAGCCATTAAGACGGGTTTTTAACATGTACATCCATTTGTGGGAAAGGAATGGTCAATCCTGCTGCACCAAATTCATTGTAGACTCTTTCATTCATCGCGAAGAAGACATCCCAGTAATCATCTGTTTTTACCCAGACACGTACCGTAATGTTCACCGATGAATTATCCAGTTTCCCCAATCCAATAAAGGGTTCTGGATCTGTCAAAATTCGTTTGTCGGCTTCAATAAACTGTTGCAACAGCTCCTTTGCGACTTTTAAATCATCACCATACGCAATTCCAAAGGACCAGTCGACCCTTCTTTTCTCCGCTTTGGTGTAATTTACGATGGTGCCATTCGCCACCGCTCCGTTCGCTAAAATGATCACCTTGTTGTCCGTGGTCTTCAGAATTGTATTGAATATGAGTACCTCATCTACAAATCCTTGCTCTCCTTGTACATCCACAAAATCTCCGACTTTAAATGGTCTAAAAAACAAGATCATCACTCCTCCAGCAAAATTGGAAAGGGTTCCCGAAAAAGCCATCCCGATGGCCAAACCTGCTGCTCCTAAAAGAGCAACGAAGGAAGTCATTTCTATTCCAAGCTGCATCACGGCAGTGATTACTACTAAAATTTTAATGCTTGCTTTCACCAAACTCGAGAGAAAGCTGATCAAACTTGGTTCTGTTTCTCTTTTGTTCAATACACGCACCATTCCTGCGCTCACTATTTTGGCGAGCCAAAACCCAAAGACAAGAACGGCGATGGCAATAGCGATCTTTATACCAAACTCCATCATCCCTTTTAGAATAGTGCCACCTTCAATCCCTAACCACGATTCTATTTTTTCCATTTCATTGATTTTATACAAAATTAAAGGAGTTTTTTAACTGACATGTTTTCAATTGATTTAATTTAGCGTATGTTTTTTATTCTTTCAAAAGCGCTGCTATTTCTGTTGTCTCCATTTTTTTGGTTGATTGTATCTTTTGCTTTCTATTTATTTGTCAAAAAACCTAAATGGAAAAAAATTGGAAAGTGGTCCAGTATTTTCATTTTTGTATTCTTCACAAATAGCGTAATATTTTCCTTCTTCTGTGGCATGTGGGAAGTCCCTGGAACGCCAATTGACAAGGTAGAGCACCACGACGTGGCGATTGTGCTAGGTGGCATGTTTGAATACAATGGTGATCTAAAGGAAATCAGTATTCGTAGACAAGGCGATCGTTTGTTTAAAGCAGTTTCTCTGTACAAAACTGGGAAAGTGGACAAAATCCTCATTTCAGGTGATTCAGGATTTATTACCGACCGTGGACTGCACGAAGCAAAACAAGTAAAAGAGGTGCTCATCTCATGGGGAATTCCTTCGCAGGACATTATTACCGAAGAAACTTCGGTCAACACCCATGAAAATGCTGTAGAGACAAAAAAAATCTTAAGTCGGTCTTACCCGCACTACAACAAGTTCATTTTGGTGACTTCTGGCATTCACATGAAACGAGCCCTGGCTTGCTTTGAAAAGGAAGGTGTTACTTGCACCGCCTTTTCAACAGATCTCTATGCCAACCAAACGCATACTTATTTTTGGGATCAATACATTATTCCTAATGCGGATAACATGCTTGTTTGGAACAAACTACTCAAAGAAGTCACAGGGTACATAATGTATGACGTGGTGGGTTATCTCTAAGTTTCAAATTAAATACGAATTTAGAATAATCTAGCTTTCTATTTTCCTTTCTTCTTTTTAGTCGTCGGCATTTCATCGTCTTCGTTTTCACTTTTCACGCGTTCTGGAAAAGCATAGGTTTCTCGACCATGTTCATCGTATTTGTATTCTTCCAATACGACATTCTTCTTGTACAAGGTTTTGTGCTTCGTTTTTCCATCGGGATAAAACTCCTCAAACCACCCTTCTTTCATTCCTTTATAATAAGTCTCACTTGATTGTATCGAACCATCATAGTAGAACATTTTAAACTCCCCATTTTTCACGCCAGAGTTCCAATTCTCGTTTTTCAAGGGTTTTCCATCGTCATAGAAGTATTTACATTCTCCGTCCTTCTTTCCTTGTTTGTAATTCAACTCTTCGATAATAACACCATCCATGTTGTAAATCTTAAAGGAACCTTCCAGTATACCGTTCGCGTAGTTTGTTTCACGTTGAATTTTAGATCCTGGGTAATACGATCTCTTTACACCGTTCAACCGTCCATTGCTATACGTTTCCATACGTGTAGTGTCACCTGATTTGCCAAAATAAATTTGTCTCCCATGCTTCTCTCCTAATAGATAATTCATCTCCCAAGCCACGTACTGCGTGCTGTCGTAATAATACAACCACTGTCCCGATTCAACACCTTGGATATGACTGCGCACTACTTGTGGACAGCCCGTTTTATAATACGTGGTATCAATGCCATCTTCCTTTCCATTGACAAAATTCACCCTGCGTTCTATTGTTCCATTCATGTGACATGTCTCACAAAGTCCAGTAAATGGTTTGTTACCACCTGCTGCATTGACCATATCGTCATTTTTGAGGTAAACGATATTGGAAGCCTCATCGTATTCTAGCCGTTGATTACAATCTACTACACCTGCCAATTTACCGCATTCCCATTCGGAATATCGCTGATGATTTTTAATCACTTCGCCGGCTGCGTCGTAACGCAGATAGCAAGAGTCTTTCTTTTTAATCTCAGGAATTTGCGCTGAAACAGTGAACAACATAGAACTGAAAAGGATAAATACTAAATTTTTCATAGTGTCATTTTTACTTTTGTGTTATCGCCTATTCAACAATCAAGCCAGTTAGTTTTACACGCAGGTCCTCTGGGATCTCAACTGTCGTTTTCTTCGTGTAATCAAAACAGACCAAGGTCGAACTTCCACGCGTGTACAATTCTCCATTTACCGTTAACTCATACCCCAGAACAAAACTTTTGGTTCCAAGTTTTTCTACAGACAGTTGAATCATTGGGTCATCGTGCAAAACGACAGGACGTACGTATTCAATTTCATTTTTCAATAAAATGATTCCATTGTTAATCCAATCCCATTTTTTGCCAAGTAACTGGTTAAAAAAATCCATGCGCGCCGACTCAAAGTAATTGAGGTAAACGGCATTGTTCACATGTCCCATCACATCAATATCTGAAAAACGCACGTAAATCTTTGAAGGTTCTATCATCTTTTGTCCAATTTTTCGTACTGAGAATTGTTGCTAATAAACTCGGGCACGATGTCCTTCATTTTCGTCACAATCGCTTCATTGTCTTGCGAAGAAAACAGTTTTACGAGTTCCTCTACCCGTTCAATTTGCGAAATATCCTCTTCCCGAGTTTTTGCTATTAAGATCTGTGGATGATGTGTCGGTAACGTGTCTTCATCCTTTGCCAATAATTCTTCGTATAATTTTTCTCCTGGTCGCAAACCGGTGAACTGAATTTGTATGTCTTTTCCAAGTTCAAGTCCACTCAGCTGAATCATTTTCTTTGCTAAATCGATGATCTTTACCGATTCACCCATGTCAAACACATAAATCTCTCCTCCATTCCCCATTGCGCCAGCTTCTAGTACAAGTTGACAAGCTTCTGGAATTGTCATGAAGAATCTCGTCACACGCTCGTCAGTCACTGTAATCGGCCCTCCCTGATCAATTTGGCGTTGAAAAAGAGGGATCACCGAACCGTTGGAACCTAGTACATTTCCGAAGCGTGTAGTAATGAATTTCGTTTTGTTCTCCATATTTGCGCGCTGCACATAAATTTCTGCCACACGCTTGGATGCTCCCATTACATTGGTTGGATTCACCGCTTTGTCAGTAGAAATCATGACAAACTTATCGACACCAAATTCGTTTGACATGTCAACGAGATTACGCGTACCCAATACATTTGTGAGTACCGCCTCGGAAGGGTTGTCCTCCATCAAGGGAACGTGTTTATAAGCCGCTGCGTGAAACACATAATTTGGGCGCAACACATCAAATACCCTGCGCATGCGTTCAGCACTTCGAATATCACCAATAACTACCTCAAAATTGACGTTCGGGAAATCATCCTTTAATTCATTGTGAAAATCGTACATGGGCGATTCTGCTTGGTCCAGCAAGATAATTTTCTTCAACTTATAACTTGCTAGTTGTCGCACCAATCCACTACCAATGGATCCTGCTGCACCAGTCACCAAAATCGTTCTTCCATTCAATTCCTGCTCTACTTTTCCGTCTTCAAGAGAAATCGATTTTCTTCCAAGCAAATCATCGATTTTAATCTTCGCAATTTGCTTTGTCGAAAATTCACCGTTGATCCAACTCTTCGTGCTTGGTACTTTTTTGACTTCAACATTCAGTTCCAAGCATTTTTCAACCACTTTTTTCTTGTTCTCCTTGTCTGGCGATTGAATGGCGATAATCACCAAACTTACTCCTTCCTCTTTGATCAATTTTTCCAGTTGACTGGTCGGATAAATCGTCACACCCTCCAATCGATTTCCTGTCAATTTGGTGTTATCGTCAATAAAACCAACGATTTTTTGTGCATTGTTGATGTCTTTCTCAATCGTTCGCTTCGTAATCAATCCCGAGATTCCTGCACCGTAAATAATCACTCGATATTGAATTTCCTTCACTTTAATCGACTCCAAATAGATCAACTTAATCGCAAAACGGGAGCCCAGCAGTAAGACTGTGGAAGCCAAAAATTCAATTAGTAAAATCGACGTTGGGAACAGAAAGTATCCATCCAAAAAGAACAAACGAACAAAGCCAAGCGCAACAAATATTGCTGAACAGGTCAACGATGCCAATAAAATCCGTCGCATATCCTCGGTAGACGTATGTCGAACTAGACCTTTGTGAATTTTAAACGAATAAAAAACGATGAATTTGATGAAGAAATAAATAAGAATGGACTTCGAGAGAATTGCCCATTCCTTTTCAATTAGTTCTTCATCTGCCTTTAAATCAAAACGAATAAGGTAGGCGAACAATAGCGCCACCATCGATATGACTAAATCGATGATAATAATTATCCAACGTGGTGTATTTGATTTTGGCAGGAACATAAACAAATGTACTAAATATCCGCGTGAAGTATGTGTTCTCTCAGGGTCAGTTATGAACTATGAAATGCTCATTAAATCGCTTCAAACTGATGTTTTTGGTGATTTAAGTTAATAAAATCTCTCAATTTTATCAGCGAATATTGGGTATTTCCTTTCGGGTGACCGATGATGGTCAACTCTTCATTCTCTTGATTAATCGCTTTCTCGAGCGCTGCATTTAGCTTCTTTGAAAAATAACCATCCGTAGAGACGTGGTGGTAATAAGCATTAAATAAAACATGTCTCTTCCTGCTTCCTTGGCTCAAAAATAATCCATCCCCTATCATTTTGTGCTGGGTTGGAAAAATACGCCCTAAACCGTACAACATCCAATAGAATGAAGGTCGATAACGGTAGGAAGCAATTGGAAATTCAGTAAAGGAGCCATTTTCTACTTCCTCGCACACATCGTTTTCAAATCTATATTTCGACTTTCGTGGTGCTGTTCTAAAATCAAGATTGTAGTTTTCAGTTTGTAAATAACCATCAGCTATCACGCTCGAATCAATTGAAATCTGTGCTTTCAAAAGTGCTTCTTTTAATTCAGAAAAAGGTTGAATACACCAACCTCCAGCACGAAACGCGTGTACTGGTTCTTTCGTCAATTCCTCCAAATAAGTTTTGTATGCTGTGACAATGCGCACGCGCTCATCGGTAGAGAAATCAATTAATTTATAGTGCCCTTCCACATTCATTGTCCACGTGCCGTCGTTCCACGTTGCTTTTTCCCAATGCGGGTGCACATGCAATTGAACCGAATGTCCCTTTTCAATTATTTCCTTGATTTGGGCTTTGACTTGCGTAAGTTCTGTTTGCAGCTCTGGATATTTTTCGGCTTGTACTAAGTATCCAACATCTACGAAGAATGTATAATGAACGTTCTTTGCTTCTGCCAAAGCCAACAAATCACGCGTCGGTTGTAGCAAGCACTTTTCGACAGAACCAGAAGTTTCTCCAAAAAAGAGTTCGTAATCGAATGTTAAATAGATCTTCACAATTGCGAAGATAATTGATTTTTTGAGACATCTTCCCACCCATGTATAGACAAAAAATGTATCTTGGTGCAACGCAAAATGCACAAGTGAATAATGGAAGAAATTGAATACAAATACCTCGTTGATAGGAATAAGTGGGATGCGTTGAAAAAACCTGAGGGGGAATTAATCGTTCAAGGGTTTATCTACAATTCAAAAGAATGCGTGGTGCGGGTTCGCATCAAAGGAAATCGTGGTTTTTTGACCATCAAAGGTGAAACAAAAGGTATCACTCGTCAAGAATTTGAATACGAGATTCCGTTCGAAGATGCTGAAAAAATGATTGACAGCTTCACCGATAAACATATTCGGAAAATACGGTACGAAATAATCATTGGCAAGCACACGTGGGAAGTCGACGTGTTTGAAGGTGCATTGCAGGGCTTGATTTTAGCCGAACTTGAAGTCGATTCAGAAAACGAAAAATTTGAATTGCCCCAATGGGTCACAGAAGACGTTTCACACGATCCCAATTATTACAATGCTGTACTGATTGAGAAGTGTTAGGGTTTAGTACTTAAGTACGTCCTCCCCCTGCAGCCCCTAAAGGGGGAATTTAATCCCTACATCATTTGTTAAATCATGCATTGGTATTGACAGTAATCTCCTAAAAGTTCAAAAAAGATAGGTTCGCTTCCGTTTCCCCCTTTGGAGGGAGTGCAGGGGGAGGATAATAAAACTACTTCTCAGCCCTTAAATCCGATTTCTGCGTATCAAATACGGTAGTTCCTAAGACACAGGAGAACCAAGCATCAAAATTTTCCAACGTAATTTCAGGATAGGTGGCTTCATCTTCCGTCACAGCGATCAATTCATTCAAGAAAATTTTCTTGAAATTGGCTTTAAGTACCTGTTCATCCTCAAAAAAATCATCTTCAATCAAATAAATGGTTGGTTCAGAAAACTCATCCATTAAAAATTCATCTTCGAATTGATTTGCCCAATCGATGTAATTTTGTTTCGGGTACACAACAATGTACC
This sequence comes from uncultured Flavobacteriales bacterium, assembly GCA_937876195.1. Taxonomy (GTDB): domain Bacteria; phylum Bacteroidota; class Bacteroidia; order Flavobacteriales_D; family Crocinitomicaceae; genus UBA4466. The sequence goes on from CALEIK010000017.1 coordinate 107,375, forward strand.
CCCTATTTACTATCTTCATTTTTATACGGTGTTTTCTTTTCTTCGATGTATTGAAACCATCTTGCCTTACCCAATTTCCGTTGTTCAATGACAAAATTCCAGTCTTTTGGATAGCCATTTTCACTTAAGTAATCCTCCCATTGCTTAAAGTCAAACGATTGAATTCCCTCGATGTAGATAAGCGTGCTGTCATTGACAAATAGTTGCATCGGATTCGCTTGAAAAAGTCGTTCTTCACCAATAAAAATGGATTTACACGATTTTCCATAACAATCCATCCAATTGAAAAATGCATTCATCACTTTTGCTGAATCTTCGTACTTCCATTGCACAAAACGAAACTGATTGTCAGCAGTGAAAAGCTCATATTTCTCAACACTAGTTGCCCCAAAACGGTCAGGAAAGATGTTTTCTTCAAACGCTATGATGGAATCGCAGAGAATTCCATTTTTTCTGAAATTATGCTTTACAACACTAAGCGTATCGACTACTTCTTGGTCATTCTCAGGATTGTCACCATTTTCGTTGTACTTCTCTGAAGTTTGGATGATGTCGCTCAAATTAATGGTCTCGACTTCCTCTTCTCGACAAGAAAAAAGCAGCAAACAACAAATTCCTATAATTCCAAATCCTCTCACGGTTTCAATTCTTTCAATGTTTGAATTGTCTCATCTATCATTGTAGCACTTACGTCTAGGTGTGTCACAAAACGCAACATCCCTGGTCCAAACGCCATAATTCTTATTCCATGTGCCGCCAGTTTTTCAATCACCACATCGCGCTTTGATGCATCGTGTAAAATAGGGACCACAATATTTGTATCCACTGGCATTACTTCTTTTACCCAAGTTAACTCTTTTAAGGCAGATTCCAATGCTTTTGCATGCGCATGATCGATTTTTAGTCGCTCAACATTGTTCTTTAAAGCGTATAGCCCACCTGCCGCAATGATTCCCGCTTGGCGCATTCCTCCACCAAATACCTTTCTTACCCTGCGTGATTTTTTGATAAAATCCCTTTTTCCGAGCAACAACGATCCAACAGGAGCGCCCAATCCTTTCGACAAACAGAGCGAAATGGAATCAAACTGTGAAGCGTATTCCTTTAAATCCACCCCGTTTTCGACCATGGCGTTCATTAAACGCGCACCATCTAGGTGAAGCGGTAAATTATTGGCGCGACAAAATGTGCTAATGCGTTTTATTTCTTCGAAATCATACATTGCACCGCCTCCTCTGTTGGAAGTATCTTCTAAACTCACCAATTGGGTGACCGGAAAGTGCACATCGTCGGGATTGATCCATTGTTGCACGTCTTCTAGTGTCAATCTACCGCGATTTCCTCTGATTAAACGTACCGAAGCACCTGAATTCTTTGCAATCCCACCGCCCTCGTATTTGTACACATGACTATCCTCGTTGGTAATGATTTCCCCACCTGGTTGTACATGGACATTGATGGCAATTTGATTGGTCTGTGTTCCAGAAACACAGTAGATTGATGCTTCCATTCCAAATAGGTTGGCTGCAAAAGCTTCCAATTCATTCACGGTTGGATCTTCCACAAAAACATCGTCGCCAACTGGTGCGGCAAACATTGCCTCTTTCATCTCCTTGGATGGCTTGGTCACAGTGTCACTTCTAAAATCAATCATGTTGAATAGTTAAATAATTCCAGCCTAAAATTAGCAAGAATCTTGTTGTTCGTTTAAATTCAATTCTTTTAAGGCTATGATCCGCTTGAATTCACTAAAAAGAGGCGCTTTTATTGTAATTTCCTCTCCAGAGACTGGGTGGTCAAAGCTCAATTCCGTTGCATGCAATAACATCGTATTCATGCCCAATTTTTCCAAAAACAGCTTGTTTTGCTTATTGCATCCATGCGGTCGATCACCAATAATGGGATGCAACACATGGGCTAAGTGCCTGCGCAATTGATGCATGCGTCCTGTTTCTGGCACAAGCTCTACCAGCGAATAGCGAGATGTTTCAAATTTCCCCGAGGGAAATGGCAGCTCTCCCCTTTTCAAGGTTGTATAATGCGTGATCGCTTCTTGTTCCGAACCACTTTCCTTTTTCAGCGGATAATCAATCGTCCCTGTATCGTCCATGTGTCCACGCACAAATGCCACGTATTTCTTTTTGACTTTGCGTTCCATGAATTGGGTTTGAAGCAATGTGTTCAACTCTGGCGAAAGCGCAAATACAAGAACGCCTGCTGTTTTTCGATCGAGTCGATGGGCGGGATAAACGGTTTGTCCAAGTTGGTCACGCAACAATTGCACAGCAAACTCATCGGCGTCGTTGGCGATTTTTGAGCGATGGACTAACAATCCATGCGGTTTGTTTATGGCAACGAAATATTCGTCTTGGTAGAGAATTTCGAGCATGCTATTTCTTTCGTGCAATCATCAATCCGTCACGAATCGGTAACAATACCTCTTGCACGCGCTCGTCTTCGTGAATGCGCTTGTTCAAATCAATGAGGATTTGGGTATCCAAATCGCCTGATTCAACTTCTTCCACCACTTTTCCTGACCAAAGCACGTTATCGAGAATGATGTAACCTCCAGGTCGCACCAAGTCGAAAATCATGTTGTAATAATTGATGTAATTCGCTTTATCAGCATCGATAAATACTAAATCGTAGGTTTCGGTCAATGTGGGAATGATTTCCATTGCATCTCCGATACGACATTCTATGTTATCCTTGTAGGGTGATTTTTGCACGTACTCGTTGACCAAATCTTCTAATTCTTCGTTCTTGTCAATGGTGAGAATCTTTCCGCCTTTTTGCAATCCTTCAGCAAAACAAAGCGCTGAATAACCAGTGTATGTCCCAATTTCCAAAATATTCTTCGGTTGAATCATGTGCGATAACATACTCAATACACGCCCTTGAAAATGTCCACTTAGCATTCTTGGACGGAGCACATTCATGTACGTTTCTCTATTCAACGCATACAACAATTCTGGCTCGTTCTCTGTGTGAGCACAAACGTAATCATCTATTTTTGAATCAATAAATTCCATGGTCGTCGTTTTTACAAAGATGCAGAATGATTTGAACGTTTCAAACCTTTGAGAGCTGATTTTATCTGTTTGAATCGCAGTTTTACAGGAGTAGAACTAATTTTACCCTTTTAGTTATTTCGCAACACGTAATCGGCAAAGTACCGACGCGAATCTACAAGTTTATCTACTACTGAAAACGAAGTGCTTTCAATCAATGAACGGATAATTTTGTCGTTGTATTTGCGCGAAATTTCCATGTGAATTTTTTCGTCCTTTTCGAAATGGAACGTTTGATTGAGTGATTTTATAAATACCGTCTGTTCGATTTTGCTTTTCAAAAAGCTCTTTGCAATCCCTTCTTCCTCAGTATATTCGGGACAGTGTTCAAATTGGTCTACAGCAAAATTGGCACCCAGGTCATTGTTAATTCGTTGAAGCAGATTGAGGTTGAATTTACGTGTGATTCCCGCTGCATCATTATAGGCTGGCAGCACAATATCGGCGCTTTTGATTAAATCTACTCCCAAAAACAACTGATCATTCTTATTCAAATTGTTACTCAAATTCTGCATAAACAATTGTGCACGTTGATCCAAAAGATTGCCAATGTTTGAACCTAGAAATAAGACAATCTTTCTTTTTTCAGTTCCTTTCAATGATGACAGCACTTCGAAATAATCTCCTTGTCGAGGTTTTACGCTTAACGCTGGGAGCTTTGATGCAAGTCGCTCTTTCAGTCCGTCTAAAGCGTGCATTGAAATATCAATGGGCACATAGTCGACTTTATAGTTTTCAGCGACCAGCACTTTCAATAATTCGATTGTTTTGGTACCATCTCCAGCACCCAATTCAATAAGTTCAAATGGTTCTTCCTTGGTTAGACCAAGCACCTCAATGATTGCCGAAGTTTGTTGCCTAAAAATTTCCAATTCGGCATCCGTCAAATAATATTCGGGCATTTTCATAATCTCGACAAACAAGCGGTCGCCAATTTCATCGTAAAAGTATTTCGATGGTAAACTTTTGGGCTGTGCGCTCAATCCCTTTTGCACATCTATCTCAAATTGATTCATTTGTGTTTGTCTTTTACAAGTCTAATTCCTGAAAACTGCCATTGATAATGGGGTTGAAAGAAATTTCGATACGTTTTTCGAGTGTGCCCTTCTGCGGTTGCCACGGAACCTCCCCTCAGCACCATTTGATTGATCATGAATTTCCCATTGTATTCTCCCACCGCGCCTGGAGCAATGTTAAATCCTGGATATGGCAAGTAAGCAGAATTTGTCCATTCCCAGCGAGTTCCCCACTCCAAATGATCGGCTGCCACTTCCCATTCAAATTCCGTTGGTAAGCGCATTCCTTTCCAAGCGGCAAATGCGTTGGCTTCGTAAAACGAACAATGCGACAAAATCGCTTCTTTATCGATGGGGATCAACCCTTCCAAGGTATAATGGAACCAAGACCCATCGATTTTGTGCCAATACATGGGACAGGAAATATTGTTGTCTTTCAACCACCTCCAACCATCATCCAACCAAATCTTAAACTGCTGATAGCCTCCATCTTCAATGAATTTCATGAATTCACCATTTGAGACTAAAGCCAATGATATATCACAACCCTGCACATACGTTTTGTGTGCGTTTCGCTCATTGTCGAAATGAAAAGCATCACCATTGTATCCAACTTCGTACACGCCTTCTTGAATGGTGTGCCACCCCATTTTCATGTTTTTATCATTGACCAATGCTCCATGTTCTTTGTAGACTGGGAAAATTGGATTGTGTCCAAGAATATATTTGAAATCCGTCACTAAAAGTTCCTGATGCTGCTGTTCATGGTTGATGCCCAACGCAACCAACTGTTCTAATTCTGGAGTGTTGATCTTCTCTAGGAGCTGAACAATTCTTTCGTCAACAAATGTGCGATAATCATATATCTCCGTCACTCCAGGTCGTGTGATATTACCTCGATCAGCGCGAAACACCCTTGTCCCAATGGTGTTATAATAGCTGTTGAACAAAAAACTAAAATCAGGATGAAACACTTTAAAATTCGGATCAAATTTCTTCAAAATCATCTCCTCAAAAAACCAAGTTGTGTGCGCCAAGTGCCATTTTGGTGGACTTACGAAATCAACCGGTTGGGGAATGTAATCTTCCAGTGCAAGTGGTCGACAAATTTCAACAGTTCGAGTTCGGGTTTTTAGGTATTGCTCTTTTAACAAATTCATGGGGTGTTAAATATACAAAAAGCGTAACTATCAGGATTTGATATATGTGAAATATGTAATTAATTAAACTTCCTTCACTTCTACTCCTCTCCAAAATGCAACGTGGTTCTTTATTCCCTTGGCTTGCTCTGAAACTTCAGGGTAATACCAAGCAGCATCTTTGTTTTCCTTGCCATTCACGTTGATGGTGTAGTAAGATGCTTCACCCTTCCATGGGCAGATTGTATGTGTCTGACTGTGTTCAAAGAATTCTTTTTTAATGGTGTCGTGCGGGAAATAGGCATTTCCTTCGATGTTCACTGTTCGCTCGCTCTCCGCGATGACTTCTCCGTTCCAGATGGCTTGTTTCATAACTGTAGTTTTGTGGTTAGACGCATGAAGTATACATACCTAACACTTGGATTTAATTTCTTTGCTTTAATTTAAATAGGCTATATTTGAAAATACACTTTAGTTACCACTTTTAATGATACCTCTGGTAAAGAAAACCCTTTTGTTTACACGAATGACACTGTGCTTATTTGCCTTTGGTGGGTTTACTTTTTCTCAAACAGACAGCATCGCTAAACATTCGGTTTATGTCAACGCTGCAGGTCCTGGAGGTTATTGGTCAGTCAATTATGCGTATAATTTTCGACTAGGTAAAAACTTGTACCTTTCTCCATCCATTGGGTTTAGCACATTGCATTTAAAGGATTATTCCCAGTCATTTAATCCCGACCTTATATTTCCCGTGGGTGCTCATCTATCTTACGGTAAAAAGCATCGTGCTGAATTCGGTATGGGCGAGATTTTATCAAGCTTTGTGCGTTTCGACCCGGAAAGTTTAAGTGCAAAACGTTTTCTTGAAATGCACACCTATTTTCTCATTGGTTACCGCTACCATCCTCCTTTGGGAGGGATGCTTGTACGCGTTTTTTATTCACCACTTTTGGAATTCAACCAGCGCTATCGGCATTGGGGCGGAATTTCGATCGGTTATTCATTCTAAGAATTATGAAGTATGCGAATTGCCTTTTCTTGATTGTTGTGCTGAGTATTTCTTCCTGCAAAAAGGATGAGTTTGAGATCTCGAACCTCAACGGGAATAAAATTGGAGTATTGGGACATGGAGGAATGGGAATTTCAAGCACCTATCCAATGAATTCTGTTGAATCGATATTGAATTGCATGCACCTCAACAGTGATGGTGTCGAAATAGACGTGCAAATGACCAATGATGGTGTGCTTGTCGCTTTTCACGATAAACACCTGGACGAATTAACCAATGCTTCCGGCATATTAAATCAGATGAGCTGGAACGAAATAGAGGGCTCTTGCTATAATTTTCCACAGATGCATGGCTACAAGGTAGCATCACTAGAAACCATATTCAATGCACTCCAAGCCACCAATAAAATAACGGGAAAACGCTTCGCATTGGACTGCAAGAATTTTGAAAACAGCATCACTGAAGAGAATATTAACACCTATTGCAATGCACTGTACGAGTTAATTGATGGGTTCGGAATTGTAGAAAACGTAGCACTTGAACTACAAAGTACAATGCTAATTGAAAAAATTCATGCCGAGCGGCCAGATCTCAAGATTTTTGTTTTTCAAGCGATGGATAATGCAATTAGCTTAGCGATTGAGCATGAGTTAGAGGGAGTTGTTTACAGTATTGACAAGATCACCAAAGAAATGATTGCCGATGCGCACGCCAACAATATCATGGTAACGTTATTCAACACCCAATCCAACCAGCGCAACATTGACGCAATTGAAATGAATCCGGATTTTATTGAAACAGATCGACTGGATCATTTGATTTCGGTGTTGAAGTGATACAATGAAGGAGGTAGAACCAGTGTAGTTTAACGGGTGTTGTATACGCATATACTCACCAATACGTGTTGCTTTGTACACCTTTCAGTACCTTTTCCTGACTGTCCATTTCTTCCAATTCTCTACCAATGGATTTAATCACGACAATTTATTGCTTCACAAATCTGGTGTAAATCGGCTGTTCATCTTCCTGAGTTCTTGCTACCAACAGGTAAAGTCCCGAACTTAACGAGGAAATATCAAGAACGTACTCACCTGTGTTGACTTCGCTAGGATCAATCGTATGTATGGCACCATCCAGTGAATAAATCACGTACTGAAAATTACTGTACTCTTGCTTTTTGACAAACAAATGTGATGTCGCTGGATTTGGATATACAATTAGCTCAGAAGCTTTATCAATCGATGAAATAGAACCCAAGGGCTCAATTTCGTACGCACCCATATCTACTATCGCATCAAAAACTCTTGGATTTCCAGCGAGATCCGTGGAATGGATATTCGTATTGTCACCCGTATTAACACATGGGGAGCTAAATTCTGGTCGTAAACCGTCATCATAGCTCATCCAACATCCATCAGGCCCAATAGCATCTGCACTATTAGCGAACCCCGGATCATCCACAATATTTCCCGTACCTGGACCAGAAATAACGTTTTGTCCTGTTTGTCCTGTCAGATCAATTGCTGAATACGTCGCGTTGACAACTGCTCCAGTTCCCCTAACATAAAATTGAGGCCCATCACCGGTTGCTGAATTGTTCCAAATAATGCAGTTTTGAAGTGTTACGGTACAAGAACCTGAAGATGTTGTTAGATTCTCGTCCAGATTATCCGCGATGAACGCTCCTCCATAACCGTTGGTGGCGGTGTTGTTTGTAAATACACAATTAATCAATACTGGATGACAATTTCCTCCTGTGTTTCCTCCCCAGCAATACATTGCTCCAACATTGGAGGCAGAAGTGTTACTGTCGAATACACAGTTGTAAAGCGTGGGACTTGCGTTTCCTCCTACCCCATAACTGTCCATTCCACCTGCTTCTATGTAGGCATGATTTTGATAAAATATACAATTGATATACGTCGGTTCTGCGTCACCACTGTCGTAGCCGTTGTTAAACGCACCACCTCCCCACGAAGCTCTATTGTTTGTGAAAACGCAGTTGCGCACTACAGGGTGACAAAATCCACCTGCTCCATAACCGTGGTTATATAATCCACCGCCGAGTCCATCTCCTGCACTAGTTGGAGAGCGATCATCATTTCCATCACGAATTTCAAATCCATCAATCACCGCGGTATTATTCAATTCTTCATTGTAAATTACAGTGAACGAATTATCTGCAATGCCTGCAGCACCAATTTCTCCGCTCAAAGTGCTACAAGGACCACACGAAAATTCGCGATCGCCCAGCACTGATTCTGTTCCTTGAAAACTTCCATAAATGGTAATTCCATTCCTCATTGAGAAAGAAATAGACCGATCGGTAGTTGTTGTTGGAACATACGTTCCGCATGCCACCCACACTTCATCGCCTGGATTTGCTGCGTCAATAATTGCTTGTAGATTATTACCCGATGCGGCATTTGCCCATGAAGTGCCATCCATGCTTCCTGCTCCTACTGGCGTGACATGATACGTTATTCCGTATGCATTTGACATACAAAACAATACTAATATTCCTATAAGTGCTTTATTCATAACGGTTGAGTTTTATCGTTTTCATTCAATTAATTTAGTCTATTTTGCCCTATTGTTTTATAAATTTTATAGTTTGGTCTGTATTTCCATTTGTAACCCTAAGATAGTGAATTCCTGATTATAAATCATTGTTTAGCAGCGCAATTACGAGAATTCTTAAGAGCGAAGTAAGTATTTAGCAAAAATACTAGGCTCCCACATGATAGGAATCATAGGAGAGTTTGGGGTCTTGCTGAAATGAATCCTGATTTTATCGAAACGGATCGACTGGATCATTTGATTTCAGTACTGAAGTGATGTTCTCAGGGAGAAATTGTCTATACCAAGTTCACACCGAACCAGTGACCGACAAGCGACGTCAATCCCATGGCAACTGTTCCCCAGAAGGTCACACGAAAAATGGCTTTTGGAATGCTTGAACCGCCTATTTTTGCGGCTAAAACCCCCAAGAGAATTAACACCATAATCGCTGATCCGTACAGGTAATATTGCATCCCATCTTCTGGAAAAAACAGTGCAACAATCAAGGGTAAAACCCCACCAGCTGTAAATGCGGCTCCTGAAGCAAATGCAGCTTGAAGCGGTTTTGCCTGGCTGATGTCATTGATTCCCAACTCATCTCTCACATGGGCTCCTAAAGCATCGTGTGCGGTTAGTTCTTTCGCGACAATCAACGCTGTTTCCTTTTTCAATCCGCGCTCCTCGTAAATATCGGCAAGTCGCTGTAATTCAATTTCGGGCATGTCAATTAATTCTCGTTTTTCGCGCTCAATATCTGCCTTTTCAACATCCGTTTGAGAACTTACCGAGACATATTCACCTGCCGCCATTGAAAGCGCTCCAGCCACCAAACCTGCAACAGTAGCTAAAACTACAGCGTCACGACTGCTACTTGCTGCGGCGACACCGATGGCCAAACTGGCTGTCGACAAAATCCCATCGTTCGCACCCAAAACAGCGGCGCGTAACCAATTGCTTTTATGGATGTAATGCTTCGCTAAATACTCTTCTATGTTTTCTTCGTTCATTGAGGTCTTGAGGTTAAATCGTATAAAAAGATTAAGCAATCAGGTATCCTAATCCTGTTCTCGCTATCCTTTCACCTCCTAACAAATATAAGGCATTTATAATGACAAGTATAGATGATCTAACAACATTATTCCTTGTAAAAAAAATGCTGTTTCTCAGTATAAAAAATAACGTCAACTCCTTTAGATGGGGTCATCCATAAATCTCCTTTAAATGGAGCTCCATAAATTTGTGGCTTTAGAAAGAGACTATCCTTAGTGTCTACACGTAGACAAAAATTAGGAGACTTATACTTGGTATGTAAGATTTCAGGCACCGAGTTGACTTTCACGCTATCAATATCATTGTAGAAATCGAGGTAACGAAACATGTTTCCAACTACCTTGTATTTTGTTCCAAATTCAGCTTGCATATGCTCTCCAAACATTGTTTCAGGCTGGGTATTGTTTCCATTTTCATCTATTCTGGAAATATCTTTTGCCAAATGCGACAGGTGAGCGAATAGTGCGATTTTCTTGTTTCCTTCTTTTTTTCGAATCCATTTAATATTTTCAACCATAAATCTTTCTCTCGAGCTATGGTCTGCTTTCGGTTGATGATAACCGATTAGAAAGGTGAAATTTTGCTTGGAACAAACAGCAGTTTGCAGACCCCATTGATACAGTTCTTCCCCTAATTTCAGAATATATTTTTGTTTATTCTTTTCAATAGTTCCCCTTAAATTTTCAAGAAACTCAAGATAGGTTGCTCTTTTGTCTTCTGACATATCCACAAACGAAACACCTTTGTTTTCAGGGTTATCAACAGCTCTCAGGTAGGGAATAAATTGGTTTGCTTCAGCAGTATATTCATTGAATAGTTTGGGATCAACTTCCTTTAGGTAATTCAAGCACTCCTGCAAAGAATAGGAAGCTTTCTCAAGGTACGGATTTGGTGCACTACCAGCCATATCAAATCCATAAAAGCGAACACGTTTCTCAGAACTTCTCGTCGCGTTTGTTTTGCGCAACCATTCTATCAACTCTCGGCTTTGCTCAAATTGTCCGAAAGTGTAAGAAAAACCATTGGTCAGGACGGTATCAATATGTAAATCTTTTCCTTGAATGTAATTGTCAACCAATCTTGATTCTAGTAGACCAGATTCAAACGCTAACACCTGAACCTGATTCGTACGAACCAAATATTTGATATAGGAATTCCGAAAATCCATTGACTCGTTCATCCCATGTTCTCCTTCGGAAATCCCTATCATTTCTGCATCTTTTAACCATTCATCCAAATGAATAAAAACACTATCGTCAATGTTTGATAAATCAGTCGGTAGTTCAACAAAATCCGCGATGATTTTCTGATCTGAATTGTTTTCTGCATCCTGATTACAAGAGTACAGTGTAATGGTGAGAATAGTGATGAAGGTTAATTTGTTCATGGTAGTGTTATATATTGTAACGTAATGTATATCGCAGAGTAATCTACATCCTAGTTGATTGATACTATTCGGCACTTATAATTTCAAGACAGGCCAAATTATCGTCTTGAAAAAAATCCATTAATGTCGAAACATGCTTTCTAAGAATTTTTTCAATGTGCTTGGTGGTTTGATTGCTTGTTCGGATCCAAATAATTTTTGGCGGATGTCCCCAAACCAGCGATAGATCATAGAAATCCGCATCAAAAGTGACAATGGAATACTCGTTTTCTTTCGCGAACTCCCAAATAAACTTGTCCGATTTATTCTCCAAACCAAGCTCTCTCACTTGTTTTGCATCGGGAAAAACATCTTGAACTTGCCTTATTAAGCGGTGAGAAATATTTTGATCAAACAGTAACCTCATGATGCTATTCCTAAATGACCTTCTCTAGATGCCGCAAAAAACAGACATGCATTGATTTTTTGATCATTTAATTCTGGGAAATCTTGAATAATTTCCTCTTTGGTCATGCCGTTGGCTAACCAATTAAGCACATCAAATACAGCAATTCGCGTTCCTTTGATAATCGGCTTTCCGAATCGCTTTTCTGAATTAATCTCTATGTACTCTTTGATATTCATACTAACGAAGTTCGTAAAATTTAGTGAGTTAAACAATAATGGTAAGTTAAAAATGATTTCACAGCAATACAACTGATGATAGAGTGGTGTAATTTAACCTTACTTGACAATTACTCCATCTATTAAACCCCAATTTTCCTTCATAACTTCATATTTTACAATTAAAGTGTCCGACTCATTAACAAAACGTACTAAAGAACTATTCGCTTCTTTGATAATTCTCGTTGATTCTAAGTTAACAAAACTCCTAATTTTCAGCTCAGATTTTTTCGAATCGTCTGTCGAGTTTTCAAAAAAATAACCTACGTTGCCATGGCACATAATATACTTATCTAGACCTCTATCTCTTTGGTAATAACATATCGTATTATTGATTTTTTCGTTATACTTAGCTGAAGATGTATTCCACATGAGTATGTCATTGTTGCCAACGAATTTATTTTTTACCGTATTACTGTCGTTAACATTTATACACAGTAGGTAAATAATTACACATAAAACAGCTGTACCTGCAATCAGAAGTGAGATTTTCCTAGCCATACTCATAAAATCTACATCACCGTCCCCTTATCCCGCAGATAAAAATCCAATAACGTAATCGCTGCCATGGCTTCTACAATGGGAACAGCGCGTGGGACAACACACGGATCGTGGCGACCTTTGCCGTCCATTTCGACCAATTTACCTTCGGTGGTGAGCGTTGTTTGGGTTTTAATGATGGTTGCAACTGGTTTGAACGCAACGCGCAAGGTGATGGGCATTCCGTTGGAGATGCCACCTTGAATTCCGCCTGAATGATTGGTTTGAGTTGAACCGTCTTCGTTGAAGAGATCGTTGTGTTCTGAACCGCGCATAGAAACGCAGTCGAAACCGCTTCCAAATTCAACGCCTTTGACTGCATTGATGGAAAGCATTGCTTTTCCTAGTTCTGCGTGGAGTTTATCGAAAACGGGTTCACCCAAGCCAACGGGAACATGATTGATTTCACAACGGATGCTCCCTCCTATTGTGTCGCCGTCTTTGCGGACTTCTTTGATGAGCGCTTCCATTTCCGCTGCAACTTTCATGTTTGGACAGCGTACCGGATTTTCGTCAATGACATTGTAATCTATTTCGTTACCGATTTTTATCGCTCCGACTTGATCAACGAATGCGACAATGTCCACTCCAATGGATGATAATAGTTGCTTTGCAATTGCACCTGCGACAACGCGACAAGCGGTTTCACGTGCTGAAGATCTTCCTCCACCTCGGTAATCGCGGTTGCCGTATTTGGCCGTATAGGTGAAATCTGCATGGGAAGGTCGGAATACTTCTTTGATGGGATCGTAATCGGTGGATTTCTGGTCTTCGTTGCGAATGATAAATCCGATGGGTGTGCCTGTCGTTTTTCCTTCAAAAATTCCTGATAGAATATCTACAGTATCGTCTTCCTTGCGCTGCGTAACGATGGATGATTGCCCAGGTTTTCGTCGCGCTAGTTCAGCTTGAATAGCATCGACATCTATTGGCTCGTTTGCAGGAACTCCATCGATGATTCCACCTATTGCTACGCCGTGTGATTCGCCAAAAGTGGTGAGTTTGAAAATCGTACCAAAAGAAGAACCTGCCATGGCTGTTTAATTTCGTATTGTTGCTTCTGCAATTGCCAAAATATCACGTACCTCTTCCATCGTTGGAGCTTCTGCGTACGTTCTGAGCACGGGTTCAGTTCCCGAGGGGCGAATCATCAGCCAACGATTTTCATCAAAGAAAAATTTGAATCCGTCAATCGTTCCGACGTTGTCAACAGTATACTTTCCAAAACTGGTGTAAACACCATTTTCGCAATTCGCAATCGCTTTTAATTTTAATGCTTCAGTGATGTGTAAATCGTTGCGCTCAAATTTAAACGCTCCAACAATTTCGTACACCTCATCAATTAAATCATCCAAGGATTTTCCAGATTTCGCCATGAATTCCCAGATGATCAATCCCATCCAAATACCATCACGCTCTGGAATGTGCCCTTTGGTTGCAATTCCACCTGATTCTTCACCACCAACCAACACGTCTTCTGCGACCATGATATCGGCGATGTACTTAAACCCGATCTTCACAACTTCACTCGGTAAGTTATAATGATCTGCCATAACTTTCACACGAGGTGTTGTACTAAATGCAGTAGCGACTTTCCCTGTCATTCCCTTATATTTCGCTAGGTAATGTACCAATAAGAGGATAATGTGGTGAGAATCAATGAATTCTGCTTTTCCGTTGTACAATCCAATTCTATCTGCATCACCGTCCGTTGCCAAGGCGCAATCTATGTCTCCTTTCGATTGGATGAATTCTTCCAGCGGTTTCAAATTCTTTGCAATCGGTTCGGGTGCTTGTCCCATAAACGATGGATTGTGCTCACAATGCAAAAAATGCATGTTCGGTAACAAACGCTTCAATACATTTTGACCAGCGCCGTACATTGCATCGTAAACTAAATTCAGTCCCGATCTCTCTATAGCATCCAAATCGAAATTGGCTCTGGCGTGATCCACATACATGGTTTCTAAATCCACCCATTCAACCAATGGTGAATCCAATGAGATATTTTCTAAATCCAATGCACTTTCTTCGGGAATAATGTCCTCAATTTCTTGTACCAAACCTGGTGAAAGTGGTCCGCCGTGCTTTGATTTTAATTTGAAACCGTTGTAACTTGGTGGATTGTGACTCGCTGTAATCACCACTCCGATAGAGCAATTCAACTTAACAGCTGCCAATGAAATCATGGGAGTCGAAATAAACCCTTCCGCCATTTTGACTTTGATTCCAGCGTTGACAAATACTTTTGCTGCTGTGCGCATGAATAAATCTCCTGCAAAGCGACAATCGTGACCTATGACAATCGTTGGATTATCAAAGTTCTTCTTTACCCAAGCAGCTGTTGCTATGGAAACACGTGCTACATTCTCAACGGTATATTCTTCTGCGATAATCGCTCTCCAACCGTCAGTTCCAAATTTAATTTTGTTTGCCAATTTTTCTAATTTTTATTCGTTCACGAAGATAGAAAATACCTACGTTATCCTCCGTTTAACTTGAATTTTATTTGGTACTCCAACCCATTTTGGGTATTCTGAATTGTTTTCTCGGCATCAATTTGCTCTAGTAAAATATCGATTAATACAAGCCCAAGACCTGATTTTTCTGAATCTGGATGAAATCCTGTTCCAGAGTCGCCAACAACTAAAGTGTACACATCATTCTCACAATGGAGTCGCAGGTAAAAACTACCTCCAGCTGTTAAACCATGCTTATAGGAATTACAGATAATTTCATTCAACGCCAATGCCAACGGCAATGATTGATCCAAGGTGAAATCAACATCAGGAATATCAATTTCTACAATCACCTCCACTTCATCATTCATTGTATACAATTGCAACAACGATTTAATCAGTTCATGCATGTATGAGCGCATGTTGATTTTGTTGAAATTCTTGTTCTGGTACATTAATTCGTGCACCACTGCCATAGTATTTACGCGATTGATACACGCTTCGAACTCGGGCTTCAATTTATCTCCTCCCAGTTCACCCATTTGAATCCGGAGCAGACTGATAATTACCTGAAGGTTATTCTTCACGCGGTGATGGATTTCCTTAATCAATACCTCCTTTTGACCCAATGAAGCGCGCAATTGTTCCTCTATATTTTTTCTTTTAAAGAAAACTGGGATTTCAAAATTCTGCACTTGGCTCAAATCAATGATTTCGCCAACGTAGTGTTCCACTTTATCTGTGGGAGCCATGATAAAAACACAGGCTTCATCCCCTTTTGCTTCGCAGCTCACTTCAACGGTTGTCAACGAAATTCCAAAACTCTCTTCGCACCAACCTGCTGAATAGCCACAATTCATTGTACAGACAGGAATATCTGAAGTTTTACCCGCCTTTATCCAAGACTGTGCCTCAAAAGAATTGTGGTGTCTAAACTTCAAGAAAAAATGCTTATCTGGTGTGGGATTACTTTCTTCGTACATTTCCACGTTTGCCCAGCCTGTGAAAGCGAAATGAACGGGTCCCGCCGATAATTTTTCAATGGGCGCAGACAAACCTAATTTTTTATGAAAGGCCACAGAATCTTTATTTCCAATCACCTTTGCGTTGTCATACAAAAAATTGTTTCCAATGCTCACCGCCTCATTCATCGGTCGATCTGAGTACCTTTCCTTCACAAAATCCAAGAATTCGTGACTGAGTGAATCAGACCTCAATAAAACGTAGCGTTGGCCCTGTGCTGTAATTTCTCCAGATTCAGGATCAATGTTTAAATCGTTAAAATAGTGTCTAATTTTTTTCTCGATGGACAAAAAAGGTTCTTTAAATGGATCAGGAACAATGACTGTTTCAGGATCTTGAATTTCATCAACAAGCTGATCCTTGAGCAATTTTAATTCTCGCTCAATTGCTTTAATTTTCTTTCTTAGCGCTTCCTTTTTCACGTTGAAATGAAATGCCTCATGTTTCCATGAGGCATTTCTTATTTTTTAAAAGCTTTAACTGTCCTTCCAATTATATCCACACATTCCATCAATTCTTCTTCTGTCATCACCAGTGGCGGTGCAAATCGAATAATGTTGCCATGTGTTGGTTTTGCTAATAAGCCATTTTCTTTCAATGCGACGCACAGATTCCAAGCTGTCTTACTTTCTTCTGTGTCATTCACGATGATTGCATTTAACAATCCCTTTCCACGTACTTTCACAATGAGGTCCGTACTGTCAATGATGCGTTGCATTTCGCGTCTAAAAATCTGTCCCAGTCGCTCTGCATTTTCCGCCAAACGCTCTTCAGTCACAACTTCCAGTGCTGCGATTGCGACTTTTGCCGCTACAGGATTCCCACCAAAGGTCGAACCATGCTCACCTGGGTGAATTACCGACATAATTTCATCGTTTGCCAATACAGCCGAAACTGGATACGCTCCACCAGAAAGTGCTTTTCCTAGGATTAAAATATCTGCTTTCACGTCTTCGTGATCTACTGCCAATAAACGTCCTGTTCGCGCAACACCTGTCTGTACCTCATCTGCAATGAAAAGTACATTGTTTGCTTCGCAAAGCGCCTTTGCTTTAGCTAAATATCCATCTGCTGGTACATACACCCCTGCTTCCCCTTGAATCGGTTCCACAAGAAATCCAGCGATATTGTCTTGTTTCAATGCTTCTTCCAACGCGTTGATATCGTCGTAAGGAATGCTAATAAATCCTGGTGTAAACGGTCCGAAGTTTTTACGTGCCGTTGGATCACTTGAAAATGACACAATCGTTGTTGTACGACCGTGAAAATTACCTTCACAGACAATTATTTTGGCAGCGTCTTGTGCCACTCCTTTTTTCTCGTATGCCCATTTGCGACAGATTTTGATCGCAGTTTCGACTGCTTCCGCACCTGTGTTCATTGGTAATACTTTATCGTATCCAAAATATTCTGTGATAAATTTTTCGTAGGGACCTAAGGAATCATTGTAAAAAGCGCGCGATGTCAATGTCAAGCGTTTTGCCTGATCGATCATGGCTCCTACAATTTTTGGGTGACAGTGTCCTTGGTTTACAGCAGAGTAGGCAGATAGAAAATCAAAGTATTGTTTTCCTTCTACATCCCACACATAAACTCCCTCTCCTCTTTTCAGTACGACTTCTAGAGGATGATAATTATGAGCTCCGTGCTTATCTTCCAATGAGATTAAATCCTTTGATGTCAATTGTTGCATAGTTGTATTCATTTTAGTGCAAGTTGAATCATTCGTTCATTTCGGAGAACCGCTATCCTTTCCTCATTCACGGAGAGAAATCATCCACGTTTCACAAAAGTAGTGGTAAAGTGACAATTAATCAACAGAATAGCGATAAATCGTAGGATTTTTATATTTTATTCACTTCTTAAAATCTTCTCAATTTTCCTTCCTTTCGCCAATTCGTCTATCAACTTATCTAAATACCTGACTTGCTTCGTGAGTACATTATCAATTTCTTCAATTCTGTATCCACAGATGACACCTGTGATTAAGTGGGCGTTTGGGTTTAGTTTTGCCTGCGAAAAGAAGGTTTCAAAGGTCACTTTTTCGTCGATCAATTCTTGGAGTTTATTTTCGTTAAAGCCTGTCAACCACTCAATGACTTGATGCAATTCCTCCTTTGTTCTACCTTTACGTTCCACTTTTGTCACGTAATGCGGGTACACCGAAGCAAATGTCAATTTTGCTACTCGTTCGTTATGTTCGGGCGTTGTTTTCATTTTTCAGAGGTCGACTTTAGTTGAATAATTTTTTTAATCAATTCCTTCGGCAAAGGTGCATTGTGCATAAAATGCAAACTGTGTTTTGCCCCTTTAGCACGGTAGCTAGACATATCATCTTCAATTTCCGTCAATCCATACACGGGATAAAACCCAATGTGATTTTTGTATCCAGCAAAATACAAATAATCCTTCCCCACTTTAAAGGCGATTATCTTGTAACGAATACTTTCTTCTGTGTTCGGAAGCACTTCAAAAAAGAGTTTTCTCAGTTCAGTTAACCTTTCTTGAATTTCAGGTTCGAATTGCGCTATGTAGTTATCAACTTCGTTCATTGGATGCTATCAATTTATAGTATCACTTCAGTTCACTTGGCTTATAATTAAGTTCTATTCTTTTGAGAATCGAAAATACAAAAATTTCCATGGACAGCCTAGCTCTTGGAACAAATTAGGGTTTGAACCGTGAGGTAAAGTCTTCGTTCATTCTGATACATGACCAAGATGCTTTGGCGTTTCTAGAAATTGATTTTCCAGAACTGCTTTCACCTATACTCCATATGATACAGGTCATAGCCCTCAGCCCAATAATTCTTTATTGTTTCAACCAATTTAAACCCTTGCTTTTCGTAAAATTTATACGTGATTTGAGAAGTTCGAACGACGATCTTTTTTACACCAATTGTTTTGAGCTTTTGAATTCTATACTGCATTAACTCAGTTCCGAAACCCTTTCCCTGGTATTCAGGGTGAAGAATGTCCCAACTTATGATTCCAATTGTTTTATTTGCTTCAAAGTTTATACCACCACAACCCACAATTTCACCATCATAAAGCATCACATAATAGAGTTCTCTCTCGTTGTCTAAATAATTACTTAAATCACTTTCTTCTTCAGGTGCAAAATATTTTGGTGTGTTCAATCGCAAAAGAGCCATTACTTGGTCTTTGTCGTTTATTTCATATTCTCTTATAAAAACTTGACGTTTCATTTTTAACTTGACATGTGTTTAAATTGATACAAGCGATTCTGTTTCGTTATTTCTTTGCTTCAACAACGGCTAGATTATCTATCAGTTTCCATTCATTGTCGGTGTCCAATACCAACGAATTGTACGATACAAAATAATTTTCGGAGCTTTCTAAACGCAGTTTGACCATCGCAATACTTTCACTTTCGTCAATACTCTCGATCAATATTTTTCTTTTCAGTCCACCAAAAATACCTTCTCTAATATTTGATAGATACTTTTTTTTGTCAATCAGCGTAACTCCAGATGTTCCCATAAAACCATGGCTCATCACTCGAAAATCCTTGTGTAGTACCTTGTCCAACAGAATCGTATCACTATTGTCGCCTCCCTTTACAAAATCGGTGATTGCTTGTTCTACTTTTTCGGTTGTTGTCATACGTTTCGATTAGTTTTTACTTCTTTTGATACTTATTATCCTTCCATTTGTTGGTTCCTGCTTCGCTGTCGGCAATGAGTTGCGTCAACCGCTTTATTTTTGTCGTCTCTTGTTTTGCGCTCATCACCCAATTGGAAGATGTTTTTTTGTACGATGGTGCAAGCGACTGAAAATAATCCCACGCTTTTTTATTTGCTTTGAATTTCTTTTCAAATTCAGGTGAAAATTTCAGTTCATCATTTTCATAGGTATACCCATATGATTTTTCATCTGTTCTGTGACTGTAACTTTCAAGTCCCGCTTCTTGCATGAGCCCTTGTGTTATCATCGCTTCGACTTTCGCAATATTTACAGCACTCCAGATGCTGTTTTTCCGTCGAGGAGTAAAACGAATTTGGTAACTGTCTTTATCAATTGAGCGCCTTATACCGTCAATCCAACCAAAACAAAGCGCTTGATCCACAGATTCTGACCAAGTCATTGAAGGGATGCCAGAATTCACTTTGTAAAATCCAACAAACAATTCTGTTTCCTTGGTGTGGTTCTTCTCTAACCACTTTCTAAAATCAAGCTGTGTCTTAAAAAAAACTGGTGTCACTAATTCTATTTTTTGTATTCTCAATTTTGCATGAACCTAAGGTTTAAAAGAAAGTCCCTTATCTTCGAGTGCCCTTTTTAGTTTGGGAATGGTGCTTGGTCCCATTCCATGCAACTGTGTTATCTCTTTTTCTGTAAACTTTGCCAAATCTTCCAAAGACTTGATGTTTTCTCTTTCTAACGCTCGTCTGGCTGGTGCTACAATCAGTGAAAGAAGCCATCTTTTGGTTTGCCCTCTTCTTCACATACAGAGCAGGTGGGACAATCACTACTTTTGTAATATTGATGTCCTTTTTTACACGTCCTTAATGTTCCTTTTGTCGACATAAATCTTGTTCAACTTTCCTCTAATTTAAACGATTGTTCTTCATTCTACTAATTTCCACATTTTTTCATTGTAATAATCAAATCCACTTTTAGCGAAAAACTTTCTGGCCAATTCATTCTGTGTCCAATGATCTAACTCTATACGATCAATTTTAAGTGCTTTCGCAAATGAAAATACAGCATCCAGTAATTGGCTGCCAACACCTTTTGATTGGTAATTTCTCACCACCAAAATCTGATCAAGCAAGACGTACTTTCTCGCATATTGGAAAGGGGTTTCATTCATATTCACAACGAACAGTAAAACATAACCTACAGTTACATCATTCTCTTTGGCAGCGAACGCCACCGCATTCTCGTTTCTCAATGCATCTTTATAAAAAGTTGAGATTGCAGCTTTGTCGTATGGTTTAAAAATGTTTGGGACAGTTTTATGATGAAATGTCTGTATTTCTTCATTCAATTCAGCAAGCAAATTATAATCTTTGGTTTCAATTATTTCTATCATCGTTTCTTTAAAGTACTGTTTATCCATTAAGCATTCACGACCTTCAAGATCGTATTCCAATTCCTTGTCGTAATATTCTTCCCGAATAATTTTTCTAATGCCTCCATGCCCTTCACCGTTTTTGTCGTAGACAGGTCCAAAACACTGCAAATTGTTCGGTTGCTGACTGAAAGAATTTGATAGCTGCTATCCTTTGAATAATAGGGTAATTCCAATTCAATGCTAGGCTCATCTTTTAGCAAAGACACATACAAACGGATGTCCTTATGCATTTGCACATTTTCAAAAGGATTTTGATCTACTAAATCAGCAATTGCATCTTTTGTCCGCAACATCACTGGGATTGGAAAGTTGAAGACATTAGCGAGGTGACTTTCCATTTTGGCTTCTAGTGCCTGAATGTCCGTCTGATGTGTTTCAAATACAACATTTCCTGAGTTTAGAAATGTTCTAACATTCTCACAACCTATTTCGGTGAGTTTATCGCGTAGTTCTGCCATGGGGACTTTATGATGTCCGCCTACATTGATGCCTCTAAGAAATGCTGTTGCTATCATTGTCGTTAGTCTGGGGATTGCTTGGCTTTGGTCGTTTGAATGAGAAGCCCAATTTAGTCATTTATTTCAACCTGTTGATGAAACAACATGATGAATGTAGCAATTTCGGATTGAATTCTAGCTCTACTAAAACTGACAAATAGTAGTAATCAGAACCAACCTACTCCTACCTTTTGATATTTTGGTTTTTGTATTAACTATTCGTAAACTTGCAGTACCACACATTAGAACCTAATGCAAAAAAATGATAAACGCATTAAAATCTTTTATACTTAGCACAGTCATTTTGCTCGGAACTTTCTCCTTTGGACAATCGCTCAATGTTAGTGGTGGATACACAGCTTCATGGATGGAAAATAAACACTTCAAAGCGGGAGAAACCAATATAACCCAATATGGGAATGAAGAATTTTCTAACACAACAGCCTCAAAAAATGCTGGTATTCACGGCTTTAACGCAGCTGTAGGATATGAGTTCCCCTTTGGGAAGCGATTGTCATTAGAAACCGGGATTAAATTTCAGACAAGGGGCACTAATTACAAAACTGTAACATACTTATCGGATAATTGGAATCTAGTTTTTTCTTCAGTTACACAGAGTAAAACTAAACTGTATTATTTTGATGTGCCAATGATGCTCAATATTGCATTTTTAATTAAAGATTACAGGGCTTACGCTAGAACAGGATTAAATCTAGGCCTATTAGCAGAGCATAAAAATGCAAATGAAAGGAGTGATTATATAGCTTCGACAGGAGAAACTCTTACAACCGCAGACACGCAAATTATTAAGTATGACCCTGATGAGTTCAAAAGACGTTATACTGGAGGTATAATACTTGGTATAGGTGTCGAATACAACGGGTTCTATTTTGAAACAAATTACAATGCAGGATTCCACACCATATTCTATAACAAGTATAAGTACACACACGACCTATCTTTCTCTGTAGGGTACAAGATTAAATTTAAGGGTGAGAAATAAGATCATCTAAACATCACAGAGCCACTACACCCCTCTCCTTCTGGAAATGGTTCCAACCATTCTTTTAATGTTTCAATGCGCTGATTTGTTAGTTCTGTTAAATACCCGGACGCACACATTGGATACATTGAGCCATATTCCATTAGTTTATCAGCTACAGGAAATTTCATATCTAGTTCGGCATCTCTGAATTTAATCCAAAGTCGTTGTGAGACTTTAAGCTTTTCTATAAAAATCGAATCATTTTTATAGTCCGTCAGGATTTGCCTGTATACATCATTCAATTCCTTGTCGACAATAAGGTATTTTTCACGTTCTTCTTGATTCATTTCAAACTGAGTTTGCGAAAAAGAAGTCAGCGAGAGTGAAAGGAAAATTAGAAATGTAAGTAGTTGTTTCATAATTGAGTACAATTTGGCGATTTAGAAGATTAAATTAGTGATTTTATTTTAATCAGGAAGATTTAGCGAGGTTCCATAAGATTCGCTTTCTAGATAAATTGGGACCAGTTATATTCATTTTTCTTTAGCAACATTTACAAGTATAACGAGTACTTTGTCAGGTTCCTTAGCTTTAATCCTGGAAACCTGTTGTAATACATGCTTTGAAAAATAGTTCGTCCAGATCGTCCAGTAAACAACAAAAGTGTATTCGTATTTCTTTGCCGCTTCGATGACCTTCAATTTAGTGTTTGGATCAATGTCGATTAGGTCCAACTCATCTTGAAATTTGAGTTCAGTATTCAAAAATGGATACGCATTTTTTGTTGGAGGAAGGCTATCAATAAATTTCCGATTATTAAAGCTTCCCATGCATTGTGAGTACCCTGAATAAAGGTTGCCAACTGGATCAAAGATTCTTAACTGAATGAATGAATAATTTGTCGCACTATCATTGAGCCTATAATGATCGTCCGTTAATGAATTTGAAGTTGAATCAACATTTTCAAAGCTAAAATCGTAATGGTAGTTTTTCTTGGACAAGAACGAATTGATTTCTACCGTAGATTCATCCCTTTGCTCCGAGGTATTTAAAAGCCTGACGAGATTACACGAATTCATTACTAACACGAATAAAAACAGGAGTCCAAATTTCATTTCTAGAAGTAAAGTTGTGTCATGCAATAACGAGTATTTATCTAAACTAGTGATTTTCCTTAAAACGAAGAGTATTTAACTAAATTCCGAAGATTAATAATTCTTTTTTCAATAGTCTTAGTTATAAAATATATTATTTTTTCTAAATTACACCCTAAAATAATATTGACCTTTAAAAATTTAATCATGAAAAAAAATTTATTACTCTTGGGAATTTGCCTCTTTGCAGGTACAACATTATATTCTCAAAAACTAGGTGCTTTTAATGGTACCATGGAAAAAAAAGTAGGTCCTAAAACAGTAAAGGTTCCTTATACAAGTGTAAACTCTTATTTGGGATATGCCGAAAAAGGATCGGAAGATGCAATAGTTGATGGTAAAAAATATACTTATATCTATGTTTGGATTCCTGCTGTAGCTCCAGAATTAGGTGTTAGAATGATGTCACCAATTGATGCAAAATCAGCTGAAAAGATTAAAGATGCTACAAAAGCTGCAAATTATGATGCAAATTCTTCTTCTACTGAATACTTTGACACGTACATAACTTTTGAAAAATCTAATATCAAAAGTTTATCTGACATCTCTGAAGAAAAAATTGCTAGTGCAGAATGGAAGGTAATGGAAAGAAATGATGATAGCAGCGAAATGCCATCTCAACCAAGTGGAAATAATTACAATTCTTTATTAAGAATTCAAAGTGAAACCAGCGATCCGTTGAAAGCATTAACGGTTGGTCTGTATAGAGTTGGTTTTACCACTTATAAAAAAGGTGAAGTTAACGGTACATTTTTAGCCGAAATTGGAGCTCCTATTGCCCTACCAGGTATTATTATCACTAATAATATTGATGAATTAGTTAAATAATAACTAGTGTTGTCTAGTCCTGAAATAGCGATACACATTTTATTATCGTTATAAAAAAGGGCAAAAATGGCGTTTATGAAAAACTCTTTCCTTCTCGCTAGGATATAAAATTAAGTTGAAGCGTGAGAAATAAGTTTTAACTAAATTGGTTTAAAGGACTGTCTCAATGTGAGGCAGTCCTTTTTTTTGTTAAGCATTTTCAGTTATCATCTTATCCGCTACGCTGGATTTGTAATCCTGCCGTTGAAATATTATTTTATACTATTGTTTCTAAAGTAATTTAAACATAAAAAAGACGAACTTTTATACTGTCAAAGAAAAAACATGTTCCGCAGGATTACAAATCCAGCGGAGCGGGGGTACTGCACCGTTTTTACTATTTCCTCAGTAAAACTTTCCCAATCTTCAATTAGACTAAGCACGTATATTTTACCAAACCGCATGTCCAATCGATTGGGATAGAGTTTAATTCCTTGGTCAATTTTTTCAAAGCCTTTTTCTACGATCTCTTAATTGTAAAATATGTCACTGCCCATAAAACCAGCTACTTGTCCCGTACTGTCTGTAAGTTGCAGGCTTTCTCCATCGGGCTGTTCTGTACTCATAGAAACGATTTCTTGCCTCGAATCCAGCACATAATAGTTGAAATAACTCGCATATAATTCAGCGTTCTTTGGGTCTTCAGATTCCCACTTTTTCAGGAGTTCTATCTGCTTGACTGTATCACCCTCTTGGCTCAATTGGTCAAATTGTGATTTATAGTCCTGCCCAAAAGAAAAAGTGGTTAGAACCGAAAATGCTAAAATGGTTACGATTAGTTTCATTGTTTGCTTTTGATAAATCTATGAAAAAAAAGGGAATTTGATGGGGTTGGAAGCAACAATGGAATTAAACTCAAGGGAGTGCGTTTAACAGTATTAGCTGCAGTGCTTTTCAATTTTGACAACCTTTCCACTTTTAAACTCCATATTCAAACTACCAAAATCAATTCCTCTTCTACATGGTCCAAGATCGTAATAAAAATGCTCTGCTGAACTAGCAACTCCGTTATCTGGCCGACCTAAAAGTTCAATTATTTCTTTTCGAGTCTTACCCTCGAGATTATAATTGTCGATTAAATCATCAACCATATCCCATCTCAAGTGAGAGTCAGATTCTTTGATATCCCAATTTTTCCATTTCTGATTGTCAAACCTAATATCTGTACAGCTCGATAGAACTATCAAAAAAAAGGATATAGAAAATAAGATCTTTTTACCTGACATATTTAATGCAACAATTACTTTTCACTATTGATTCAAAAATAGTTTAAATGTAAAAAAGTTCAATCGTTTATACTAGTAGCATAAAACTATATTCCGCAGGATTGCAAATCCAGCGGAGCGGGAGTCAGTAAAAAGTTTTATATATCCAACTAACAAATAAGGTTAAAACAAGTATAGATGTCATTAAAAAGGGATAAATAACAAACAATATAAAGGTTATAATTCCCAATACAATAAGTATAATCCAAATGACATTGCTATCCTTTTTCTTGGATTCAATTTTAATATCCACAGAGGTAGACTTGGAATGTTCTTTGCTGCTTATTTTTAAGTCTTTAGCTATTTTTTTAAGCTGGTTAACTTGATTCAAAAGATCCTTTTCTCTTCGATTCTTCGTTCGAATAATTCCTTCATAATCACTAACAATTTTTTTATAACCCGCAATAATCTCATCATATTCATTATGAGAAATTCCGCCAAACGTTGCAGAATGATCTTTGGACTTATAATTTATTCGTTTAGCAGGATTTGAAATGGTTTCATAAGCCTCATGTAGTAATCTGAAAATTATAGTTGCTTCAGGAGTATTACCATGCATGTCTGGGTGAAGAATTTTACACAACTTTCTATAAGATCTTTTAATTTCATCTTGCGTTGAATTTTCCTCTACCTGCAATATTTGGTAATACGATAACATTTACTTTCAAAATTAAAATGACGAAATATAAAGAACTATGATAATTAAATCCCCACACTACCGAGCGATTCCAATCGCGTGTGTATCCATTATCCTTTTTCCAATTATATACTTCTACCAACCTAAAACAACTTCGGTTGCACATCATCGTCGTCCTTTTTCAAGTCCCACTCGATAACCTTTGCACCGCCTTCACCTTCTCCGCTTTCTGAAGTATCATCTCCTTCTTCACTATCATCGGTGTCCGTTGGTACTGGTTCGTTTTCTTCTTCTGGCCATGGTTCATCGCCTTCAATAGGGTGATCGAGTACAATTTCTTTCACCTTCAACTTTGTCATTTGGTTGCCCTGAGATTTCATGCCCTTTACGTCAATGAATTCGGCTAAATCGACTTCTGTGTCGGGAAGGTTTTTGGTTGCTTTGAGCAGTTTATTGTAGACAATGCGCGCTTTTGGCCTGTATGCTGTAGAAACGACATCCAACTGTGAGCCTTCGCTTTCTGAAATGAAGAGTACTTTTTTGTCCGTGGTGACTTCGCACACAAAACGCTTGCAGAAGTGTAAATCCTTCTCTGCATCAAAATAGACAGCAGTGATTGGTCGCTCGGGATGCCATTTTTCAATGTGAATCATGTCATCGTCGAAGTGCGTGGAAAGATCGAAACTCGACAAACGGTATTCTCCCGATTTGTACAAGGTTAAAATTTTGTCGTTGCCTTTGAACTGTCCTAAGAATTTACCGCGCTTGTCATCGTTTAAACGACCGACAACGGTATCGTACCAAATTTTACGCGCCGCCAGCGTAGATCCACCGACTTCTTTCTGTACAATTTTGGAGACAATTTCCTTGGTGACTCTGTTTCCAGAAGCATCACGCCCTTTGATGAGTTGTTCACCCATGTCGATATCGAACTTCAGGCGTTTTAGATGTGGTCGCGCGCGCAAAATAACCGTTACGACTTCACGCTCTCCGTTTGGATGCACCGTGAAATAGAGCATTTTGGAACCTTTCGTTCCTTTCGTTAGATCGTATTCTGTGTCACGGGTAATGGAGTTCACGTTGAAACGCTTCATCATCGTTGGACCGCCGACTCCGTCTTGGTACATCAAATGATACACCGTGCGTTTATCGCCTTTCTTCCAAACGTTGGTGTAGACAATTCCCTTGCCGACAAATTTCTTATCGGCGATTTTCGTCACCATCATCTTCCCTGTCGCGAAGAAGACAATCACATCGTCTAAATCAGAGCAATCGGCAATGTATTCCGCCTTTTTCAAACTGTGTCCGATGAATCCTTCGTCGTAATCAACGTAGAGTTTCTTATTGGCAATGATGACTTTCGTCGCGTTGATTGAATCAAAAGTTTTGATTTCCGTTTTACGCTCTCTCCCCTCCCCAAATCTCGTTTTCAAGTCCTTGAAATAGTCAATGGCGTATTCCACCAAGTTCGCAAGGTGACCTTTCACGACTTCCATTTCCGCTTCAATCTTCGCAATGTTTTCGTCTGCTTTGTCAGCATCGAAACGTGTGATACGAATCATTGGAATTTGCGTCAATTTCTGTAAATCCTCGTCTTCAATTTCGCGCAGCAATACCTTTTTGAACGGCTTGAACGCATCGCGCATGTACACATAAAGCGTTTCCTTGTTGCTGTAGTTCTTGAAATCAATGTACATTTCTTCGTTGATGAAGATTTTCTCCAAGGTCGAGAAATGCCATTGTTTTTCCAATTCCGCCAAACGGATTTCCAACTCGAGTTTCAATAACTCCACCGTGCGATCCGTGTTGACTTTCAAAATCTCCGAAACTCCCATGAAGCGTGGTTTATCACCATCAATCACCGAAGAATTGGGAGAAAGCGAAACTTCGCAATCTGTAAATGCATACAAGGCATCCACCGTTTTATCGGGAGAAACACCAGGCGCTAAGTGAATGATGACCTCAGCATTTGCCGCTGTGTTGTCTTCAATCTTTTTGATCTTTATTTTTCCTTTGTCGTTCGCTTTTAAGATTGAATCGATAAGGGTCGACGTTGTACCGTACGGCAGTTCGTGCACGATCAACGTTTTGTTATCCTCCTTGCGGATTTTCGCACGCAAACGGACTTTTCCACCTCTGAGACCGTCGTTGTAATTCGAGAAATCTGCCATTCCACCGTTGAGGAAATCGGGCAAAATAGTGACTTTCTTCCCACGCAAATGATTGATCGATTGCTCAATCAATTCCACAAAGTTGTGGGGCATAATTTTACACGCCATTCCCACCGCAATTCCTTCTGCACCTTGTGCGAGCAATAATGGGAATTTTACCGGTAATTGTTCAGGCTCTTTGTTTCGCCCGTCGTAGCTTTTTAGCCAGTTCGTTGTTTTCGCGTTGAACACAACGTGCGATGCAAACTTCGACAAACGTGCTTCAATGTAACGCGGTGCTGCTGCGCCATCTCCCGTGAGGGTATTTCCCCAGTTTCCTTGGCAATCAATCAATAAATCTTTTTGTCCCAACTGCACCAAGGCATCTCCAATCGATGCGTCTCCGTGCGGGTGAAATTTCATGGTATTACCGATGATGTTTGCCACTTTGTTGTAGCGACCATCGTCCATTTCCTTCATGGAATGCATGATACGGCGCTGTACAGGCTTAAATCCATCGTACAGCGAAGGAACGGCTCTTTCAAGAATTACGTACGAAGCGTACTCTAAAAACCAGTTTTCGTAAAGTCCACCAACGGGAATGATCTTGTCCGTGGTCTCGCTCTTCTCAAAAGGATTTCCATCCTCGTCCTTCATGTCGTTATTTTCTAACTCTTCGTTTTCGTCAGCCATTACTTATGATGCTTTTTCAATGTTCGCTTGTTCCTCTGCTGCATCTAACGCACCTTCCAGGTCTTCATCAATCACCAAATCCTCTTCTACACGGAGATTGTCAATGATAAATTCTTGACGCTCTGGCGTATTTTTACCCATGTAGTAGGAGAGAATCGAATCGATGGATGCTTCTTTGGAAAGAATCACAGGTTCCAAGCGAATATCGTCGCCAATAAAATACTTAAACTCGTCCGGTGAAATCTCACCGAGACCTTTAAATCGCGTTATTTCAGGGTTTCTTCCCAACTCCTCGATGGCGTTGCGTTTTTCCTCTTCTGAATAACAGTAAATCGTCTTTTTCTTGTTTCGCACCCTGAAAAGAGGCGTTTGGAGAATGTAGACGTGGTTTCTTTTGACCAAATCGGGGAAGAATTGTAAGAAGAACGTCAACAAGAGCATACGAATGTGCATTCCGTCGACATCGGCATCTGTTGCAACTACGATGTTGTTGTAGCGCAATTCATCCATGTCGTCCTCAATGTTCAATGCGGCTTGTATCAAGTTGAATTCCTCGTTTTCGTACACGACTTTTTTCGTCAGTCCGTAACAATTCAATGGCTTACCACGCAATGAAAACACCGCTTGCGTATTCACATCTCGCGATTTGGTAATCGATCCACTTGCCGAATCTCCCTCGGTGATGAACAAGGTCGTTTGTTCGCGCAATTCGTGTTTTAAATCTGTCAGGTGCACACGGCAATCGCGCAATTTCTTGTTGTGCATGTTCGCTTTCTTCGCACGATCACGTGCAATCTTACGAATTCCAGAAAGTTCTTTCCGTTCTTTCTCTGATTGCTTAATTTTCTTTTCAAGCGTTTCGACTGTTGCGGGATTCTTGTGCAGGTAATTATCCAATTTCTCTTTCAAGAAATCATTGATAAATGCCCGCATCGATTTACCGTCCGGCTCTATTTCTGTTGATCCTAATTTCGTTTTTGTTTGCGATTCGAAGACAGGCTCAATCACCTTCACTGCCACTGCTGCGACAATCGACTGGCGAATGTCCGATGCTTCGTAATTCTTTCCGTAAAAATCGCGAATTACCTTTGCCACCGACTCACGAAATGCGCTTTGATGTGTTCCGCCTTGCGTGGTGTGCTGACCGTTGACGAAAGAATAGTAATCCTCCCCGTACGTGCGACCATGCGTAAAAGCCACCTCGATATCCTCACCTTCCAAGTGAATGATTGGGTACAATGGATCACCGTCCATGTTGTCTTCCAGCAAATCTTTCAGACCGTGCTTCGATTGAAATTTTTCCTTATTGAATTTCAGCAGTAATCCCCTGTTCAAGTAACAGTAGTTCCACAACATCTTGTACAAGAAGGGGGTTCTGAACGAGAATTTTTTAAAGATCACTTCGTCGGGAATGAACTCGACATACGTTCCGTTCTCTTCGTCTGTTTTTGAAACAGGTAAATCTTCCACCAATTCCCCCCGAACGAAGGAAGCTTGTTTCTTTTCTCCCTCACGGACAGAATAAACCATGAAGTGGGACGACAATGCGTTCACTGCCTTCGTACCTACTCCATTCAATCCAACTGATTTCTTAAATGCTTTTGAATCGTATTTTCCTCCAGTGTTAATTTGCGACACACAATCGATGACCTTTCCGAGTGGAATTCCACGTCCGTAATCGCGCACGGTCACTTTCCCATCAACAACAGTCAATTCAACTCTTGTACCATTCCCCATCACAAATTCATCGATGCAATTATCGATCACCTCCTTCACCAAGATATAAATCCCATCATCTGCAGAAGAACCATCTCCGAGCTTCCCGATGTACATCCCAGGTCTAAGTCGAATATGCTCCTTCCAATCTAACGACCGGATATTATCTTCAGTATATTGATTTTCTGCCATTTAAAATTGATTATTGGTCGACTCCCAAAGATAATGAAGAAAGGGCGTTGTAGGCGAGAAACTTACGAGAACTTATTCACTAAATTGTGTGAATTACACTAAATAAGTTGTTCCGTCCGATACAACCTCTGAATTTTGAAAGATTTGCTGTGCTTCTTCCTCGTGGACAATACCATCCTCGTAGCGCGCACTTATATGTCCCATAATCAGCTTTTTAACTTCTGCCTGCTTCGCGATATTGGCTGCGTCAAGTGCTGTGGAATGCATCGTAGCTTTTGCTCTGTCTCGATATGCTTCTGTGAAGGTCGCTTCGTGGTAGAGGAGGTCAACTTCTTGCACAACTGGCAAAATTGCCTCAAAATAGCGTGTATCTGAACAAAACGCATACGATTTAGCAGGTTCTCCTGGTAAGGTATAATCGATGGATTGAATCAGCATCCCGTTTTCATCAGTGATGTCTTCGCCTTTTTTGAGTCGGTGATAGTATTCAATCTTCACACCATGCGCTTTCGCTTTATCATCGAGGAGCTTTCGTTCTTTTTCCTTGCGCAGAATTTTAAATCCTGTGGTTGGAATTTTATGCGACAATGGAAACGATGTCACTTCGATTTTTTCGTCTTCAATGATTATTTTAGGTTCATCTGCTTGTGTTGTGCTAAAATGAACAGGAAAGGAAAGTTGCGCTCCGGCATAGCTCAATTGAATGGTGATAATTTCTTCCAATTCTTTCGGTGCAAAAATGTGAATAGGCTGAACACGACCGAGTAAATGCATCGTACTGAGCAATCCTACCAATCCAAAGTAATGATCGCCGTGTAAATGTGAAATTAAAATGTAATCAATGCGTTGAAATTTTACGCCGAATTTGCGCATTTGCATCTGGGTACCTTCTCCGCAATCAATAAGCAGATGCCGATTGGCACAAACGATGTATTGAGAAGTTAATCCTCGATTTGCTGTGGGTGTCGCTGAACCGCTTCCTAGAATTGTGACCGAAAAATCCACGGTCTAGATGGTTGCCAACGCTTCTTTTTCTGTCGCTGTGATGGTAAATACTTTGTCGAGTTGAGCGATGCTGATCAATTTGCTCACATTTTCATTCAACCCACACAATACAAATTTCCCGTTGGTGTCTTTGCACATGCGATTTGCGACCAAAATAGCACTCAATCCAGATGAATCGCAGTAGCGTGTTTTGGAAAGATCAATGATGATATTGTTAACGCTACCTTTATTCAATAAAACCAGTTCAGCCTTTAATTCTGATGCATTTGCTGCATTAAGCTTCTCGACATTTGTTTTGACAACGGCTGTTCCGTTCTGTTGATTAACGATAAAATTCATGTATAGGTCTTTGTTCCCAAATGTAATAAAATATTATTCACGTTTAATTTTTGACGCCAACAAATAAATTGCCGCCATTCGAATCGCCACTCCGTTTTCTACTTGCGGAAGAATAATTGATTGTGCAGAATCCGCTACATCACTCGTGATTTCGACTCCTCTGTTAATCGGTCCTGGGTGCATTACCACGATCTCCTTCGAAAGGTTGTCTAAAATTTCTTTGTTCAATCCGTACTGCATGGTATACTCACGCAAGGACGGGAAATATTTAATTTCTTGTCGCTCCAATTGGATGCGCAGCATATTCGCGACATCGCACCATTCAAGCGCACGTTGCAAGTTGTGCTCGACCTTTACACCCAACTCGTGAATGTATTTTGGAACAAGCGTTGTCGGTCCACACACCATGACTTCAGCGCCCAATTTCTGCAAGCAAAAAATATTGGACAGCGCTACCCGTGAGTGAAGAATATCTCCCACAATCACCACTTTCTTTCCTTTCACTTCTCCCAATTTCTCGCGAATCGAATATGCATCAAGTAGGGCTTGCGTTGGATGTTCATGCGTTCCATCACCAGCGTTTATGACCGTCGCGTTGATACGCTCGGACAAGAACTTCGCTGCTCCAGGATTTGGGTGACGCATCACCACCATGTCCACTTTCATGGACAAAATATTGTTCACCGTATCGATCAGGGTTTCACCTTTCTTGACGGAGCTACTGGCTGCAGAAAAATTAACGGTATCTGCTGAAAGTCGCTTTTCGGCAAGTTCAAATGATAAGCGGGTTCGGGTAGAATTTTCGAAGAATAAATTGGCAATGGTAATGTCTCGGAGCGATGGAACTTTTTTAATGGGTCGATTAATCACTTGTTTGAACGCATCGGCGGTCTTAAAGATCAACTCGATATCGTTTGTTGTTAAATCCTTGATCCCAATTAAATGATCTACGCTTAAACTATCCATTTGCATCTGGTGTAAAAAGTACTACTTTATCTTCTCCTTCTAATTCATTCCATTCAACAGAGACGCGCTCTGAAATCAATGTATCCACTGTCTTCCCTACGTAATCGGCAGAAATCGGTAAATCTCTTCTAAAACGTCGATCGATCATGGTTAGCAATTCTACTTTCTTAGGACGTCCAAAAGCGAGTAAGGCGTCCAGTCCCGCGCGAATTGTTCTTCCCGTGTACAAGACATCATCAATGAGGACAACGTTCTTATTCTCGATTACGAAATCAATATTGGTGGCACTTGGAATGAGTGGTGTTTCTCTTCGTCTGAAATCATCGCGGTAAAATGTAATATCCAGATTACCACACACGACTTCCTTTTTTAGGATTTCCTCCAAGCGTTCTTTTAGGCGCGTTACCACGTTAACTCCACGAGGTTGAAGTCCAATTAAAACAGTTTCCGAGAAGTCGTTGTGATTTTCAATAAGTTGGTAACAAAGTCGATTAATCGTCAGTTCAAAGTGTTTTGAATTAAGAATGACTTGTCTTTCCATCTCAACAAAGATAAAAGTATTTTAGTTAGGTCGAACAGCTTGAAAAAAAAAACATACTTTTTTGAACTAACTCGGTTTAGTTGGACTTCATTTTCAGTTTACGTTGCGTTTATCTCCGATCAATCAACCGTTCATACGGTTCATCACTTTATCAAAAATCACGAGCAAAAACATCTTATATTTGAGAGAGTTAGGTTAGTAGGATTGAAAAACATCTAAAAGTTTTTCGATTGTTTTTGGTTTAGGTTGCCTGATTTTACACCACTTAATTGCGTGTGAAATCAGGCAATCCTTTTTTAAGTCTATTTGAACGGAATTTAGTTCCCTCCTTTCTTCTTCACTTTGTACCCTTCTGCCACTAGTAAATCATGTACTTTATCCTTGAAACTGCCTTGAACGATGATTTCACCCTCTTTTGCACTTCCACCCACACCGCATTTGCTTTTTAGCAATTTTGCAAGATCTTTCAGATCATCTTCAGAACCCACAAACCCTTCAACCAATGTGACTTCTTTTCCTCCTCGCTGTTTGCGATCAATGGAAACGTACAATAATTGTTCGTTGGGAGACAATGTTTCGGTTTCTTCAGCTTCGTCTGAATTGAATTCGAAATCTGGATTGGTAGAATAGACGATGAACTTTTTCTTCTTACTCATTTTACGGTTGAATTATGGTTGTAGAAACGACCTGCGTAATTCGAAGAAAATTAAATTTTAGGGCATTTCTTACAGTTAATACCATGCTTCTTGTACTTCTTACAACACTTTTTCTTCTTACATTCAAAAGTAAAAACAAATTGCTTTTCAGTACATCCCTCTTGTTGAGTATCTGGTCCTAACTTCATCTATTTAGAATAAATCTAAACAAATGTAGTTGTTTTTATTTAAAGTGATTCTTAATAGTGAAAAAAAGTTCAAAAGTTCAAAAGTTGAAAAGTTCAAAGGTTCAAAAGTTCAAAGAGTTCCCTGTCGGAGAACAGCAAGTGAGTTGATGAAAGACTTATGACGTCTCAAAAGAACAAGTCTTAACGTCTTAAAGTCCTAACATCTTAAAATCCTTTTCCGAGTTTAAGATATCAATATGATTCCTCCACCTAATTCTCCATTCTCAAAAAACACTTCAGCATCAACCTTCCATCTTCCATGTCTTGTTTTTCAAATGCTATTTTATTCTTTGTTTTGATGCGTGCATTCACAAAGCCCCTTCCCTTTTTTCCATTATTCCCTAAAAGTTCATTGGTCAAGATTTCCTTGTACATCTCGTTGATTTCTTCGTCCGACAGCTCATTAATTTTAGTCAAATACTTCTCAATATTCTCGTAGCCATCGCTGGTAACTAGGTTGCCAATTTGAAAGTTGTACGCGTCTTGTGAACGGGAAACAATTAAAAAACCCACCTTGTTATTGTGTTTATCGACTTCGGCATACACCTTAAAATTCTTCAGACCTTCTAAAAGGATGGAAAATAATTTAGTGCAAAATTGATGGCTTTCACCATAACTCGTCGCTATTTTGATTAAATTATCCGACAGTCCGCGAATCAGCTCCGTGGAAAAAACACCACAATGCGAAATCAGTATTTTCTCCGATTTGTTTTTCGCTATCGCATCGTGATGATCCTGAAAAACTTCACGAATCTCAATATTGGTCGTCATAATCAACTAATCTCACCCACAGTTTTATTCATTCAACACAATTGTTACCGTTCCTTTCTCGGTGTCTTGCGCATCATTGTTTAATTCAATAATGTAGTAATAAGACGCTACAGGTAGCTTGTTTCCTTTATACGTCCCATCCCATTGATTCAAATTGTACGGGTTCGTAACACTTGAGTTATGCTCAAAGATTAGATTTCCCCAACGGTTGTAGATGCGAACAGTATTATTCGGGTAGCTTTGATCAAGTCCCGGCAATTCCCATGTATCATTCGACAAATCACCATCTGGAGTAAACGCCGATGGGTAAATCACTTCGCAATTCTCTATCGTAATGAACACTGAATCTGGAGCGCTTTCACAACTGCCAACCGTTTCAGTGACATAATATACTGTCGTTCCAATAAAGTCTGAAGGTGCAAATGAACTTCCGATACCAATCACTGCATTCAGCGAGGCATCCATATACCAGTTGTACGTTCCACCTGAACCAATCACGGTCATCGAAGGAACAAACTCACCTAAACAATAGGTTCCATCTTCAGAAGCGACTGGCGTCGCAGGTGTAGGATTGATAACGATCGTCAAAGTACCTGAAACTGCATCTGAGCAAAACGCATCAGTAAGTGTAACTAACGTATACACACCTGGTGCATTTCCTAAATTGAAAATGTCCGTTGCGCTGTTCGCTGTTTGTGGCACTCCATCTATTTCGTAATCCAATGTCCATGGACCTGTACCACTCACTTCGACTAAAATATCCGCTGGTACATCACCCGTACAATATATCCCGTTGCCAGAAGTACTCACAACTGTTGGAGAAGGATTCACTGTTAGTACAAAACTAATTTCATCATTACAAGCGCCGCTTCCATCGTATACCCAAACTGTTTGAGAACTTGTAAGGGTTCCTGAAATTACCGTTCCACCGTTCGCTTGTGAATCATCGTAGTATGCTTCGCCACCAGTCAAATTGGTTCCTGTAATCGCTGGTAACACGTACGAATCACACACGGGAACGTTCGCAATCGGATCTAGAATCGGTGCTGGAGCAATTGAAACCGTAGTGTTCGCTGAATTTGTACAACCGTTCACATCCGTTACAATTACCGTAAACACGTCACCGTCTGCTGCGCCTGTTACACTTGGTGATTGGTCCGTCATGGTTGTAATGATTGCGCCACCACCTGTTGACCACGACCAACCTACTGCTGCTCCACCTGTTTCATCGAGATTAAATGTACCTCCTGCACAAGCGGGACCGTCATTCGTTGCTGTAACTATTGGTTGTGCATTAACCGTAGCATTTACAGGTTCAACACTCATACAACCATTTCCATCTTCCAATTGGATGTAGTATGTTCCATCGGTTGCCGTTGTTGGAGTTGCATAACTAATTGTTGCTCCCGCATCTGTCCAATACGTCAATGTTCCTGCATCTGAACCTGCCGTGACTCCTGCAGCTGTTAAATCAACCGTTGCTGGATCACATACCGCCGCTGGATCCGTAATCACCAAATTTGGTAATGGATTCACCGTTACGATTACTGGCTCAACAGTTGTACAACCGCCTCCAATGTCTAATTGAATATAATATGTTCCGTTGGTTGCTACTGTTGGTGTTCCGAAACTAATTGTTGCTCCGGCATCTGTCCAGTACGTTAACGTTCCTGGATCAGAACCTGCTGTCACGGCTGGGACTGTAATATCTACTGTTCCTGGATCACACACTCCTGCTGGATCGGTAATCACCAAGTTTGGTGTTGATGTCACAACGACATCCACTGGTTCAACACTCATACAACCATTTCCATCTTCCAATTGAATATAATATGTTCCTGAAGTTGCAACTGAGTTAGGTGTTCCCAAAGCGATTGTAGCGCCTGCGTCTGTCCAATAGGTCAATGTTCCTGCGTCCGAACCTGCCGTAACTGCTGCGGCTGTTAAATCAACTGTTCCTGGACTACACGCCGCTGGTGGATCTGTAATGACCAAGTTTGGCGCTGGATTTACCGTCACGTTCACTTGTTCAACACTCATACAGCCATTTCCATCCTCTAATTGGATGTAGTAAGTTCCATCCGTTGCCGTTGTTGGAGTTCCATAACTAATCGTGGCTCCTGCATCTGTCCAATACGTCAATGTTCCTGCATCTGAACCTGCTGTAACTGCTGCACCTGTTAAATCTACTGTTCCTGGAGCACAAACCGCGGCTGGATCGGTAATCATCAAGTTTGGTAGAGGATTCACTGTTACGTTCACCGCCTCAACAGTTGTACATCCTCCTCCAATGTCTAATTGAATGTAATATGTTCCATCTGTTGCTGTCGTTGGAGTTGCGTAGCCAATTGTCGCTCCTGCATCTGTCCAATAGGTCAATGTCCCTGGATCGGAACCTGCTGTAACCGCTGGAACCGTAATATCTACTGTGGAAGGATCACATACAGCAGCTGGATCGGTAATCACCAAGTTAGGTGTTGATGTCACAACGACATTCACCGCTTCTATACTTGTACAACCGCTTCCATCTTCGAGTTGAATGTAATAGGTTCCTGAAGTTGCAACTGCATTCGGCGTTGCCAAAGCGATTGTTGCACCTGCATCTGTCCAATAGGTCAATGTTCCAGCATCTGAACCTGCGGTGACCGCTGCAGCTGTTAAATCAACTGTTGCTGGACTACACGCCGCTGGTGGATCTGTGATGACCAAGTTTGGCGCGGGATTAACCGTCACGTTCACTGCTTCAACGCTCATACAACCATTCCCATCCTCTAATTGGATGTAATACGTTCCATTTGTTGCAGCTGCCGGTGTTCCATAACTAATTGTTGCACCTGCATCTGTCCAATACGTTAATGTTCCTGCGTCTGAACCTGCAGTAACTGCTGCAGCTGTTATATCTACTGTTCCTGGTGCACACACTGCCGCTGGATCTGTAATGACCAAGTTTGGTAGCGGATTGACCGTCACGTTCACTGCTTCAACAGTTGTACATCCTCCTCCAATGTCTAATTGAATGTAATATGTTCCGTTCGTCGCAACTGTTGGTGTTCCATAACTAATTGTAGCTCCTGCATCTGTCCAATAGGTCAATGTTCCCGGATCAGAACCTGCTGTTACCTCTGGAACTGTAATATCTACTGTCGAAGGATCGCATACCGCAGCTGGATCGGTAATCACCAAGTTTGGCGTTGATGTCACTACGACATTTACAGCTTCTATACTTGTACAACCACTTCCATCTTCCAGTTGAATGTAATATGTTCCTGATGTTGCAACTGCGTTTGGTGTTCCCAAAGCGATTGTTGCGCCTGCATCCGTCCAATAGGTCAATGTTCCAGCATCTGAACCTGCAGTAACTGCAGGAAGCGTAATATCTACTGTATTTGGCGCACACGCTGCTGCTGGATCGGTGATCACTAAGTTTGGTGCTGGATTAACCGTCACATTCACTACTTCGATTACAGTACACCCACTTCCATCCTCTAATTGGATGTAGTAAGTTCCATTTGTTGCTGTTGTTGGAGTTGCGTAGCTAATTGTCGCTCCCGCATCTGTCCAATAAGTCAAAGTTCCTGCGTCTGAACCTGCGGTAACCGCCGCGGCGGTTAAATCAACTGTTGCTGGAGCACATACTGCTGCTGGATCGGTAATGACCAAATTCAACGCTGGAGGGTCTGTAACCGTTGCGTTTGCAAATGCAGGACACGCAGAACTGTTAACTGTAATTTCAATATCATCGATTGCGAATGAGGGATCAGTACCTACATTATCATCGTTATTGTACCATCTGAACCCAACTTGAACATTTGGATTATTGTCAGCCCAAGCTGGCATAGGCATCGTCACGTTCGTCCATGTTCCTTGGGGTGCACAAACGCCTAGAACGCATTTTGCGAGATCTTGCCATAAAACCCAACCACCTCCGTCGTTGTACCATAACTCACCGTTATCAATCGCCCCATCTCCATACTCTATGTAGTTGAATGATAGCGTCATTCCTGTTTGTCCAGTTAAGTCTATTAAAGGTGATTCTGCTCGTTTATCAGTTTCCACAAACCAGAAGCCTAGGCCTCCAGCCATGTATACTGCTCCTGCATCTCCAATAACAGGAGCGCTTATATGCAAAGATGGGTCAACACCTCCGCAACCTGATCCGCATGCACCAGGTGCATTTCCACATTCAGCACCACTTACATACCAATCGTTCGCATCAGAGCCGTTCGGTCCTGTATTAGTAACGTTCCAACCGCCATAGGATGTAGCAAAGCAATTTGATGCACAACCATTAGAGAAACCTTCTTGATAAAGAAATACTAATCCCCCAGCAGCATCGGTTACTTCAACATCATAATCTCCAGCACAGATATTACTCAAGGTAGGATCATCAATCCCAACTGGATTCCCTAGATTGTCATACCACTGGTAGCTATATGGAGGTGTTCCACCGCTCACTGTTACCGTGATTGATCCGTCACAACCTCCTGCACACGTAGGATTCGTAGGTGTGATATTGTCAATTGTCGGTCCACCTGAACTAGATAGTGACTCTACACCTGTTATTTCACAACCTGAGCCATCAAGGATGGAAATGTTGTAATTCCCTGCAATAAGTCCTGTAAAGTTTCCAGAAGGTGAATACGGTGCTCCTCCTGTAATTGAATACTGGTAAGGTCCACCATCGCCATTCGCAGCTACTAAATCAATAATACCATCGGCTGCACCGCAATTTTCATCTGTTAATGTGACACCATACGACAAATCTGTTGATGCTGTAACTGATTCAATCGATGAAGCTGGACAAGCACCCGTTGTTGTGTATTCAACAAAGTAAGTTGTTCCAGTTGTACCATTTGCGACAGTCCCAGCGCCATCAATTGTTGCCAAATCTGCAGGTGCTGGATTAAACGCCCAGTTTCCTCCTGGAGTTCCCGTCACGTTTGCTGTACCCCCATCACATGTAGGTGTCATTGTGAACGAAGCATCATCCAGCGGATTTACAACCACATTGACTGCTTCAATACTTGTACAACCATTTCCATCTTCCAATTGAATGTAATATGTTCCATTCGTCGCTGTTGTTGGCGTTGCATAACTAATTGTTGCACCCGCATCCGTCCAATACGTCAATGTTCCTGCATCTGAACCTGCTGTCACCGCTGCTGCTGTTAAATCCACCGTTGAAGGAGCACAAACCGCGGCTGGATCGGTAATCACCAAATTCGGTGCTGGATTTACTGTAACGTTGACTGCAGCAATGCTCGTACAGCCACTTGCATCTTCCAATTGAATGTAATATGTTCCGTTGGTCGCTGTTGATGGTGTTCCATAACTAATCGTTGCTCCTGCATCTGTCCAATACGTTAATGTTCCTGCATCTGAACCTGCTGTAACTGCCGCTGCTGTTAAATCAACTGTTCCTGGAGCACATACTGCTGCGGGATCGGTAATCACTAAATTTGGTGTTGGGTTCACTGTTACGTTCACTGCTTCAATGCTTGTACAACCGCTTGCATCTTCTAATTGAATGTAATACGTTCCGTTCGTCGCTGTTGTCGGTGTTCCGTAACTAATTGTTGCTCCCGCATCTGTCCAATACGTTAATGTCCCTGCATCTGAACCTGCTGTGACCGCTGCTGCCGTTAAATCAACTGTTGCCGGGGTACATACTGCTGCGGGATCGGTAATCACTAAATTTGGTGCTGGATTCACTGTTACATTGACCGCTTCAACGCTTGTACAACCGCTTGCATCTTCTAATTGAATGTAATATGTTCCGTTCGTCGCTGTTGTCGGTGTTCCGTAGCTAATTGTTGCGCCTGCATCTGTCCAATAAGTTAATGTTCCCGCATCTGAACCTGCGGTAACCGCTGCGGCGGTTAAATCGACTGTTGCCGGGGTACATACTGCTGCTGGATCGGTAATCACCAAATTTGGTGCTGGGTTTACTGTAACGTTGACCGCTTCAATGCTCGTACAACCGCTTGCATCTTCTAATTGAATGTAATATGTTCCATTGGTTGCTGTTGTTGGTGTTCCGTAACTAATTGTTGCTCCAGCGTCTGTCCAATAGGTCAGTGTTCCTGCGTCTGAACCCGCAGTGACTGCTGCTGCAGTTAAATCAACTGTTGCTGGCGCGCAAGCTGCTGCTGGATCGGTAATGACCAAATTCGGTGTTGGGTTCACTGTAACGTTGACCGCTTCAATACTCGTACATCCACTTCCGTCCTCTAATTGGATGTAATACGTTCCGTTCGTCGCAGCTGTTGGAGTC
This sequence comes from uncultured Flavobacteriales bacterium, assembly GCA_937876195.1. Taxonomy (GTDB): domain Bacteria; phylum Bacteroidota; class Bacteroidia; order Flavobacteriales_D; family Crocinitomicaceae; genus UBA4466. Next base: position 149,332 of record CALEIK010000017.1, read on the forward strand.
CCGTAACTAATTGTTGCTCCCGCATCTGTCCAATACGTCAATGTTCCTGCATCCGAACCTGCTGTGACTGCTGCTGCCGTCAAATCAACCGTTGCTGGTGCACACACTGCTGCTGGATCTGTAATGACTAAATTTGGTGTTGGGTTCACTGTTACGTTAACTGCTTCTATTGTTATACATCCGCCCACGTCAAGTTGAATGTAGTATGTCCCATCTGTAGCAGTTGTCGGTGTTCCATAACTCACCGTCGCACCTGCATCTGTCCAATACGTCAATGTTCCTGGATCTGAACCTGCTGTAACTGCGGGAAGTGTAATATCTACTGTACTTGGTGCACATACTGGTGCTGGGTCTGTAATGACCAAGTTTGGTGAACCTGGTAAAATTGTTACCGTCACTGGAATTCTAAATGTCCCTGGACATGTTCCAACGTAAAAAGTTGTGGTTGCAGGTACATTGGGTGAGTAATTCAATCCAGAAGCCAGAACAGCACCACCAAATTGTTGGTTGTACCATTGTACAGTGTATCCTCCTGGCAAGGTACCCAAAATAACTGCTGTTAAATTCGCTACTCCTGGTGCGCAAAGCACAACATCCGCCGCTGTAATATCAAAATAGGGTGCAGGTAGACTTCCAAAGCCATTGTTACCGGTTGTAGCACCGTTGGGCGGGAACTCCGCAACAAGGTTACCGCTACTAATAGAGTTTGATACTCCATTAGCACCTGCATTCAATTGCTGCGTTGGTGCACCACTGTTGTACGCAATACTTCCTCCAGTCCCTGAACCTCCTGGACCATCTGCTTCACGAGGTATGAAACCACTTGCATACTGTAAATTTTGATCTCCTCCATCACCGCCTTGGCTACTCAATGTAATCGTTCCTGGTAAATTTGCTGCGTTTTCTATAAAAATAGCACCTCCGGCACCACCGCCACCAGCACCATCAACTCCAATACGGTCAATTGCACCGCCAATGGTAAAGTTATTCGGGTTTGCATTCTGTCCGTCTTGTCCATTTGCTGAAATAGTTCCTGTTCCAGTTGTTGTTCCGTAGTTCGCAATGTAAACAATTCCACCACCACGACCACCAGCGCCACCTTGATTACTGTTATCATCTCCGGCACCACCACCACCACCAAAAAATAGCCGTGTTGGGTCGTAGACCAATGGATGTCCACCGCGTCCGCCATTGTTCTTACGGGCATCTCCACCCCATGCGGTATCATCAGGACCGACTAAAAATGCATCTTGATTGTTTCTTGCTTGTGCATAACCTCCTCTACCACCTCCTGGTGATGTTGAGCCTCCAAATCCTGCAGATTCTTGATTCCAGGCACCCACATAACCAATGGGAGTACCATTACCAGTGTATGTACCACCTCCAATATAAATATTAGAACCACCACCACCACCAGCATTCTCGTAACCAGCACCACCACCGCCGTTGGCAGGAGCTCCAATGCCATAACGACCAATATTAGGAGCGTCTAGCTCTGCGTGGTATCCAAAAATACTTTCTCCTTTTTCAGAACCTTCCGCAGGATTCGTGCTGCCTAAAAAGCGTGTTTGCGGCGCGAAATTACTCCCTGAAGATCCTGTCAAGTCTACTTGTCCTCCTCGAAAGCCAAACTCGTCTGCGCTGATTAAACTTCCAGCATTCATCGTTAAATCCGTATTCACCTCCAATGCAACAACACCACCAGAAATTCCATTCCAAAGTGTGGGAACGATGGAAGCCGCAGCATTTACAGTTAAATTTTCAAAGCGCGGAATACGGATGACCTGTACGCGTTTTGCAGCGTTATAATTATTCTTTAAACCACATTGCAAGTTGATCGTACCACCACCAGATACACTTAGCACTTCCACTTGCTCAAATTTTCCTGCATCGTAATAATAACCGAACGGAGCATTAACAGCACCCCATTGTTCAAGAATGGTCCACCAGGGATCAAAAGGACCACTAATGGAGTTACCTGGAACGCTGTATCCACCACCATCAAACGCATCTATGGTTGCACCATACATTTGTACAATCATAAGTAGGTCTCCAGGAGCCAAGTTACCGGTAAAAACCCCACCCGCCATAGCATTATTAACAACACTAATGGAAGTATTTCCTGCAGTTGCATTTGCGCTTAAACTCGTGTAGGTATTTAAAACCTCGTTAGCGGCTGTAACAGTATAGTCGCCGTCTTTCCCTCTTTGCGCGTTTGCTTCATATGTGAAGCTTAATATACAAGCAAAAAGAATGATAATTCTAGAGAGTCTCATGAATGAAGTTATTTTCTAAGTTTTTTATAGTCTTACAACTAACTAACGAAAATAACTAAAAAAAGTTGGTTCATCAAGTAATTTTCCCGAGTATCTCTAAGGTAATTTTAGCTGCTGCGGGACAAATTTTAATATTCTCAAGAGTTAAATCCAACACCTGCACTACTTTACGCTGATCCGTGTGCGGATATTCAGTGCAGGCTTGAGGTCTGAAATCATAGATTCCACATTTGTTATCATCTCCCAAAAACGCGCACGGCGAGGATTTTAGCACCCAGAAATCATCTTCGTCCATTTTTAGATAGGTGCGTTCAAATTCAGCAACTCCTATTTTGAGTTTCTTCGAAATTCGCTTGATATCGATATCTCGAAAAATGGGACTTGTCGTTTTGCAGCAGTTGGCGCATTCTAAACAATCGATACTCTCAAACGCTTTTTCATGTGCTTCATGGAATAAACCATCCAGATTCTTCGGCTTTTTCTTCTTTAGCCTTTGAAACAGTTTTTCAATGTGCTCATTGTTTTCTGCTGCCTCTTCTATATGGTTTTGATATTTCACTTGATACGAACTTGATTATTTCCAAGGAATTGTCTCCTTGGTTTTCTATATTTACTGCGAAAATACAAAAGATGAATGAATTTGACTTAATTGTTATTGGAGGTGGACCAGCGGGCTATGCTGCTGCTATGCGTGCCATTGACTTTGGAAAGACAGTTTGTCTCATCGAAAAATACAAGGTTGGAGGTGCAGGAATTTACAACGGTGCACTGTCATCCAAAACGCTTTGGGAGCTTGCCAACAAGGTTGCTGACATCAACGAATCGCTTACATCCAAAGGACTTCCTGAGTATTCAATGTCATGGAAAGAGGTCAAGCAGATTCATGACGAAGCTATTTTTGAGCGAAAATTCCAGTATTCTTGTCACATCAAATTACTTCAATATGAGACCTCGAAACGTTTGTTGTATTACGAACGTGGACTAGGTAAATTATTGTCAAAAAATGAAGTTTTAATCCAGCACGAAGGCGAAGAACGAACAATTCGTGGAGAAAATATCATTTTAGCTACTGGAAGTCGACCTAGAACACTGCCCAGCTATGCTGTGGATGAAGAATACATTTTAACCAGTGACGGCATTGATCATTTGGAAGACTATCCAAAAAGCATGGTCATTGTCGGAGCAGGTGTTATCGGTTGTGAATACGCGACAATTTTTTCCAATTTTGGAAAAACAAAAGTTTACCTGATTGATCGTCAGGACATGATTTTACCGTTTGAAGATACTGACATCAGTAAGTTAGCAGCGAAAAACTTAGAAAAAAACGGCGTTATCATCCACAAAAGCGCAAATTTATTGCGCTTAGAACGAAAAGGGAATGGCGTCGAATACGAAATTCAGTCCCCTGATGGAACAACTGAAGTTATTCAAGTAGAGAGAGCATTACTTTCAGTTGGAAGGGTTCCAAACATCGAAAACCTAGGTATGGAGAATGCCGGGATTTCCATGTCAAAAAGAGGCGTTCATATTGGTGATGATGACACCCTAACGAATGTACCAAATATTTATGCCGTGGGCGATGTTTCAGGCAGAATTTCATTGGTCAACATGGGAGAGATTGAAGCACGTCATGCTGTAGAAAGAGCATTTGGAAATAAAACAGAACGGCTGTGTTACGACGATGTCTGTACCATTATGTTTTTGAAGCCAGAAGTTGCTGCCATAGGCATGAATGAAAAACAGTGTATCGAGCAAAATATTCCTGTCAAAGTGGTAAAAATCGATTACTCAGTAATCACACGTGCCATTGCCATGCGCAAAACAGAAGGATTTTTCAAAATAATTGTGACCAATGATAAAGATATGCATGTTCTTGGAATGCGCGCGGTAGGTGAACATGCATCTTCGGCTATTCAGGGTATAGGTATCTTAATCAAAATGAATGCACCCATCGAAGTGATTTCGGAACTGATTCACCCCCACCCATCTATTGTTGAAGGGATTCAAGAATGTGTGCGGATGCTCTTGAATAAATCGCTGTTTAAATCTTCTGTTTTTAAAGATAAACTAGCGTGTTATTCTCTTGTGGATGGTGTAAAAACTCCGTTGGAGAGGTTGTAAAGGGTTGAATTAAATCCCTCTCAATTCCATCGATCGCAACGTATTAATCATCAAAGAAGCAATAGTCATCGGCCCTACCCCACCTGGGACAGGCGTTATAAACGAGCATTTCGGAGCAACTTCGTCAAATTTCACGTCGCCTTTCAAAGCCCAACCGTTTTTCTTTGAAGCATCGTCAACGCGCGTTGTACCGACATCAATGACAACAGCGCCTTCTTTTACCATATCAGCCGTGACAAAACCCGGCTTCCCAATGGCTGCGATTATAATATCTGCACTTGCTATTTTCTCTTTTAAGTTTTTAGTACGACTGTGCGTTAATGTTACAGTGCAATTTCCAGGATTGGTATTTCTCGACAACATGATGCTCAAAGGCATACCGACAATATTACTTCGACCAATTACGACACAATCTTTGCCTGACGTTTCGATATTATTTCGCTTCAAAAGTTCAAGAATTCCAGCAGGAGTTGCAGGAAGAAAGCAGGGTAAATTGAGCACCATTTTTCCCAAATTTTCAGGATGAAAACCATCAACGTCCTTCAATGGATCAATGGCCATGGTGATTTTTAATTCGTCAATGTGCTTCGGAAGCGGCAACTGAACGATAAATCCATCAATCGCGTCGTCATTGTTTAACTCATGTACTTTCGCCAATAATGCTTCTTCTGAAATATCTTCGTAGCGAATCAGGGAACTTTCGAAGCCAATTTGTTCACATGCTTTTACCTTGGCATTGACATAAGTCAACGAACCTCCGTCGTTCCCTACTAAGATGGCTGCGAGGTGTGGAATTTTTTCTCCGTTCTTCTTTCTTTCTTCAACCGCTTCTCGGAGTTCTTGTCTTATTTCTAGCGCTGTTGCCTTGCCATCTAGTAATTGCATGTTGACTAATTTTTTGCTAATATAACACTCATGTGCTGTTTTTTGAACAGAAATCCTGAAAAATTCATTTCCCTTAAAACTAGTATATTTGAAAAAAAAATATCGTATGAAGTATCTATTTTCTATTCTCCTCGTAGTTTTTAGCGTGTCAATAAACGCCCAGGAAGATGAATTCGATGAAACTGAAATAGTAGAAGAAGAGGAAGAGTATGGCGTATACCGTGGCTCTGAAATTGGTGCTGATTTAGCGTTCTCCGCTTCTACGTTTGGTGGCAATTTTGGAATTGGATTAAAATATGGTGTTGCCTTAGGTGACTATTTTTTAGTAGGACCATGTGTGCGCTACGATAGAACATGGATAAAAAATAATACGACAGGATTCAACGGCAATTACAATGTTTATGGTGGCGGCGCTTTTGTACATGCTCGCTTTGTAAACGCGCTTTTTTTAGGCGCCGAATTTGAATATTTGAAATCTCCCTACGATATCAATGGTCTGTTGAATACCCAAGGTACGTGGTGTCCTACCTTGTTTGTAGGTGGTGGATTCTCCATGGAATTCAATGAGATTGTCCGTTTGAACGTGGGAATTATGTACGATGTGATTAACGCGGAAAACAGTCCTTTTAGAAATTCTTATTCGATTACAACGAAGGACGCGAATGGAAGTATTACGGGTTACTTGCCAATTATTTATAGGATTGCATTTTTTGTTCCTTTGGGAAGGTAGTGATTAGTTGGCAGTGATTAGTGACTATCTTCCAGTAGAAAAAAAATCGCCCAACATTTTTGCTGAGCGATTTACATATTTTTAAGTCAAAAAAAATTACATTCCTCCTGGCATCTGAGGTTCTTGAGGTTTCACTAGCGAACCAGCAGGTCCAAAATCAACTAATTCAATCACGAAGCACAAAGATTCTTTTCCTCCTTGCTCACCGTATGCTAAATTCCATGGAATGTAAGTTCGGTATTTCCCACCTTTCTTCATTTTAGGAACAACAAATGTCCAACCTGGAATAACACCACCTGCTAAACTCAACGATACTGCTTCCGTAGAACCACTCATCGCTTTCATTTGGTAGCTACTTTGGATAGTATCACCTAAAGCGTTTGTTAAAATGTACTCCACTGCAACGTCATCCATCGCTGTTGGACTTCCACCTTTTCCTTCTTCAATCGTTTGAAGAACTACTCCGTTGTCAAACACTTGAACACCCGGGATAGCCTTCGCTTTTGCCATCATTTTGTTACCCGTCTCAACGTTCAAATCACCGATAAAACCTTGTACTAATTCACGTTTTTCATCATCTGTAAAAAGTGTATCTGTTTCGTACATTCCGTGTTTGAATCCGGCTTTCACCATTTCTAGGTTGATTTTCTTCTCTCCACCCATGCGAATCATATCTGCATAAAATGAAAAACTTGTTTTACGTCCTAGACAATTAGAACCTGATTTTAAATAAGTTGTGTCAAAATCTTGGTAATAAGGTCCAAACAATTGTTTCAACACATCGTCACATTCAGAGCAGTCGTCTGCATTTAAGTTTTGATTGAATCCAGCAATTAGCTCTTCTTTGTCTAATTCTTTCATCTTGTCACCACTTTCCAAAATAGATCCTGCATTCAATGCACCAAGGATGTATCCTATTTTATCTTCCGAAGTTTCTAATACCAAAGGCTCTTCTTTTACTTCACCTCCACATGCAAACATCAACCCCAATGGGGCAATAAACAACCACTTTTTCATTATGCTATATCAATTAGTTCAACATCAAATACCAACGCCATGTAGGGTTCAATTGGTCCTCCAGGATGTGGTTGCGCACCGTACGCTAAATTTTCAGGAATATACAGTCTGTACTTTGCTCCTTTGGGCATCAATTGTAATGCTTCTGTCCAACCTGGAATGACTTGATTCACACCAAAAGATGCAGGTTGACCTCTTTCTACTGAACTATCGAAAACAGTTCCATCGATTAACGTTCCATGGTAATGAACCGTTACATTGCTTGTTGCAGATGGCGTGTCACCATTTCCTGCTTCGATTACTTCGTATTGTAATCCAGAAGCGGTTGTTGTAACTCCTTCTCTACTCGCATTTTCATTTAAAAATTTCTCTCCAGCTTCTTTGTTCGCTCCAAATGCTTTTTCGCTTTCTGCTTTTAAGAAATTTTGAATAATTCCGTTCGCTTCTTCGGGCGTGAATTTTAATGAGGCACCTTCAAACGTATCTTTAATCGCTTTTGACATCGCATCAACATCCAAATTTGTTAGGTTTTGTTGTAATAAACTTCCTCCCAAACTCATTCCCACACAGTAACTTACTTCTTTAATTTCTTCTGACATTCAATTATTTTTTAAGCAAAGATAATCTTTCTGTCAGGATAGCAAATAAATTGGAAATGTTTTGATTAAAATGCCTGTTTCAAATCATGCCACAGATCTTCAACGTGCTCCAGCCCTATTGATAGTCGAATTAAACCATCCGTAATTCCAACTTCCAAACGCTGTTCTTCTGTCAGTTTAGAATGCGTTGTTGATGCTGGATGCGTAGCTATGCTTTTAACATCTCCCAAATTTGCGGTGAGCGAAAATAGCTTGACTCGATCCAAAAATCGTTGACCGCCTTGGTAACCAGTTTTCAATTCAAAGCTGATGATTCCTCCACCAGTACTCATTTGTCGCTTGACAATTTCGTATTGCGGGTGCGATTTTAAAAATGGATATTTCACTTTTAGAACTGAAGGATGTTCTTCTAAACGCTTAGCAATTTCAAAAGCATTTTTGCAGTGACGCTCCATGCGGACATCCAACGTTTCGAGTGACTTCGACTGAATCCATGCGTTAAATGGACTTAGTGCAGGACCTGAATGTCGCGCAAAAGTTCTCACCTCATCGATGATTGCATTGGAAGCCAAAATAACTCCTCCCAAAGTTCGACCTTGTCCATCAATGTATTTTGTCGATGAGTGAATGGAAACATCCGCTCCAAGCGCGATCGGTTGTTGCAACAAAGGTGTCGCAAAACAATTATCGACCACCAATAAGACATTTTTGGCTTTGCAAATGGTCGCCAAGCGCTGTATATCGATGATGTCCAATCCAGGATTGCTCGGCGATTCGATGTAGACAATTTTTGTTGAAGATTGAATTGCTGCTTCGTATCCTGCATAATCGTCAAAATCGACATAGGTCGTTGAAATGTTCCATTTGGGCAAAATTTCCGTCAGTAATTTATGCGTTGAACCAAAAACAGATCGACAAGAAACAATGTGTTCGCCTGCTGAAAGCAAGGCTCCGAACAACGTAAATACGGCGGACATTCCGGTCGCTGTGGCCCAACCATTTTCCGAACCTTCTAAAACCGCCATGCGCTGAACAAATTCGTTGACATTGGGATTTGCATACCTTGAGTAAATTAATCCTTCTTTTTCGTCGCAAAATTGCGCACGCATGTCTTCTGGATCATCAAACACATAACTGCTCGTAAGGTACAGTGGCGCAGAATGTTCGTTGTTCTTGGAACGCTCAATTTGATTCCGAATGATCTTCGTTTGCTTATTTTCCATGGTCGATTCTCTTAAATTTTAGTTCAATGCGAATTTCATCGTTCAACGAGGCTGCTACGGAACAGTACTTTTCAAGCACCAACGCTGCAATTTTCCTGAAGTTTTCTTCGTCCTGGTCGTGCTCTAATGCAAATTCCAAAGTGATCAATTCAAAAGGCGCCAATTCACCCGTTTTTCGCTTGGATTGAATGTCGATGCTGAAGTTGTTTGGTTCCTTGCGTTGCTTCTTCAAAATATTCAACACGTCAATCGAGATGCAACCAGCTAAGGAAGCTGCCAATAATTCCATCGGTCGAAAACCTTTGTTCTTGCCGCCAATTTCTTGACTTGCATCGATCAAACACTTTACTCCTGTGTCATTGGTCACCTCTAATACAAAAGGTGATTCTATTCGTTCTAACTTCATTTTTTCTCAATTTTCGATGCGACTAAACTGTAGAGGTACGTCCCGAGCAATGCTCCAGCAAAAAGCGCAATCCCAAGTTGCCATTTGAATCCAACTAAGACGTAAATTGGTGCGGTACATGCACCAGAAATTGCCCAACCGACGCCAAAGATCAATCCTCCGAAAATACTTCTCTTCCACCCTGTTTGTTTTTCAGTGATAGTGACCTTTTCGCCATATATCGATTTTACATCCTTTCGTTTAAAAATGAAAACAAAAATGGCTGACGTTCCTATTGCTGAAAAAAGCAATCCATACATGTGAAATGATTCGAAATAAAACATCTCCTGAATTCGATACCACGAAAATGCTTCCGAAGCAATCAGCACTGCACCAAATAAAAATCCTAGAATGAGCGTAATAATAAATTTTAACATGACTAAAAAATGAGAGGATTGATAAATTGAGATGTAATCACTCCCGCGACAAAAAACGCCACTGTTGCAATAATAGAACTCACCGAAAATTGAGATACACCCATAATACAATTCCCAGCTGTACATCCATTGGCATAGCGGGCACCAAAGCCAAGTAGAATTCCACTCAATAAAAAGATGAGTGCATTTTCAGTGCGATAAACGGGTTCCACCAAATAATCACCATGCGGTACTAAATCCGGGATGATTAAATCTTCTGGTGAGATAAAATTAATCGACACAAGCGCAGCAAAAACGATTCCCAACCCAAAGTGAAATTGCCAGCTGGAAGTAGTTTTCGCACTTTTGAAATAGTCGTTTTTCGGCAGGAATTGTCCCACCAAAAAACTGAAACTAGAAGACATTCCAAACTGCTTCTGACGCAAAATTAAAAGTGCTGGCACAATGAGTCCAATCAAAGGACCTGCAATGTACCATGGTAAAATAGGGTTCATAGTTTTTTCTTTTAAATATGTGCGACTTCTTTTCTGTACTTCGACTTATCTTTTAAAAACTCTTCTGCGGAAATCACTTTCTCAGGAAGAATGACCAAAGACATTTCCTTTCTAAAATTGAAATTGAATGCTTCCAATTCATTGAATCGCACCCAGCCCGTTTGGTAGACATAATCTTCGCTTTGGAACAATTCATCGATGCGGTAGAACGGCACTTCATTAATTACTTCAATGAACGGTGAACCTAAATACACCTTCACGAAAAAATCATTGGTGAACTGTAAATTCTTATTCTCAGCTTCCTTTCGGTATTCATACTTGTAGTTAAATTTCAAAGCCGAGACATCTGAAAGCACAGCGCTTGCGGTTGGATAACTCCCTGCTCCTTTTCCAATAAAAAGTTGCTTGTCTGAAAACAGTGCTTCCACAACAACCGCGTTGAATTCATTGTCGACGTTATACGCAAAGTGGTTCTCTTTAATGAAATGCGGAGCGACAAATCCAATAATGGCATCACCCAATTTTTCTGCTCGGGAAAACAATTTGATGCGGTATCCTTTCTCTTTTGCATACGCTACTTCATGTGGAGTGATGTGCTTAATTCCAATATTTGCTACTTTTTTCGGTTCAACTGTGATTCCAAAGGCGTGTTTTAACAACAACACCAGTTTGTATTTCGAATCGAAACCATCTACATCGAGCGTTGGATTCAACTCGGCGAAACCTAATTCCTGAGCGTTTTTTAGTGCAGCATCGTAACCAATTCCTTCGTTGGATTTCGTCAGTATATAATTCGTTGTTCCGTTCACAATCCCCTCGACGGAAGTTAATGAGTCGTTGTTGTAGTACTCTTCGAGATTACGAATAATTGGCACTGATCCAGCAACTGCTCCTTCGTACAACAAAGAAGCGTTGTTCTTTTTCGCAATGGCGATTAACTCGTCTAAATGTTCCGCCAATAATTTCTTGTTCGCTGTCACGACATCCTTTCCAGCTTCCAACGCACGCTTGACAATGTCATACGCGGCATCACTGTCGTTGATCAACTCAATTACAACGTTGATTTCGTCGTCTTTTAAAATATCGTCTACATTGTATGAAAAGTGACTTTCATCAATGCTTCTAATTTTAAATCGGTCTTTCACTACAATTTTTGAAATATGCGCGTTAATCAATTTAGATTTGTTCAACACTTCATACAGTCCTGAACCTACGCATCCAAAACCGATTAATCCTATGTTTAGTTCTTTACTCATGTCTATTTAATTTAAGTTGTTAAGGTTTATTAATTCTGATTTTCGAATCGTTGTTTTAAAAACCGTCGGTTTGTGATTGTTTAATTTATTATCGACGAAATCTTCCAGAATTGAAGTAATCGCTTCCGTTTCTATCAAAAATCCATCATGTCCGAATTGAGAGCGAATCTCATGGTAGTGTGCCTTTGGAATGTTGTCCGCAAGGATTTGTTGTTCTGCGACTGGAAAAAGTTGATCGGTTGAAATCCCAATAACGAGCGTTTCTGCTTCAACTTGTTCCAGTGCGTTTTCAATCGATTCACGACCTCTTGCCACGTTGTGACTGTCCATTGCCTTGCTCAGCGCGACATAACTGTACGCATTGAAACGTTTTACGAGTTTTTGTCCTTGGTAACGCTGATAACTTGCCGCTTTGAAGTCGTCGACGAGTGAATTATCGCTTTCTTTTTGTGTTTGTCCGTACCCTTCGTAAGAACGGTAGCTCAACAAAGCAATGCTTCGTGCAATGGCGAGTCCATCCTTTCCTCCTTCTTGGTTTCCATTTCCAAAAGTAGGATCCGCATAAATCGCCAAGCGTTGACTTTCATTGAATGCAATTCCATACGGAGAATGTTGAGCATTGGTGGCAATCAGTACCAATCGCTGAATCGCAGTTGAAGATTCAATTGCCCACTCGATGGCTTGTTGTCCCCCCAGTGAAGCACCAATCAACAACTTAACTGTGTCGATATTTAATTCCTTGCGAAGTGCTTCATGCGCTCGTGCCATGTCACGTGTGGTGAAGTGCGGAAATTGATCCAGCAATGGCGGATTGTCTCCGATTTTTGATAACGGTCCTGTCGTTCCGTAGCACGATCCAAGTGCATTTGGACAAACGATAAAGTACTTTTTCGGATCAAAAAGGCGTCCCTTTCCGAAAAGTCCCGGCCACCAGTCGAGCACATCGCTGTTTGCGGTAAGTGCGTGACATACCCAGATGACATTGTCGCGTTGTTTGTTAATTGTTCCGTAGGTGTGATAACCTATTTCTAGTGGTTCTATAATCGAACCATTATCTAATTCAAATGATTGAAGATTTTGTGTTGAATACATGATTTTACTGACTTAAATGAATGACTTCCTGCCTGTCGGCAGACAGGGCACTGTGCAGAATATGCACTTACGGATTGAATGAAATTGTTGCTGAGAATTAACAGCAGCGCATCATGCAACACATTCGTTGCCAGCAATACATAGAAAGTTGATGTTGGTTTCGGATGAACCAATTCGATACAATTTGCTTAGGTAAGTTCGTTTGAACGAGACCCAACGCATTTCCTGTTTTTTTTGTGTGTACGTTTTTCATAATCGTTACATTTATATTCTTCCGTTTGTTCGGAATCAGGAATTGGCACCGGTTTTCCAATACTGAGATAATCTTCAGCACTTAAAGTTGGTTGCCAGAGGGTCACAGAGCCTGTCTCTCACCTCTTCTTTATAAATCATCGATCCACCGTCGTGGCAATGATGCCGCAAATGTTTCAAAATTTGTTTGGATATTCCAAATTAAAACTTAAAAAAATAGTTGGGCGTTGGTGAAAAGCTATGTAAATCAATGATTTGACGGGTTTAGTTAGGGTAATTTTAACCGCAAAGGCACAAATCAAAAAGAAAATAAAACAGCGCGAAATTAATATTCACACGCAAGGTCAAATACTTTGTGCGCTTGTTTCGCCTAGACCATACAAAATATCCTAGCGCCCCTTGTGATTATATTTTGCGCTACGCTAAACTAATTACATCCCTGCCCAATTCTCCCTATCCAAACTTCGGTATTGAATCGCCTCTGCAATGTGTTTTGATTCAATGGACTGTGCATCGTCCAAGTCGGCAATTGTTCGTGCGACTTTTAGAATTCTATCGTACGCACGGGCTGAAAATCCAAGCGAATTCATTGCGCGCTTTAAAATCTCTGCGCTTTCGGTATCGATCTGACAATGTTCTTTAATGGCGCGACTTCCCATTTCTGCGTTGGAGTAGATACGTTCTGGTTGTTCTTCGGACTGCGTTGCACTGAACCGCTTGATTTGAATTAAACGTGCTTTCATCACACGGCTTCGGATTTCTTCACTCCCCTCTTTCGGGACATCGTTTGCCAATTCATCGTAATTCACAGGAGTGACCTCCACATGCAAATCAATTCGATCCAACAATGGACCCGAGACTTTGTTCAAATAACGTTGTACGACCATGGAACCACACGAACACTCTTTATCAGGGTGATTGTAATACCCGCATGGACAAGGATTCATAGCCGCCACAAGCATAAATCCCGCTGGGTAATCAACGGTGAATTTTGCGCGAGAAATCGTGACAGTTCGATCTTCCATTGGTTGGCGCATCACTTCCAACACCGTACGTTTGTACTCAGGTAATTCATCTAAGAATAAGACACCGTTGTGCGCCAAGGAAATCTCGCCCGGCTGTGGGTAACCACCTCCTCCCACGAGGGCGACATCGGATATCGTATGATGCGGCTTTCTGAATGGGCGTTCAGTGATTAATCCCTGATCACTTTTGACTTTTCCAGCAACAGAGTGAATCTTCGTCGATTCGAGAGATTCTTCCATGGACATAGGCGGTAAAATGGTCGGTAAGCGCTTTGCTAACATTGATTTTCCTGCACCCGGAGGACCAATAAGAATGACATTATGTCCACCAGCAGCAGCAATTTCAAACGCGCGCTTGATGTCCATTTGACCCTTCACATCTTTAAAATCAACTCCTAGATTCCGCTGTGCTGAATTAAAAATTTGTTCAATATCAATGCGGAGCGGTTCAATAGTTTTATCTCCTTTCAAGAAATCAACGACTTCGGAAATGTGGTTCACGCAAATAACATCCAATCCATCTACCATGGCGGCTTCCCTTCCGTTTTCAGCGGGGATGATTAATCCTTTGAATCCTCCCTTCTTTGCATTTATAGCAATGGGCAACACTCCTTTGAGCGGATTCAAATGTCCATCCAAGGATAGTTCTCCCAAGATGATGTATTGATCCAGCTCTTCGATGGGAAGTTGTTCACTCGCTGCTAAAATTCCAATCGCGATAGGTAAATCAAAGATGGAACCCTCCTTGCGGATATCTGCAGGCGCCATGTTGATGGTGATTTCCTTTCCAGGATATTTGTAGCCGTTGTTTGTGAAGGTGGCTTTGATCCGCTGTTGACTTTCCTTGACTGCGGAGTCCGGTAATCCGACAAGAAAAAAATTGATTCCCTGTGCTAAATTCACTTCAATTGTGATGGTGGTGGCATCTATTCCGAACACGGCTGCGCCATAGGTTTTTACTAACATTTTTGTGACTAATTAGGTTAAATTATTTACTACTCGAAGCAGAACTTCTTGTATTAAGTTAGTGAAAAATATCAATTGGATACAAGGGGATGGTGTTTTTTTTTCACGGACTTTATTGTTGAGGTTTTACCGCAAAGGCGCCAGTGAAAAGGAAAAAGACAGTAAGAAATTAATACTTAACGCCAAAAATCAGTTAGTGTGAAACTGGCAAAGCAAGTTCGCAAAGACAATTCCCATACACCTTTGTGTCCCTTTGCGATAAAAGCAACCACTTACTCGACAACAATCCGCTTCGCCCAAGAACTGCCATCACCAATTACATAAAGCATATACATCCCATTCTGCAGTGGTTCACAGTTCAAGATATGTTCCTTCGTACCCGAAGGTATCACTTCTGAAACCACCATTTTACCTGACAGTGAATACAGATTGAGTTGATATTCTTTAGCTATAAAATCATCAAAATAAACTGTTGTTTGACTTTGTATCGGATTCGGGGAAACTTGAATTTGAGATTGGGATAACTCCTCAATTCCCGTATAGATTTGTGGAGTCCCACATTCACCATATTGAGATGAATTGTAATAGGTAAGTGTTTTTGTATATGTCGTAAAACCTGGTTCCGAAGGGTCGTACCGATAGTAATAGGGGCCACCAAGTCCGCGATAGAGATCCGAATACCACGTGGGTCCCTCAAAACAAGTTTCATCTGCATTGGAATGATGCCTCCAAATATCTTCACCACAACTTCCCATAAAACTTGAGTCAGTTGCGGGAAGACAAGTATAATAATAAGTATAATGTGTAGCAGGTAAAGTTAGGTTTGTCACTTCTTGTATCACTATTGATTCATTATACGATGCTGTCTGAGCAGAATATTGAAGCCGATCGATCGTGTAGAAAATTGTATCAAGTGTTGGTGAATAATCCTTCCCTATTATCGTATCGGTTACAACAAGAAAACCTCCTCCATATTTCACTTGAAAAACATCTCCAACCTCGAAGTCGTACACTTCCGCGTTGGTCAATTGTGCATGAGTATTCAGGGTGAAAAGCAAGAATCCAATGGCTAGTAGAGTAGACTTCATAATTTACTTTTATTGAGTAACGTAGAATTTGATGGTATGGTTGAATGCAATATAAGCAAAAAATCAATGCAATGCTATTCCCTGTCTAACCTAGTCGGCACAACAGGCAGGAGCGATTCGATATTCAATAATAATTTTATTCGTATTTTTCGAATCAACTAGATCAAATCTTATGGAATCAATTACACCGAATATATTCGTTAACAACATTAATGAAACCGTAAAATTTTATGAACACCTTGAATTTAAGTTGACCATGAGGGTTCCTGATGAGGGTGATTTGGTATGGGCGATGATGACCAACGGAAGTGTGAACTTCATGTTTCAGACATTTGAGAGTTTAGGCACAGACTTACCAGAAATTTCAAGAACAGATGGAGGATCGTTGTTGCTGTATATTCAACTTAAAGATATTGAGCAGTACCACGACAGGATAAAAAAACATGTACCGATTTTAAAGGAACTTGAAACTACTTTTTACGGTGCAACAGAATTCTCTATCAAAGACAATAACGGTTACGTTTTGACCTTTGCTGAACATAAAAACAGACAATGAAAATAAACGCATTCATCCTAATCGCATTGTTGTCAATCACTTCTTCGGTATGGACACAAACGACGATAAGTAACTCCTTCGTTCATAATGGAATTACGCGAACTTATTCGTTCTACGTCCCCGCATCATACGTCCCTGGAAATGCTGTACCTGTGGTAATTGGCTTGCACGGAACAAGTTCAAGTGGAAGTGATTTTGCACAATACCGTGACTTTAGACCCATTGCTGATACTGCGAACTTTATTGTGGTTCATCCAGATGGTTCAACTTTTCTTGGGATCTCTTTTTGGAACTATGGCGACGAAATTCCAAGCAGTGTCGATGACATCGGTTTTATAGAAGCGCTGATTGATACCATTTCTGCTCAGTACACAATCAATCAGAATCGAATTTACTGCACGGGAATGTCAAATGGTAGTTTTTTGAGTTATACCTTGGCGTGTCAAAGTGATCGTTTTGCTGCAATTGCAGGAGTTACTGGCTCCATGTCGACAAGCACGTACAACACGTGTAATCCTGCCAATCCTATTCCCACCATGCATATTCACGGGACAGAAGATGGAGTAAATCCCTATGCTGGAAATTCAACCATGATTGCCATTGAAGATGTTTCCCTTTTTTGGGCGACACTTAATAACTGTAGCTTGACACCAGTCATTACAGCGGTTCCCGATATTGACACAGGTGACGGTGCGACGGCTGAACGCTACTTGTACGAAAACGGCACTGATGGTCATACGGTAGAATTGTTCAAAGTGACGGGTGGAGAACACACCTGGCCAGGTTCACCAATGCCGAGCTCGACAGATGTCATCTGCATGGATTTTGATGCACGTGTTGAAATATGGCGATTCTTCAGTCAATATGAATTGTCGGGCACGAATTCGATAGTAGAAAATAACGCGGTTGAGCTAATCATCTACCCCAATCCAGCGCAAGATCACTTGTTTATTCAAACGGATAACATAATTACGAATATCACTATCACAGACATGCAAGGACGCGTTGTTGCGAAACATTCAAAGGAGTCAATTCATGAGATTGACATTCAGCATCTGAAGCCGGAAAACTATCTGATTGAAATTTCGGGGAACAATATGCAAGTGATAAAAAAACTAACCGTTTCACCATGAAAATCAAATTAACTTCTGATAATTCCTATTGGTTACTGGTCAAAATTACATGCATAGCATAAAACATCTACCTTTTTTATAAAGTGAGTTTTAGGAAATCGTGTAGTGAACATATTGTTTAATATGAAAATAATTACCTAAATTTATCATTGAAAATAAGATGTATTTTATAGTTAAAATTTGTCTTAATTATTCTTTTTAGCCATTAATTAGAAGCTTTCACACTCAATATGGCAATATTAAAATTTAATTTATGAAAAAATCATTGATTCTAATAACAGCTGCCATATTAACACTAGTAGGGAAATCTATTGCTCAAAACCCAACATACGATTGGACAAAGACATTGGAAACATCAGGAGTCAATGGTGGTAGGGACATACTTATAGACAATAACAATAACCTATATTTTCTCGGTAATTACTCTGGCACAGTAGATTTGGATTTTGGAACTGGATCAGACCTACATACAGCAGTGGGATCGTCCGATTTATGTATTGTTAAAACTGATATGTTTGGGAACTTTATATGGGGCAAGAGCTATGGTGGATTCAGTACCGATTTTGTTGTGGAAATGGATTTAGATGAATTTGGAGCATTATATATGGTAGGGCAGTACTCTGATAGCATCAGCTTCAACGTGAGCGGTTCAGTTCTTCAATACTCTTCAAATGGTCCTGGTAGTGATGTTTTCGTGCTAAAATTAGATACTCTTGGTAACATAGAGTGGAGTAAAGCATTTGGCTCTTCTGGATCAAATACTGTAGGTGGGCTTTCTGTAGATTCGCTAGGAAATGTATGTATTGCTGGAAATTTTCACGGTACAATTGATTTAGACCCAGGCCCTTCTCAAAGTAATTACACATCTAATGGAGGGAATGATTTTTATACTTTGTGTCTTGATACAGACGGAAATTTTCTATGGGCGCACACCTTTGGTGGTATTAATTCGGATCGAGCTCTATGTATTACAAGAGACTTGAACGATAATATCTATGTTGGCGGTATATTTGGAGACACCGTAGATTTTGACCCTAGCCCTTCTGTATCAATCGTAAATGCTCTGGGAGATTGGGATATGTTCATTTTAAAACTTACGTCCGATGGCAACTTTGTATGGGTTAAGACAATTGGTGGTGATAATGCTTCTGGACGCCTAGAAGATATAACATGTGACCCATGGGGTAATGTCATATCAACAGGTAGATTCAGTCAATCGATGGATTTTGATCCTGGTGTTAATACAGATGTACATGAAGCGATTTCCATGAGTGATGTTTTTGTGCAGAAATTGAGTTCAAATGGAAATTTCCTTTGGGCAAGAACATTTGGTGGCTCATCTAACGAAGTCGGTTGGGGAGTATCCACAGATGTTACAGGCAGTGTCTATACCACTGGGCAATTCAGAGAATCAGTTGATTTTGATCCTGGGTTAGGAACTGACATTCACGAAGCTATGCCTTCACTTGGATCAAACTCAGATGTTTTTATACATAAATTAGATAGTTCTGGTAATTTTCAGTGGGTAAGAACATTTGGAGATGAATATGATGATGAAGGGTACAGCGTTGTTACTCTAGGATCCAGTATAGTTTATGTTACAGGTAGCTTCTGTGGAAATGTTGACTTTAATCCTGACGGAAACTCAGATATTCAATATAGTAATGGAAGTGAACTTTTTATTCAGAAGTTAAATCAATGTAATTCGACATCAAGTAATAGTAATATTATCGCTTGTGAAGAATATATCTCTCCAAGTGGAAATTATTTATGGACGACCAGTGGAATATATAATGATACAGTTCTGAATTCTATGTATTGCGATAGTATATTAACAGTTGATTTGACTATTAATGAGATTTCCAGCTTAATAGACGAACATTATACTTGTGATAGCCTGCAGTGGATGGATGGGAATACTTATACTACAAGTACCAGTACGCCGACCTGGATTTTAACTAATGACTTGGGTTGTGATTCTATCATAACTCTTAACCTTGTTGTTACCAACGTAAACAACTCCGTAATACAGCTCGGTGATACTACCCTTCAAGCTAACTCAACAATTGGAGAGTATCAATGGCTTTACTGTGATACTAGCTATAATATTATAAATGGAGCAATAGATCAGTCATATATAATTCAACAAAATGGAAGTTATGCTGTTCAAATAATTGAAAATGGTTGCACTGATACGTCAGAGTGCATAACAATCAGTAATCTTGGAATTCTGGAAAATAATTTTGGATACGATCTTACCGCTTTCCCAAATCCTACAAAAAAAACAATTACAGTCTCGCTTGGCTCTAGTTTTAGCTCAATTGAAATTCAAATATTAGATATAAATGGTAAAACGATATCATCTAATTTCTTTAATGATACTAATGAATTTAATATAGACATTAACGGCAATCCTGGGCAATATACCTTGTGTATATATTCTGGTGAAAAACAAGCACGGATTAAAGTAATAAAGCAATAAAGATGCCCGGAACTTTTTAACTGAAGTTAACTATCCCTACAAGCTCGCCAAATACCGATCCACGTTCTTTTGAATGCGCTCGGTAATGTTCGAAGTATCGGATTTCTCAAAAGCGTTTCCTGTGATTTTTTCGTACAATTCAATGTAGCGTTCAGAAACCACTTCAACGAATTCATCAGGCATTACAGGCATTGTTTGACCTTCCAATCCTTGAAATCCATTTTCAATCAACCATTGGCGCACAAATTCTTTCGAAAGCTGCTTTTGTTCTTCACCGTTGCGTTGTCTTTCTTCGTACCCATCAGCATAGAAATAACGCGAAGAATCGGGTGTGTGAATTTCATCAATAAGGATTACCTCTCCGTCTCGGATACCAAATTCGTATTTTGTATCGACAAGGATCAACCCACGTTCAGCAGCCATTTCAGTTCCTCGTTGAAACAACGCACGCGTGTATTTCTCTAATTGCACGTAGATTTCCTCGGGGACAATTCCTTTGGAAATAATGTCTTCGCGTGAAATATCTTCATCGTGTCCTTCTTCCGCTTTTGTAGCAGGTGTAATAATCGGTTCTGGAAATTTATCGTTTTCCTTCATCCCTTCTGGCATTTCAACCCCACAAAGAATCCTTCTTCCTGCTTTGTATTCACGTGCTGCGTGACCGGACATATACCCACGGATCACCATTTCAACGCGAATAGGATCGCACGCATAACCAACCGCAACAGATGGGTCTGGCGTAGCCAATAACCAATTTGGAACAATATCTTCCGTTGCTTTCAAGAAAAGCGTTGCAACTTGATTCAAGACCTGTCCTTTGTAGGGAATTCCCTTCGGCAAGATGTGATCAAATGCGGAAATTCGATCCGATGCTACCATCACCAATAGACCATTGTCGAGCGTGTATACGTCACGTACCTTTCCATTGTATACTTTTGTCTGCCCCTTAAAATGAAAGGTGCTTTCAGTTATCGCATTGCCACTATTGATTGTCATTATTCTCTTTATTATCGTTTTTTTCTTTTTCTTCCATTTGCTCAAACGCCGAGATAATTTTTCGCACCAAGCTGTGACGAAGAACGTCTGCTTCACCCATGCGAATAATTTCCACACCTTCTACATCTTTCAGTGCATCAAGTGCATACGCCAATCCTGATCGTTGCTTTCTCGGTAAATCGATTTGGGACATATCGCCAGTAATTGCAAATTTTGCTGTGATCCCCATCCGTGTCAGGAACATCTTCATTTGCATGGTTGTTGTGTTCTGCGCTTCATCCAAAATAACAAATGCTTTGTCCAATGTTCTACCACGCATAAACGCCAATGGTGCAATTTCAATTATGCCAAATTCAATCATGTCTGCCAGTTTTTCAGCAGGGATCATGTCACGCAAGGCATCGTACAATGGCATGAGGTAAGGATCCAATTTCTCCTTTAAATCTCCTGGTAAAAACCCAAGATTTTCTCCTGCTTCAACTGCCGGTCGCGTTAAAATAATTCGTTTGACTTCCTTAGATTTTAAAGCGCGCACTGCGAGTGCTACAGCCGTATAGGTTTTCCCCGTTCCCGCAGGTCCGACCGCAAACACCATATCATTCTTGCTCACCGCTTCAACCAACTTTTTCTGATTGATTGTTTTCGCAATGATTTTAGCGCCGTGATTTCCGTGAACGAGAACATTGTTATTTTCTTGTGAGTCCAGCAATGAGGAACCACCTTCCGACATCAAATTATCAATATTATTCTCGGTAAGACTGTTGAATTTGTGGAAGTGGCGCAAGATTAAATCGAACTTCTTTTGAAATTCATCCATGACTTGCTTGTCACCTGCAATCGTTAAAACGTTACCTCTCGCAACGATTTTAAGCTTTGGGAAAAACGATTTAATGTGTTTCAATTTCTCGTTATTCACTCCGAACAACTCCGCCGGATTAATTCCCTTAATTTCAATGTTGTTTTCTAGCAATTGAATATTTTAGTTTATGTATCTTTAATAATACCTAGATTAACCTTATTTTTGGTTCAAATTTAGGAAAATTATTCGCCACTGCGCGTTGAATTTATTCACAATGGGTATAATAACGTTAACAACTGATATGGGCCTCAATGACCACTACGTGGCAGCGTTGAAAGGAAGCCTGCTCAGTCGTGTTAAAAACGTCAATATTGTTGATATCTCCCACGCGGTCAAACCATTTGATATTTCAGAAGCAGCATTTTTGTTGCGTTCATGTTTCAGTGATTTTCCAGAGAAAACTGTTCACATCATTGGTGTTGATAGTGAGCCGATTGTGAATTTCGCGGGAACAGATGGTTCCTTCCCCTCGATTTTGGTGTACAAGGACCAATATTTTATTTCCAATGACAACGGATTCTTCGGTGCTTTCTTGCAGGAAAATCAACCTGATTCTTTTTGGAGAATAGACGATGTACTTTCAAATCCGAATTTATTTAAGTTTCCTACCAAAAACATGCTTGTTGCTGCTGGAGTCGAAATTTTGAATGGAAAGTCAGTCGATAAAATTGCTTCCCCCATGGAAGGATATAAAAATGCGCTTTCATTGGCAGCAGTTTCAGACACGAACATCATCCGAGGGCATATCATTCACATTGACAATTATGGAAACGCAATCACAAACGTGCACAGAAGTCTGTTCGATCGTGTTGGAAAAAATGCACCGTTTACGATCCTCTTCAAAAAACGCGATTATTTCATCGATGTAATATCCAATTCGTACAACGAAGTGATGCCAGGTGAAAAAGTGGCCGTTTTCAATGAAAATGATTACCTCGAAATTGCCATTAACCGTGGAGCCAATGGAAGTACTGGTGGAGCAGAACAATTGTTTGGACTGCATCTACAGGACATGATTCGAATTGAGTTTACACCAAAAGGCTCTAGAGAAACCCTCGAATCACTCTTCTAATGATCACTCGAATTGTGAAACTGGAGTTTGAAGAAAATCGCATTGATGATTTTTTAACGTTTTTCGAAACGATCAAACACCGCGTAAATGAATTTCCAGGATGTTTTGGGATGAAGTTGTATCAAGACGTTGATCGCCCTTGGGTTGTAATGACCTACAGTCACTGGGAATCGCAAGAAGCGCTCGACAGTTACCGCAATTCAACCACTTTCGGCGAAGTGTGGCCCACCATCAAGCCTTGGTTTAATGCAAAACCTGAGGCTTGGAGTGTCCAGGCGTATTTTAATGGATTTGAGAAATAGATTTTCGCCTTTCAATGCTGGGACAATAGTAATTTAAATACAGGTCCTCCCCCTGCACCCCCTCCAAAGGGGGAAACGCTCCGAATCCATTTCATTTTTAACTTACTATTTACGACTGGCTAAAAGACTGAACAAGCTAACATTCGGAGATGAATTAAAATTCCCCCTTTGGAGGGGGTGCAGGGGGAGGACTTTTGATTTTACCATTCACATTTGTGCGAAAATTTAACGAAATACAGCTTTAAACAATCACATCTTAATAAATGAAGTGGGTACTTCACCATTTTCAGCGGTAAGAATCAAATAGAAATCTTATTTTTGAGGTGAATATTCAAACCAGCGAATGAAAGCGTTATATTTCAAAGAAATCAGAAGTTTTTTAAGTTCCGTCATTGGATACGTGTTTATCCTTATTTATTTGATTGCGTCAGGAATTATGCACTGGGTAGCCTCTACTCCATCTAATTTACTGGAAGGAACTGAAGCCGATCTAATTCCTTTCTTCAATTCATCACCGATTATTTTCTTGATCCTCATTCCCGCGATTACGATGCGCTCTGTTGCAGAAGAACGAAGAACTGGAACGATGGAGTTGTTGTTTACACGTCCTATTTCCGACTTAAAAATTATCCTCGCCAAGTACTTCGCAAGTGTTACGTTAATGCTCATTGCTATTCTTCCGACACTTGTTTATTACTATTCCATGAAGAGTTTAGCTTTAGAAGGTGAATCATTTGATCATGGCGCGACAATCACGTCCTACATTGGTTTGATTCTAATTGGTTCCGCATTCGTTGCAATTGGAATTTTTGCATCAGCCCTCACGAGCAGTCAAATTGTTGCGTTTATTCTAGCGTTGTTTTGTTGTTGGCTGTTCATGCCTCAAATTGGTGGATTGGCATTACTTGGTTCATACAACTTGATGGGAGAATTTGATTCTGTGATCCAGTATTTTGGAATGACTTACCACTACGAAGGAATTCAGCGCGGTGTGATTGATACTAAAAATATTGTCTACTTTTTATCGGTAATCGTATTGTTCATCTACGCTGCTTTGACAGTGATTAAATCACTAAAAAAATAAGGATGGCTGAGAAAGGAAAAATAATCAAAGGATTTTACAACTGGACGTTTTTAACGATCGTCATTGTTGCGTTGTTACTTATCAATATCATCAGTTCATTTGTCTACCAACGGTATGACATGACAGCTGA
The DNA here is from genome assembly GCA_937876195.1 of uncultured Flavobacteriales bacterium. GTDB lineage: Bacteria > Bacteroidota > Bacteroidia > Flavobacteriales_D > Crocinitomicaceae > UBA4466. The sequence continues at coordinate 173,792 of CALEIK010000017.1, forward strand.
CAAACGCTTTTCATTGGCTGACGGTACCATTACATTTTTGGAGGATACGGACAAGTTCAATAGCAGAATTAACATCAAAATTTATCTGGCTGGAAATTTACCTGCGGATTTAAACCACTTTAAAAATGCCGTTGAAGACAAACTGAAAGAATTCAAACAATACGCTGGAAATAGAATTGAATACCAGTTCATCAATCCAAATGAAGGCACAGAAAAAGAGCAACAAGAACTGTTCGATCAGCTTTTTGCGAAAGGAAAGGGAATTCTTCCGATGGAATTGGTGTACATGGAAGATGGTTCTCAAACGCAGATGATGGTGTGGCCTGGAGCAATTCTAGAATATGGTGGTTCTACTGTGCACAGCGTGCAATTATTGCCTGGATCAAAATCGGGCAGTCCTTATCAGTTGAACAACATGAAGGACGTGATCCAAAATTCCATCAACAATTTGGAATACATGTTGATCAGCTCGTTGAGAAGAGTCACACAAGTCAAAAAACCAAGAATTGCCTTTTTACACGGTCACGGTGAGTTGACATTTCCTCAGACGCAACGTGTACGCGCATTGATTTCACCTTATTATGCCATCGCAGACATTACAATCAATGATTCCATTGCCGCTTTGGACAATGTAGATGGATTAATTATCGCACGACCTAGAGAACGTTATAGCGCAAAAGATTTATTTGTGATTGATCAGTTTTTAATGCGCGGAGGTCGATTGATGTGCTTTTTGGATGCATTAAAGATCGACGAAGATACGCTGAAAAGAACGGGACAAACGCATACGACACGTTACGACAAGCTAAAAATCGACGATATGATGTTCGATTATGGCATGAAGCTCAATTCGAATTATGTGATGGATGCGCGCTGCGTTCCAATGGCGCTCCCCTTGGCCAAACAGTCGATGATTCCTTGGTTTTTTAATGTTCTTGCGACACCGACCAATCACCCCATCGCCAGAAATGTGGAACCCGTTTCATTGAAATACACGAGTGAAATTCAGTTTGTGGGTGAAAACCCTAAAGTAGCGATGACACCCATATTGACTTCAAGCAGCAATTCCGCTGTAACAGGACTTGCACCTGTAGTAAACTTGATGCTTCCACTGAATTACGGAAAGAACCCTGAACTGGTTTCCAATCCAAACGATGAATCGAATAAAAAATGTATTGCAGGACTAGCAGAAGGGATGTTCAGGTCGCATTTTAGAAATAGAATTTCGGATGCTTACACAAAGAATGCTGAAGTACTTGATTCAAGTAAAGTTGAAGGAAAAGTGTTTCTCATTGGAAACGGACGTCTTCTAGAAAATAAATACGATTCCATGCCAACAAAGTTGGGCGATGGTTACATGTACAAACCTAAACCGATTAATGATCTGCAGTTCAGTGAAGACTTGATCAACCTTAATATCCCTCACTTTTTCGGAAACCAGGAATTTTTTCAAAACTTGACAGATTATATGATGGGTGATAATTCGGTGTTGGACATTCGAAGTCGCCAAATTGATATCCATGAAATTGACATGGAAAAAGTAAAAAACGAAGCTGGGTTTTACAAAGTATTGAACATTGGACTGCCGATTCTCATCATTCTAGCCTTCGCATTCATCATCAACTTTATACGAACTCGGAAATACGCAAAATAATTAGAAGAACATGAGAAAAATAGTAGCACTTGTCATAGGTTTAATTGTGGTTATTGGGTTGAGCATCTTTACGTATCGACTCATGAATAGCAGTGGGAGTTCGGATCCTAGTTTACGTTTGATTGAATTTGCTGTTGATGATGTTAGCACAGTGGACCGCGTTATCATTTCTGATGCCTTTGGACGCACATTTGAAGTTGTTAAAAGCGGCGAAGAATGGACCGACAAAGATGGCAACTGCGTGGTACAAGAGAGTGTCGAATTTATGTTGGATGCTTTTAAAAACATTGAATTTAAGGGGTATTTATCCGACAGTTCACTTACCAAGTATAACAAGTTGATCTCTGTACAACATACACGTGTGGACATCTATCAAAATGGTGAATGGTCCAAAACATGGTACATGGGACCTCCCACACCAGATCACTACGGACAAATTATGTTGTTAGATTCTGAAGAAGGTGGTAAAAGTGATTTTCCTGTGATTATGAAAATAAAAGGCATGCACGGGATCATCGAACCACGATTTTTTGCCGATCCTGGCAAATGGCAGTGTACCAATATTTTCAGTATTCCACTTCACAAACTCTCAAAAGTAGAAGTGAAGTTCAATGATGAGCCAGAGCGAAGTTTTACTGTCGCGAAAAAAGGTTTTGATATGAAGGTATATCAGCAGAATAAATTATTGCACAACGTAGATACGGCAAACATTTTTCGTTACTTGAATAATTACAAGAAAATTCACTTCGAAATCCCCAATTACGAGCTCAATGAAAAGCAGGCAGATAGCTTAAAAGCAACTACACCCTTTTGCATATTAAAGGTGACAGAAACAAATAATAAAACGACAAAACTAAGGTGTTTTCGAATTTTAGAAAAGGAAGTTACGCAGCAGGGGATTGTTGAATATGAGAATCCTGACCGGAACCGTTTTTGGTGCGAGTTACCCAATGGACAACTAGTGAAATGTCAGTATTTTGTATTTAACCCTTTGCTCATGGGACACATCTACTTTCCAATGGATATATCTATGTTGGAAACCCACGATGGGATGCTCAAGAAGTAGCTAACAATTTGTTAATAACTAAAGATAAAAAGGCAGTAATGAACGCCTTGAATTCAGCTTGAAATTGATAGTTTTGGTAATCAAAACAATTGTTTCAAAATGAATTTTGTAATATCAAGCGCATCATTACTAAAACACCTTCAAGGAATCTCGGGTGTTCTAAGCACGAGCAACTCATTACCTATCTTGGATAATTTTCTATTCGAAATTGCAGATGGACGATTAACCGTTTCTGCTTCGGATTTAGAAACTACCATGCGTACTTCAATGGAAGTTGAAGCGAAGGAAGAAGGGAAAATTGCAATTCCTGCAAAACTATTGTTGGATGTATTGAAAAACTTACCAGATCAACCTTGTACCTTCTTGGTAAACATGGAGAATTTCGCAGTAGAAATTGCGTATGATAATGGTAAATCAAAAATGGTTGGATACAACGGAGATGATTTTCCACGTACGCCAGGATTGAATAATTCAAATTCCATTCGCCTTTCTGGAAGTATCATTTCCAATGCGATTAATAAAACTTTATTTGCGACTGGTGTCGACGATTTACGCCCAGTCATGAGTGGCGTATTCTGTGAATTTTCACCAGAAAGCATCATTTTCGTTGCTACGGACGCACACAAATTGGTGCGTTACACACGCACCGACTCAAAAGCATCAGGCAGTTCATCGTTCATCTTACCAAAAAAGCCGTTAAATCTACTTAAAAGCAACTTGTCAGGTGACGAAGATGTCCAATTAGAATACAACGAATCCAACGCGGTTTTCTCATTTGATGATATCGTGTTAATTTGTCGATTGATTGATGGAAAATACCCTAATTACGAAGCTGTAATTCCAAAGGAGAATCCGAATGTACTGACAATTGATCGCATTCAGTTTTTGAGCTCAATCAAGCGTGTATCCATTTTCGCTAATAAAACGACGCATCAGATTAAACTGAAGCTTGCAGGTTCTGAATTAGCACTGTCAGCAGAGGATCTTGATTTCGCAAATGAAGCCAACGAACGGCTGACGTGTAATTATTCAGGTGAGGATATGGAAATTGGATTTAATTCGCGTTTTCTAATGGAGATGTTGAATAATCTCGATACGACCGAAGTACGCTTAGAAATGAGTGAACCAAGTCGCGCTGGACTCTTAATGCCTGCCGAATCAAATGAAAATGAAGATATACTAATGTTAGTGATGCCTGTGATGTTAAACAGGTAGAACGATCAAGTAGCCCTATACAAAAAGTCCATGTGAGTTTCACATGGACTTTTTGCTTTTATATGCTAAACGCTCTGTTTTCTTAAAGTCAATCTATTTTCTTGAAAACAGAACCCGTCACGGAATGTTATCCATTACCCTGACTGCCTTGTATATACTTCTGAATTTTTTGTTGCAGTTCTGGATCAGTCTGCAATTTTGCCGCAATTTCTTGATAACGTTCTATGGTTAATCCAGAATTCACAATTTCCTTTTGCATTTTTTCCTGAGCCGCAACTTGAATCTCGTTGATCCCCTTGGATGTTTGCTCAAAGGTTACTAATTTCTCCTCTGATGCGTCGACCTTCTGATCTGGGTTTTGAACAGCTTGACTAAGCTCATTGTATTCTTCTACAGTCAAACCCTTCGATTCAACGGTCTCAACCATTTCTTTCTGAGCGGTTTGATTTACCACTTGAACTTGTTGAAATGCAGTTGCAAATTGTTTTAACTCTTCATTCGATACTGTTTCTTTTTTTTCTTCTGTTTGTGCAAATAACATTGCTCCACTGACCAATGTCATCGCTATTGTACTTGTAATCTTTTTCGCTATACTCATAATAATTTGTGTATTAAAATTTTCATTTCGATTGACTTTTCTTAAGCTTTTAGTTTAGAATACTATTATTCTCAGTAATCCCAACGGCTCAAATTTGGTGTTATTGCCATTCTTGCTTTGTAATTTATGTTAAAAATGAACAAGATGTATAAGAAGTGAAATGTGAAAATATGTTGAAAACTGTAACTAACCTTGAACCAGAGTCAATTAATTCAAAGCGATCACAGCTGCACCCTGTTCTAAATTATGGCGCCCTTCACTGCTAGCCAAATAGGACATATCAAAAACGTTATCCAGTTCAACATAGCTGGCCAAATACCCTGTTCTAAGATAAAATGACACCTCATCACCTTGGACATCAACACCATATTTATCCTTGTGAAATTTTACCTTGTTGCCCTCGTAATTAAACTCCGTTGTGCCATCTTTCAATGGAAAATACTGTACCTTACCTGGACGCACAGCTCTATAATTCTGCATCAGCATTTTTACCTTTTTCACCTTATCCTCTACTGCCCCATGAAAACAATAAATCTTGTCTTTGCTCTTGATAGAGATCACCACATCATCGGCATTAAACACCACCAATTCGTTGGAGTCCAAATTTTGATAGCGCTCCCATTGGAGCACAACGAATACAATCAAAATTGTTGCAAAGACAGAAAGTTTTATTCGCTTCAATGGCAAGAAAATGGCGCAAATGATTAAAAAGTAAATCAGTGAAACCAAACTGGATGATAGCGTAAACCCTCTCGCTACACTTCCAGGGATCCAATCAATGAACTGCACAAAATAGAGCATGAGCAAAAGTCCAACTTTCAAAATCCACCCAACAGCAATTAGTAAATAACTCGACCACTGAACTGCGAAAAATAGCAATCCCACACCTAAAAGAACACCAGAAAAAATCATCATTCCAATATTCGTAAGAATGAAATAATTAGGAAACTGGTGGAAATAATACAAAGTCAGCGGTACAGTGAATGCTTGAGCAGAAATTCCAACAGCGGTTCCTTCCCATAATTTTCGGATCCATTTATTCTCAATATAGAACAAGGTCGAAACCACCGGATATAATAAGAAAATACCTACCATTGCCAAATACGAAAGCTGAAAACCAATATCGTAAATTAGGAGTGGATTGAATGCCAGAAGCACAAAAGCTGTAAAGAATAGTACATTCATTGCATTGAAATTTCGTCCTGAAAGTTGTGCTAATACCAGCATCGAAAACATGAAACTTGCTCGAATTACCGAAGGAGAAAATCCCGTTACGCCGGCGTAAACCCAAATCACAACCACAGCAATAATCACTGCACTTCTTTTTGAAAGAATCCTTGGAAATCGGCTCAGAATGAACATCAGTAAGTAAAGCACAATACCCACATGCAAACCAGACACCGCTAAAACATGCATCGCTCCCGCATTGCTAAAATGAGTCCTCACTTCTGCAGATAGTAATTGTTTATCACCCAACAAAAGTGCAGTTGCAACTCCTAGCGCTTCACTATCGAGCGATTGTGAAAGCTGAAATGCCAATTTATCACGTACTGAATGAAAAAATCGTTGAAAATAATTCGGTTCATTGTGCTCCATCAGTCGAAAGTCACTCTCGCTCACAAAACCAATTTGGTAGATGTTCTTATTGTTCCAAAAGGACTTCACGTCAAACTCACCAGGATTGTTCTCATTTTCAATAGAGGAAAAATTGGCATTCAACATCAACAGATCTCCCGCTTGAATTTGATCAGATTTAAAGAATACGAGTACTCTTTCTGTATGTGCATACGTTGTGTCACCATTCACGATGCTCGAAGTCAAACAAATAGCTTTGCGCCATGCCTCGTTTGGTTGATTGATCTCCTTTACTTCGACAATGACCGAACTATTTTTATGAATTGGATGTGATACATCTCTGTTCAGTGCAATTAAAATTCCCCCAACTGCTACCACTCCAGTAAATAGAGCAATCAGTTTAATCCACTCAATTTTAGAAAATGAAACAAATGAGAGAAACACATACGCAAGAATCCCAATCCCTAGGAGCCAAATCGAAGAATTCAACGCTGCTATTTCTTGATCAAAAATCAGGATTCCCAGCATCAAAAAGGGCGCTAAAAAAACAAATGGTACTTGCGAAAATTTCAATGGTATAGTGTGTTGTTAAGGTATGATCTTTAAGTTTTAGCAAAATAAATGTATATAAAAATAAAATGAAAAAGCGATTTATTAAGTTTAAGTTATCTTTGCAGCAATGAATTTTTTAAATCAGCACATGATTATTTACAAGTCTCCTGAAGAAATTGAAATTATGCGTGAAGCAGCGCAAATTGTAAGCCGAACACTTGGAAAAGTTGCAGAAATGATTGCACCTGGAGTTACTCCTAGAGAATTGGATCAAATGGCTGAAGATTATATTATTTCACAAGGTGCAATACCTGGATTCAAGGGATTGTATGGATGTCCAAGCACCTTACTTATCTCGGTAAACGAGCAGGTGGTTCATGGACTGCCAACAGATGTACAATTCCAAGAGGGTGATATTGTTTCTGTAGATTGTGGTTCGTTGTACAAAGATTACTATGGAGATCATGCGTATACATTTGAAGTTGGAACTGTATCTCCTGAAAAAAAGAAATTGTTGCAGGTCACGTTGGAATGTCTAGAACTGGGTATTGCAGAAGCAAAAACAGGAAACAGGATTGGTGATATTGGTTTTGCCATCCAGCAACATGCTGAGAAGCATGGATACGGTGTGGTGCGTGATTTGGTGGGACATGGATTAGGAAAGGCATTGCACGAAGATCCGCAAGTCCCCAATTATGGAAGACGAGGACGTGGTAAAAAAATTGAGAATGGCTTGACGATCGCCATTGAACCTATGATTAATATGGGGACTGAAAAAGTCATTCAACTGGACGATAATTGGACGATTGTCACTGAAGATGGTTTGCCAAGCGCGCATTTCGAGCACGACATTGCCGTTGTCAACGGAAAACCAGAAATTCTTTCTACGTTCAAATACATCGAAGAAGCGTTGGCTAAAAAGAAATGACGAAAGAAGCGCGTTTAATTTTCCTTACTGCGTTGACCATCGTGTTTTACGCGTTGAGCATTTATCTTAGTCAAGGAGCCTTTATTTTCCCATTTCCTTTGAACGAAGCAATTTTATTGATTGTTGCAGTACAGTTTAGCTACTGGCACAGAGCAAAAAAAATTCTAAGTCTACTAATTTTTTCCATTGGTCTTTTTAGCTTTCTAGGCAATGAAATCTACTGGTCCTTTGTGTTGAGCGACGTTCAAATGCATCAATTTTCTGAAGGAATTTATACGGATGTCTTTAAACTGTTGGCTGCACTGAGCATTTTAATTTTCGCTTTTCTCACTATAAAGTCCCAAAAGAAAATGATTGCCCAATGCTGTACACTGTTGTTCATTGCAGGATACCTTGGCTCTATCAGTTTTTTATCACCCAACTATGCATTTTTTGGGCTTTGTTTCATAGTTACAGGTGTCATTATCAGCCCAGTACTGAAACCGTTTCATTTGATTTGGTTTCTGCTACTTATTCTGGAAGCGAGTAAGTATATCACACTCCTAATCAATAATTAAAATAAACGAAAGTTTTCCATTAAAAATGTTGTGTGAAATGGATGGAATTACTAATTTCGCCGTCCTTACTTAGGAGGCTATTTTAAGTAAAAGGAGAGGTGCCTGAGTGGCCGAAAGGACTTGTTTGCTAAACAAGCGTACCTCAAAAGGGTACCCGGGGTTCGAATCCCCGTCTCTCCGCAAGGTAGATTGTAGAATCTATCGATTAATGGTTGCAGAATTAAATTAAATCATTACTTTTGCACTCCTTTTACAAGAACGCTTGTAAAAAAAGAGATTGAAATAATAAACATTGATATTGCAGAGAATCTCTCAATATCGGGGTGTAGCGTAGCCCGGTCATCGCGCCTGCTTTGGGAGCAGGAGGTCGCAGGTTCGAATCCTGCCACCCCGACA